>NZ_JAFMTR010000001.1 GCF_018682675.1 Sphingopyxis soli
TCAGGACGCCAGCCCCCTCCACCGCCTTCGGCGGTCCCCCTCCCCGCAAGCGGGGAGGATCTTATGTCCGCAACCGGTCGACAACGGACACACAATAACCCGCGTTCAATCCTCGATCAGCGCGACCGCGCGGATCCAGCCTGCGCTGGCGCGCTCGATCTTCACCGGAAAGCAGCTCAGCGTCCAGCCGGTCGGGGGCAGGGCGGCGAGGTTGGCCAGTTTCTCGATCTGGTAATAGGGCTTGATCCGCCCCGCCTTGTGGCCTTCCCAGATGATCGAAGGGTCGCGCGTTTCGGCCCAGCGCCTGGCCGTGTGGCTGAACGGCGCGTCCCAGCTCCATGCGTCGGTGCCGACGACCTTAACGCCCCGCGTCGTCAGATACAGCGTCGCCTCGGCGCCCATGCCGCAGCCCTGATCGGTGAAATTATCGGTGCCATAAAGTGCGCCCGACTGGACGAGGACGATGTCGAGCGGCCGAAGCTCGTGCCCGATCCGCGCCAGCTCGGCTTCGACTTCGGCGCCGCTGACGACATGGCCCGCGGGCCTATCCGAAAAATCGAGCTTCACGCCGGGGCGGAAGAAGAGGTCGAGCGGCGCCTCGTCGATGCTCGGCGCGGCGCTGGCGCCCGCGTCGGTCGTCGAATGAAAATGCCATGGCGCATCCATATGCGTGCCGTTGTGCGTGCTCAGCGTCAGGCTCTCGACCGCCCAGCCTTCGCCATCGGGCAGATCGTCCCTGGTCAGTCCGGGGAAGAACATCGCGATCTGCTCCCACGTATTCTCGTGGGTCATATAGGTGATCTGCGGGCGCATCACCGGCGGGTCGGAGACGACATGGTTGGTGATCGGGATCGAGAGGTCGATGAATTGCGTCATGTCCCGATGCTGCGCCGACGCAGGCGCTTGTGCAAGGCCGAACAGCGGCTATGACGGGCGCATACAAAGACGCATTTGGGGGAAATGTCCGCGCATGAGTGAAGCCGCCGCCTACCAGCCGACCGCGAAGGATATCCGCATGGTCATCGCCGCCTCGTCGGCGGGGACGATCTTCGAATGGTATGATTTCTTCATCTACGGCACGCTGGCGGCGATTATCGGCAAGGCCTTTTTCCCCAGCGATAATGCGACGCTCGAAATCCTGCTCGTCTGGGCCGGGTTCGCGGTCGGTTTCGGTTTCCGTCCGCTCGGCGCGGTGCTGTTCGGCTTTCTCGGCGACCGGCTCGGACGCAAATATACCTTCCTCGTGACCGTCACGCTGATGGGTATCGCGACCGCGGGGGTGGGCATGATCCCGTCGGCGGCGACGATCGGAATCGCTGCGCCGATCATCGTGCTGCTGCTCCGTATTCTGCAGGGTCTCGCGCTCGGCGGCGAATATGGCGGCGCGGCGGTCTATGTCGCCGAACATTCGCCGCCCGAAAAGCGCGGCTTTTACACCAGCTTCATTCAGGCGAGCGTCGTTGGCGGCTTTGTGCTGAGCCTGATCGTCGTTCTCGGCTGCAAGGCGATGATGTCGGATGCCGTGTGGGAAAGCTGGGGCTGGCGCGTGCCGTTCCTGCTGTCGCTGATCCTGCTCGCGATCTCGCTCTGGATGCGGCTCAAGCTGTCCGAAAGCCCGGTGTTCCAGGCGATGAAGGCCGAGGGCGAGATCGCGCAAAATCCGCTGAAGGAAAGCTTTACATACCCCGGCAATCCGAAGCGCATCTTCGTTGCGCTGTTCGGCATCGCTGCCGGTCTGACGGTGATCTGGTACACCGCGATGTTCTCCGGCCTGTCTTTCCTCAAAGGGCCGATGAAGGTCGAGGATACGGCCGCCGAAATCATCGTCGGGATTGCAGCGGCGCTCGGTATGGGATTCTTTATCTGGGCGGGGCGGATTTCGGATCGTGTCGGACGCAAGAAGCCGATCGTCTGGGGCTATGCCGCGACGCTGGTGCTGCTCTTCCCGCTCTTCTGGCTGATGGGCAGCGTGGGCAACCCGGCGCTGACCGTGGCGGCGGAAAAGGCGCCCGTCGTCGTGACCGGGTCGAAATGCAGCTTCGACCCCTTCGCGCAGGAGCAGGAAACGGCATGCGGCAAGACGCTCGGCGAACTCACCAAGCTCGGTGTTCCCTACCAGGTCGTGTCGAGCGAAGCGGGCTTCGACAGCGTCAAGGTGACGATCGGCGACCGCGAGGTCGCGAGCGAAGATCCCGCGTTGCTCAAACCCGCGCTCGAGGCGATGGGCTATAACTTCGACAAGCAGATTCCGGCGCCGTTCGGCATGGCCGTCATCCTCGTCGCCCTGCTGGGGCTCAGCGCGCTGTCGGGCTTCACCTATGGTCCCGTCGCGGCGCTGTTGTCCGAAGTGTTTCCGCCGCATGTCCGCTATTCGTCGCTGTCGATCCCCTATCACCTCGGCACCGGCTATTTCGGCGGTTTCCTGCCGCTGATCGCGAGCTTTATCGTCGCCAAGACGGGCAATGCCTATGCCGGGCTGTGGTACACCTGGGTCGTGGTGCTCGTCGCGTTCCTCGTCTCCGCCTTCCTGCTGAAGGAGCCCGTCGAGGGGGAGTGGGACAAGCCGGCATCTGCCGCGGGCGATGCCGCCTGACCCATTGGCGCTGCCGGTAAAGCCGTCTAGGGGCTTGGGCATGATCGATATTGCATCGCCGCTGCGTCTCCGCCTCGATTCCGCCGCGCTCGTCTCCAACTGGCGCTGGCTGGCGGCGCAAGGGGGCAAGGCGTGCGGCGCGGCGATCAAGGCGAACGGATACGGCCTTGGCGCGCGCGAGGTGATGCGCCACCTCGCCGCCGCCGGATGCCGCGACTTCTTCGTCGCGAACTGGAGCGAGGCGGCGGCGCTGATGCCGCTTCCCGACGACGTGGCGCTGTCGGTCCTTCACGGCGTCGGCGCGAGCGATATGGTCGCCGCCCGCACGCTTCCGGCGCGTCCGGTGCTGTGCAGCGTCGAACAGGTCCGGCGCTGGCGCGAGGGCGGCGAGGGGCGGCCATGCGACGTGATGGTCGATACCGGCATGAACCGGCTTGGCCTGCGCCCCGAGGAGGCCGCGAGTGGCGCGCTCGAAGGCCTGGCAATCGAGACATTGCTCAGCCATCTGGCGTCGGCCGATGAGGACAGCGAGCAGAATGCCCGCCAGCTTGCCGCCTTTCGTGCGGTCTGCGCGCAGGTTCCGGCGCGGCGTTACAGTTTGGCGAACAGTGCGGGCATCTGCCTTGGACCCGACTATGGCTTCGATCTGACGCGGCCCGGGCTGGCGCTTTACGGCGGAATACCTCGCGCCTCCGCCGACGGGCATATCCGGCAGGTCGCCTATCCCGAGGCGCGCATCATCCAGCGCCGCGTGGCGCGCGCTGGCGAAACCGTGGGCTATGGCGCAACCTGGACCGCGCAGCGCGACACCCCCGTGGTCATCGCCAATATGGGCTATGCCGACGGTTATCTGCGTTGCCATGCCGGGATCGGCGGGGCGACGCGGGAAGGGCAGGCGTTGCCCCTGATCGGGCGCGTCTCGATGGATCTGACCGCCTTCGACGCGAGCGGAGCCCCGGACGCCGCCGAAGGCGACTGGCTGACGATCGACTATGACCTGCCGTCGGTCGCGGCGCAAAGCGGGCTGTCGCAATATGAGCTGCTGACCGGGCTCGGCGCGCGGTTCGCGCGCGTCTGGGAGTGACGCCCGCTACCGGATCAGCGGCGAAGGCGTGCGAAGCCCCCAAGGGTCGAAGCGAGCGCGCCGGATCCAGCGTGTGCAGATCCACTTCGTCCCCTTGGTGACGGCCTGCCCGATGTGGCGGCTGGCCAGATCGACCTGGCCGTCGGGGCGCGTGTTCACAAAGGTGAGCATGTCGCCCGTGCGTCCCTTGATGTCGAGACCTGCTGCCGGAAAGCTTGTTTCGCCGCCCTGATAATCCTCGTTCAGATAGACGATCGCCGTGCGGACGCGCTGGTTGGCTTCGCCGGGCAGGCAATCATGATGCTCGCGATATTGCTGTCCGGGTTCGTAGCGGAGGACGATCAACGGCTCGCCGGCCTCGACGTCGGTGCCGGTGGCGGCGGCGAGGCGCAGGTTGAGCGCATGGAGGACCAGATCCTGCTGGATCGGACCCAGAACGGCGTTGAACGAGGTGCGGACCGGATTGGGGCTTTGCCGGCCGGTCCGGGAATCGACAACGACCGAGGGTGCGAGAAGCGGTTTCGCAAGGTCGATAACGTGCGCGCATTCCGCGGGCGAGAATAGCCTGCTTCGCCGGGCCGCGATCGGCGATCGTGCCAGCCTTTCCTCCGCAGGCAGGGATCGCGGCCGACCGTCGCCGTCAATATCCATCGCGCGCAACAGCTCGATCTGCCGTGCCGCCCTTACGTCGTCGGGCGCGGCGGCTTCGAGCAACCCGAGGGCTTCCTTCCACCGCGGCTCGCCGCCGGCGCCAAGCGCGACGAAGACGGCATAAGTCGTCATCGCGGGCTTGTACCCCGCGCGACCGGCGTGACCGAAAAACAGCCGCGCCCGGGCAAAGTCGCGCTGCAAAGGCTGTCCATAGACATGCCAAAGGCCGAGTTCGTTGAGCGCTTCGCCATCGCCGCGCCGCGCGGCGCCGGACACCAGCTCGATAGCGTCCGCCGTGTCGCCCGCTTCGAGCAGATGGCGCGCGCGGACGGAGAGGGAGGCTGGAGCGACCATGTCGCCTCCTACCGAAGGATCGGGCACAAAAAAAGAGGGCCGGACAAGCGTCCGACCCTCCCTTTTTCGACGTCAAGTCCGATCAGAACTTGGCCACGACGCCAGCGTAGAAATACTGGCCGCGGTTGTCGTAGATACCGCTGCCGCCGCCAACGCCGGTCAGACCGTACGGAGGCTTGCGGTTGAACAGGTTGTCGATACCGGCGTAGAAGTTGAAGCCTTCCGAGACATCAACCGCGGCGCGAATGTCGACATAGGCCACCGACGGATATTTCTGAACCGAGGCATAGTCGAGGTTCTGCGGCGGAAGGCCGTTGAGCCCGTTAAAGTCCTCGTAGGTGTTCAGGTACATCTTGTCGATCCAACGGAACTGATAGCCGAAGGTGACATTCTTGTACTTGGCGCTCAGGTTGACGTTGACCTGGTTCTTCGGGTCGCCGAGCTCGCCGAGAATGCGGTTCTTGAAGCTCGGATCAGCCGGGTTCAGGAACTCGTCACGCTGCAGAACGCGCGTGTAAAGCCCGCCGAAGTTGAACGTCCAGTCGCCGTCGGTGTAGCGATAGTCGAGCTGCGCATCGATACCGCGCGCCTTCAGCTTCGCATAGTTCTGGCTGATCTGGATCAGCGAGCCCTCGAGAATCTGGAACGGAATTTCACCACGGGGACCGCCACCCGCACCGGCGCGCTGGAAGAGCGAGCAGAACGGGTTGTTGTTGATGTCCGGCAGGTCGTAACAGGCGTTCGCGATCTGCTGCGCCGAAGGCGCGGTGATCACGTCGTCGACCGTGATGGTGTAATAGTCGGCCGACAGCGACAGACCGGGGATGAACCGCGGCTGCAGCAGCACACCAACGGTGTACGAGTCCGACTTCTCCGCCTTCAGGTTTTCGTTACCACCGCTCAGGATTTCGAGCGACGAGCTGTAACGATAGTCATAGCCAGCCGGACGGCCTGCGGCCGTACAATTGGCGAGACGGTTCGCCGAACCGGTAGCCAGGTTGACCGCCGAGCAAGGGTCGCCGAAGCCCGGAGCGAAGTTCTGACCCTGCGCCGAGTAGAGGTCGGCGAGGTTCGGAGCACGGACCGCGCGGGCATAGGTGCCGCGGAACCCGATGTCTTCGATCGGCTTCCACATGATTTCACCACCATAGGTGTAGGTGGTGCCGGCGCCGCCCTTATAATCCGAGATACGGCCATTGGCACGCAGCGTCAGTTCATGGGCAAGCGTTTCGTCGCGCAGCAGCGGAAGCTGGATTTCGCCATAGACTTCCTTCACTTCGAACGCGGGCGAGTCAAAGCTCGGGATCGCGTTGTAGAAGGCGTAACCTTCCTGCGTGAGGTCGTCGAGGTCATACTTCAGCGTTTCGCGGCGATATTCCGCACCCAGCGAGAAGGCCACGGGGCCGCCCGGCAGGTTGAAGAATTCGCTCGTGTCGCCGGCGACATAGCCGCCGATGTTGAGCTGCGTGATCTTGCCGGTCGCGAGCGAGTCGACGAGCACATAGTTGCGCGCCGCCTCGGAAACCGAACCTTCGCCGAACGGGTTGATCGGAACGCAGGCCGCGACGTCGGCGGCCAGGCGCGGATCGTCACCGGCGCTTAGCGGCGTGCCGTACACGTACGACAGCGGATCGTTGCCCGGGAGCTTCGAGCGGCAGACGATGTTGCCGTTCGCATCGCGGGTGGTGTCGATGCCCAGCAGGTAGCGCTGAATGTTGACGTTGCCCTTGATGAGGTTCTTTTCCTTGTGCTCGCCGTAGTTGACGAAGACTTCATAGTTCCAGTCGTCGTTGAACTCGCCGCGCGCACCGATCACGGCGCGATAGGTTTCACGCGTGATTTCTTCGTCGCGGGTGCCGAAATCGGTCCAGTTGCGACGCAGGCTGAAGCGGAAGGTGCCTGCGCTGATCTGCGCCCGCTGTGTGGCAAGCTTTTGCGCGGCAGTAACCGTCACGACGCCGTTGACAACCGTGTCGGTAAAGGCCGCGCCCGTGTTCGGGTTCACCGTCGACGCAAGGAATGTGTCGGTCAAGAGCTGGCGTGCTTGGGTAGACAGATACGGATTGTCGAGGCGAACGCGTTCGCGGCCGCCCGGATCACCCAGCGTCGCGCCCTGCGAGAAGAAGGGACCGCTCTGCGAACCCTGCGCTTCCGAACGGACATATTTCGCTTCGAGGAACGGAACGAATGCCGGCGAAACCTCGAAATGCGCGATCAGGTTGGCCGAATAGCGCTGAAGCTGCGGCGAAAGCGCGATCAGGCGACCTTCGCGGCCCGTGTAACCGTTGCCGCCGATGAACGGACCCGTCGGGCCGAGGCCGGCGCGGTCGCCGGTCTGGGCGACCAGGCTGCCGTCGGGCTGGAACAGGAAGGCGCAGGTGTAAGCCGTGCCGCCGCCGCGGCCGCAGGGAGCGAGCGTCGGGTTCGGATAGGCCGCAACCATGCCGCCGAGGCTGATCGTCGTCGAGCGGATATCGCGGAAGAAGTAGCGGTCAAAGCCGCCGGCCGCGCCATTAGGCGAACCCGGGGGGTCGGCTTCGATAACGAGGAAGCCATTGTTCGTGTCGAGATACGGACGGCCCGAGGCATAGAAGTCCTGGCTGTGCGCATATTCGAGGTTGATCGCGACGTTGCCGCGCCCTTCGGCGAAGTTCTGGCCTGCGGTGACCGAGAGGAACTGGTTGCCCGCGTCCTTATACTTCGAGATGCCGCCCTGGCCGCGGACCTGGACGCCTTCGAAGTCGTCCTTGAGAACAAAGTTGACGACACCTGCGATGGCGTCCGAACCGTAAACGGCCGATGCGCCGCCGGTCACGATGTCGATACGCTCGACGAGGTCCGACGGGATGGTGTTGGTGTCGACCGACACGCCGTTCGACAGCACGTCCGAGCCGACGTGGCGGCGGCCGTTGACGAGAACCAGCGTGCGCTGGGTGCCGAGACCGCGAAGGTCGAGCAGGTTAAGACCGCGCGTACCGAGGAAGCGGGTCGAGTTCTGCTGGCTGAAGGTGCTGCGGAGCTGCGGCAGGTCGTTGAGAAGGTCGCCGACCGAGATGCCGCCGGTTTGGAAAATCTCTTCACCGGTGACGACCGCAATCGGGTTTGCCGATTCAAGGTTCGGCTGGCGGATGCGCGAGCCGGTGACGACGATGGCGGTGCCGCCTTCGTCGGCGCCCTCTTCCGCAGCAGCGGCATCGGTCTGCGCGAACGCAGGCATCGCGCTGAACAATGCAAGAGTCAGGGCGGAGCCCCTGACCAGCAAGCTAGTCTTTTTCATGATATGTTTCCCCGTTTACCGTTCTGAGAGACTGAAAAGAGAACGGCCTGCCGTCTAGAAAGACGGAAAATTGCGGCGACACAAGTCCCGCGGGATGAATTTTCACAGATATGCAACGTGAGCGCCTGCGTTGTGTCATTTTGGCAACACCGGGTGAGGCGTCCGCAGGAAAAGGACATTTCGCAGTTGCGATATGATTTGATCGCCGGCGGGCAAATTGCGTCAAAAAAGTTCCTGAAATTGGTAACGATTGTAACGAAATTGCGGGAGGCGGCTCAATCGACCCGCCCGAAGCGGCGAGCGCCTTCGCTCAAAAATGCTTGCGGGCTGTGGGTTCTCCGTCCCGAGGGGCGTTTACGCCGACCGCATCGTCGCCCGCCGATTCGGTCGCGGGCGCGCATGTTGCGGCGCATCATGATTTGATGCTATTGCCATGGCCGCAGCGAAAAGCGGGAGTCCGGCCGGGGGAACCCGGCCTTGGGGTACAGGAGCCTGGGTCAGCATGACAAAATCGAAGACGACCGGAGATGACGGCGTCGTCACCATCAAGAAATATGCGAACCGGCGCCTCTATGACACCGAACGCAGTTGCTACATCACGCTGGACGATCTTGGCGCCATGGTTCGCGATGGCCGCGACTTCCGCGTCGTCGATGCCAAGAGCGGCGAGGATATCACCCATAATGTCCTGACGCAGATCATTATGGATACCGAGACCAAGGGCGAGACGCTGCTGCCCGTCAATTTCCTCCGCCATCTGATCGGCCTCTATGGCGACAAGATGCAGTCGGTGGTGCCGCAGTATCTCGAGGCCTCGATGGCGTCGTTCCGCAAGAACCAGCAGGATGTCCGCGCCGCCTTCGAAGGCGCGCTGGGGGCGAATCCATTGGCCGAGCTGACCCGCCGGAACCTCGAAATGTTCCAGCAGGCGGCGGGCGCCTTCATGCCGGGCGCTGTGGGCAGCAAATCGAAAGATGCCGAGATTGCGGCGCTCAAGGCCGAAATCGCCGACCTCAAGGCCGAGCTCGCGAAGAAGTAACGACGGGGCCGCTCTCTCGCCCCTCAGATTAGAAAACAGGACAGATGATCAAGCATGCGCTCAGCGTAACCCGTCAGGCCGACTTCGCGGCCTGGTATCAGGACGTCATTGCCGAAGCCGACCTTGCCGAGGAATCGGGCGTGCGCGGCTGCATGGTGATCAAGCCGTGGGGATATGGCATCTGGGAACGGATCCAGAAGGTCATGGACGCCGCGATCAAGGATGCCGGGGTCCAGAACGCCTATTTCCCGCTCTTCATCCCCCTGAGCTTCTTCGAGAAGGAAGCCGACCATGTCGATGGTTTCGCAAAGGAAATGGCGGTCGTCACGCACCACCGGCTGATCGCCGACGGCAAGGGTAAGCTCGTTCCCGATCCCGAGGCGAAGCTCGAGGAACCGCTGATCGTCCGCCCCACGTCCGAAACCGTGATCGGCAATGCGATGAGCCGCTGGGTCCAGAGCTGGCGCGACCTGCCGCTCAAGGTCAACCAGTGGGCCAACGTCGTCCGCTGGGAAATGCGCACGCGCATGTTCCTGCGCACCAGCGAATTCCTGTGGCAGGAAGGCCATACCGCGCACGCCGACCGCGACGACGCGATGGCCGAGACGCTGCGCGCGCTCGAAATGTACCGCAGCTTTGCCGAGGATGTCCTCGCGATGCCGGTGATCGCCGGCGAGAAGCCAGAGAACGAGCGCTTTCCCGGCGCGGTCGCGACCTATTCGATCGAGGCGATGATGCAGGACGGCAAGGCGCTGCAGGCCGGCACCTCGCACTATCTCGGCACCGGCTTCGCCGAGGCCGCGGGCATCCGCTATCAGGACAAGGACGGCGGCCACAGCCTTTGTCACACGACGAGCTGGGGCACCTCCACGCGCATGATCGGCGGCGTCATCATGACGCATGGCGACGACGATGGCCTGCGCTGTCCGCCGCGTATCGCGCCGCACCAGATCGTCATCGTGCCGATGCTGCGGGACAATGACGAGGACGCCGCGATCCTCGACTATTGCCGCGATCTGGAAACGAAGCTGAAGGCGCTCGACGCCTTTCGCGAGCCGGTGCGCGTGCTGCTCGACGCGAGCGCGAACAAGGCACAGACCAAGCGCTGGGGCTGGGTCAAAAAGGGCGCGCCGATCATCGTCGAAATCGGTCCGCGCGACGTCGCGGGGGGCAATGTCGCGGTGATCCGCCGCGATCGGCTGTATCAGGAGAGCGGCAAGCTCGACACGGCGTTCGTCGCAAAGGACGCGTTCGTGGCGAGTGCGGTGGCGACGCTGACCGAAATTCAGGCGAACCTCCATGCGGAGGCGAAGGAAAGGCTGCATTCGAACATCCGCCGCGACGTCACCGATCTGAAGGCCCATTTTGCCGGCGACGAAAAATTCGTCGGCTGGGTCGAGGTGCAATGGTCGCGTCCGACAGGCGCCGCTCTGGACAAGATCGTCGAGCAGTTGAAGGCACTCAAGCTGACGATGCGCAACACGCCGCTCGACGCCGCGCCGGCCGACGGCGCCTGCTTCTTCACCGGCGAGCCCGCGGTCGAACGCGTGCTCATCGGGCGGACCTATTGATATCGGGGACGCGGAAGATAAGGGTTCGCACAAAGACACAAAGACACGAAGAGGATAGAGCATGGATATCGAGCAGCTCTGTTCCATCGTGGTCGATGTGGGGTTCCAGCTTCACAAAGATATTGGTCCGGGGCTGCTGGAGTCGGCGTATGAAACCATGCTCGCTGCCAAGCTCGGGGCTTTGGGCTTGAAGATTGATCGGCAATTGCCGATCGATTTAACCTACGATGGCGTAGCGATACCGAATGCGTTTCGCCTTGATCTTCTTGTCGACGATCGCCTCGTGATCGAAATCAAATCGACCGAAGCGACATTGCCTGTTCACGCGAATCAGGTTGTGACCTATTTGCGGTTGATGGGTTTAACCCACGGATTTGTAATGAACTTCGGAACTCCCACCTTCAAAGACGGCATCCGGCGGCTCTTGAACGAGCCAAGCCTCTTCGTGTCTTCGTGTCTTCGTGCGAACAAATTTGGCGGCGCTCGATGAAAAAGCCCAAGCCGCTACCCGGCCTTCCTTCGCGCGAGCATATCCTGCGCTTCATACAGGACAGCCCCGGTGCGGTCGGCAAGCGCGAGATCGCGAAGCATTTCGGACTCCATGGCGCCGACAAGATCGCGCTGAAGGCGCTGCTCAAGGACATGACCGACGACGGGCTGGTCGACATGGCGCCGGGGCGGGCGTTCCACAAGCATGGCGGGCTGCCGAAGGTCACCGTGCTGCGCGTCGCCGCGGTCGAGGGCGACACGATATGGGCCGTACCCGATCGCTGGGAAGGTAGCGGCCCCGCGCCGCGCCTTCGCATGATGGAGAAGGGCCGCAAGGGCGCGCTCGGTATCGGCGACCGCATCCTGTCGCGGACCGAGGAGCGCGGCAGCGGCCATGTCGCGCATCCGATGAAAAAGCTGCAGGCGGGCGGCGAGACGATTATCGGCGTGCTCGTCGCCGACACCGGCCCCGGCGGCAAGCCGATCACCTGGCTGCGCCCCGCCGACAAGCGCGCGCGCTTCGACTTTGCGGTGTCCGACATGGGCGAGGCGCAGATCGGCGATCTCGTGCGGGCCGAACTGTCGGGGCGCGGGCCGGCGACCAAGGCGCGCGTGATCGCCGTGATCGGCGATCCTTTCGCGCCGCGCTCGCTCAGCATGATCGCGATCGCGCGGCACGAAATTCCCCATGTCTTCAACGACGAGACGCTGGAGGAAGCCGAGCGTGCGGCGAAGCTGCCGCTGACCCCCGACGGCCGCGAGGATCTGCGCGACCTGCCGATCGTTGCGATCGACCCGATCGATGCGCGCGACCATGACGATGCCGTCTGGGCGATCCCCGACGAGGATGAGGCGAACAAGGGCGGGTGGAAGGCGATCGTCGCGATTGCCGACGTCAGCTATTATGTCCGCGCGGACGGCGCGCTCGACCGCGAGGGGCGGCGCCGCGGCAACAGCGTCTATTTCCCCGACCAGGTCGTGCCGATGCTTCCCGAAACGCTGTCCGCGGGCGTCTGCTCGCTGAAGGCGGGCGAGGATCGCGCCGCGATGGCGTGTCATTTGACCGTCGACAAGCATGGCAAAGTGACGTCATGGCGCTTCGCGCGCGCGCTGGTGCGGCTGCGCGCGAATATCGCCTATGAGCGTGCGCAGGCGGCCCATGATGCCGATGTGCCCGACGAAGGCTGGGACGCCGATGTGCTTCCGACGCTCAAAAATCTCTGGGGCTGCTGGGCCTTGCTCGCCAAGGCGCGCGCCGCGCGCGCGCCGCTTGATCTCGACCTGCCCGAACGGCAGGTGCGGCTCGACGAGTTGGGCAATATCGCCGAGATCAAGGTGCGCGAGCGGCTCGATTCGATGCGGCTGATCGAGGATTATATGATCGCGGCGAACGTCGCCGCGGCGAAGGCGCTCGAGGCGAAGAAATCGCCGGTGATGTACCGCATCCACGAACCGCCGAGCCGCGAGAAGCTCGTCAGCCTGAAGGACTATCTCGAAACCTTCGAGCAGAGCTTCGCGCTGGGGCAGGTGATCACGCCCGCGGTGTTCAACCGGCTGATCGACGGCTTCTCGGGCGACGACCGCCTGCCGCAGCTGATGGAGGCGATTCTGCGCAGCCAGACGCAGGCCTATTACGGTCCCGCCAATTCGGGCCACTTCGGCCTCGCGCTGGGTAGCTACGCGCATTTCACCTCGCCGATCCGCCGCTACGCCGACCTGATCGTCCACCGCGCGCTGGTCGACAGCTATCGCCTTGAGGTGCCGGGCAAACCGAAAGGATTGCCCGAGCGCACCGGGCTCGGCGAGGCCGACCGCAAGGGCTTGTCGCGCATCGGCGAGGCGATCAGCGCGCTCGAACGCCGCGCGATGGAGGCTGAGCGCGAAACGATCGATCGTTATGTTGCGGCCTATCTTGCGACCAAGACCGGCGAGATCGTGTCGGCGCGGATCACCGGGGTGCAGCCCTTCGGCTTCTTTGCGACCGTCGACGGCCTCGGCGGCGACGGGCTGGTGCCGGTGTCGACGCTGGGCAGCGAACGCTTCTTCTACGACGAGGCGGCGCGGACGCTCGACAGCGAACATGGCCGGGTGAGCTATTCGGTGGGCCAGCGGATCGACCTGCGGCTGATGGAGGCGAATCCGATCAGCGGCGCGCTGCGCTTCGAGCTTCCCCACGCCCCCGAAGGCGGCTTTCGCAATCGTCCGCCGCGTCGTGACGGGCTGAAAGGGAAAGACAAATCCGGCAAGCATATGATCGGAAAACGAGGCCGACCGGGGAATATCCGGCATCAAGGGCGGAAGCGGTAGCTCACTTCGTCCTTGCGAGGAGCCGCAGGCGACGCGGCAATCCGGAGTTTGCGTCAACCGCCCTGGATTGCTTCGCTTCGCTCGCAATGACGAGGCTCATTGGCGCACAGCCAAATTAGCCAACAACGCCGCACTCTCCGCATCCGCCGGAAAGAAGGCCTCGATTGCCAGTTCCGACAGCGTGATGTCGACTGGCGTACCGAAGATCGTCACCGTCGACACGAAGCTGATCCGCCCGGCGACCGTATCAAGCACCAACGGGACGGCAATGCTGTTGATCGCGTCAGCATCATTGTCGTTCGCTTCGACCGCATAGCCCGCCAGCTCTTCGCGCAGCTCGGCAAGCTGAGGGTCGGCGCTCGCCTCGATCTGGAGGTCGAGCCGGTGCAGGATATGCGCGCGCCACATCGCATAGTTGACGATCTGCGGCGCCAGTCCCTCGGGATGCAGCGCAATCCGCAGCACATTGACCGGCGGCGTCAGCAGCGCAGGCGATACCTGCTCGATCACGATCGCGATGGCGTCGTTCGCCGTGACCATGTTCCAGTGCCGGTCGACCGCAAGCGCGGGATAAGGCTCGTGCCCTTTCAGCACATGCTCGACGATCGCCCGCATCCCGGCCATTTCGGGGCTGTCGAGCGGGCGTTCCTGGAAATCGGGCGCATAGCCCGCCGCGAGCAGCAGCGCATTGCGCGCGCGGTGCGGCACCTCGAGGCAGTCGGCGATCCGCTGTAGCATCGCGGCGCTCGGTTTCGACCGCCCCGTCTCGATGAAGCTCAGGTGCCGCGTCGATATCTCGGTGTCGAGCGCGAGGTCCATCTGGCTCATCCGGCGGCGGGTGCGCCATTCGCGAAGCTGTTCGCCGAGGGGTGCGACATGCATGGCCTTCTCCTTTGTCGTCCGGGCTAGCCGAGGCCTTTTCCGATTTCCATTACCTCCCGCGTAATCGACGCCATTCAATTCGGGGTTCATTCGGTTGGGGTCGAAAGGAGAACCCCATGCCCCATTTCAATCTCAAGACCATTCTCATCATCGATGCGATCACGTGCGCGGCGCTGTTCCTGCTGTGCGTGTTCGCCACCGCGACGGTCACCGCGCTGCTCGGCCTCCCCTCGGGCGTCGTGACCGTCGCGGGCTGGATCGGGCTGCCTTCGGCGGCGCTGATGCTGTTCGTCGCGAACCAGAAGGCGCCGAGCAAGGCGCTCGCTAACCTTATCGCGATCGGCAATCTCGGCTGGGTCGCGGCGAGCTTCGCGGTAATAGCAGTCTTTGCGGGGCAGATGAGTTGGCCCGGCATCGTCATCGTTGCGGTGCAGGCGCTCGTCGTTCTCGATCTCGCCCTTCTGGAAGCGAAGGGCGCCGCCGCGCTGCCGCGCGCGGTCGCAACCTAACTCAGCGCATCGAGCCGGGCGATATCGATTCCGCCGGGCACGATCATCACCGGGCAGGGGAGGGTTCCCGCATCCTGTCCGGTGAAGTGCGTCACCAGCGGCCCCGGCGCGCCGCTCGCTGCGGTCGCCAGCACCAGCGCCGCGACCTCGTCATTCTCGCCGATCGCATCGCGAACGACCTCGACCGGCTTGCCCGACCGGATCATCGTCTGCGCGACGATATTGCCCTCCTGCATCACGGCATCGGATGCCGCCGCGACGAGTTGCTCGGCATGTTCGCGCGCTTCGGCCTCGATCGTCGCCTGGACGCCGCCGAACGCCACGAAATCCTGCGGCGGGATGATCGCCAGCACCGCGACCCCGCCGCCCGTCCGCGCCGCGCGCCGCGCCGCGAAACGCAGCGCCAGGCTGGCCTCGGGACTGTCGTCGATCACCACCAGATACGTCCGCATCGCCCGACCCCTCGCTATGCTTTTTGTGAGGCGAGAGTGCGTCACATTCGTATGAAAGGCAAGTTGCCCCGCTGGACCTTGACCCGAGCAAGTCTTATGGCGAGGAACAATCCGTAGCGGCAGGCACCGCCTGCAAGACTCACGCCCGTAAGATCGAGGACAAAAGCGACGATGCCGATCGAACTCAAAATGCCCGCCCTTTCGCCGACGATGGAGGAAGGGACGCTCGCCAAATGGCTGGTGAAAGAGGGGGATGCGGTCAAATCGGGCGACCTGCTCGCCGAGATCGAGACCGACAAGGCGACGATGGAGTTCGAGGCGATCGACGATGGCACGATCACGCAGATTCTGGTCGCCGAAGGCAGCGACAATGTGAAGGTCGGCACCGTCATCGCGGTGATCGCGGGCGAGGGCGAGGATGCGTTGAGCGCCAAGGCGACTCCCGCGCCGGCACCTGCTCCCGCCGCCGCACCGGCGCCCGCTGCGAAGGCCGAACCCGCGCCAGCGCCCGCGCCGGCTCCTACCGCAGCCGCTCCGGCTCCCGCCGCATCGGGCGACCGCATCAAGGCGAGTCCGCTCGCCAAGCGCATCGCTGCCGAGAAGGGCATCGACCTTTCGACGATCAAGGGCAGCGGCCCCGGTGGGCGCATCGTCAAGGACGATCTCGATGGCGCTCCCGCTGGTGCTGCCGCTCCAGTTGCAGCGGCGGCTCCTATCGCCGCAGCGCCTGCTGCTGCTCCCGCGGCTGCGCCGGCCCCTGCAGCCGCCGGCCCGATCCCCGATTTCGGCATCCCGCACGAGGACGAGAAACTCAGCGGCATGCGCAAGACGATCGCGCGCCGCCTGACCCAGTCGATGCAGGAATCGCCGCACATCTACCTCACCGTCGACATCCGCCTCGACGCGCTGCTCAAGCTGCGCGGCGAGCTCAACGCCAGCCTCGAAAGCCGCGGGGTCAAGCTCAGCGTCAACGACATGCTGATCAAGGCGCTCGCGGTCGCGCTCGAACGCGTGCCGCAGTGCAATGTCAGCTTCGGCGGCGATGTGATGCGCTTCTACAAGCGCGCCGACATTTCGGTCGCGGTCAGCATCCCCGGCGGCCTGATCACCCCGATCATCACCGACGCGGGCGGCAAGTCGATGTCGAAGATCTCGACCGAAATGTCCGAGCTTGCCGCGAAGGCGAAGGAAGGCAAGCTCCAGCCCAGCGAGTATCAGGGCGGCACCGCCTCGATCTCGAACATGGGGATGATGGGGATCAAGCAGTTCACCGCGGTGATCAACCCTCCGCAGGGCATGATCATGGCGATCGGCGCCGGCGAGAAGCGGCCTTATGTGGTCGACGACGCGCTCGCGATCGCGACCGTCATGTCGGCGACCGGCAGCTTCGACCACCGCGCGATCGATGGCGCCGACGGCGCGCTGCTCATGAAGACCTTCAAGGAACTGGTGGAGAGCCCGCTGGGGCTGGTGGCGTAAAATGCCAGAGAGGGGCCAAAGCCCCTCTCCCCTTGCGGGAGAGGGGTTGGGGAGTGGGGTTCGCGCCGCGGCAGCGGCGCACAAGACTCTCGCCGAAGTCCTCGCCCGCAAAGCGCTGCTGCTGGAACGCGCCCGCCAGATGCGCTCGAACCCGACCGATGCCGAACGCCGTCTATGGTCGATCCTCCGTGCCGGACGTTTCCAAGGCCTCCGATGGCGACGTCAGGAGATTATCGACGACCTCTACATCGCCGACTTCATCTGTTTCGAACACCGTCTGATCGTCGAAGCCGATGGCGGCCAGCACGCCGAAAACCCGCATGACGCTCAGCGCGATGCCTATTTGATCGCGCAGGGTTTTCGTATCCTCCGCTTCTGGAACAACGACATACTGACCAACATAGAAGGCGTCGCCGCGAGCATATTGGACGCCATCGATTCTTCTGGCGCGCAGACGCGCGCCGTCCCCACACCCCAACCCCTCTCCCGCAAGGGGAGAGGGGCTTTTGAAGGAGCCCATAATGGCTGACACCAATTACGATCTCATCGTCCTCGGCTCGGGCCCCGGCGGCTATGTCGCGGCGATCCGTGCGGCGCAGCTCGGACTCAAAACCGCGATCGTCGAGCGCGAGAATCTGGGCGGCATCTGCCTCAACTGGGGCTGCATCCCGACCAAGGCGCTGCTGCGTTCGGCCGAAATCTATCATTATATGCAGCACGCGGGCGATTACGGCCTGATCGCGCAGCAGATCAGCGCCGACATTGATGCGGTGGTGAAGCGCTCGCGCGGCGTAGCCAAGCAGCTCAGCCAGGGCGTCGCCTTCCTGATGAAGAAGCACAAGATCACCGTCCATATGGGCACCGGCAAGCTGACCGCGCCGGGCAAGCTCGAAGTGAAGGGCGAGAAGGGCACCGAAACTCTGACCGCCAAGAATATCATCGTCGCGACCGGTGCACGCGCGCGCGACCTGCCCTTCGCGCCCGCCGACGGCAAGCGCATCTGGACCTATCGCCACGCGCTCGTCCCGCCCGAGATGCCCAAGAAATTGCTTGTCATCGGATCGGGCGCGATCGGGATCGAGTTCGCGAGCTTCTACAAGGATATGGGCGCCGAGGTGACCGTGGTCGAAATGCTCGACCGCCTCGTCCCCGTCGAGGATGCCGATGTGTCGGCATTCCTCGAAAAGGCGCTCAAGAAGCAGGGCATGACGATCCACACCGGCGCCGGGGTCGAGGAACTGAAGGCGACCGCGACCGGCGTCACCGCGAAAATCAAGACCAAGGACGGCAAGACCGAAAGCGCCGAATTCAGCCACGCGATCGTCGCGATCGGCATCGTTCCGAACACCGAGAATATCGGGCTCGAAGCATTGGGCGTGAAGACCACCAAGGGCCATATCGACACCGACGCGATGTGCCGCACCAACGTCCCCGGCATCTGGGCGATCGGCGACGTCACCGCGCCGCCGTGGCTCGCGCACAAGGCGATGCACGAGTCGGTGATCGCGGTGGAGGCGATCGCGGGCAATCACCCGCACGCGATGGACCCGCGCAACATCCCGGGCTGCACCTACTGCCGTCCGCAGATCGCCAGCGTCGGGCTGACAGAGGCGAAGGCCAAGGAACTCGGCTATGAGGTCAAGGCGGGCACC
This sequence comes from Sphingopyxis soli, assembly GCF_018682675.1. Lineage (GTDB taxonomy): Bacteria > Pseudomonadota > Alphaproteobacteria > Sphingomonadales > Sphingomonadaceae > Sphingopyxis > Sphingopyxis soli. The sequence continues at coordinate 18,340 of NZ_JAFMTR010000001.1, forward strand.
TTCCCTTTCATCGGCAACGGCAAGGCAATTGCCTTGGGCGAGGCCGAAGGTTTCACCAAGACCATATTCGACGCCAACACCGGCGAGCTGCTCGGCGCACACATGATCGGCGCCGAAGTTACCGAACTGATCCAGGGCTATACGATCGGCAAGACCGCCGAGCTGGTCGAGGATGATTTCATCGGCACCGTCTTCCCGCACCCGACACTCAGTGAGACGATGCACGAAGGCGTGCTGGCGGCGTTCGGGCGGCCGCTGCACATCTGATATTTCCATCCTCCCCGTCGCGCGGCGATGGGGAGGGGGCCACCCGCAGGGTGGTGGAGGGGCTCCTCCGTCGGCCCCTGCGGGGCCGCCACCTTCCCATGGCTTCACCACAGGGAGGATTATTTGGACCGTCATTCGCGATTGCCGATCATCGCCGCGGGGCTGCTCCTCGCGGTCGTCCTGCTCGGCTTTGCGGTCGAGGCCGGCTGGACGGCGGCCGCCGACTGGCAAGTCTCGCGCGCGCTTTCGCTTCGCGTCGATGAAGGCAGCGCGGCGTTCATCGCCCTCATGCAGGGTATCAGCTGGATCGGCGGCGGCACCCCGCGCTGGATCATCGTCATTCTGCTCTGCGGGCTCGTCTGGCACTGGTGCGGGCCGCGCTGCGCCGCTGCGCTTGGCGGCGCTTCGCTGCTCTCGAACCTTGCCTCCAGCCTGCTCAAGCTCGGGTTCGGCCGCACCCGCCCCGATCTGATCGAGCATCTCGACCATCAGACGAGTTTTTCCTATCCCAGTGGCCATGCAACGAGCGCAGCCGCGGTTTATCTGCTCCTCGCATGGCTCGCACCGCCGCGCTGGCGAGCGCTCGCTTGGACGCTGGCGTTCGGGATGATCATCCTCAACGGCTTTTCACGCATCATGCTCGGCGTGCATTGGGCGAGCGATATCGTCGGCGGCACGATGCTCGGCGCGGCCTTCGCGTTGTTCGGCACATGGGCGGTCGCGCGGCGCGGCCTAAGACAATCGTAAGCATTCGGACCTAAACCGGCACGCATCGGCAGGGGAGGGACTGCGATGCGGGTAATCGGCGGTGTGTTCAGTTGGGTCTTCGCGCTCATCCCGATCGTCTATATCGGTGCGATGCTCTGGTATTTCGCGGGTGTCGGCGGCAACAGCGCCGAGGGGATCGTCGGCATCGGCCTTGGTCCGACCGTGATCGGCCTCGCGATCGTCGGGCTGTTGCTGGCGTTGCCGCTCGTCATCAAGTTGTTACGCGTCGTCAGCGGGACCAATCGCGTGCCGGACGCCGGCGCCGCGGCGGGCGATAAGCTGGCCGATACGCAGGGTTTCGACCCCGATGCCGCCTTCGCCAACTATATGCGGGGCCGCGACGCGGCTCCCCCGCCGCCGATCGCGTCCGACGCCCTCGGCGACGACCTGCGCCCCTTCACCCCGCGCCCCGGCGGCTTCGGGCGCAAGGGCGTCTGATCGCCTTCGAAAGCGGGCCATCACTTTCCGCTGTCCTACAGCCGCCGGTTTTGCCATCTAGGTAGCGGGCACCAACAACAGGCGGGTCGGACATGCAATCGCGGGTGAAGTTTGTCAGTTTTCTGCGGGGAATCGCTTGTGGTTCCGCCGCCCTCCTTTCGGTGTCGGCAGTGGCGCAGGACGGGACGGGCCAGACGGTGATCACCGCCGCGCGCTACGTCGATGTGCTGGCCGGCAAGACGGTCGAGCATCCCGCGATCTTTGTCGGCGCCGATGGCCGTATCACCGGGATCGCCGATGCGCGCGTCGTCCGCTGGGGCTCGAACGTCAAGCATATCGATCTTGGCGACAAGACCTTGCTGCCGGGGCTGATCGATATGCACGTCCACCTCGACGGCCCCGCCGATATCGGCGGCTATCGCGGCCTCGAATTCACCGACAGCTTCTGGGGCATGACTGCGGTCAAGAACGCGCACGACATGCTCGAGGCGGGTTTCACCACCGTGCGCAACGTCGGCTCGGACAACCGCAACGATATCGGGCTCAAGGAAGCGATCGACGCGGGCTACGCGGTAGGGCCGCGGATCGTGCCTGCGGGCTATGCGCTCGGCGCGACCGGCGGGCACTGCGACAGCACCTTCCTGCCGCCCAGCCTCGAAAAGAAGGACGGCAAGGAAGAGGGGATCGGCGATACGCCCGACGAGCTGCGCTATCAGGTCCGCCGCCAGCGCAAATATGGCGCCGAGGTGATCAAGGTGTGCGCGACCGGCGGCGTCTTTTCGCGCAACACCGAACCGGGGCAGCAGCAGTTGACCGACGCCGAACTTAAAGCGATTGCCGACGAGGCGCATCAATGGGGTCTTCGCGTCGCCGCGCACGCGCATGGAGCGGGCGGAATCCGCGCCGCGATCGGCGCCGGGATCGACACGATCGAGCATGCAAGCCTTGTCGATGACGAAGGCATCCGCATGGCGCTCGCGCGCAAGCGTCCCGTCTGGTTCTCGATGGATATCTACAACACCGAATATACGCAGGCTGAGGGCGCGAAGAACGGCGTGCTCGAGGATAATTTGCGCAAAGACCGCGAGATTGCGCAGATCCAGCGCGACAATTTCCGCAAGGCGCACAAGGCTGGCGTGCGGATGGTGTTCGGATCGGACGCCGGCGTGATGCCGCATGGCGAGGTCGGCAAGCAGTTCCGGGTCATGGTCGAATATGGAATGACCCCGATCGAGGCTATCCAGGCCGCGACGCGCAACGCCGCGCAGGCGCTCGACCGGGAAAAAGACGTCGGTGCGATTGCGGTGGGCCGTTATGCCGACATCATCGCGGTCGACGGCGATCCGCTGAGCGATGTTCGCCAGCTCGAAAGCGTCGATGCGGTGGTGAAGGGCGGGGTGCTGGTGAAGGGCGAGTGAAGCGTTGGGGTCAGGACCCTTAGATCACCAGCCGGTCGATCATCGCCTCGCGCTTTTCCGGCGTCAGGTTCAGCACTGTTTCGGCATAGGTCGGGATGTCGCCATGATCGCGGCGCACGGTCGCGAGCGCGGCGTCGAGATAGGCGGGATTGACAGACATCAGCGCGCGGATCGCATCGTCCTTGATCTCCGCGCCGTAGCGCATCCGGATATGCGCCGCGCCCTGTTCGATCCGTTCCTCGATCCTGCCGGCGGTGTTGGTGAGCAGATAATCCTGCATCAAATCGTCCTCGTGAACCCCGAGCAGCCGGTGGACGATCGCCACCGCGAAACCGGTGCGGTCCTTGCCCGCGACACAGTGGACAAGGCTCGGCGCGTCGGTGTCCGCCAGCGCCGCGAGATAGAGCCGCAGCGTCGCGACCAGCGCGGGCCGGTACGGCATCCCGGCGTAGGTGTCGATCATCCGCTCGCGCGCCGTCTCGGCATCGATCGCGCCGCCCGCCGCCTGCAAATGCGGCGCGAGGCCGGCGGTGATGCCGCCGGCGAACAGCACGCGTCCTGCGAAATTCGGCGACCGCCGACACGGGTGCAATTGGCGCTCGTCGTCGCCGCGCAGGTCGATCACCGTTTCGAGGCCGAGCGCATCGACCGCAGCAAGGTCGTCGTCGCTCGCTGATTCATGGTGCGCCGACCGCCACAGGAAATTGTCGCGCAGGCGGCCGTTCCCTTCGACGGCATAGCCGCCATAGTCGCGGAAATTGTGAACCCCCGACAGGGGCAGGACACGCTCGGCCAACATTGTCATTCTCCTGTGAACACCGGCTCCCTCTTTTCGACGAAAGCGTTGATCGCCTCCCGATTGTCGGCGGTTTCATGGACGATCGCCTGATAGGCGGCGCTGAGTTCGAGGATATCGCTCATCCGGCTGTGCTGCGCCTCGCGGAGCAGGCGTTTCGTCAGGCGGAGCGCGCGGGGCGGGTTGCAGACGATGCGTTCGGCGATTGCGATCGCGCGGTCGAGCAATTGATCGTCGGGCACGACCTCGGTGACCAGGCCATAGTCCTTCGCGGTAGTGGCGTCGAAGCGGTCGCCGGTCAGGAAGAGTTCGGCGGCGCGCGGATAGCCGAGTATCTTCTGGAGCAGCCAGGCGCCGCCGTCTCCGGGAACGATCCCGACCTTGATGAAGCTGCACGCGAACTTCGCGCTCTCGGACGCAATGCGGATGTCGCAGGTGCCGGCAAGGTCGCAGCCGAGCCCTATTGCGTGGCCGTTGACCGCGGCGATCATCGGCACCTCGCAGTCCATCAGCGCGCGGATCACCGCCTGGACGCCCTTGCGGTAATTGGCGCGGGTGGAATCGGGCTGGTCGAGGACGCCGATGCCGGTGCGGTCCTGCATCCCCTTGAGGTTGCCGCCGGCGCTGAAGGCCTTGCCGCTGCCGGTGAGGATGATCGCGCTGACACCGCGGTCGTCGCCAAGCGCGCGGAGCGTGTCGATGATGTCCCGGCAATCCTCGTGCGTGCCGATCGCATTCATGCTTTCGGGCTTGATCATCGTCAGGATCGCGATCTTGCCCCGCCGCTCGACACTCAGAAACTCGCCCATCAAAAACTCTCCTCGTTCGCGAAGCAAGCTATGCCTCAGGGGTCGGTGTTGCAAGCCAAGGATGGCGACCGGACGCGCGCCGGCGTCCGGCCGCCCAAAGCGTCAGGCGACAGCGCCGCCATCGCGCAGCGCGGCGATGGCTGCCGCGTCATAGCCGAGCCCTGCGAGTAGGGCTTCGGCATCGGCGCCGCATTTGGGCGCCGCGCGCGGCGTATCGTTGACCGTCGCCGAATAGCGCGGGGCGGGAGCGGGCTGGACGACGCCGCCGACGGTCAGGAAGGTTTCACGCTCGACATTGTGCGGATGCTGCGGCGCCTCGGCGAGCGAGAGCACCGGCGCGAAGCAGACGTCGGTCATTTCCATGATCGCGCACCATTCGTCGCGCGTTTTGGTCGCGAACAACGCGGCGAGCTTGTCCTTGAGCGGTCCCCACTGCGACGGGTCCATCTGCGCATCGAACGCCGGATCCTTGTCGAGCCCGGTCTTCTCGCGCAGCAGCGCATAGAATTGCGGCTCGATCGATCCGATCGAGATGAATTTGCCGTCGGAGCAGGTGTAGGTGTCGTAGAAATGTGCGCCGGTATCGAGCAGATTGACGCCGGGTTCGTCCTTCAGGCGTCCGGAGCCGAAGAAGCCCCAGGTCATCGCGGCGAGGACGGCCGATCCATCGGTCATCGCGCAGTCGATAACCTGGCCTTCGCCGGTCCTCGCGGCGTGCAGCAGCGCGCTCGCCATGCCGAAGGCGAGCATCATGCCGCCGCCGCCGAAATCGCCGACATAATTGACCGGCGGCACCGGTTTCTCGCCCGCACGCCCCACGGTATGCAGCACGCCCGACAGCGCGATATAATTGATGTCGTGTCCCGCGGCCTGCGCATAGGGGCCGAACTGGCCCCAGCCGGTCATGCGGCCGTAAACGAGCTTTGGATTGTCGGCGAGCAGCACGTCGGGGCCAAGGCCGAGGCGTTCCATGACGCCCGGGCGGTAGCCCTCGATGAGGCCGTCGGCGCTCTTGCACAGATCCCGCGCGACCTTCAGCGCCTCGGGATTCTTCATATCGAGAACGATCGACGTCCGGTTGCGCGACAGGGGATCGCGCGGATCGAGCGCGGCGCCGGGGCGGTCGATACGGATCACTTTGGCGCCATGGTCGGCCAGCATCATGCCGCAGAAGGGGCCAGGGCCCAGGCCGGCGAACTCGACGATCCTTATGCCTTTGAGGGGACCGGTCACATCATATTCCTTTCGAATGTTCTATCTGGAGGCGGCTGCCAGCCGATGGGCGGTCGGCTGGCAGGATGCCTCGCGCGGTCAAACGGGCACCAGGATGACGAATTCAGAGTCGTTCGATGATGATCGCCGGCGCCATGCCCCCCGCGGCGCACATGGTGACGAGGCCGTATCGTCCGCCCGAGCGTTCGAGCTCGTCGAGCGCGGTGCCGATCAGGATCGACCCGGTGGCGCCGATCGGGTGGCCGAGCGCCATC
>NZ_JAFMTR010000011.1 GCF_018682675.1 Sphingopyxis soli
TTATAGCATCGCCGCAGCCAGCATGACGAGAATTGAAGGGCCGCTCCCCACCCCAAAGCCGACACACCCTCAAATAAGCCTTTCCTACATTATCCGGCTGTGCCAGCCTTCATCCGGCTCTTTCATCTGGTGGATCAACGCGGCCGGGCGTGCGAGACGCGTTCGGCAAACACCGGTCCCAAACCGGCGATGCATAAGGCTGAACTTTCCTGAACTTTGAAAAACCGGCCCGCGATCACGGAGCGAGGCCTGACATATCCCCGCCGCAATGCCGCAATCCCGGTCAGTCGTGATCCATCGCCGGCCCCAGCGCCGGGTCGAGGTCGCGCGGGCGGATGAACGCGGTGATCCGCGCCTTGTTGACGTCCAGATCGTGCCAGTCGGCGATGTCGAGTTCGAGCCGCACCAGCGCCGAGGTCGGCAGTTTTTCCTCCACCTGCTCGCGAAGCGGGCCGCCGCCGTCCGACGGAACGAGCTCGAGCACCAGATCCTCCAACCCCGGATTGTGACCGGAGATCAGCAGGTGCGCCGCATCCTTGCCCATGTCGCGGATGACGTCGATCAGCGTCGCCGCCGATGCGAGATAGATGCGCCGGTCCCAATGCGGTTCGAGCGCATCGAGCGCCGCCGCCGGCTGGAACAGGTCGAGCGTTTCGGTCACGCGCACCGCGGGCGAGGCGATGATGCGGTCGATCGGAAAGGCCTGCCGCTTCACATATTGGCCGATGAGCTCGGCGCCGCGGCGGCCGCGGGCGTTGATCGGCCGGTCGAAATCGCGCTCGACCTGCACGTCCCAGCCCGATTTGGCGTGCCGCAGGATGGTCAAAGTCTTCAAAATCGCTCCCCGCGTTGCCTAAGCGTCCCCTCGGTCGGAAACTCTGTGCCGCAATCTTATGACGGTGAAAAGGCGGGATATGCGCTTTTTCGCTGCGCGACGTTCGCCGCGGCGACATGATTGACGGCTTCGTCGAGCGGCAGGCGGCGGATCGGCGTGCCTTCGGGAAAGGCGCCGAGCAGGCGCGAAGGGAAGCTTGGCGAAAGCATCACGAACTGCCCGAAATCGTCGGCGCGGCGGATCAGGCGGCCGAATGCCTGGCCGATGCGAGCGCGGATGACGCTGTCGTCATAGGCGCTGCCGCCCTGCGCCGCGCGGCGCGCGGCGTGGAGGATCGTCGGGCGCGGCCATGGCACGCCCTCCATCACGACGAGGCGTAGCGACTCGCCGGGCACGTCGACGCCGTCGCGCAGCGCATCGGTGCCGAGCAGCGAAGCGTGCGGGTCGGCGCGAAAGATGTCGACGAGCGTGCCGGTGTCGAGTGGATCGACGTGCTGGGCATAGAGCGGCAGGCCTGCGCGTGCGAGGCGATCGGCGATGCGGGCATGGACGATGCGCAGCCGCCGGATCGCGCTGAACAGCCCGAGCGCGCCGCCGCCCGACGCCTCGATCAACCGGCTGTACGCGCCGGCGAGCGCGGGCAGGTCGCCGCGCGCGATATCGGTGACGATGAGGACTTCGGACTGGCGCGCATAGTCGAACGGGCTCGGCACCGCGAAATGCTGGACCCCGCCGTCCATATGCCGTGCGCCGGTGCGGATGTCGGCATCGGTCCAGCCCGATCCGCTGCGCAATGTCGCGGAGGTCACGAGCACGCCCTGCGCGGGGCGATAGACGATGTCGGCGACCGGCCGTGCGGGGTCGAGCCAGTGGCGATGCAGGCCAAGGTCGAATTCGCGCCCGTCGAACCGGTCGACCGCGAGCCAGTCGACGAAGTCGGGATCCGCCGGGCCGCCGACGCGCCCGAGCAGGGATAGCCAGGCACCGAGCGTGTCGATCCGCGTTCCGAGACTGTTGCGCGCCCCGTCGACGCGCGCCCGCGCCTGACCGTCGAGCCAGTCGGGGGGATCTTCGACCAGCGCGTCGAGCCGTTTGCCGAGCGCCATCAGCGGGCGCAGCAGCGCCTCGATCGCATCGCTCGCATTCGCGGCGGCCGCCACCAGTTCGGGATCGGGATCGGCGAGTTCGGTTTCGAGGCCGTAGCCGCTGTCGCCGGAGCGCGTGTCGACGCTGCGTGCATAGGTCATCGCGCGCACCGCGGCGAGCAGCCGCTCGATCGCGCCCCACGGCTCATTCTCGGAAATGCGGCCGAGCCAGCCCTCGCCGGGCAGCTCGCCCGCCGCCTGGATCGCCCCCTGGATCGCCTTGTCGCCCGCCTCGTCATAGCTCGCGACATCGGCGAGGCGCGCCGCGAGCCCGCGCCGCCGTCCGCGCGACTTGCCCTCCGGCCCCAGAACCCAGCGGCGGATTTCGACCGCTTCCTGCCCGGTCAGCGCCGCCGCGAACATGCTGTCGGCGGCGTCCCACAGATGATGGCCCTCGTCGAAGATCAGCCGCGTCGCGGGCGCACCGCCGTCACGCGGGCGCGCGGCCTGCACCATCGTCAGCGCATGGTTGGCGATGACGATGTCGGCCTGCGTCGCGGCGCGCGCCGAACGCTCGATGAAGCATTTGCGGAAATGCGGGCAGCCCGCATAGATGCACTCGCCGCGCCGGTCGGTGAGCGCGGTGGTGCCGTTGCGGCGGAACAGCGCGGGGAGCCAGCCGGGCAGGTCGCCGCCGACCATGTCGCCGTCGCGCGTGTACGCCGCCCAGCGTGCGACAAGCTGCGCGAGGATTGCGGCGCGGCCCGAAAAGCCGCCCTGCAAGGCGTCCTCGAGATTGAGCAGACACAGGTAATTTTCCCGGCCCTTGCGCACGACGACCTTCTCGCGGTGCGTCGCGGCGTCGGGATAGAGCTTCTCGGTCTCGCGCGCGAGCTGGCGCTGCAGCGCCTTGGTATAGGTCGAAATGCAGATCGCGCCGGCGGACTGGTCGATCCACTGTTTGGCGGGAGCAAGATAGCCCAATGTCTTGCCGATACCGGTGCCCGCCTCGGCGACGAGCATCTGCGGCATGTCGCGGCGCTCGCGCGGGGCGAAGATCGCGGCGGCCGCGCGGGCGTAATCCTGCTGCCCCGTGCGGCGCTCGGCACCGTCGCCGGTCAACCGGTCGAGCCGCGCGCGGATGTCGTCGGGATTGACCGTCACCTGCCGCGGCTGCGGGCGCGGCGGCGCCTCTTCCCACTCGGGCAGTTTCGCGAAAAGCCAGCGATCGGCCTTGTCGGGCGGGCCGAGCCGTGATTGCATGATCGACGCCCACGGCCAGCGCTGGCGGCCGAGCGCCTGCAGCCCGTGCCAGGCGCCCTCGCGCTCGGGCCAGTCGCGATCGTCGAGGCTGGCGAGCATCGTCGCGGCGGCGCGGGGCAGGAAGGGCGCGATGTCCTCTTCGGCCTTCGGTGCTTCAAGGTCGATCGCGGCGGCGATCCCCGCGGGCGTCGGCACCGCGAAGCGCGCCGGGTAGAGGAAGGCGAAGAGTTCGAGCAGGTCGAGCCCCGACAATTCGGGATAGCCGAGCCGGTCGCCGGTCAGCGTCGCACCCAGCAGCAGGTGCGGCGTCGCGGCGACCGCGGCGATGGCTTCGCCGCGCCCGACGCGCTGCACACCCCCTGCGGGATCGGTGATCCAGATGCCGACATGGCTCGCGTGCAGTGCGGGCAGGGCAAGGGGATCGACGCGGGGGAGCATCGGAACACGCTAGGGACAAAAGGCGAACGCGGCAAGGCGGCATGGGATCCTCCCCATGCCTGCGGCACAGGGAGGATCGAAGGATCAGCTCAGCCCGCGGCGGCCGAAGACCGTGGTGCGCTGGCTGAGGAAGGCCGGTGGAATGTCGGCCGGCTTGACCCTGCGGGCGCTCCGCAGCGCGTTGTAGAGCGCGCCGTGCGTCAGCTCGTAGGGGAAGCGGACGCCCATGCGGTCGAATTCGGACCACATCACGACCGCGTAGGTAACCTCGCCGGCATAATGGATTTCGCAGCGCGACCGCGCGGGCATGCTCGCGCCGTCGATGCGCGCGCCGGCTTCGGACAGGTCGACGATGCGGCCGTCGACGAAATTGAGCACGCCATTGATCATGACCTCGATCGTGACCGGCGTCCGGTTGTGGCTGCGCGCCGTGGGGGAACGGAAGTTCGTCATGGGCAGAGGCTAAGCCCGACATGGTAAATTTTCCGGTAACGATAGGCCCGGCGATGGCGCCATATTGCAAGCGTCCGCCGAGAATGATCTACCACGGCTCATGGCGCGCCCGATCATCCTCTATGGCATCGCTCTCGCGGCCTCGGCCTTCCTGCTCGAATGGCTGAACTACAAGCATGTCGTGCATCGCTGGTCGGCCGAATTCTATATCGCCTGCATCGCGGTCGTCTGTGTCGCGCTCGGCATATGGGTCGGCAACCGGCTGACCGCGCGTCCGCGCGTGGCGTTCGCGCGCAACGACGCGGCGATCGCCGCACTGGGGCTCAGCGCGCGCGAGTGCGAGGTGCTGGAGATGCTGGCGGCGGGCCATGCGAACAAGGTCATCGCGCGCCGGCTCGACATCTCCCCCAACACGGTGAAGACGCACGTCGCGCGCGTGTATGAAAAGCTGGAGGTCGCCAGCCGCACGCAGGCGGTGCAGAAGGCGCGGACGCTCGACATCCTGCCGTAAAATTGGACGAAGCGCGCCAAATCACCCGTTTGGGCGATGGATTTTCCGCCGTTGTCCCGCTTCTCCTCGCATGGCATTCATTCATCGGGGAGATATATCATGGGCAGGATCATCGCGGTTTACGGTGCTATCGCGGGCGTGATTGTCGTCATCGGCATGTTCCTCAACATCAGCTTCCTCGCCGACCATGGGGCGTTGGGGATGGTCGCCGGCTATCTGTCGATGCTGGTCGCGCTCATCTTCGTGTTCGTCGGGGTGAAGCGCTATCGGGACGTCGATCTGGGCGGGGTGATCGGCTTTGGCAAAGCTCTCGGCGTCGGGCTCGGCATCGGCCTGTTCGCGTCGCTTTTCTACGTCCTCGGCTGGGAACTCTATATGTGGCAGACCGGCGGGACGTTCATGGCGGAATATATTGCGAGCAGCATCGAGGATATGCGCGCGGCAGGCAAATCGGCGGCCGAGATCGCCAAATTCGCGTCCGAAATGGGCGCGATGGCCGAGCAGTATAAGAATCCGCTGTTCCGGATGGCGCTGACGCTCACCGAGATATTGCCGGTCGTGCTGATCGTGTCGCTGGTGTCGGCGGCGCTGCTACGCCGGAGCAGCTTCATGCCCGCGATCCAGCCGCGCGGGTGAAGACCAGTGATCCTCCCCGGAACGGGGAGGATTTTCGAATTCCGGCGCGCCCGGTCTTCTTCCCATTGGCGCATCTTGCGGCTATGGCGCGCGCCATGACCGACTTGCACCTTCATCCGTCGCTGCGCGAGCCCGCGCAAACGTCCAAGGCCTGGCCGTTCGAGGAAGCGCGCAAGCTGGTCAAACGCTATCCGCAGGGCAAACCGGGCGGCGAGGCGGTATTGTTCGAGACCGGCTATGGCCCGTCGGGCCTGCCGCATATCGGCACCTTCAACGAAGTGCTGCGCACGACGATGGTCCGCCGCGCCTATGAGGCGCTGACCGGCGGCGCGCCGACGCGCCTCGTGGCGTTCAGCGACGACATGGACGGGCTGCGCAAGGTTCCGGACAATGTGCCCAACAAGGACATGCTGGCCAGCCATCTCGGCAAGCCGCTTACCGCGATCCCCGATCCGTTCGGAAAATATGAGAGTTTCGCGCACCATAACAATGCGATGCTGCGCGAGTTTCTCGACCGGTTCGGCTTCGATTACGAGTTTGTGAGCTCGACCGAGCGCTACAGGTCGGGCGCCTTCGACGAGGCGCTGAAGAACGTCCTGCGGCATAACCAGGACATTCTCGACATCATGCTGCCGACGCTGCGCGCCGAACGCGCCGCGACCTATTCGCCGATCCTGCCCGTGAGCCCCAAGTCGGGGATCGTGCTGCAGGTGCCGGTGACGGTGGTCGATGCCGACGCCGGCCTCGTCTCGTTCGAGGACGAGGGCGAGACGATCACGCATTCGATCCTCGGCGGCGGCGCGAAGCTGCAGTGGAAGGTCGATTGGGCGATGCGCTGGGTCGCGCTCGGCGTCGATTACGAGATGTACGGCAAGGACCTGACCGACAGCGGCATCCAGTCGGGCAAGATCGCGCGCGCGCTCGGCGGGCAAAAGCCCGAGGGGCTGATCTACGAAATGTTCCTCGACGAAAAGGGCGAGAAGATTTCGAAGTCGAAGGGCAATGGCCTGAGTCTCGAGCAGTGGCTGAGTTACGGCAGCGAAGAGAGTCTGGCCTTCTTCGCATACCGCGAGCCCAAGGCGGCGAAGCAGCTCCACATCGGCGTCATCCCGAAAGCGGTCGACGAATATCTGCAGATGCGCGGCAATTATCCGGCGCAGGAGCCCGACAAGAAGCTCGGCAACCCGGTGCATCACGTCCATGTCGCGCGCGGCGAAGACATGCCGACCGCCGAACTGCCGGTGACGTTCGGCCTGCTGCTCAACCTCGTCGGGGTCATGGGCGCCGATGCGTCGAAGGACCAGATCTGGCGCTACCTCGGCCAATATGTCGAGGGTGCGAATGCTGCGACCTATCCCGAGCTCGACCGGCTGATCGACAATGCGATGGCGTATAACCGCGACTATGTCGCGCCGACCTTGCAGCGTCGCAAGCCGCAGGGCGGGGAGGGCGCGGCGCTCGCCGAACTCGACGCGAAACTCGCGGCGCTGCCCGCCGACGCCTCGGCCGACGATATCCAGAATATCGTGTACGAGATCGGCAAGAACGAGGCCTATGGCTTTGAAAACCTGCGCGACTGGTTCAAGGCGCTTTACGAGACGCTGCTCGGTTCCAGCGCGGGTCCGCGCATGGGCAGCTTCATCGCGCTGTTCGGGATCGACAATACGCGGCGGCTGATCGCCGAGGCGCTGGCATAAGGGAGGCGGGCGTGGCGGCTTACGAACTCGCGCAGATGAACATCGCGCGCTTCCGCCTGCCCGCCGACCATGTCGCGAACCGCGACTTCATGGCGGCGCTCGACGGCGTCAACGCGATCGCCGAGGCGAGCGACGGTTTCATCTGGCGGCTAACCGGCGAGGGCAATGACGCGACCGATGTGGCCGTCACCGACGATCCGCTGGTCATCCCGAACATGTCGGTGTGGCGCGACCTCGATGCGCTCGCCGCCTTCGTCTATCGCCAGCCCGAACATCTTTCGATCATGCGGCGGCGCAAGGAATGGTTCGACCATATGGCGGTCTATCAGGTGCTGTGGTGGGTGCCGGCGGGCCATCGTCCGACGGTGGCGGAGGGGATGGCCCGGCTTGCGATGCTCGAAGCGATCGGGCCGGGTCCCGAAGCCTTCACCTTCAAGCAGCCGTTCGCTGCTCCCGACGGCACGCCCGCTTCGCCGGTGCAGGACGAATGCGCGTGATCGACATTTTCACCACCGGCGGGACGATCGACAAGGTCTATTTCGATGCCTTGTCGGAATTCCAGATCGGCCCCGCGGCGATTCCCGACATGCTGCGCGAGAATAATGTGCATGTCCCGCACCGCGTGACGCAACTGATGCGCAAGGACAGTCTCGAACTGACCGACGCCGATCGCGAGACGATCCGCGCTGCGGTCGCCGCGAGCGACGCCGACCGCATTCTCGTGACGCACGGAACGGACACGATGGTCGTTACGGGCCGCGTGCTTGCGGGGATCGAGGGCAAAACGATCGTGATGACGGGGGCGATGCAACCCGCGTCGGTGCGCGCAAGCGATGCCGAATTCAACGTGGGCTTCGCGCTTGCCGCCGCGCAGACGCTGCCGCCCGGGGTCTATATCGCGATGAACGGCATGATTTTCGACCCCGAAACGACGGTGAAGGACCGCGCGGGCGCGCGCTTCGTGTCGAACGCCGGATAAACGCGGCGGCGCTGTAACCTTCTTTCGGCGCACCCGAATATCCCTCCGTGGACCGGCATCGTGCCGCGCCATCCTGTCTTCGGAGGAAATCATCATGACCAGCAACAAGTTCGCCGCCGCCATCGCCGCTTCGGCCACCGCCCTCGCGCTCGCCGGCGCTGCCATGGCCGCGCCCGCTCCTGCGGGCAGCTCGGGCGCCGCGGTCGGCGCCAAGGATATGGTTCATTGCTACGGCGTCAACAGCTGCAAGGGCACCGCCGACTGCAAGACCGCGTCGAACGAATGCAAGGGCCAGAACGAGTGCAAGGGCCATGGCTTCAAGGCGATGGCCGCGGCCAAGTGCCTGTCGGACGGCGGCGTGATCGGCGATCTCGGCTGATTCTGCGCTGATCCTGCACTGATCGTCCCCTCTTCCCGTGCGGCGAACCGTCCTGCCGCACGGGAAATCCCTTCGCCTGTGATCCAGATCATGCCACAAGGCTCTCGGGTCGTGTGACAAAAGCACGGGGGCGACGAGTCGCCCCGCCTTTATCTGGACAACCAAGGGAAGGGACGATCGCAAGATGAACAGCAACAAACTCGCCGGACTTATCGCTGCCTCCGCGACTGCGCTGGCGCTTTCGGGTGCGGCCATCGCCGCAGACAAGCCGCTGCCGAAGCAGATCGGGGCCAATGACACGGTCAAATGCTATGGCGTCAACAGCTGCAAGGGATCGTCGGACTGCAAGGTCGAAGCGGCTTCGTGCAGCGGCGATTCGGGCTGCAGCACGGCGGGCAACAGCTGCGCCGGCGCCAACAGCTGCAAGGGCAAGGGCTTCAAGAAGATCGCCGCGGGCAAGTGCCTGACGGATGGCGGCAAGATCGGCGTCTGACGCGAAGGCGGACGGGTCCGGCCGCGTGTCGGACCCTTCCGTTCGCCATGGAGACGATGCGTGATTGAACCCGATCGCAAGACCGCGCCTTCGCCCGGTTTCGGCCTGGGATTGCGGCCCGATCATTATCCCGATTTCCTGCGCGGGCCCCAGCCGGTGGACTGGCTGGAGATCATTTCCGAAAACTACATGGTGCCGGGCGGCAAGCCGCTTGCGATGCTCGACGCCATTCGCGCCGACTACCCGATGGTCATGCACGGCGTGTCGCTCTCGATCGGGTCCGACGAGCCGCTCGACATGGACTATCTTGCTGCGTTGAAAGCCCTTGAAAGTCGCGTCGAACCGCTTTGGATTTCGGACCATCTTTGCTGGACCGGAATCAACGCGCATAACACGCACGACCTGCTGCCGCTCCCTTATGACGCGCCCGCGCTCGACTGCGTCGTCGAGAACATCGGCCGTGTGCAGGATTATCTCGGCCGTCGCATCCTGATCGAAAACCCGTCGAGCTATGTGACCTTTCGCTCGTCGGACCGCAGCGAATGGGACTTTCTCGCCGAAATGGCCGAGCGTGCCGACTGCCTGCTGCTGCTCGACGTCAACAATATCTACGTCAGCGCGCGCAACCACGGCTTCGACCCCGAGGATTATCTGGCGGGGCTGCCGGCGGATCGCATCCAGCAGATGCACCTCGCCGGGCACAGCGACATGGGCGATCATGTCATCGATACGCACGATACCGACGTCTGCGATGCGGTATGGGATCTTTATGCGAGCGCGATCAGGCGGTTCGGATCTGTCGCAACGATGATCGAACGCGACGATGCCATTCCGCCGCTTGCCGATGTGCTCGCCGAACTCGATTGCGCCCGGGCGCTCTCGGCGCGCGCGCTGGAAGCTGAACATGCCTGAAGCGCTGCGCGAGATGCAGCGGCGCTTCCTCGCCGGAATTGTCGGCGACGACGCCGACGCGGAGGAACTGATCGTCGACGACGGCCGCGTCGGCGCCCGCCGACGGCTCGACATCTATCGCAATAATTACCGCGCCAGCCTGACCGGCGTCCTCGCCGATCATTATGAGCGGCTCCACGCCTATCTGGGCGACGAGCAATTCGACAATATCGCGCAAGCCTATGTGAAGGCGCATCCCTCGACGACGCGGAACCTGCGCTATTATGGCGAGGCGTTGCCGGCCTTCCTCGCCAAACATTTTCCCGATGACGGCGAGCTTGCCGAGCTTGCGGCGCTCGACTGGGCGCTCCGCCATGCTTTCGATGCGCGCGACACCGCGACACTCAATGCGGCAGCGGTCGGCGCGCTTGGCGATGCCTGGATCGAGCAGCCCCTCCTGCTGCATCCCTCCGCGCATTTGCTTCGGGTGCGCTTCAACGTCGCAGCGTTGTGGAGCGCGCTCGATGCCGAACAGGAGCCGCCCGAGCCGGTTGCCTTTGCGTCGCCGGTCGCGTTGCTTGTCTGGCGGAGCGGCCAGCAGCCGAGTTTTCGCAGCCTGCCGGAAGCGGAGGCCGACGCGCTGGCGCAGTTCGAAGCCGGTTCCAGCTTCACCGACCTCAGCGCACATGTCATCGCCGCGATGGGGGAGGCGGGGGCGATGGAAGCGCTCGCGGCCTGGCTCGGCCGCTGGCTCGCCGACGGCGTGCTGATCCTGGCCGACTAGGCCTTTGCCGTAACCTGCCGTAGCACCGCGCGGTAGTTCGGCGCGATCGTCATCGCCGGATGCTTGTCCTGCTGCCCCAGCATCGCGTGGACGGCGGGCAGGCGGTAGCAGGGCACACCCATGAACAGATGATGCTCGGCGTGATAATTCACCCAATATGGAGCGACCGTCGCGCGCGCAATCCAGCCGGCATAGGTCGTGCGTGCATGGGTGAAGGGATCCTGACTGCCGGTCGTCGTGCACGCATGTTCGGCGATGTTGCGGATGCGAAGGTAAAGCTGGAAGGTCGTCGCCAGCCCGGCGAGCCACAGCAGAAAGGGCGTCCAGCCATAGAGCGCGAGCGAGGCCGACAGCAGCACCACTTGCACCATCAGGAAACGCCCCACCGCACGCGTCACCGCCATCGCGCCCGCGACGTCGATCGTCGGTGACGTCATGCCGTCGTCCGACTGTTTGTTGAACGGCGTCCCCGCCTTGGTGCTCGCACGGCCCTTTTCAGCCGTTTCGCCGCGCAGCATCGCCTTCAGGCCTTTGAAGGCGAAGCCGAACTGTGCCATGCGCTGCTTGACGAAGGTCTGGCCGGTCAGGTCGCGCAGCACCTTGCGCCAAAGGCTTGCGCGCGTCGTCGGGAAAGGTTTCGACAGCGACAGGTCGGGGTCTTCGGGTTGCTGCGTGAATTTGTGATGCTGAAGATGATAGGTGCGATAGGCGATCAGGTCCGACCCGATCGCGGCACCGGTAAACCACTGGCCGAGGAAGTTATTCACCTTGCGACCGGGGTGGAGCAAGCCGTGCGCCGCCTCGTGCATCAGGATCGCGAGGCCGAGCTGGCGCCCGCCGACGATGATCACGGCAAGCAGCCAGGCAAGCGGATGGCCGCTCCATGCGGCGAGGCCGACCGCGGCGATGCTGACGATCCACGCATGGGCAACGAGCCAGGGGCCGCGCCAGCGCGACGGCGCGGTGATCGCGGCCCATTCGGCGCGGTCGAAAAAACGGTCGGGCGGCAGCAGGCGGACGGCAGGCATGAAACCAGTTTAACCCGTTGCGATCCGAAACCCAACCCCTTCCGTTTTGGCACAGGATCGGGGGAAACGGGGGCGCTGCCGGTAAGGATTTGGAAACCCCTTTCCCGACAGAGACGGGAGTGGGCAGTTGAGCGGATTAGGGCGTATTTTTTGGGGGTTAAGCATCATATCCTGCGGCCGGCCGATCGCGATATGCGGGGGAGTGTGTCGCCGTTCGCGACGCCCGAGTTCGCGATGCGCCTGCTCCGCGTCGCGCAGCTGTGGCATTATGTCTTTTTCGCCCGCACGCTCGCTTTTCTCTCCTTCGCCTTTTTCCCGGGCGTCGACGGCTTTCTCCGCCATCCTTCGCAGTGGTTCGTCATGGGGGCCGGGCTGGTCTGCGACCTGGCGCTTACGATCATCGGCCAGATGTCGCGCGGTTGGCGCAAGCTGCCCGTAAACCGCATCCAGGCCATTCTCGCCATTTGCTTCTCGCTCGTGACATTGGGAACGATGCTGGGTTCGGCGGCGACTTTCTCCGCGGTCGCCGTCCACGACGGGCGCTTCTACTTCGACGCTTTCTCCGCGGTCCAGCTCGGTGTGATCCTTGTCGCGGCGGCGGCGTCGGCGATCCAGCGCCCCGCCTTCTTCGCCTTCGCCGGCGCGACCGCGGTCGGCGGCACGATCGGGATCGCGTCCTGGCCCTTCGGTGTCGCCGGGCTCGTCTTCCTCGGCCTGCTCGTCATAATGCTGCGCCACGATGTCCGCCAGCAAATGCGCATGACGCGCGCCAGCCGGCTGACGATCAGCGAACAGCAACGCGCGCTCGGCCTGATGCGCGATTTCGAGCGCGCGGGGCGCGGCTGGTTCTGGGAGACCGACCGCAACGGCAACCTCGTCTATATTTCCCCGACTGTCGTTGCGAAACTCGGCCTCTCGCTGTCCGACGTCCTCGGCCGTCCGTTCACCGAGATCATCCGCAAGCGGCTGGGCAATGACGAGAGCGAGGAGCGGACGCTCGGCTTCAGCCTGTCGTCGCGCACGCCCTTCAACGAACTCACGGTGCTGGCGGCGGTGCCGGGCGAGGAGCGCTGGTGGTCGATCTCGGGGCATCCGATCAGCAACGAGCTCGGCAATTTTCAGGGCTTTCGGGGCTCGGGAACCGACCTCACCGACAAGAAGAAATCCGAACGCGAGATCAAGCAGCTCGCGCGCTACGACACGCTGACGGGGCTTGCCAACCGGCTGCACATCACCGAATTGCTCGAACGCGCGCTACGCAACCATGCGGGACAGGAGCAGCCGTGCGCGCTGCTTTTAATGGACCTCGACCGCTTCAAGGCGGTCAACGATACAATGGGGCACCCCGCGGGCGACCAGTTGCTGCAACAGGTCGCGGGTCGACTCACGCAGATCATCGGCGACAAGGGGCAGGTCGGCCGTCTCGGCGGCGACGAGTTCCAGATCGTGTTGCCCCAAATCGTCGAGCCCGAGAAGCTGGCCGGAATCGCCAACGCCATCATCCTCAGCCTCGCCAAGCCCTTCGCGATCGAGAATGAACAGGTAAGGATCGGCTCGTCGATCGGCATTGCGATATCGGATGGCGACGGCGTGACCGCCTCGGCGCTCGTGCGCAACGCCGACCTCGCCCTGTATGCCGCGAAGGACGCGGGGCGCGGCGTCCACCGTTTCTATGCCGACGCGATGCACAATCAGGCGAGCGAGCGGAAGGCGATCGAGGATTCGCTGCGCGATGCGCTGGCGAACGACGAGTTGCAGTTGCTGTATCAACCGATCGTCGATGTGAAGAGCGAGCGGATTTCGGGCTTCGAGGCGCTGATCCGCTGGCGCCGGAAGTCGGCGGAGATCGTCAGCCCGTCGAAGTTCATCCCGATCGCCGAGGAATCGAATCTGATCATTCCGATCGGCGAGTGGATCATCCGCACCGCCTGCGCAACGATCGCGCGGCTGGGCCCCGACTACCGCGTTGCGGTCAATGTCTCGCCGCGCCAGTTTGCGAACGAGAAGCTGCCCGTGACGATTCTGAACGCTGTTGCGGCGGCGGGGATCGAGCCCGGCCAGCTCGAGCTCGAGATTACCGAGGGGGTCTTCCTCGACGAAAGCCCCGCGAATCTGGAGATGTTCCAGAAGCTGAAACGCACTGGCGTCCGCCTCGCGCTCGACGATTTCGGGACGGGCTATTCGGCGCTCGGCTATCTGAAGAAGGCGCCGTTCGACAAGATCAAGATCGACCAGAGCTTCGTGCTCGGCGCGGCCGACAGGAACAGTATGAACGCCGCGATCATCTCGTCGATCGTCGGGCTCGCCGACGCGCTGGGGATGGAAACCACCGCGGAAGGGGTCGAGACGCACGACGACCTCGCGCTGATCCGCGGGCTGGGGTGCAGCCATGTTCAAGGCTATATCTACGGCAAGCCGATGGATATCGACGAGGTGGAGGCGCTGCTGGCCGAGCGGGGCGGCCTTGTCATCGCGCGCGGGTTCAAGAGCGCCCGCGAGCCGCGCGTCCGCACCTTCCGCACGATACAGGTCGAAAGCGGCGGACATCGCTATGAAGCGATCGTGCGCAACCTGTCTTCGCGCGGCGCGCTGCTCGAAGGCCTGTGGAACGTGCCCGAGGGAACGCCATTGTCGCTCGAATTTACGCCGGAGGTGCGGGTCGACGGCCGGGCCCGCTGGTCGACCGAAAGCCGCGTCGGGGTGCAGTTTGCCGAGGCGGTGGATACGGGGGCGCTCGTCCGCCCCGTCAAGGCGAAGGCGGTTCGTCCGCGCGTCCACCGCGCCGCGTGAGCGACGGTCAGTCGGCGGCGCGGCCGCGCACCATCACCCAGTCGACCTTCTCCAGCACTGTGACATCGTTCAGCGGATCGCCCGCGACGGCGATCATGTCGGCCGACAGGCCGGGCGCGATCCGTCCGATCTGATCCTCCATCGACAGCAGCTTCGCGGCGACCGTCGTCGCGCTCGCCAGCGCCTCGCGCGGGGTCAGGCCATATTTCACCAGCAGCGCGAATTCGCCCGCATTGCGCCCATGCTCGAACACGCCGGCGTCGGTGCCGAAGGCGACCGGGACGCCCAGCGCCTTGGCGCGCCCCACCGCCTTGCCGACATCGTTCATCGTCATGCGCACCTTGGCCTCGACCGTCGGGGTATAGATGCCCTTGCCGAGACGCTCCTTGATGCCCTCGAACGCCATCAGCGTCGGGACGAGATAGCTTCCCTTCGCCTTCATGACCTTGAGCGCTGCGTCGTCGGCGAAGGTGCCGTGCTCGATGCTGTCGATTCCCGCTGCTGCGGCGGATTCGATCCCGCGCGCGCCGTGCGCGTGCGCCATCACCCTCAATCCCAGCGAATGCGCGGTATCGGCGATGCTGACGAGTTCGGGGTTCGAGAAATGCCCTTCGAGCCCGCGCCCCTGCTGCGACAGCACGCCGCCGGTCGCGGTGATCTTGATGACGTCGGCGCCCGCACGCGACGCCTTGCGCACCTTCTCGGCGCATTCGACCGCGCCGGTGCAGGTATAGCCCTGGTCGAGCACGGCGTGGACGTCCTCGCGAAAGCCGGTGACGTCGCCATGCCCGCCGATGATCGACAGCGGCGGCCCGGCCGCGACGATCCGCGGACCTTCGATCATCCCCTCGGCAGTGCCGCGCCGCAGCGCGAAGGCGGTATATTGCGCCGATCCAGCCTCGCGGACGGTGGTGAAGCCCGCGCGCAATGTGAGGCGCGCATTCTTGGCGCCGACGACGACGCCCCATTCGTCGGGATCGACCGCTTCGCTGCGATAATCGCCGCCTGGATCGCCGGTCAGGTGGACGTGGAGGTCGATCAGGCCGGGGAGCAGCGTCTTGTCGCCCAGGTCGACGATCTCGGCGCCCGCGGGCGCCTCGCCGCGACCGGGCGCGATCGAGGTGATGCGATCGTCGGTGACGACGACGGTCGAGGGCCCCAGCGCCGGCTTGTTCGCGTCGGTGATGACGCGCCCGGCATAGACGACGGTGGTTTTGGCGATCGCGGTGCCGCCCAGCAGTGCGAGCGTCGCCGCCGCGACCAGTCGGATTGAGCGCATGATATCTCCCCTCATGTTGCCACGCGATGGTGGCGCGGCGGGCAGGGGAGGGCAAGCCGGTAAACGCGGGTCGACAAAAAGAGGGGCCGGAAGGCCGGCCCCTCAGTTTGCCTCTGATAACCGAAAGGATATTACCAGAAGAAGTCGTAGATCACGTCGACCACGCGGCCGCTGTAAACGTCGACGAGCAAGGCGTCGTCATAATAGCGGACCCAGCGATAGTCGCCGTAGGCCGGCGGCAGGCGATAATACCAGGGATCGTTGATCCAGTAGCGCTGACTGTAGAAGAGCGACCCGAGCGTGAATCCGATGCCGAAGCGCGTGTAGCCATAACCGCGATAGGGGTTGTAGTAGCGCGGCATCCGATAATAGCTGCGGTTCCGGTCGCGGTAGCTTCGCCAGTCGTAGCGCCGGTCGTCGCGCCAGCCGCGGTTCCAATTGTTGCCGGGACGGCCGTCGCGATAGCGCCGGTCGACATATCCGTTGCGGTTGTTGTCCCAGCGCCGGTCGACGCGATTGTCGTTGTTGCGATCCCAGCGGCGGTCGAGATCGCCGTTGCGATTGCGGTCATAGCGGCGATCGACGCGGTTGTTGTCGTTGCGGTCCCACTGACGATCGACCTGGCCGTCGCGATTGCGATCCCATTGGCGGTCGGTGCGGCCGTCGTTGTTGCGGTCATAGGTGCCGCGCTGTCCTTGCCATTGCTGGCTCGGACGCTGGCCGTCGCCGCGCTGACCCTGACCCTGCCATTGTCGCGGCCCGTCGCTGCGCTGGCGCTGGCCGTCCCAGCCATTGCCGCCGCGGTCACCGCGCGGCGCCTGTTGGGCCTGCCGCGTCTGCGGTGCGTTCTGACCCCGCTGGCGCTCGACGCGCTGGCCGCCGCCGTTCCAGTCGCCGCGGCGCGCTTCGGGACCGCGCGGCCCGCGTTCGCCGCCACGATCGCCGCGCTGGGCGATCTGGATGCGCTCGCCATTCGCCTGGGCGGCGGCGGGCGCTATCGGGGTGAGGATCGTCGCTGCGATCAGCAGCCCTCCGAACATCTTCTTCATCTCGGCTCTACTCCAGAATCCCATCCGGCACCCAGCCGATCGGGAAGATGAATCGAAAGTTACCGGAGGCAAGATGATTAGCGCCTGAACATCGCTGTTGCCTGCGGTTCAGCTAGATGAACGGAGCGGCAGATCCGCTAGTCGCCATGCGGGGTCCTGAGCGCGGGCACGGCGCGCGCGGCGTCGGCGGGGCGAATGCCCGGCGGCGGCGCGGCGGCGATGCGTTCCTCGCCGCGCATAACCCGGCCTGCGCGGCGGATTGCCGTGCGAATCCGGGGATAGGTGCCGCAGCGGCAGATGTTCGTCATCGCCGCGTCGATTTCGGCGTCGCTCGGGTTGCTGTTCTTCCGCAGCAGCGCGGCGGCGGCCATGATCATGCCCGACTGGCAGAAGCCGCATTGCGGCACCTGTTCGGCGACCCACGCCTGTTGCACAGGGTGGCTGCGGTCGCGCGACAGCGCCTCGATCGTCGTGACGAACCGGCCCTCGCACTCGGCGATCGTGACGAGGCAGCTGCAGATCGCCTCGCCGTCGATATCGACGGTGCAGGCGCCGCAGTCGCCGGTGCCGCAGCCATATTTGGTGCCTGTCAGGTTCGACGCATCGCGCAGCGCCCACAGCAGGGGCGTTTCGGGGTCCATGCGATATTCGACCGGGCGGTCGTTGACCGAGAAGCGCGTCATGCGGTCCGCCTTAGCGAAACCTTCGGATTAGTCACGCCAGCTCGTGTCGATCTTGTCGACCTTGCGCACCATGGCGTCGAACTCTGCCTTGCCCGACTGGCCGGGGATCGCCGCCATATAAAGGTCGCGCTGATGGACCTTGATGACATCGTCGCTGACCAGGATCGGCTTGCCCATGCTCATCGTGGCAAGCTGGATCTCGCACGCGCGCTGCAGCGCCCAATATTTGATGAAGGCGTCGGTCAGCGACTTGCCCATCACGACGGGGCCGTGATTGCGCAGCATCAGAATGCGCTTGTCGCCGAGATGCTCGACCAGCCGCTCGCCCTCTTCCTCGCGCACCGTTACGCCCTCGAAATCATGGTAGGCAAGCTGGCCCATGAAATTGCAGGCATAGAAGTTCGTCGGCTGAAGTCCGCCTTCGAGCCCGCAGACGGCCATCGTCGCGGTGGTGTGCGTGTGGATGATCGCATGCGCGTCGGGCAGGACGCGGTGGAACAAGCTGTGCTGGACGAAACCCGCCTTGTTGACGTGCCAAGGATTGTCGGCGTCGAGCTTGTTCCCGTCGATGTCGATCTTGATCAGGCTTGACGCGGTGACTTCGCTGAAGTGCATGCCATAGGGGTTGATCAGGAAGGCGCCATCCTCTTCCGGCACCTTTACCGTGATATGGTTGAAGATCATCTCGTCCCAGCCCATCATCGCGAAGATGCGATAGCAGGCGGCGAGTTCCTGCCGCGCGGTCCATTCGGCTTCGCTGTATTTGCTGTTGCGCTTGAGCTGCGTGGCCATTGGGCAGTCCTCTTCCTCTATCGGTTTCGTCCTGCTACCTATGCCACAGCAAAAGGGGGCTGTACAATCCCGCCCGGGACGCTTCCGGGGCATGATTGTCGCGCTTTGCCGCGTGGGGGCTTGCATTTCGGCGCGAATCCCTTTAGTGGCGCTCCATCGGAACGTCGCGCTTTTGCGGCGCTTCTTTTATTGCCCGAATATCGGCGACCTATGGCGAACCGGAACAAAGCCGGGGACATCGGCCGTTTGACGAACAGGAGACGACACGGCGTATGCAGATCATCGTTCGCGACAATAATGTCGACCAGGCCCTTCGCGCGCTCAAGAAGAAGCTGCAGCGTGAGGGTGTGTATCGCGAAATGAAGCTGCGTCGTCACTACGAAAAGCCCAGCGAGAAGCGCGCGCGCGAGCGTGCCGCCGCTGTCCGCCGCGCCCGCAAGATGGAGCGCAAGCGGATGGAGCGCGACGGTATCAAGTAAGACCGTCTCCCGTTCGGGATCCTGATTCGAGAAAGGGGCGCTGCGGCATCGCGGCGCCCTTTTTCATTTGGCTTTTTCGTCCGGGCGGCGTGAACATCCGCCAACCTGCCGAAGCCGGCTTTGTGCCCAAGCAGAAAGCGCCCAACAAAAAAGGGCGGCCCGAAGGCCGCCCTTTTCCTGTATCGATCGCGTCGGGACTCAGTCCTGCGACGGCTGCAGGTTCACCGCGGCGAACTTGCCGCGATCATCGACCTCGATGTCGAAGGCGACACGGTCGCCTTCCTCGAGGCCCGCCATGCCGGCGCGCTGCACCGCGCTGATGTGAACAAAGGCATCGGCCTGTCCGTCGTCGCGCGCGATGAAGCCGAAGCCCTTCGTCGTATTGAAGAATTTGACCGTTCCCGAGGTGCGCTCGCCCGTCAGCTGGCGACGGCCGCGGGCGCCGCCCGGACGGTCGCCGCCGGGGCCGCGATCGTCGCGGCGCGGAGCGAATTCCTCGACCGGCATCGGCTCACCCTCGATCTTGAGGTCGATTGCCGACACCTTGCCGTTGCGCTCGACGAGCGTGAAGGCAAGCGGCTGGCCCGACGCGAGACCCTGAAGCCCCGCCTGTTCGACTGCGCTGATGTGCACAAACACGTCTTCGCCGCCGTCGTCGCGCGCAATGAAGCCGAAACCCTTCGACGGGTTGAAAAACTTCACCTGGCCCTGGCCTTCGCCGACGACCTGCGCCGGCATCCCGCCGCCGCGTCCGCCGCCGAAGCCGCCGCGGTCCCCACCGCCGAAGCCGCCGCCACGATCGCCGCCGCCGAAGCCGCCACGGTCGCCGAAACCGCCGCGATCGCGGTCGCCGAAGCCGCCGCGCCCGCCATAGCTGTCGCCGCCATAGGGCGCAGGTTCGAAGCTGTCGAAATTGCCGAAGTCATCGCGCTTGCCGCGTCCGCGATGGCCACGGCGATCCTTGTTGAAACTCATTGCTTGATAGTCGCTTTCGGTCGTCCGCACCCCATTTACCCGGCTCCTTGCGCCGGACGGGGACGCAACTCACCACAGGCACAGACTCGCCCCGTGCCACACACAGCGCAAGATATAACCTAATTATCCACAGGCTGCGAACAGAAAATTCAAAAAGCCGGAGCAGAATTTTGCACGCTTTACCGCGCGCTTTGGCAAGGGGTGCGCGGACGGGGAAACCAGTCATTGAGCGGCGGGGCCGCTTCGCCTAAGGCGGGTCCATGACTGTCCATTTCCACGAAGAAGATCTGCCCGAAGGCGCGCTGGGACCCGGCGCGGTCGCGGTGGACACCGAAACCATGGGTTTGAACCCGCTGCGCGACCGGCTGTGTGTCGTCCAGATCAGCGACGGGTCGGGCGACGAGCATCTCGTGCGCTTCGGCCCCGGCAGCGCCTATGACGCCCCGGTGCTGAAGGCCGTGCTATCCGATCCGGACCGGCTGAAAATCTTTCATTTTGCGCGGTTTGACATCGCCGCGATCCAGCATGCGCTGGGGATCGTGACGGCGCCCGTCTATTGCACCAAGATCGCCTCGAAGCTGGTCCGTACCTACACCGACCGCCATGGCCTCAAGGAGCTGGTGCGCGAATTGCTGGGGCAGGAGGTGTCGAAGCAGCAGCAATCGAGCGATTGGGGCGCGGCGGAACTTTCCGAAGCGCAGCGCGATTATGCGGCGAGCGACGTGCGCTTCCTCCATGCGATGAAGGACGTGCTCGACGTGCGGCTTGCGCGCGAAGGGCGCACCCATCTGGCCCAGGCCTGTTTCGATTTCCTGCCGACGCGCGCGGCGCTCGATCTCGCCGGCTGGCCCGAAATCGATATCTTCGCGCACACGTAAGAAGAGCGATTCGCGAATGTCTGAACGCGCCGAACATGATCGCACCATGCGCCGCATGTGGGCCGCCAGCGGGTCGAGCCATGACCGCGTCGTGCGCATCCTGCGCTTCGGCCTGCCGCTCGTCATCGGGGTGATCGCGGCGGTGCTCGTCTTTTCGCCCTTCACGCAGCGTACCGAGATCAGCTTCCTGCTCGCCAAGGACAAGGTCGACATGGCGAGCGAGCGGATGAAGGTGACGCGCGCCGAATATCGCGGCCAGGATTCGAAGGGCCAGCCCTTCGCGCTGCTCGCCGGGAGCGCCGTACAGAAGAGTTCGGCCGAGCCGATCGTGCGGATGAGCCAGCTGTCGGGCGCAATCAAGCTCAATGACGGCCCCGCGACGATCGCCGCGGCCGAGGGGCAATATGATATGGACACCGAGAAGGTGTCGGTGCCGGGGACCGTGCGGGTGCGCAGCGCGAGCGGATACCGGCTCGACGCGAGCAACGTGGCGATCGACCTTAAAAGCCGGAGCCTCGCCGGGACCGGCGGTGTCAACGGCGCATTGAATATCGGACAATTTTCGGCCAACCAGCTGTCGGCCGATCTCGACCGGCGCGTCGTGCGGCTGACGGGCAACGCGCGGCTGCGGATCAACCAGGGAGCGCTGGGCAAATGAAGGGGCTTTGGACGATGAAGAGCGGCTTGCTCGCAGGCGCGGGCTTCGCACTCGCCAGCCTTGCGATCCTGAGCACGGGGCAGGGCGGCGGCGCCGCGCAGGCGCAGGCGCTCGCGAACCACAACAGCAACGCGCCGGTCGATTTCGACGCGGGCAGCATCGAGGTGCAGGATCGCGCCGACCGTGTCGTGCTGTCGGGCGGCGTGACGGTGACGCAGGCGGGGCTGACGGTGCGCGCGCCGCGGATGACCGTCGCCTACACACGCGACGGCGGCACCGACGTCAACCGGCTCGACGCGACCGGCGGCGTAACGGTGAACAAGGGCGACGAGACCGCCAAGGGCAATGTCGCGATCTATGATCTCGACAAAAGGCTGATCACGATGGTCGGCAACGTCCAGCTGCAACAGGGCGCGAACCATCTGACGGGCGGACGGCTGGTGATCGATCTCACCAGCGGTCGCGCAACGGTCGACGGGCGCGGCGCCGCACGCGGGCCCGACGGCAATCCGGTCACCGGCGGGACCAACGGACGCGTCACCGGCACCTTCAATGTGCCGCAAAGGAAGCAATAACCTTAGTCGTTAAGATTTGGGCAAGCGCGCCGAGCGAGGATCGCGGGCGGGGACCAGATCCATTGCGGTGCCGGGGGGCGGCCGCGCGAGCGAGGCGTTCCCCATGCGTTATGCGACCTTCCTACCCCGCCGGCGGCCGATGTTCGGACGCCGCACCGAAGCAGCCGAGGTCGTCGCGGTGCAGCCGACGCGCGAGGAGCGACGGCTGGTGCAGAGCATCGTCCGGCTGATGGGGCCGGCCAAGCCCCGCTGAACGCGCGAAGCGGAGCCCGCCCGGGTCGGCTTTTGGGGGCGGCTTTCCGCCCCTAGCCATCGCGGCATGGGTTTTCAAAGTTCAGGAAAGTTCAGCCTTGTGCGCCCCCCTTTTCGGCCGCGGGGATTGCCGAACGCATCGCGCCCGCGGGGCTGCGTTGGTCCACCAGATGCAACAGCCGAATGAAGGCTGGCACGGCGGGATAATGTAGGAAAGGCTTATTTGAAGGCGGTGTCGGCTTTGGGGTGGCGAGCTGTCATTCAATTCTCGTCATGCTGGCTGCGGCGATGGCCTCGCTGTTTCAGCATCCATG
>NZ_JAFMTR010000091.1 GCF_018682675.1 Sphingopyxis soli
TCGCTTCCATCCAGCTCGCATCAATCAGGATTTGGTTGCGGCATAATGAGTCGGTGACCTAGGGTCACTTTTCCTCTTTATTTTTAATAAAGATCTTAAAACTGGAGACCAATGCAAAACAGATGCATAAGCGTAGTGGAATACATCATGAAATCTATAATCATCTTCTCTAATTATATTGTCGGTTAGCCGATCGCCTATATTGAAATCGGAAAATCTCTGCATTACAAAATATGATTTTCCATCTTCTTTAATTTTTTCGAAAATATGAATTTTCAACTTCCGTGGGAATCTTTCATAGCAGGGAATATCATGCTCAAAATACGGAGCATTTTCATATTCGATCTTCTCCGGCCAACGAGAAGATATTTTAGCTATATTGGATTCCACAACATCACAGAACTGCGCGCCACTCTGGTTAACAATGACCAGAAACTTCTCAAAGATCTTTGTCAGTTGCGAAAGAATAGCGGCCTTTGAGTAGGAATCTTCAAAATCCCGGACCAAAACGCCAACCTCTCCGGCGAGCTCTTCTAACTCTTCCTGATAATTCTCATCCGGCTCATAGCTGACATACCCGTCATCTTGATCGAAATCTGTGCATTGCACTTGACGATTGGGCTTTGTGACGGGTCGGTTGATCTTGACCGCAACTGGCCTAACTACATCATCCAAATCTATCTCAACGGCCGTACTGAACGCCGCGATATACCACATCAGGTCGCCGAGCTCTTCGATAACTCTTTGATGATAGGTACGGAAAGCTATGTCGTCGCGCTGCTTCTTTTTTACCTCGCTTAAGACACTGCCCGCTTCGCCGAACAATCCAAGCAAGGCGAAGCGAGGCCTAGTTTTGCTTGGCTCGCGATTGGATTTCTCCGCAATCTTTTGGTATTCCGAGATTGTTAATTTCGGATGATAGCTCATTAGCAGAAGCTAGCATCTCTTAATTTTTTCCAAGAATATTTCACACACGAACAAAATCAGGCCGCAACGTCGATTTCGCGGCAGTCTACCTTCGTCCTTCTCAGGTCAGGCAAGCGGATCAGGCATCATCCCCCATCCGCAGCGCGGCAATGAACGCCTCCTGCGGGATGTTGACGTTGCCATACTCCCGCATCCGCTTCTTGCCCTCTTTCTGCTTTTCGAGGAGCTTCTTCTTGCGGGTTGCGTCGCCGCCGTAGCATTTGGCGGTCACGTCCTTGCGCAGCGCGGCGATGGTCTCGCGCGCGATCACCTTGCCGCCGATCGCGGCCTGGATCGGGATCTTGAACATGTGGCGCGGGATCAGGTCCTTGAGCCGCTCGCACATGCCGCGGCCGCGGCTTTCGGCGCTGCCGCGGTGGACGATCATGCTCAGCGCGTCGACCGGCTCGTTGTTGACGAGGATGCTCATCTTGACGAGGTCGCCGGCGCGGTGGCCGATCTGGTGATAGTCGAACGACGCATAGCCGCGGCTGATGCTCTTCAGCCGGTCGTAGAAGTCGAACACCACCTCGTTGAGCGGCAGTTCGTAGGTGATCTGCGCGCGGCCGCCGACATAGGTCAGGTTCTTCTGGATGCCGCGGCGGTCCTGGCAGAGTTTCAGGATCGCGCCGAGATAGTCGTCGGGGACATAGATCACCGCCTCGATCCACGGCTCCTCGATCTCGTCGATGCGGTTGGGGTCGGGCATGTCGGCGGGGTTGTGCAGCTCCATCTCGGTCGGGCCGCCCTCCTTCGACCGGGTGAGCTTCAGCTTGTACACGACCGACGGCGCCGTGGTGATCAGGTCGAGGTCATATTCGCGGGTCAGCCGCTCCTGGATGATCTCGAGGTGGAGGAGGCCGAGGAAGCCGCAGCGGAAGCCGAAGCCCAATG
This sequence comes from Sphingopyxis soli, assembly GCF_018682675.1. GTDB lineage: Bacteria > Pseudomonadota > Alphaproteobacteria > Sphingomonadales > Sphingomonadaceae > Sphingopyxis > Sphingopyxis soli. The sequence continues at coordinate 1,861 of NZ_JAFMTR010000091.1, forward strand.
CCGCGCTCGTCTCCATCTCGAAGCTGAACGACGCGTCGTTGAGACGGAGCTTCTGGATGCTTTCGCGCAGCTTCTCGAAATCGTTCGCGTCGGTCGGGAACAGGCCGCAGAAGACGACCGGCTGGACCTCCTTGAACCCCGGCAGCGGCGCCGCGGCGGGCTTTTTCGCATCGGTCACCGTGTCGCCGACGCGCGCCTGCGCGACGTCCTTGATCTGCGCGGTGATGAAGCCGATCTCGCCGGGGCCGATCTCGGTCAGCTCCTCGCGCTTCGGCGTGAAGCAGCCGACGCGGTCGATCAGGTGGGTGGTGCCCGCCTGCATGAACTTGATCTGCTGGCCTTTTTTCAGCACGCCATCGACGACGCGGACGAGGATCACGACGCCGAGATAGGGGTCGTACCAGCTGTCGACGAGCATCGCGACGAGCGGCGCGGTCGCGTCGCCCTTCGGCGGCGGGATCTTCGCGACGATCGCCTCGAGGCATTCTTCGATCCCGATCCCCGACTTCGCCGAGGCGAGCACCGCCTCGTCGGCGGGCAGGCCGATGATGTCCTCGATCTCGGCCTTCACCTTGTCGACGTCGGCCGCGGGCAGGTCGATCTTGTTGATCACCGGCACGATCTCATGGTCGTGCTCGATCGACTGATAGACGTTCGCCAGCGTCTGCGCCTCGACCCCCTGCGCGGCGTCGACGACGAGTAGCGCGCCCTCGCACGCCGCGAGCGAGCGCGACACTTCATAGGCGAAGTCGACGTGGCCGGGCGTGTCCATCAGGTTCAGCTCATAGGTTTCGCCGTCCTTCGCGGTATATTTCAGGCGCACCGTCTGCGCCTTGATCGTGATCCCGCGCTCCTTCTCTATGTCCATGTTATCAAGGACTTGCGCCGACATCTCGCGCGCGGAGAGCCCGCCGGTGAACTGGATCAACCGGTCGGCGAGCGTGGATTTCCCGTGATCGATGTGCGCGATGATCGAAAAATTGCGGATATGCGAGAGAGGCGTGGTCATGCCCGGCGCCCTAGCAGGCGAAAGCCGCGCTGTCAGCAGGGAGTGGACGGCACCGCGCGGGCGGCGGGGCGGCCGATCGGACGAGACAAAGAGCCAGAGCGAAAGGCTGGCATCGCGGGATCATGCAAGAAAGAGGTTTGTGCGGACCCTAGGCCACCGACTCCTTATGTCGCAGCCAGATTCTGATTGAGGCGAGGTGGACGGAGGCCAGGAAGTTGTCGTCGCGTTTGTCGTATCGCGTAGCCACTGCCCGGAAGTGTTGGAGTTTGTTGAAGAAGCGTTCGATGAGGTTGCGGCATCGATAGAGGAGCAGGCTGAACGCCGGTCGCCGGACGCGCCGGGGCATGGGCGGAATATTGGCGAACGCGCCTTTATCGGCGATGGCGGCGCGCCGCTTGTCGGCATCATAGGCGCGGTTGGCGAGCAGAACGGAACCGGACGTCAGGCTGTCGAGCATGAGATACGCGCTGCGCCCGTCATAGGCCTGGCCTTCACTCAGAACCAAATGGATCGGCAAGCCATTGGCATCGACCATGGCGTGTATTTTGGTCGTCAGGCCGCCGCGCGAGCGACCCATGCAACGGGATCGGCCATCTTTTTTTGGGCGTTGGCGCCATGCTGGCGGACACGGATCGACGAGCTATCGATCATCTGGATGTCGCCTGCATAAGCTTCTGAAACAGCATCCAATATCCGCTTCCACACCCCAGCCCGCCGCCAGCGGTTGAAGCGGTTCACACAGGTCGTGTGCGGCCCGTAGCGCGACGGAATCTCCGCCCATGGCGCCCCCGTCCGCAGCCGCCAGAATATCCCGTTCAATACTCGCCGGTCATCAACCCGCTTCACCCCTCGAACCTTCGTCGGCAGCAAAGGCTGGATCACAGATCACTCAAAATCCGTCAGATCAAAACGCGCCATCAACGTCTCCCTTCCGCGAAACACTGAATCAGATACTCAACCAATAGGGAATCCTGTTTATGGGTATGTGACCTAACGCCCCTCCCAAAAGTCGAACACCGCCTGTTGCTGCTCGCGGATGAAGCGCGCCGCGGCGGCGCCTTCCCATGGTCCGTCATAACCGAGGAGCAGCGCGGTACCGCCGACCCACCAGCCCTGCCCCGGCAGCCGGTCGCTCTCGCGCACCACCAGCACGGCGAGGTCCGGCTCGCCGTCGAGCGCGCAGAGCCGGTCGACCTCTTCGAGGGTGCGGCAGACTGCGCGCATCCTGGGGCGCGTAAAGCGGAAACCGAGATCGCCGAGCAGTTCGGAATAGCTGACGCTGCGCCCTTCGCGCGCGGCGCTGGTCAGGATCGCGCGGATGCGCGGCGCATCGGCGAGCGCGCTGGCGGCGGCGGCGCTGTCGCTGTCGCCTAGGCTCCGGTCTTTGGCGGCCATGGGATGAAGCCCGATGTGCGCTGGACATAGTCGGCGTAGCCGGGGCGGCTCTTGTGCAGCCCGCGCTCGAGCAGCGCCTTGCCCGACCAGCGGGTAAGGGTGAAGGTGAGGAAGACCGGGCCGACGACAGTGGCGAGCGCGATGCCCCAGCCCATGTCGGCGGCAATCAGCCACAGTCCCCACCAGGTCAGCGTATCGCCGAAATAATTGGGGTGGCGCGTGTAGCGCCAGAGCCCGGTGTCGAGCACGCGGCCGCGGTTCGCGGGGTCGCGGCGGAAGGCGTTCAGTTGGGCGTCGCCGACGCTCTCGAACGCGATTCCCGCGAGCGCGGCGCCGCCGCCGACCCAGGCGAGCGCGCCGACCGGGTGCGCCCCGGCCGCGCTCGCCCAGATGCCGATCTGCGCCGGGAGGCAAGTGATGAAGAGCAGAGGCGCCTGCATCAGGAACACCATCACCAGCGCCGCGACCGGCCAACTCCAGCCGCGCTGTTTCGTCACCCCGCCCAATATCTTCGCATAGCGAGGATCTTCGCCATGTGCGCGCCAGCGCAGGAAAAGATGGATTGCGAGCCGGAACCCCCAGAGCGTCGTCAGACCGAGCAGCCATTGGCCGTGCGGTTCCGCGATCCCGGCCTGCGACGCGCTGCCCCACGCGAGCAGCACCATCCCGAACGCCCAGAAGGCGTCGATGAACGAGACGTCGCGGATCGCGACGGCGATGCCCCACAGGATCAGGATCGCCGCGAGCAGCCCGGCGAAATTGAGTGCGAGCAGCGTCAGCGCTTGGCTCATTCGGTGCGCTCCTTATGCCTCGTCGATTCCCAATATATCGTCGATCGAACGCACCGCGCGTTCGGGGAATTTCGGGATACAGCTTTTATAAACGTCGAACACCTTCATCATGTCGGCGCGGAAATCGCCCGTCGGCCAGATCAGCGGGCCCAGCCCGCCGGTCTTGGTGCCATAGTCCATCAGCCCGACGACCAGCGGCACCTTGGCCGCCATCGCGATCTGGTAAAAGCCGGTGCGCCATTTCTTCGCCTTGCCGCGCGTCCCCTCGGGCGCGACGGTCAGCATGAATTCGGTGCGGCGCGCGAATTCGTCGGCCATCTGCTGGACGACATTGCTGGCATGGCGGCGGTCGACGGGCACGCCCCCCATCTGTTTCATGAAGCCGCCGATCGGCCATTTGAACAGCGAGAGCTTGCCCATGAAATGCGGCCGCACGCCAAGGTCGGCGGTGAGCCCCAGATAGTTGACGAAATCCCAGTTGCTGGTGTGCGGCGCGGCGATGATGATGAAGCGGCGCGGCTCGGGCACCTCGCCGACCGCCTTCCAGCCGCGCAGCCGGTAGAGCAGCAGCAACAGGCGCCGCACGGCACGCGCCACCAGTCCCGGCGGATCGTCTTCGATGCTCGTCAAACTTCTCTCCCTGCCCCGCACTTGCGCGAAAGCCGCGCCCCGCGCAAGCGGCTTGCAGGCGGCCGCGCTTTCTGCTCCCTTCGCACCATCAGGGGAGACGCGCCGCATGAAAACGCTGACCATATTGCTGACCGCCATGCTGCTGGTCGCGGCACCTGCCGCCGCGCAGGAGAAGCAGCCGCGCCCCGACCAGATCGCCTTCCGCGAGATCTACAAGGAGCTTGTCGAAACCAACACGACGCTGTCGTCGGGGAGCTGCACCCTTGCCGCGCAGCGGATGCTCAAACGCTTTCAGGCGGCGGAGTTTCCGGGCGACCAGCTCATCCTGTTCGTGGAGGACGGGCACCGCGAGGAAGGCGGGCTTGTCGTCGTCTATCCGGGCACCAACCCGAAGGCGAAGGCGATCCTGCTCGTCGCGCACATCGACGTCGTCGAGGCGAAGCGCGAGGATTGGGAGCGCGATCCCTTCACGCTGATCGAGGAGGACGGCTATTTCTATGGCCGCGGCACGTTGGACGACAAGGCGCAGGCCGCTGTGTGGGTCGACACGCTGCTGCGTTTCAAGAAAGAGGGCTACAAGCCGAAGCGCACCGTGAAGCTGGCGCTGACCTGCGGCGAGGAGACCAATGGCGCGTTCAACGGGGTGGAGTGGCTCGCCGCGAACAAGCGCGACCTGATCGACGCCGAATTCGCACTCAACGAAGGCGGCGGCGGCGACAGCGACGGGAAAGGCAAGGTACTGGGCCAGTCGGTGCAGGTCGGCGAAAAGACCTTCGCCAACTTCCGCCTCGAAACACGCAACCCCGGCGGGCACAGCTCGGTGCCGGTGCGCGACAATGCGATCTATCAGCTCGCGCGGGCGCTGACGAAGATCGACGAGCATGAATTTCCGGTCGAGATGACCGACACGACGCGGCGCTTCTTTGCCGAGGCCGGCGCGGCGCGCGGCGACAGGGTCGGCGCGGCGATGGTCGCGCTGGCCAAGAACCCCGCGGACAAGGCGGCCGAAGCGGTGGTCAACACTGACCGCTTCCTGCACGGCAATATCCGCACGACCTGCGTCGCGACCTTGCTCGACGGCGGCCATGCCCCGAATGCGCTGCCGCAGCGCGCCGGGGCGAACGTCAACTGCCGCATCTTCCCCGGCCACAGCATTGAAAGCATCCGCGACGAGCTGGCGACGGTGATCGGCGACCCGGGCGTGACGATCACGCAGCTGCCGCCGAAGCGCCCCACCCCACCGCAGCCGCCGCTCGACCCGAAGATCATCGGCCCGATGGAAAAGCTGGTCGCCCGGTACTGGCCGGGGCTGAAGGTCATCCCGTCGATGGCGAACGGCTATACCGACGCGACCTTCCTCGGCGCCGCGGGCATTCCGACCTATGGCATCCCCGGCATCTGGGGCGACCCCGACGGCAATGGCGCCCACGGGCTCAACGAGCGGATCGAAGTGAAGTCGCTCTATGTCGGGCGCGACTTCATGTTCGATCTGGTGAAGGCTTACGCGGGCAAGCCCTAACCCACGAAAGCGCGTTCGATCACGAAGTCGCCGGGCGCGGCGTTCGATCCTTCCTTGAAGCCCAGCGCCGCGAACCGCGCCTGCAGGTCGCGGATCATCGCCATGCTGCCGCACATCATGATGCGGTCGCTTGCCGGGTCGAAATGATGCGGGCCGGTCAACGGCGGGCCGAACAGCCGGGCATTGTCGATCAGCGTGTCGATACGGCCCTCGTTGCGGAAGGGCTGGCGCGTCACGGTCGGCAGATAGTGGAACTGCAGCAACGCCTGATCCTGCACCAGCGGGTCGCCCGCGAGCTGGCTTTCGAGCTCTTCGCGGAAGGCGAGGTCGCTGACCTGCCGCACGCAATGGACCAGCACGATCTGGCTGAAACGCTCGTAAATGTCGGGATCGCGCGCGAGGCTGAGGAAGGGCGCGAGGCCGGTGCCGGTCGAGAGCAGGAAGAGCCGCTTGCCGGGCAGCAGCGCATCGGCGACGAGCGTGCCGGTCGGCTTGCGGCCGAGATAGACGGGGTCGCCGGGCCGGATCTTCTGCAGCCGCGAGGTCAGCGGGCCGTCGGGCACCTTGATCGACAGGAATTCGAGCTCGTCCGACCAGGCGGGGCTGGCGATCGAATAGGCGCGCAGCAAGGGCCGCCCCTCGCCGCCCGGCAGGCCGATCATCACGAATTCGCCCGAACGGAACCGGAAGCTCGCCGGGCGACTGATCGAGAAGCTGAACAGATGGTCGTTCCAGTGCCGGACGCGCAGCACCTCCTCGACGGTCAGCGCGGCGGAGGGGGCCAGCTTGGCGGCGGCGGCGATACGGTCACTCATCACTTGAACTTTCCTGACAGGTCATGGCACCGGCCGCGAGGACCGGCATGTCGAACCCCGCCGCGATCGATCGGCGGGTCGTGGTTGCGATCGCCTTGGCGATCGGGCCGACGCTGTCACCGTCGGCGAGCAGCGCGCGTGTCGTGCGTGCCCTGGCACCTTCCCCAAGCGAAAAATCGACCCGGAGTCCAAGCAGAATTGCTTCATCCTCTGAAATCCGGAGGCATGGCATCGGCCCGAACGCATGTGCCGGGCCGCGCCGTGAGCGGGCCTATAGTTATTGAGACGTATTTGCAATAAGAATGTGTCACGGGTTGAGAGGCCGATGTGGCGGCGCTGCAGAAGATGGGGCGACCGCCAAACTCGGCGATTGCCCCGCCCTCCCCGGCGCGGCATGATGACGGCAGGGGGACAGGGACCGATGCCGGCGCAGGTGTTCATCAGCTATTCGTCGAAGGACCGGACGATCGCGAACATGCTGTGCGCGCTGCTCGAGGAACGCGGGCATCGCTGCTGGATCGCGCCGCGCGATATCGTGCCCGGGACGTCGTGGGGCGAGGCGATCATCGATGCACTCAGATCGTCGACCGTCTTCGTCCTCGTCTTTTCGCGCCACGCGAATGAGTCGCCGCAGATCCTGCGCGAGGTCGAGCGCGCGGTGCACCTTGGCCTGCCGATCCTCCCCTTCCGCATCGAGGATGTGGCGCCCGAGCGCAGCCTCGAATATTTCATGAGCGTGCCGCACTGGTTCGACGCGCTGTCGCCCCCGGTCGAGGATCATATCGACAAGCTGGCCGACGTCGTCGCGATGCTGATCGCAGGACCGAAAACCGGCTATATTCCCGGCAAGCCGCGCGGGGCGAAGCGGCTGACGTGGAACAACGGGCTGGTCCGCGCGATCGCGGGCGGGGCGGCGCTCGCGCTGTTGCTGCTCGCCGCGTGGCTCGGCGGACTGGCACCGCCCGCCTCGCCGGTCGGCTGGATCGCCGCGTTGCTCGCGCTCGCGATCCCGGCGGGCGTGGCCGGGAGCGGCCGGGTGGCGGGGTGGACGACGCGCGGCATGCAGGGGGCGCTGCTGGCGCTCCTGCTCGTCGCGGCGGGCGTCTATGGCTGGGCGTCGTCTTCCTATGTCATCGCGGGCGAACGGGGCGCGCCGCTGGTCCGAGGCACCGAATGCACGCCCGACGCGAAGCTGGTGTACGCAAGCGAATGCCCCGACCTGCCGTCGGACGCGCTCGCCGACGCCGCCTATGATCCGGCGACACTGTGGACCGCGGCGTCGATCGGGCGCGTCAAATGGATGCTGGGGGGAAGCTGGGCGTTGATCGCGGCGACCGCCAGCCTGCTCGTCGCGGGCTGGCTGGGCGGGCCGCGGCCGCTGAAACAGGAGGATTGAGATGCGCAGAATCCGGATGCTCATGCTGGCCGCAGCGCTCGCGTCGCCGGTCACGGCCGGCGCGAAGGAGCCGATCGGCGCCGCGGGGCTGAGGGCAATCGAAGGGAAGGTGCCGCCGCAAGGCTGGTATCCCGACGGCTATTACGACATCCGCATCGCCGCCGAGGGGCAGATCGCCGATTTCCCGCGCGACAATCTGACGATGGACTGGGGCGACGGCCAGCCGCCCTATTATGACGTGATCGACTGTAACGCCGAATATGTCAGCCTCGACGAGACCGACCCGCTGACTGCGCGCTATGGCGGGGTGGCGCTCGAGGTCGCGCGGCTGCGCGCCGAGTTCGAGCGGTTGAAATATCCCGTCGCGGTGTATGCCGAACCCCTGCTCGCGTTCGAAAAGGCGATGATCGAAGATGCGAAGGCCGCGCCCGAACCGATGAGCGAGGCGGACATCGCCGCCGCCGATGCCGCCGCAATGTCGGCCGAAGAAGCAGCCAGCGCCGCGGCGAGCGCCGCCGCCGACGGCGCGATGGCAGCCGATGCGCCGGATGCGGCGGCGGACCCCGCCGACGGGGGCTATTTCGAGAACGATCCCTATTACCGGCTCGCCCAGGCGGTCGAGGCGAACCGCGCGCGGCTCGCGCCGAAACTGCCGAAGGTCGTCGCCGACGGCGGCTGCGGCGCGGGCGAAGGCAATCCGGTGATCGTCCGCACCAGCCCGCCGCAGGGCGAGGTGCTGATGATCAACGCCTTCGCCTTCAAGGTCTGCACGCGCAAGAAGCCCGATCCGTGGGACCGTTTCGCGTGCAAGTGGAACGAGATCGAGACCGGCGTCGACCAGACGCTGTCCGGCCGCTACGTCTATCAGGTCAAATGGCCCGATGGCACGGTGCGCAAGGGGACGCGCGAAATCGTGCCGAGCTATGACGACGAACCGAAGGTTACCGTCACCTTCAAGAAGACGGGAAGCTAGCTTCCCGGTCCTTCGTAAGCCTCGACGATCCGTCCGACGATCGGGTGGCGGACGACGTCGGCGCTGGTGAAGCGGCTGACGTTGATCCCTTCCAGACCCTCGAGCCGCGCCACCGCGTCGGCGAGACCCGAGGTTGCGGGCACCGGCAAGTCGACCTGTTTCGGGTCGCCGCAGATCACCATGCGGCTGTTCATGCCGAAGCGCGTCAGGAACATCTTCATCTGCGGTATCGTCGTGTTCTGCGCCTCGTCGAGGATGATGAAGGCGTCGGCCAGCGTCCGGCCGCGCATGAAGGCGAGCGGCGCAATCTCGATCTCTCCGCTCGCGATGCGGCGCTCGACCTGTTCGGCGGGCAGGCAGTCGTGGAGTGCGTCGTAGAGCGGGCGCAGGTACGGATCGACCTTTTCCTTCATGTCGCCGGGCAGGAAGCCGAGCTTCTCGCCCGCCTCGACCGCCGGGCGCGAGAGGATCAGCCGCTGGACGCTGCCGGTAATGAGCTGCGCCACCGCCTGCGCAACCGCGAGGTAGGTCTTCCCCGTGCCCGCCGGGCCGAGCGCAAAGATGACGTCGTCGCGCGCGAGCGCATGCATATAGGGAACCTGCGACGGCGCGCGCGGCACGATCGTCTTTTTGCGCGTACGGATCATCACCGTCGGCGCTTCGCTGACGTCATGCCGGATGATCCCCGCCAGCGTCGGCTGCGCCGACATCGCGATCACCGCGTCGACCAGACCCGCGTCGGCCTCTTCGCCGCGCTCGATCCGGCCGTAAAGTTCGGTCAGCACGTCGCGCGCCCGCGCCGCCGCTTCCGCCTCGCCCTCGATCTGCACACGGTTGCCGCGCGCAGAGATATAGACGCCCAGACGATTCTCGATGGCGACCAGATTACGGTCGAATTCCCCGAACAGGATGCCCAGCAGCTGCGTTCGCTCGAATTCCGCGGTCAGTTTGACACGGTCGCCGGGTTCGGCGGGGGTGGCGGCAGTCAAGGGGCGTTTCGACACGTGGGCAGGTCTCCTCCAAAGGACAACACGACTCTACTCCCGCGAGGGCGGGAGTCCATCACCGATGCTCTCGAAATTCGACGGACGGAGCAGAAAACTCCGCGGCCCATTCAGGCGACCGCTTCGACCAGCGGCTCGGCGCCGACGCTGTTGGGGCCGGCCGAAGTGATCCGCACGTCGACCATGTCGCCGATCGCGAGCCCCGGCGCGGCGACGTGCACCGACTGGAGCCAGGGCGACTTGCCGATGAGCTGGCCGTCATGCTTGCCCTTGCGTTCGAGGAGCAGGCGCGTCGTGCGGCCGACGGTCGCCTGATTGAACGCCTGCTGCTGTTCGCCCAGCAGAGCCTGCAGCCGCTGGAGGCGGTCGTTCATCACCGCCTCTTCGATCTGGCCGTTCATCGTCGCGGCGGGGGTGCCGGGGCGGCGCGAATATTTGAAGCTGTACGCCATCGCGTAATGGGTCGCGCGGACGATAGCGAGCGTCGCGAGGAAATCTTCCTCGCTCTCGCCGGGGAAGCCGACGATGAAGTCGCCCGAGATCGCGATGTCGGGACGCGCGGCGCGGACGCGCTCGATGACCTTCAGATAGCTGTCGACCGAATGGCTGCGGTTCATCGCCGCGAGGATGCGGTCGCTGCCCGCCTGCACCGGCAGGTGGAGGAAGGGCATCAGCTTCTCGACCTCGCCATGCGCGGCGATCAGCCCGTCGGTCATGTCGTTGGGATGGCTGGTGGTGTAGCGGATGCGTTCGAGCCCGTCCTCGCGCGCGAGTTCGCGGATCAGGCCGTCGAGGCCGATGGCCCGGCCTTTCCCGTCTTCCCCATCCCACGCATTGACGTTCTGGCCGAGCAAGGTGATCTCGCGCACCCCGCCCGCGATCAGGGCGCGCGCCTCGGCGATCAGGTCCACGAAAGGACGGCTGATCTCGGCGCCGCGCGTGTAGGGCACGACACAATAGGTGCAGAATTTGTCGCAGCCTTCCTGCACGGTCAGGAAGGCGGTGGGACGCTGGCCGCCGGCGCGTTTCGGCAGCGCACCGAACTTGCTTTCGAGCGGCATGTCCAAGTCGATCGCCTTCTCGCCCTTCTCCGCGCGTGCGATCAGCTCGGGCAGGCGGTGATAGGCCTGCGGGCCGACGACGACATCGACGCTCGGCGCGCGGCGCGCGATCTCCGCGCCCTCGGCCTGCGCGACGCAGCCCGCGACCGCGATAGTCGGCGTGCTGCCGTCCTCGCGCTTCAGCCGCCCGATATCCGAATAGACTTTTTCGGCCGCCTTTTCGCGGATGTGGCAGGTGTTGAGCACGACGAGGTCGGCGTCGGCGCCCTCGGCGGCGGGCACATAGCCCTCGGCGCCCAGCATCTCCGACATGCGTTCGCCGTCATAGACGTTCATCTGGCAACCGAAGGATTTGACGTGGAACGTCTTTGCGGGAGGGGTAGCGGTCATGCGGCCCCGATAGAGGAAGGAGCCGCGGAAATGAAGGGGATTCGACCCGTCATCCGTCGCCTTCCGGCGTGGCCGGCTGGTAGCGCACCGGCGCCACATGATGCGGAAAGGACCGGAGCGGCTTGCCGAGCGCGCCGACCAGCGCCTCCTCGATCCGGCGCCGCGCCTCGGCGGTGATCGCCTTGCGACCGGGGAAATCGCGCGGGTGGAAGGGTTCGAGGAAATGGATGTTCAGCCTGAATGTGCCCGGCCGCGCGAGGATGCGCCTGGCATTGTCGATGCCCTGCTCGACCCCGATCCAGCCGATCCATTCGGCAATCGGGCCGTAATCGAGCATCACCGGCTGGACCAGCACCGCGGGCGGCGGCGGATCGAGCACCTGCATCATCGAGGTCTTGAATGGCAGCAGCGACTGACCGTCGGTGGTCGTCCCCTCGGGAAAGACGGTCACCGACCAGTTGTCGGCCAGCGCCTCGCGCAACAGGTTGATCTGGTCGGCAACCCCGCCGCGATCTTCGCGGCTGACGAACACGGTGCGGTTGAGGCGGCAGAGCCAGCCGATCACCGGCACCCTCCCCAGTTCGGCCTTGGCGACGAAGGCGGTCCCGCTCGCACCCGCCAGCGCGAGGATATCGACCCAGCTCACATGGTTCGAGATGAAGAAGACGTCGCGGCGCAGCGGCGTCCCGTGCGTGGTCACGCGCGCCCCGACGATCCATGCGGCGAGGAACAGGAACAGCTTCGGGAACGGCGACCCGTAGCGGAAAATGCGATAGAGATAGTGGAGCGGCACCAGGACGACGAGCGTCAGGATCAGCAATAGCACCCGCAACAGGATGCGCGCCTTCCCCCTCAGCGAAATCGGTTCCGGATACCCCGCCGCAATCGCGGCGCGCTGTTCGGCCGGGTCAGTCCTTGCGGTCGAGCCGGACGCCATAAAGCTCCATGCGATGGTCGACGAGGCGGTAGCCCAGCCGCTCGGCGATGACGCGCTGCAACGCCTCGAGCTCGGGATCGACGAATTCGATGACCTTGCCGGTCTCGACATCGATCAGATGGTCGTGGTGCGCCTCGGGCGCCGCTTCGTAGCGCGAGCGGCCGTCACCGAAATCGTGGCGGTCGAGGATCCCTGCCTCTTCGAACAGGCGCACGGTGCGATAGACGGTCGCGATCGAAATGCCGCTGTCGATCTTCGACGCGCGCTCATAAAGCGTCTCGACGTCGGGATGATCCTCCGAATCCGAAATCACGCGCGCGATGACGCGGCGCTGTTCGGTGATGCGAAGCCCCTTTTCGTGGCACAATGCTTCAAGGTCGATGGTACCGGTCATGCGGGCCTTTCCTGCCGGGCGCAGTCGTTTCTGTTCTTGTGCCAACTGTATAGGCATGCACCGCAAATAGAACAAGGGCGGCACCCGCCGGTCCCGCTCCATCCGATTTCAAAGCCGGCGGATCAGACCTTGCGGCGCCTGCGTCCGCCGCCGCGCCCCTTGGTGCCGAGGCCGATTTCCTTCGCGAGCGCGCGGCGCTTTTCGGCATAGTTCGGTGCAACCATCGGATAGTCGGCGGGCAGACCCCACTTCGCGCGATAATCGTCGGGGGTCATCCCATAATGCGTCATCAGGTGGCGGCGCAGCATCTTGAGCTTCTTGCCGTCCTCGAGGCAGACGATGTGATCGGGCTTCACCGACGCACGGATCGACACCGCGGGGACGGGCTTTTCCTCGACGACGGGCTGACTGCCGAGGTTCGACAGCGCCGCATGGACATTGTTGATCAGCAGCGCGAGGTCCGAAATGGCGACGCTGTTGTTGCTGACATGCGCGGCAACAATATCGGCAGTCAACGTCACGAGCATTTCATTGGCATCTGCTTGATCCGACATGATCGTATTTTCCTTATCTGCTACCCCAAAAGAGAAGGATGCCGAATATTGGGCCTTGTCTTCGGCAATAGGCGATTCATGCCATTATGGTTATAATTCCGCAATCACCGATTTGCGGCTTACATCGTAGAATTGTCAGGATCGCCGCATCGTGATCGCGTCGCGCACCACGCCATCGCCGCCGCGGTAATAGTGGGGCCGGCGTCCGCATTCGGTAAAACCGGTGCGGGCGTATAAATGCACGGCATCATTGTCCGCGCGCATTTCAAGGAAATAGTCGTCGGCGCCCTGCTCTTCGGCCCAGGCCAGCCAATCGTCGATGAGCCGCTTGCCGATCCCCTGCCCGCGCCGGGCCGGATCGACCGCGAGCAACAGCAACTCGCTCTCCGGTCCTGCGACGCGTGCCGCCGAAAAGCCGCAGGGCGTATCGCCATCCCACGCGACCGCGACGCGCGCCGACGGCAGCGCGAAGAGAGTGAGGAGCTGCGCGGTGCTCCACGCTTCGCCATAGGCGGGGTCGAACGCCGCCTCCATCACGCGCATCACGGCGGCAATATCGCCGACGCGGGCGGGCGCAAGGCGAATGGCGCCGCTCATGTCGACGTCATCGGCTTGGCGTCGGGCGCGCGGCCGTAGATCGGGCTCGGTTCGGCGAACAGCGCCCCCGCCGGCAGGCGGACAAAGGCGCGGGCGTCGGGCAGCATCGAAACGGCGGTTCCCAAGCCGCGGCGCTCGACGAAGGCTGCGGCGCGGTTGCCGACGACCAGCGCATCGCCCTCGCGCACCGCCTCGTCGGGGAGGAGCGAACGGAGGTCGCCCCGCGGTTCAAGGTCGGCACCGAAGCGCTGGACGAACCATTGTCCATGGCCGCCCTCCATCACCACCAGCGCGCCGCCCGCCGCCGCGATGTCGTCGGCCGCAGCGGCCGCAACCAGCGCAAGGCTCGAAAAACCATGCACGGGCACCTGCCATCCAAGGGCCAGCGCGCGCGCCGCCGCGACGCCGATGCGCACCCCGGCGAAGCTTCCCGGCCCGCAACCGACCGCGATCGAAGCGGCACGCCCGCCGTCCGCCAACTCGGCAATCAGCGGGACAAGCCGCTCGGCATGGCCGCGGCCCAATAGCTCGTGGCGAAAATCGGCGACGACGCCGTCATCGACCAGCGCGACCGAACAGGCCTCGCTGGCGCTGTCGATGACGAGGCATCGGCCGTCAGGCAATGCGGTTGAAGCGCTCAAAATCGGGGCGCGGGCTGCGCTCGAAGATGCTCGCGGGGTCGCCATAGCCGAGCGTCGAGATGAAATTGCTCTTCACCTTGGGCGTGTCGGCAAAGAAGGCCGCGTCGACCGCTTCGTTGTTGAAGCCTGACATCGGCCCGGTGTCGAGCCCGAGCGCACGCGCCGCGAGGATGAAATAGGCGCCCTGCAGGCTCGAGTTGCGGAAGGCGGTCGCGTGGGCGAGCGCTTCGTTGCCGACGAACCAGCTCCGCGCATCGGTGTGCGGAAAGAGTTCGGGCAGATGCTCGTAGAATTCGGTGTCCATCGCGATGATCGCGGTGACCGGCGCTTTCAGGATCTTTTCGGCGTTCGCGGGCAAAGCGAGCGCGGCGAGCTTTTCCTTCGCCTGCCGGGACACGCACCAGACGATCCGCGCCGGCAGCGCGTTGGCGCTGGTCGGGCCATATTTCACCAGATCCCAGATCGCACGCAGCTGGTCTTCGGACACCGGCCTGTCGAGATAGCCGTTATAGGTGCGCGCGGTACGAAACAGCTGGTCGAGGGCGCTGTCGGATAGCGGCTCGCTCATCGGCTTGATCTCCTGAAACGGTTAGACGGCGTGAACCGCCGTTACCTCCGGCACATAATGTTTCAAGAGCGATTCGATGCCGTTTTTGAGCGTCGCGGTCGATGACGGACAGCCGGCGCAGGCGCCCTGCATCTTGAGGTACACATTGCCCTTGTCGAAACCGCGATAGATGATGTCGCCACCATCGTTCGCGACCGCGGGGCGCACCCGCGTCTCGATCAGTTCCTTGATCTGGTCGATGATGTCGGCGTCGGCGGGATCGTCGGCGAACCCGCCCTCATCCTCGCCCGGGACGCTGAAGCCCGCGGCGCTCGCCGGGTGGAACAGCGGCATGTCGGCCAGGAAATGGTCCATCATGATGCCGAGCACGTCGGGCTTCGTATCGGCCCATTCGGCGCCCGGCGCGATCGTCACCGAGACGAAATCGCGCCCGAAGAACACCCCCGTCACATCGCCGAGCGTGAACAGCGCGCTCGCCAGCGGCGAGGCCTCGGCCTCTTCGGGACTCGCGAAATCGCGCGTTCCCGTCTCCATGACCGCGCGGCCGGGGAGAAATTTGAGCGTCGCCGGATTGGGCGTCGATTCGGTTTCGATCAGCATGGCGTGCATGTGGGACGCCGCGTCGCTTTGTGCAAGGCGCCATAGGGCGCTATGGCCGGTCGATGCGCCGCTTCACCCATTTCGCCGCCATCGACTGGTCGGGTGCGCGCGGCGAGCGGCAGCGCGGGATCGCGCTGGCAGTGGCGATCGGCGCGGGCGCGCCCGAACTCGTCCGCCCCGGCCATATCTGGTCGCGCGCCGAAATGCTGGGCTGGCTGTTGGACGTTGCTGCGGCGGGGACCGACATGCTGATCGGCTTCGATTTTTCGGCTGCCTTCGCTTTTGCCGATCATGGCGCCTATTTCCCCGACTGGAGCGAAAGCCCCGCCGACCTGCCCGAGCTGTGGGCGCTCGTCGAACGATTGTCGGCCCGCGATCCGCATTTCGGGATCGACGGTTTCCTGTCGCATCCCGAGGCGCGGCGGCATTTCCGCCATGCCAAGGGCGACGTCGGCGACCTGTTCGAGGGCGGCGCGGGTCGGCTGCGCCGGGTCGAACGCCATCAGCGCGACACGAAACAGGCGGCAAGCGTCAGCAATTTCAACCTCGTCGGAGCCGCGCAGGTCGGCAAGGCCAGCCTTGCGGGCATGCGCGTCCTGCACCGGCTGCGCGGGCTGCTGCCGCTCTGGCCGCTCGACCCGGTGCCCGCAGGGGGGCCATTGCTGGTCGAAATCTATACCAGCCTCGCCGCCCGCGCGGCGGGAATGGCGGCGGGACGGAGCAAGATCCGCGACGGCGCGGAGCTCGACGCAGCGCTCGCCGCGCTGGGTTCGCGCGGGACCGGCCTGTCCGGCCCGGTCAGCGACCATGCCGCCGACGCGCTGCTCGCCGCCGCGTGGCTGCGCGCGATCGCCGGCGACGCCGCACCCTGGTCGCCTGCGCCGCTGTCGAACGCGCTCGCCGCAACCGAAGGCTGGACCTTCGGCATAATTTGACGCAAAGGGCCGGGCAGCGCCGGCTTAGCTCAGTTGGTAGAGCAACCGCCTTGTAAGCGGTAGGTCGTCAGTTCGAGTCTGACAGCCGGCACCAGTCCCTCATCCAGCGATAGGCGGCAGTCCGTCCATGATCGCCGTCAGCGCGAGGGCATTCTCCCGCTCCATCGCGCTGTGCCCGGCGTTGGTGATGACGTAGGTTGCGGGTTCCGCCCCTGCACCGCGCAGCGCATCGACGAGGCGCGAGGCCTGCGTCAGCGGGCAGACCTGGTCGAAACGGCCATGGACGATATGCACCGGGATCGACGCAAGGGTCGCGGCGCCACCGAGCAGATGACCGGGCGCAAGGAACAGGTCGTTCGCGAAATAATGCGCCTCGATCTGCGCGAAGCAGAGCGCGAAATCGGCGTCGCCGAACTTGCCCGCCGCCGCATCCTCGGGGATCATGTTCGAAATCACCCCCTCCCACAGCGACCAGGTCAGCGCCGCGTGCAACTGCTTCGCGCGCTCCGCCTCGGTCGTCGGGACCATGTCGAAGATCGCCTTGTACGAAGCCATCACGTCGGCGCGCTCTTCGACGGTCAGCACCGACAACAGCTCGCCCCACTCGTCGGGATAGCTGATATAGGCGCCGGGCGCGGTCAACGCGTGCGGCGCCTGATGCCAGGTCGCGGCGTTGCCCTGATAGAGATAGCGAAGATCCTCCGACGCGCCGAGGAAGATGCCGCGCAGGATCAGGCTCGCGCAATGCTGCGGATATTCGATCGCATAGGCCATGGCGAGCGTCGAGCCCCAGCTGCCGCCGAAAACGTGCATCTTGCCCGCAATGCGAAGCGCATCGCGCAGCTTCTCGATATCGCCGATCAGGTCGGCGGTGGTGTTGTTGCGCAGCGCCGCCGCCGGACCCGCGGCAGCGACATTGGGCTCGCTCTTGCCGCAGCCGCGCTGGTCGAACAGGATCACGCGGTAGCGCGACAGGTCGAAGAATCGGGCCATGTCCGGGGCGCAGGCGCCGCCCGGCCCGCCGTGGAGGAACATCACCGGCTCGCCGTCGGCGGCGCCATACTCCTCCCAATAGAGGCGGTGCCCCGCCTCTGCGTCGACCTCCAGCCAGCCGCTGTTCGCCGCCTGCGCCGCGGGATAGATCCAGCCGTCGCCGATCTTGCTGCTGGTTTCGAGCCGCGAGAAATCCATCGTCTTGTCCTTTGTCAGGGGCGGAAGCGCGCGACGAGCGCATAGCGGTCGCCGGGATAGACCTGCCGCGCATAGGTGATGCGTTCCTCGCCGCGCCATGTCCAGCGTTCGAGCGCCATGCACGCCGCCCCCGCCGAAATCCCGAGCGCGACAAGCTCCTTGCCGCCCGCGTTGAACGCGGTGATCCGGTGCTCGGCCTCGGTCCAGGGAACGTGCGAGAGCAGCCACGACCCCGGCGGTTCGACCGCGAAATCGACCTCGGCAGCCTCGGGCACCGCGGCCAGATTGATCAGGCGCCGTTCGAGCGCGTAGGCGCGGCCGCCGGCGTGGTGGCGACACTCGAGCGCGAGAACCGAACCGCCGTCGATCTGGAGCAGGCGCTTGTCCTCTTCGCTCGCGACGCGGATTTCGCGCCGGTCGAGGTCGAGACGATAGCTTTCACCCTGCCCCGCCACCTCGTCGCGAATGTCGGGAATTTCGAGCGCGGCGCGCTGGACACGCGGGTGCGAGACAAAGGTGCCCGCGCGCCGCCGGCTCTCGATCAGCCCCGCCTCCATCAGCATCCGCAGCGCGCGGTTCACCGTCATCCGCGAACAGCCATAGGTCGCCATGAGTTGATGCTCATAGGGGATGCGCGTCCCCGGCGCCCATTCGCCCGACATGATCCGCGCCTCGATATCGCGGCGGATACGCGCGTGGATGGCGCCGCTTTCGGTCATGCGAGCAGCGCCCCGACCGCGGCGCGATAGCGCGCATCGATCGCCTCGCGCGCGACATGGCGCCCGCCCGCAACGCGCTTGACGCCGCCGCGCCAGACGCAATCGACAAGCCGCGCAGCGCCGCCGAAAATCCAGCTGTCGAGGATCGCGTCGCCGCTGCGCCCGGCGAATGTGGGATCGTCCGCCTTCAGGCTGACGATATCCGCTGCCTCGCCGACGCCAAGTCCCGCCGACGGTCGCCCGAGCGCCTGCCCGCCCCCCGTCAGCGCGCCGCGATAGAGGCTGGCCCCGGTCGACTGCCCTGCCCCACTCGCGAGCAAATTGCGTCCGCGATGCGAGAGGCGCTGGCCATATTCGAGCAGCCGCAGTTCGGCCGCCGCGTCGATCTCGACGTTCGAATCCGATCCGACCCCGAACCGCCCGCCCTCGGCCAGAAATTCGCGCGCAGGGAACAGCCCGTCGCCGAGGTTCGCTTCGGTGATCGGGCAAAGGCCGACGACCGCGCCGCTGCCGACAATTGCGCGCCGCTCGCCTTCGCTGATGTGGGTCGCGTGGACAAGGCACCAGTCGGCGCCGACATCGGCATGGTCGTAGAGCCATTCGACCGGCCGCGCGCCGCTCCACGCGAGGCAGGCTTCGACCTCGGGCAGTTGCTCGGCGATATGGATGTGGATCGGCGCGCCCGCCGCCATCGCCGTCACCTCGGCGAGTTCGCCGGCGGTCGCGGCGCGCAGGCTGTGCGGGGCAACGCCGACGACCGCGTCGTCCAGCCCCGACACCGCGTCGCGGCATCCGTCCAGCAACGCCGCGAACCCGTCGAGATCGTTGACGAAGCGCCGCTGGCCGTGCGTGGGCGCGGCGCCGCCGAAGCCCGAATGCGCATAGAAGACGGGAAGCAGCGTCAGCGCGATCCCGGTCTCTCCCGCCGCCGCCGCGATTGCCTGCGCCATCGTCGCGACACTGCCATAGGGACGGCCCTCAGGGTCGTGATGCAGATAGTGAAATTCGCCGACGCGCGCGAAGCCGCTCTCCAGCATCTCGGCATAGGCGAGCGCGGCGATCGCGTGCATCCCCTCGGGATCGAGCCGGTCGACGAAGCGGTACATCACCTCGCGCCACGTCCAGAAACTGTCGTCGCCGGTCCCCGCGCACTCGGCGAGGCCCGCCATTCCGCGCTGAAAGGCGTGGCTGTGCAGATCGGGGAGCGCCGGAAGCAGGATCGCATGGCGCTCGTCGCCCGGCGCTGCGTCCACCCCGATCTCGATCGAGGAAATCCGCCCGTTATCAAGGCCGAGGCGGACATTGTTCCGCCAACCTTCCGCCAGCCATGCCTGTTCGCACCAAAGCGCCATCGCACATCCCATCTGGACATCGTACCGCGTCTTCCATTAATGTATATACATAATTGAGTCGCCGTCAGCAAGCAGGAGAGGCTGGCATGAAGTGCGAAAGGCTCTGGACCAACGCCCGCCTTGCTACGATGCAGAGCGGCGTGCCCGGCCTCGGCGTCATCGAGCATGGCGCAGTCGGCATGGCGGCGGGAACGATCACCTATGCCGGGTCGATGGTCGATGCGCCGGCGGCGCGTGAGACGATCGATTGCGAGGGGCGCTGGATCACCCCCGGCCTGATCGATCCGCACACGCATCTGGTCTTCGCGGGCGACCGCATCGGCGAGTTCGAGATGCGCCAGCGGGGCGCCTCCTATGAAGAGATCGCGCGCGCCGGGGGCGGCATTGTGTCGACCGTCCACGCGACGCGCGCGGCGAGCGAGGCCGATCTGGTCGCGAGCGCCCTCCCCCGCCTCGACGCGCTGATCGCCGAGGGGGTGACCACCATCGAAATCAAGTCGGGGTACGGCCTCTCGGCGGAAGACGAGGCCAAGATGCTCCGCGCCGCCCGCATTCTCGGCGAGGTAAGGCCCGTGACGGTGCGCACGACCTTCCTCGGCGCCCACGCGCTGCCGCACGAATATGCGGACGATGCCGACGGCTATATCGACCTCGTCTGTCAGACAATGATGCCCGCGATCGCCGCGGCAGGGCTTGCCGACGCGGTCGATGCCTTTTGCGAGACTATCGGCTTCACCCCGGCGCAGACCGAACGTGTGTTCGCGGCGGCGAAGAAGCATGGCCTGCCCGTCAAGCTCCACGCCGAACAGCTTTCGAACCAGCATGGCGCCGCGCTCGCGGCGCGCCATGGCGCGCTGTCGGCCGATCATCTCGAACATCTCGATGATGCGGGGATTGCGGCGATGGCCGAGGCCGGGACGGTCGCGATGCTGCTTCCCGGCGCCTTTTATTTCCTCCGCGAAACCAGACTGCCACCGGTCGCCGCGCTGCGCACCGCGGGGGTACCGATCGCGCTCGCCACCGACTGCAACCCCGGCACCTCGCCGCTGACCTCGATCCTGCTGACGATGAACATGGCGGCGGTGCAGTTCGGGCTCACCGTCGAGGAATGCCTGCTCGGCGTGACGCGCCACGCGGCGCAGGCGCTGGGGATGCAGGAAATGGTCGGGACGCTCGAGGTCGGCAAGCATTGCGACCTCGCGATCTGGGACATCGAACGGCCCGCCGACCTCGTCGGCCGGATCGGCTTCAACCCGCTGCACACTCGAATCTGGATGGGACAATGAGCAAGATTATCATCCGCCCCGGCGCAACGACGCTGGCCGACTGGCGCGCAATCTACGAGGGCGCGACCGTTGCTCTCGATACCGGTGCGTGGGACGCCATCGACGCGAGCGCCGCCGCGGTCGCCCGGATCGTCGCCAAAGGCGCCCCGGTCTATGGCATCAACACCGGTTTCGGAAAGCTCGCCAGCGTGCGGATCGCCGAAGACGATCTGGCGACGCTCCAGCGCAATATCGTGCTCAGCCACGCCGCGGGCACCGGCGCGCCGTCGCCCGCGAAGGTCGTGCGACTGATGATGGCGCTGAAGCTCGCGAGCTTCGGTATGGGCGCCTCGGGCGTGCAGCGCACGACGGTCGCGATGCTCGAGGCGATGCTGGCGCAGGGACTGACCCCGGTCGTGCCGTCGCAGGGCTCGGTCGGGGCAAGCGGCGATCTGGCGCCGCTGTCGCATATGGCCGCCGCAATGATCGGCGTCGGCCAAATCGAGGTCGGCGGCAAGGCATTGTCAGCCGCCGACGCGCTCGCAGCGGCGGGGCTCGCGCCGCTCGACCTCGGCCCGAAGGAAGGCCTCGCGCTGCTCAACGGCACGCAATTTTCGACCGCCAACGCCCTCGCCGGCCTGTTCCGCGCCGAGACCGTCTTCCGCTCGGCGCTCGTCGCCGGCGCGCTCTCGACCGAGGCCGCCAAGGGCTCCGACGCGCCGTTCGATCCGCGCATCCACGCGCTGCGCGGTCATGCGGGCCAGCGCGAGGTCGGTGGCGCGCTGCGCACGCTGATGGCGGGATCGGCGATCCGCGCCTCACACGCGGAGGGCGATCCGCGCGTGCAGGATCCTTACTGCCTCCGCTGCCAGCCGCAGGTGATGGGCGCCGCGCTCGACCTGTTGCGGCAGGCGGGAACGACGCTCGGCATCGAAGCCAACGGCGTCTCGGACAATCCGCTGATCTTCGCCGAGACCGACGAGGCCTTGTCTGGCGGCAATTTCCATGCCGAGCCCGTCGCCTTCGCCGCCGACATGATTGCGCTGGCGCTGTGCGAAATCGGCTCGATATCCGAACGCCGCGTCGCGATGCTCGTCGATCCGGCGCTGTCGGGGCTTCCCGCCTTCCTGACCCCGCGCCCCGGGCTCAACTCGGGCTTCATGATCCCGCAGGTGACAGCCGCCGCACTGGTCAGCGAGAACAAGCAGCGCGCCTATCCCGCCAGCGTCGATTCGATCCCGACCAGCGCCAATCAGGAAGATCATGTCTCGATGGCCGCGCACGGCGCGCGCCGCCTGCTCGACATGGCCGACAATGCCAGCGCGGTGATCGGCATCGAACTGCTCGCGGCTTGCCAGGGCATCGATTTCCATGCACCGCTTACATCGAGCGATGCACTCGAGGCCGCGCGCGAGCATCTCCGCGCTGCGGTCCCGGCGCTCGAAGACGACCGGCATTTCCATCCCGACATGGAGGCCGCGACTGCGCTGATCCGCAGCGGCAGCCTCGTCGCGGCAGTGCCCGCCGACCTGCCGGGCGTCGGCTGATGGACTGGCTGCGCGTCCAGCGCGGCGACGCGCCGCTCGTCATCGCCTTCCCGCACGGCGGCACCGGGCTCGCGGGGCTCGACGAGCAGTTCGTGTCGCCCTGGCACGCGCGGATCGACACCGACTGGTGGATCGCCGATCTCTACGCCTTCGCTGCCGACATGGGCGCAACGCTGGTCGCGACCGATATCTCGCGCAGCGTGATCGACATGAACCGCGATCCCTCGGGCGCGTCGCTCTATCCGGGCCAGGCGACGACCGAACTCTGCCCGACGACGACCTTCGACGGCGATCCGCTCTATCGCTTCGACCAGCCCGATGAAGCGGAGATCATGCAGCGGCTCAATCTCTACCATCGCCCCTATCACGAGACGCTGACCGCCGAACTCGACCGCCTGAAATCCGCGCACGGCCGTGTCGTCCTCTACGACGCCCATTCGATCCGCAGCCATGTCCCGCGCCTGTTCGACGGCGAGCTGCCGCAATTCAACATCGGCACCAACGGCGGCGCGACCTCGGCCCCCGATCTCGAAACCATCGTCGCCAACATCTGCGCCGCGAGCGGGCACAGCCATGTCGTCAACGGCCGCTTCCGGGGCGGCTGGACGACGCGCCATTACGGCCGCCCCGAAGACGGCATCCACGCGATCCAGATGGAGCTCGCACAGCGCGGCTACATGGCCGAGCCCGAAGCGATCACCCACGCCAACTGGCCCTCCCCGCTGGCCCCCGATCCCGCGATCCGCCCCGTGCTGGAGCAGGTGATCGCCGCAACCCTCGATTTTGCGAAAGGACGATAATGACCCGTCTCGACAACAGCCGCGTGATCCGCCCCGCGACCGGCCCCGAAATTACTGCCAGAAGCTGGCTCACCGAAGCCCCGATGCGGATGCTGATGAACAATCTGCATCCCGATGTCGCCGAGGCGCCGCACGAACTCGTCGTCTATGGCGGGATCGGCCGCGCTGCGCGCGATTGGGAAAGCTATGACAAGATCGTCGAGACGCTGAAACGGCTCGAAGGCGACGAGACCTTGCTGATCCAGTCGGGCAAGCCGGTCGGCGTCTTCCGCACCCACGAGAATGCGCCGCGCGTCCTGCTCGCCAATTCGAACCTCGTCCCCGAGTGGGCGAATTGGGAGCATTTCCACGAGCTCGATAAAAAAGGCCTGATGATGTACGGCCAGATGACGGCCGGGAGCTGGATCTACATCGGCAGCCAGGGCATCGTGCAGGGCACTTACGAAACCTTCGCCGAGATGGGCCGCCAGCATTATGGCGGCGACCTCAAGGGCCGCTGGCTGCTTACCGCGGGGCTCGGCGGGATGGGCGGCGCGCAGCCGCTCGCGGCGGTGATGGCGGGCGCGAGCTGCCTCGCGATCGAATGCCAGCC
Source organism: Sphingopyxis soli (assembly GCF_018682675.1). Taxonomy (GTDB): domain Bacteria; phylum Pseudomonadota; class Alphaproteobacteria; order Sphingomonadales; family Sphingomonadaceae; genus Sphingopyxis; species Sphingopyxis soli. Next base: position 25,536 of record NZ_JAFMTR010000091.1, read on the forward strand.
GAGCCGCATCGAAATGCGCCTGCGCACCGGCTATCTCGACAAGCAGGCCTACAGCATCGATGAAGCCATCGCGATGATCGAGGCATCTCACGCCGAGGGCAAGCCGGTGTCGGTCGGCCTGCTTGGCAACGCCGCCGAGGTGCTGCCCGAGATGGTCCGCCGCGGCATTCGCCCCGACCTGCTCACCGACCAGACCTCGGCGCACGATCCGGTCAACGGCTACCTCCCCGCGGGCTGGAGCCTCGACGAGTGGTTTGCGAAGCGCGAAAGCGATCCCGCTGCCGTGTCGAAAGCCGCCAAGGCATCGATGGCGGTGCATGTGCGCGCAATGCTCGACCTGCAAGCCGCCGGCGTCCCGACCACCGACTATGGTAACAACATCCGCCAGATGGCAAAGGACGAGGGCGTCGAAAACGCCTTCGACTTCCCGGGCTTCGTCCCCGCCTATGTCCGACCGCTCTTCTGCCGCGGCATCGGCCCGTTCCGCTGGGCGGCGCTGTCGGGCGATCCCGAGGACATCTACAAGACCGACGCCAGGGTGAAGGAACTGCTGCCCGACAACCAGCATCTCCACAACTGGCTCGACATGGCGCGCGAGAAGATCAAGTTCCAGGGCCTGCCCGCGCGCATCTGCTGGGTCGGGCTCGGCGATCGCCACCGCCTCGGCCTCGCGTTCAACGAGATGGTCGCGTCGGGCGAGTTGAGCGCGCCGGTGGTGATCGGCCGCGACCATCTGGACTCGGGATCGGTCGCGAGCCCCAACCGCGAGACCGAGGCGATGCGCGATGGCAGCGACGCGGTCAGCGACTGGCCCTTGCTCAACGCCCTGCTCAACACCGCGTCGGGCGCGACCTGGGTCTCGCTCCACCACGGCGGCGGGGTCGGCATGGGCTATTCGCAGCACAGCGGCATGGTGATCGTCGCCGACGGCACCCCCGAGGCGGCGAAGCGGCTCGAACGCGTGCTGTGGAACGACCCCGCCAGCGGCGTGATGCGCCACGCCGACGCGGGTTACGACATCGCCCTCGACTGCGCGCGCGAGAAGGGACTGGACCTGCCCGGCATCCTCTGATGGCGGGCGGCAGACTCCTGCGTGCGAAGGACCGCGTCGCGCGGCCGTGGAAGAATGGCGGCGGGGTCACGCGCGATATCATGGTCTTTCCGGACGGCGCGGGCGACGCGGACTTCCTGTGGCGCGCGAGCATCGCGACGATAGAGAAAGCGGGACCCTTCTCGGCCTTTCCTGGCGTCGATCGCGCCTTCCTCCTGCTTCGCGGCGATTTGCTGATCGACGTGGGTGACCGGGGAGAGCAACGGCTTCACCCTGGATCGCCCGCGCTGCTGTTCGGCGGCGAGGAGGCCGTTCGCGCCAGGCCGCTTGGCGGCCCGTGCTCTGCGCTGAACATCATGACGCGGCGCGGGAGGGCTTCCGCAATCCTCGAACGATGGTCGGGGCCAAAGGCCGCGGACAGGCTGCTGCTGTTGGCGACCGGCACCGCCCCGGTCACCGTCGGCGCCGATACGATCCACCTGGCAAAGGACGACGCGCTGCTGATCGACCGGGCGGGGGACAGTCCGCCATCGGCAGACGCGCCGTTGGTGGCGGCCTTCATCCGCGATCAGTTGGTCCAGTAGATATAGTCCTGCCCGTCCTTCCACGGCGCGTTGAGCGGCACGTCGATGCGCACCGGCCCCTCGATCAGCCCCGGCCAGATCGGTTTCGCCATCCCCTTGTTCTGCGCCTCCAGCATCGCGCGAAGCTGCGCGACATGCACCGGATCGCTTGCCGACAGGTCGACCTGCTCGGTCGGGTCGTTGGCGAGATTGTACAGCCGTACCTTTTCGGGCCGCTTCGTCACCTGCAGCTTCCAGTCGCCCATGCGCACCGCGCGATAATCACCCGAGCGCCAGAACAGCGCCTGCCGCTTCGCCGGACCGCCAAGGATATTCTCGCTGTCGACGACGCGGTCGGTCGGCACCTTCGCGCCCGCCGCAGCGGCGATGGTCGAGAAGATGTCGATGTGCCCCGTCATGTCGGCGCGCGTCGATCCCGGTGCGATCGTCGCCGGCCAGCGCATGAAGAAGGGGGTGCGGATGCCGCCCTCGAAGAAGGTCGCCTTCCACCCGCGATAGGGTGCGTTGAGGTTCGGGATGCCGGTGTACCAGGCGCCGCCATTGTCGCTGGTGAAGATGACGAGGGTGTTGTCGTCGATCCCCGCTGCCTTCAGCTTGGCCATCACGTCGCCGATCCGCCGGTCGAGCTGCGCGATCATCGCGCCATAGACGCGCGTCTTATGGTCCTTGATCTGCGGCAGCTTCGCATAATCCTCCTTCGTCGCCTGCAGCGGCGTGTGCGGCGCGTTGAAGGCGAGATACATGAAAAAGGGCCGGTTCCTGTTCGCCTCGATCGCGGCAATCGCTTCGTCGGCGAAATAGTCGGTCATATGCCCCTTCGGTTGAAAGCGCTTGCTGCCGTTGAAGGTCACCGCGTGGCGGAGGTTCGCCCAGATGAAACGGTCGATCGGATCCCACGGCAGTTTCGCATTCACCGTATCCGGATCGTCCTCGGGCAGGAACATCGCGCCACCCGCAAGGATGGCAAGGCTCTCGTCGAAGCCCTGCGCCTGCGGCTGCAGCCCGGGCGCCTCGCCGAGATGCCATTTGCCGATATGGATCGTGTGATAGCCCGCCGCCTTCACCGCCTCGGCGATCGTGACTTCGCTCGCGGGCACGCCCATGTCCGGATAATCGGGGATGTCGGGGGTAATCAGCTCCTTGTGGAACACCGCCTTCAACGGCCCGACGCCGTCGCCATGGGCGAGGTTCTCCGAAAATTGCACGGGCACGGCGGTATATTCGAAGCCGAAGCGCGTCGCATAGCGCCCCGTCATCATCGCCGCGCGCGACGGCGAGCAGGTCGCGTTCGCGGCATAGGCGGTGGTGAAGTTCATGCCCTGCCGCGCGATCGCGTCGATGTTGGGGGTCTTGACGATCCCGCCGGCGACCCCGCCGCCGTTCAGGCTGATGTCGTTCCAGCCCATGTCGTCGACGACGATCAGGACGATGTTCGGCGGCCGCGTGCCCGCGGGCGCGGCCTTCGGTCCCTGCTGCCAGAGAACCGGACGATTGTCCTGCACCGGATCGCGCCAGTCCTGCAAAAGGCCGGGGAGACGGTATTTATTCTCCTGAAATGTCCAATAGCCGCCCGCGCCAACCAGCGCGACCAGCCCGAGCGCCAGCCATCTTTTCTTCATGCCGTCCCTCCCCAACCGAACGTCAGAACCGCGATGTGCGTCAGCGCGGCTGCAAGCATCAGCAACAGAAACATCGTCACGCGCGGGCTGGCGTAAAAGGCGACCTGCCGCTGGGTCGGGAAGGAGAATGTGCTCTCGATCCCCAGCGATTTATTCGGGTGCACTTCGCGAAACGCGGGATCGCTCGCCATGCGGACAAGATCGCGGCGGCTGCGGTAACGCATCGTGCCGACCAAGGACCAGCCGGGGTCTTCGGCGGTGTTCCACGCGTCGATATAGCCGCCGACCTTGCGCCCGACGAACAGCGGGTGCCCGCCGCGCGCGATGAGGCCGCGCACGAAGGGGTCCGAATAGCGCCGCAGCCACTCGCTCCCCTCGCGCGTCTCGCCGCTGGCGGGATCGGTGACCGGGCCGGGGCGCGTGCGCACGAGGTTGAGCATCACGAACTCGCGCCCGTCGTCCGCCTCGAGGAAGGCACGCAATCGCGCACTGTCGTTGCCGGTCTCGCCCATGCGCGGGCCCAGCGTCGCCAGGAAGGCGTCGATCTCGTCGCGCCGCAACGGGCGGCGCAGGCCATCATAGAAGGCCAGAAAGGCAAGCCAAAGCAGCAAAGCGCCGCCCCAAATCGCCGCGAAGAGCAGCCCCTGTCCGTCCATCTCCCACCCGCTGGTCTTGGTCAGAATATTATGGCACTATATGTGTCATTATATTGATGGACGCGCAAGATGGTTAGGGTCGGGACCCTGAACACGACTCTTGACCCGCTGTTCGAGCTGGTCCAGCGGAGGAGACATGGGCGACAGGGCCAAAATCGAACAGATCGTCGGCAAGGCCGAACCGCGCATCGACGGCCGGCGCGAGCGCGGCCGGTCGAACCACAAGCGCATCGTCGCCGCGATGATGGCGCTTATCGAAAACGGCGACCTGACCCCCAGCGCGGCGCGCGTCGCCGAAGAGGCGGGCGTCGGCCTGCGCACCGTGTTCCGTCACTTCGACGATATGGACGCGCTCTATCGCGAGATTTCGAAGATCGTCGGCGAGCGCATCTGGCCGGTCATCAGCGAAGCCTATCGCGGCCATGACTGGCGCATCAAGCTGCGCGATCTGACGCGTCGGCGCGCGCGGGTGTTCGAGATGATGCTGCCCTTCCGCCTCGCCGCGAACGTCAAAAGGTACCAGTCGCCCTATCTGATGGCGCAATATGGGCAGGTGGTGGCGCTGGAGCGCGAATTTGTTCTGCGCCTGCTGCCCGCCGCGGTGCGTGGCGACCGTTATTTCGTCGAGGCTCTGTGCTCGGCGCTGTCGTTCCAGAGCTGGCGCGCGATCCGGCAGGACCAGGCGCTGTCGGTCGAGGATGCGAGCGCAGTGGTCGAACGGACGGTCGAAGCGCTGGTCGCAAGCCTCGCCTAAACGCGCCGCCGCCGGCGGCGCCACCACAGCAGTCCGCCGATCGCAATCCCGATCCCGCCCGCCCATGTCGCGAAACGGATCAGGCGGGGCTTGCCCTGCCGTTCGAACGCATAGCGATTGATCTGCTCGTCGGCGGTATAGCCCGCGGGCATCTCCAGCACGCCGTTCGCCTTGGCATAGTTGGCATAGTCGGCGCGCATCGCGGCGAAGCGATCGGGCATCGCCGCCGACAGGTCGTTCGTCTCGCCGGGGTCGGCCTTGAGATTGAAGAGGCGCCATGTCCCGTCGCCGGTCGGCGCAAGGTTGCGCACCAGCTTGTAATCGCCACGGAACAGCGCGGCATTGCCCGACAGTTCATAGCCGAGCGGCGTGTCGCCATGGACGCTGCCCTCCGCGCCCGCCAGCATCGGCGCCAGACTGCGCCCGACGATGCTCTCGACCGGCCGGCCCTCCCACCTGCCCTGTTGCCCCGTCACTCCCGCGAGGTCGAGCAGGGTCGGCAATATGTCGGTGACATGCGCGAAGCCGTCGTTGATCGTTCCGGCGCGGATTTGCGGATGCCCCGGCCAGGCGATGATCAGCGGGACGCGCAGCCCGCCCTCGGATGCGGTGAACTTGTAACCCGACAGCGGCGAGGCCGTCGCGCTCGCCCAGCCGGGCCCGATCGCGCTGAAACTGCCACGTCGGCCGATATTCGCGGTCGAAGTGTCATATTTGCTGTTGAGGAACAGCCGGTTGATCGTCCGGTTGAACGGATCGGTCGGTTCGGGGCCATTGTCGGACAGGAAGACGAAAATCGTATTCTCATAATCGCCGGTGGCCTTGAGATGCGCGACCAGCCGACCGATCTCGCGGTCCATCGCGGTCGCCATACCGCCATAGGCCTGCATCACGCGGATCGCCGCCGCGCGTTCTTCTGCGTCGAGTTTCGCCCAGTCGGGCGTGGTCGCCATCGTCACCATCGGCGCGCCCGGCGGCATGATGCCGAGCGCCGCCGCGCGCTTTGCCCGCGCCTCGCGCAGTGCGGTCCAGCCATCCTTGTACATCGCGGCATAGCGCGCGATATCGCTGTCGGGCGCCTGGACCGGAATATGGTTGGCGAGGAAATTGACCGAAGCGAGGAAGGGTTTGCCGCTCGCGCGGTCGGCCTCGATGTAATCGATCATCTTCTGGACGACGAAATGCGACGAATAATAATCCCTGGGCAAGGTCGCGGGCTTGCCATTCTCCGTCCACGCCGCCGTCGCATACATGCCCTCGATCGGGCGCTGTTCGAAATTGTCGGCGCCCGCATCGGCGAGGCTGTAGGCGCGGTCATAGCCGCGTGCATGCGGCAGCCGCCTCGCATCGCTGCCGAGATGCCATTTTCCGGTCAGGTAGGTACGATATCCCGCCGCCTTCAGCAGCTGCGCGACCGTCACGACGCGGAAGTTCATCACTGTGTCGTAACCGGGCTTGCCGCGATGCGCGTCGGGAATCGTCTCGGGCATGTTGCCGAGCCCGTTGCGGTGATTCATCACCCCGGTCTGCAGCATCGCACGCGTCGGCGAGCAGGATCCGGCGACGTGAAAGTTCGAGAAGCGCATCCCGGCCATCGCGAGCGCGTCGATGTTCGGCGTCGCGATTTCGGCGCCGAACGAACCGACATCGCTGAACCCCCAGTCGTCGGCGAGCAGAATCACGATATTGGGATGGCGCGGCGGCGCCGGAGTGGCATGGACTACCATCGGCGCCGCCGCGAGCAGGGCAGCTGAAACGACACTGGCAGCGTATCCGGACCTGCCTTTGCGACCCGGCACCCCTCTGGCCCGGACAGGCACCGCCATTGCTTCTCTCCCCGCCTTTATATTGGCACTTGATATGTCAATATATCGGGGAGTCAATGGGCCGATCTAGCGTTCGCGATATTCAGGCGCGCGCTTTTCGAGGAAGGCGGCCAGCGCCTCGCGATGGTCTTCGGTCGCCGCAAGGATCACCTGTTGCCGGTCCTCGATCGCCATCGCGGCATCAAGGCTTTGCGCGTCGATATTGAGGTTCAGCGCCTGCTTCGACAGCCGCAATCCATGGGGACTTGTCGCCAGCATCTCGTCGGCGAGCGCCAGCCCGCGATCCAGCAGCACGTCCGGTTCGACAATCTCGCTGACCAGCCCCGCGCGCAGCGCCCGTTCGGCGTCGATGAAGCGCCCGGTCAGGATCATCTCCGAGGCGAGGCTCGCCCCGACGAGACGCGGCAGGAAATAGCTCGACGCCATGTCGCAGCCGCCAAGCCCGATGCGGATATAGGCGGCGTTGCAGCGGAAATCCGGCGTCGCATAGCGCACGTCCGACGCCAGCAGCAGCGACAGGCCGCCGCCCGCCGCGGCGCCATGGCCGAGCGCGATGATCGGTTGCGGACAGGCGCGCATCTTGCGGTAGATGTTGCCGATGCTCGTCTGGGTGCGGAGCGTGCGCAGCACCGGCGTCTCGTCGCCCGACCGGTCCTCCTGGATATCGAGGCCCGCGCAGAAGCCGCGTCCCGCCCCACGGAGAATCACGACGCGCACCTCGCCGCGGCCGGCGAGCCCGCCAAAATAGGCGTTGAGTTCGTCGACCAGGCCCCCGTTCAGCGCGTTGAGGCGCTCTGGGCGGTTGAGCGTCGCGATCTCGATCGCCCCGCGCGCCTCGATCAGCAGTTCGCCGCTCAAAGCGTCTGTCCGTCGTCGACGGTGATCACGGTGCCGGTGATCCCGAGCGCCGCGTCCGAGCAGAGCATGAGCAGCGGCGCGTGCAGGTCGCTCGGCGGCCGCGTCCGCTGACGCGGGAAGCTCTTGACCATCTGCGCCCCGACCTCGCTTTCGAAAAGCACGGCGGTCATTTCGGATTCGAAATAGCCGGGCTGGATCACATTGACGCTGATCCCGCGCCGCGCCCATTCGCGCGCCAGCGCCTTGCCCAGATGCCGCACCGCCGCCTTGGTCGCGCCATAGACCGAGGTCGCGGGGAACACCTTGTCCGCGGTGATCGATCCGATGATGACGATGCGTCCGTTCTGCTTGTCGCGGCTACCCGCAGCGTCGAGCCGCTTCGCGCCCTCGGTGACTGTCAGGAAGACGCCGCGGACGTTCGCCGCCAACAGCCCGTCAACATCCTCGACGCTCAGCCCGAACGCCATTTTTTCGGTTGCGACGCCCGCGTTGGCGATGATCGTGTCGACCGTACCGAACGCGGCTTCGGCGGCATCGTAAGCCGCTTTCGTCGACGCTTCGTCGGTCACGTCGAGGCTGACGGCGATCGCCTGCCCGCCGACCGCCTCGATCTCAGCCACCTGTTCGGCGAGCCGGTCGGCGCGGCGCGCCGCGAGAACCACCTTGGCCCCCGCCGCCGCGAGCACCTTGGCAAAGCCGGCGCCGAGGCCCGACGAGGCGCCGGTGACGAGCGCGACGCGCCCTGTAAGGTCAAAACTGATTTGCGGCGTCATTCCCCATTCCCTTCTTCTGCGTTCGCCGCCGCTAGGCAGCAAAGTGCCGTCGCCGTCAACCTGTTCGCGGGCCGTCCCGCCCTGTTGACAAAGCAACTATGTTCACCTATTGTTCTCATCGTGCACAAACAACCTGTTCCCCCGTCGCGGCCGCCAAGCGCGGCGGACGGGGGATAAAGGCGCGATATTTCGGATCGCCCTTCCTGTCGCCAGCATCGTGAGCGCCGCGCGGACCGGCCTGCCCGGCATCAGCTGGCCGGCGCCTTGTCATAGACCAGGCGGAAGCCGACATTGCTGGTACCCATCCCGGGATCGCGCCCCTGCCGCGAGGCGGGACGATAGCGCTGGCAATAATTCGGGGCGCACAGATAGCTGCCGCCCTTTACCGTGCGCGATGGCATCCCCGGATTGAGCGGGTCATAGGCGCTGCCCTCGTCCGGCCCTTTCGGGTCGTCGCTGTCCTTCGGGTCGTGACCCGGACGGAAGAAATCGGCCGTCACTTCCCAGACATTGCCGACCATGTCGTACAGGCCGTTGGCGTTCGGCTTGTAGCAGCCGACGGGCGCAATCCCCTTGAAGCCGTCGCTTTCGGCATTGTAGTTGGGGAAGGCGCCCTGCCAGCTGTTCGCCTCCTCGGGCTGGACATTCTTCGACCGCTCACCCGCGCTCGCGGCATATTCCCATTCGGCTTCGGTCGGAATGCGCCCCCCCGCCCATTTCGCATAGGCGATCATGTCATCCCACGCGAGATGGACGACCGGCTCGTTCGGCGCCTGATCGGGGCCCTGCGGCCCGTAGGGCTTTTTCCAGTTCGCGCCGGGGACATATTTCCACCAGTCGGTGTAGCGGTTCGACGGAAAGTCGGGGGGCGTGAAGACCGCCGATCCCGGCTTCAGCATGTCGGGCGGAATCCGGTCGGCGGGGACCTTGAACTGTTTGGGATCGACGGGCTTCTCGGCGACCGTGACATAGCCGGTCGCTTTCACAAACGCCGCAAACTGGCGGTTCGTCACCTCGTGCGGGTCGATCCAGAAGCCGCGGACCGTCGTCCTCCGCACCGGCCCTTCCTCGTCATAGACATCATCCTCGCCCATATCGAAGGTGCCGCCCGCCAGCTTCACGGGCGTATCGGCGATTCCGGGGCATTGCCGCGAGGCACCGGCCACCACCGCGGTCTTTTCGCCCGGCGCACCGTCGTTGCAGGCGGCAAGCGCGAGCAGCGACAGCGCCATGCCCGGCGTTCCGATGGACAGGGAAAATCGTCGGAGCATCGAATTCGCCATCGCCAAACCTTGATCGAGTTGCCGCAGCAAGCGAAGCTGAACGCCCCGCGCGCACCGGTCAATGGGCGGATGCCCAAAATCGATCGCAGCGCACGACAACGACAGGTCGCGCCGTCAAAGGCCGAACCGGGATGCGCGATGCGTTTCCCGGCCGGCCTTGCGCCGGGCAGGCCCGGGTCGCGCCCGGCGTCCGCGTTTTGACGTCGTCAGGTGAAACGCCCTGGGGGCTAACGGGCGCTCGTAAAAACACCGGCTGGCTGGGGCGGCAGGATTCGAACCTGCGCATGGCGGTACCAAAAACCGCTGCCGTACCGCTTGGCTACGCCCCAACGCGCCGGTGCGACGCGCGCTCTAGAACGCGCGGTCGCCGATTGCAAGGCAGCCCTTAGAGCCGCGTGACCCAGCCATGAGGGTCGGGCGCGAGGCCGCGCTGGATGCCGACCAGCTTGTCCTTCAGCGTCGTCGTGACCTGCCCGGGACCGCCTGCGCCGATGGTGAAGCTCGCTTGCCCACGCGTCACCTTGCCGACCGGGGTCACCACCGCGGCGGTGCCGCAGGCGAAGCTTTCGGTCAGCCGACCGCTTGTCGCATCGGCCTGCCACTGGTCGATCGAATAGGGCTCCTCGCGCACCGCCAGGCCGGCGTCCTTCGCCAGCGTGATGATCGCATCGCGGGTGATGCCGGGCAGGATCGTGCCGGTCAGGGGCGGGGTGACGATGCTGCCGTCGTCGAACACGAAGAACATGTTCATGCCCCCCAGTTCCTCGATCCAGCGATGTTCGGCGGCGTCGAGGAAGACGACCTGGTCGTGCCCCTTGGCGATCGCTTCCCGCTGTGCGATCAGGCTCGCGGCATAGTTGCCGCCGCATTTGGCGGCGCCGGTGCCGCCCGGCGCAGCGCGCGTATAATCCTCCGACACCCACAGCGACACCGCGGGGGCGCCCGACTTGAAATAATTGCCGACCGGCGAGACGATGACGAGGAAATGATATTCCGACGCTGGCTTGACGCCCAGGAACACCTCGCTCGCATACATGAACGGGCGGAGGTACAGCGCGCCGCCATCGACCGGCGGAAACCAGTCCGCGTCGGCCTCGACCGCCGCCTTCACCGCGCCGATGAACAGGTCCTCGGGCATTTCGGCCATCGCCATCCGCCGCGCGCTGGCGTTGAAGCGTGCGGCATTTGCCTCGACGCGGAACAGCGCCATCGAGCCGTCATCGAGCCGGTATGCCTTCAGCCCTTCGAAGATTTCCTGCGCATAATGCAGCACCGCCGTCGCCGGATCGAGCAGCAGCGGCCCGCGCGGCATCACCTGCGCATCGTGCCAGCCCTTCGCGTCCGAATAGCGGATCGAGACCATATGATCGGTGAAGACACGCCCGAAAACCGGATCGGCAATCGCCGCCGCGCGTACGTCGTCCGCCGTCGGATTGGGGTGCGGCAGGCGGGCAAAAGCGGGAGCAAGCATGGCAGAACCTTGTGATCTGGGACGTGACTCGGGGGCGAAATATGCGCGCCTCTTGCCAAAGAGGCGCCGCGCGCGCAACGGTAGTCGCCATGCCGGATGAAAATTTTCTTTCACAAGTTCCCGCTGCTTCTGCCCTTTTCTTGCGCGAAGAGGAAGTGCGTCGCGGGATCGAATATCTGTTTTTCGGTCATGGCGCGCTATGGCGCGCGACCGACGCGCGGCTGGCCGAAAACGGGCTGGGCCGGGCGCATTACCGCGCGCTCTACTTCATTGCGCGCGCGCCGGGGCTCACGATCTCCGACCTGCTCGGCCTGCTCGGGATCACCAAACAATCGCTCGGCCGTGTCGTGAAGGAGCTTGAGGCGCGCGATTTCCTCGCGACGCGCCCGGGCAACCGCGACCGCCGGCAGAAGGAGCTACGCTTGACCGCCGCCGGTCGCGCGGTCGAAGCTGCGATCTTCCAGCCGCTGCGCGACGCGATGAGCCGCGCCTATACCCACGCGGGGCAGCAGGCGGTCACCGGCTTCTGGCACGTCAACGAAGCGCTGATGACGCCGCGCGACCGCGCCCGCGCTGCGAAGCTGGGGACCGAAAACTAGGTCACCGACTCATTATGCCGCAACCAAATCCTGATTGATGCGAGCTGGATGGAAGCGA
>NZ_JAFMTR010000092.1 GCF_018682675.1 Sphingopyxis soli
TCGATCCGGAATCCATTTTTCCAGCGCTGCGCGAATGGACCCCGGATCAAGTCCGGGGTGACGGGACAAGGCAGGACAACTTCCGGTCGCAACCCGTCACCCAGCCATTTTTCGGCCGCCCGCCCAAAAGCCATGCTATCGTCGGCGACATGGTCGGGAAAGGCATGAGATGACATCGGGCAGCACAGGTCCGCATTATTCGCCCTTCACCCTCGGCGGCGGCCTCATTTTCGTGTCGGGGCAGCTCCCTCTGCGGCCCGGCCGCGACACGACGCTGGCGGCGGCATCGTTCCGGGAGCAGGCCGCACAGGCGCTTTCCAACCTGCGCGCGGTGCTCGCAAGCGCGGGCGCCGACCTTTCGCAGGTGGTCAAGACGACGGTCTATCTGACCGACATCGCCGACTGGGACGAACTCGACGACGTATATGGCGCCTTCTTCGGCGCCGCGCGGCCGGCGCGGAGCGTCATCGCGACCGGACCGCTGCATTTCGGCTTCCGGATCGAGATCGAGGCCATCGCCGACCCGGCGAAAACCGCCGGCTGATGCCCAAACGGAAACCGGCGCGGATCGCTCCGCGCCGGGTCCCCGTATAATAACTGGCTTAAAGCGGCTCAGGCGACCCGGCGCACTTCATTCCCCTCATCATCGATATCGCGCAGCACATAGCCGCGACCCCAGACCGTCTCGATATAATTTTCGCCGCCGCAGGCGAGCGCCAGCTTCTTGCGCAGCTTGCAGATGAAGACGTCGATGATCTTCAGTTCGGGCTCGTCCATGCCGCCATAGAGGTGGTTCAGGAACATTTCCTTGGTCAGCGTCGTACCCTTGCGGAGCGAAAGCAGCTCGAGCATCTGATATTCCTTGCCGGTCAGATGCACACGGACGCTGTCGACCTCGACCGTCTTGGTGTCGAGGTTGACCGCGAGCTTGCCGGTCTTGATGACGCTCTGGCTGTGCCCCTTCGACCGGCGGACGACCGCATGGATGCGGGCGACCAGCTCGTCGCGGTGGAACGGCTTGGTGACATAGTCGTCGGCGCCGAAGCCGAACGAGCGCACCTTCGAATCCATTTCCGAAATGCCCGACAGGATCAGCACCGGCGTCTGCACCTTCGCGGTGCGCAGCTTCTTCAGCACGTCATAGCCGTGCATGTCGGGCAGGTTCAGGTCGAGCAGGATGATGTCGTAATCATAGAGCTTGCCCAGATCGAGGCCCTCTTCGCCCAGATCGGTCGTGTAAACGTTGAAGCCCTCGGTGGTGAGCATCGTGTCGATCGCCTTCGCGGTCGTCGGCTCGTCCTCGATCAGCAGTACGCGCATTGGGCACCCCTTAACTGTTTCCCACGATGATCCCGCGAACCCGATCGCACGACCCCCCTGGATGCGCCGACCGGACCCCGCTCGCGAGACTGCCGGAACATTAACCATGAAACTAATGAAGGGAAAAGGTTAATTTTGGTTTAACCCGCAGGAATCCACGAGTCGCGGCGAATTCCGTGGCCATTTTGCACCACATTCATTCCGTTCGCCGGGCGAGATGATCGTCATGCGCGCCGGTGCAGGAGCGCTTGAGGACATCGACCAGAAAGTCCGCCAGCGCGGTCACGCGCGCCGGGCGCAGCCGCGACGGCGGCGACAGCAGATGCAGGTAGGATTGCGGCAGCGACCAGTCGGTGAGGATGCGGACGAGCGCGCCCGACGCCAGTTCCTGGTCGGCGATGAAGTCGGGCAGCACCGCGATCCCGCCCCCCGCGACGAGCAAGGGAACCGCGATGTCGCCATTGTTCGCGAACAGGGGTCCGCTGGGGACGACGGTCGCCTGCTCGCCCTCGCGGTGGAAGTGGAGCGGCATCGCGCGTTCGCGGTGCCCGTATCCGACCAGCCGGTGGCCGGCGAGTTCGAGCGGATGCCGCGGCGTGCCGTGGCGTTCCAGATAGGCTTCGCTCGCGATCACCGACGCCGCGACCGGCGCGATCGTCCGCGCGAGCAGGCTGGAATCGTCCATCCGCGAGATGCGGAGCGCGAGGTCGATCCCCTCGGCGACCAGGTCGCTCCGCGCATCGCTGAGGATGATGTCGACCTCGACCGCCGGATGCCTTTCGAGGAAGGCCGCGAGCGGACGCCCGAGCACCTTGATCCCGAAGCTCATCGGCGCGGCGAGGCGGATCGGCCCGGCAAGGTCGCGCCGGTCGCCGCGCGCCGCCTCGGTCGCCGACACCGCCGCCGCGACCATCGCCCGCGCCTCGTCGACCAGCCCCGCCCCGGCGGTCGACAGCGTCACCTGCCGCGAACTGCGCAGCAGCAGCGTGATGCCAAGCGACGCCTCGAGCCGCGTCACCGCTTTCGACACGCTCGCCTTCGACAGGCCGAGCGACGCGGCGGCAGCGGTGAAGCTGCCATTGTCGGCAACCGCGGCGAAACAGGCCCAGCCCTCATAATCGGGAAGCGACATCCAATACCTCAAAAATGGAAACGATGATTTTCCATCTACGCTATTTTCGAAACGATCCCAAAGCCTATTTTGTCCTCAACACAAGGGCGCGGTCCGGCACCAATGCCGGCAAGGCCGCACCCGGGAAGGACAAGGCCATGATCGATATCCGTAAATTCGACACGCTGGGCCATGCCAATCACGGCTGGCTCGATGCCCGTCACCATTTCTCCTTCGCCGACTATTACGAACCTGCCCGCATGGGCTGGGGCGCACTGCGCGTCTGGAACGACGATGCCATTGCGGCGCAGTCGGGCTTTCCCGCCCATCCGCACCGCGACATGGAAATCATCACCTATGTCCGCAGCGGCGCGATCAGCCACCGCGACTCAATGGGCAATGCCGGCCGCACCGCGGCGGGCGACGTCCAGGTGATGAGCGCGGGCACCGGCGTCATGCACAGCGAGTTCAACCTCGAGGACGAGGAGACGACGCTGTTCCAGATCTGGATCATGCCCACCCAAGAGGGCGGCAATCCGGGCTGGGGCCAGCGCGAATTTCCGAAGGCCGACCGGTCGGGCCGGTTCGTGACCCTGGCGAGCGGGATCGAGGGCGATGACGACGCGCTGCCGATCCGCGCCGACGCCCGTGTGGCCGCGGCGACGGTCGAGGCGGGCGAAAAGCTCGCCTACGACCTCGGCCCCGGCCGCCACGCCTATCTCGTCGCCGCCAAGGGCCGCATCCGCGTCAACGGCCAGGATGCCGACCCGCGCGACGGCATCGCGATCCGCGACGTCGGAACGATCGAGGTCGAAGCACTCGACGACGCCGAACTGGTGCTGGTCGACAGCCTCTGACGAAGTCCCCCGGGCCGCCGCCAAGCCCCTCCCCGTCGGCGGCGGCCCACCCCCTTTTCACCAAGTTCAGATTGAAGGAGTAACACGATGAGCCACATTCTTCGTATCGATGCGAGCGCGCGCCACGCGGGCTCGACCACCCGCCAGCTTGCCGACAAGCTCGTCGCCCGCCTGGTCGAACAGGGTTATGGCGCCAGCGTCACCGTGCGCGACCTCGCCCAGACCCCGCCGGCCCTGCTGACCGAAAACTGGGTCGGCGCGAACTTCACCGACGATGATGCCCGCAGCGCCGATCAGAAGGCCGCGCTCGCAGCATCGGACGAGCTGATCGGCGAACTCGAAGCCGCCGACACGATCGTCATCGGCGTGCCGCTCTACAACTTCGCGGTTCCGGCGTCGCTGAAGGCCTGGATCGACCTCATCGCCCGCGCCCGCCGCACCTTCCGCTACACCGAAGCCGGCCCCGAAGGGCTGCTGAAGGGCAAGAAGGCCTATCTGGTCGTCGCCACCGGCGGCGTGCCGGTCGGCAGCGACTATGATTTCGCGACCGGCTATCTGCGCCATGTTCTCGGCTTCGTCGGCATCACTGACGTCACCGTGATCGACGCCGGTCAGCAGATGATCGATGGCGATGCCGTGACCCGCGCAACCGCCGCAATCGACGAGCTCAAGCAGGCCGCTTGACCCCCAAGCCGCCGCCGCGCGTTTCCTCCCGCGTGGCGGCGGCCTCTCTGCAAGGAAAGGACTGAACGATGGCCAAGGTACTGGTGCTTTATTATTCGAGCTATGGTCATGTCGAACAGATGGCCGATGCCGTCGCCGAGGGCGCGCGCGCCGCAGGCGCCGAGGTCGACATCCGCCGCGTCGCCGAAACCGCCCCGCAGGCGGTGATCGAGGCCGCGGGCTTCAAGACCGACACCGCGCATCCGCTGCTGAGCGATCCGAACGAGCTCGCGAATTATGACGCGATCGTCGTCGGCACCCCGACGCGCTTCGGCCGCATGGCGAGCCAGATGGCGAGCTTCTGGGACACTGCCGGCGGCGTGTGGGCGCAGGGCAAGCTGGGCGGCAAGGTTGGCGCGGCCTTCACCTCGACCGCGACGCAGCATGGCGGGCAGGAAACGACGCTGTTCTCGGTGCTGACCAACCTGCTCCACTTCGGCCTGACCATCGTCGGGCTCGACTATGGCTATGCCGGCCAGATGGGTGTCGGCGAGGTCAAGGGCGGCGCACCTTACGGGGCCACGACGGTTGCCGACGGCGACGGTTCGCGCCAGCCGAGCGAAGCCGATCTCGGTGGCGCCCGCTATCTGGGCGAGCGCGTCGCGAAGACCGCCGCCAAGCTGATCGCCTGAACCGATGCGCCGTCTCCCGAGCTGGTTCCTTTCGCATGGCTCGCCGATGATGGCGCTCGAGCCCAGCCCGGCGCGGGATTTCCTCGCCGGGCTGGGCAACTCGCTGCCGCGTCCGCGCGCGATCCTTGTCGTGTCGGCACATCATGATGCGGCGTATGAAGGCGGCCGAGCGACCGTGACCGCCTCGCCCGCGCCGCCGACAGTTCACGATTTCGGCGGTTTCCCGGAAGAGCTGTTCGCGATGCGCTATCCGGCGCCGGGTGATCCGGCGCTGGCGCAGCGCGTAATCGACCTGCTTGCCGCGCACGGTCTGGCCGTCGCGGCCGATCCGGAGCGCGGGCTCGACCATGGCGCGTGGGTGCCGCTGTCGGTGATCTATCCGCAAGCCGACATTCCGGTCGTCCAGCTCTCGATCGCCTCTGCCGCATCTCCCGAATGGCATTATGCGCTGGGGCAGGCGCTCGCCCCGCTGCGCGACGAAGGCGTCCTCGTCATCGGATCGGGCAGCATCACGCATAATCTCCGCGCCTTCTTCACGACGCGCCCGGCGATCGGCGCCCCGGCGCCCGCATGGGTCAGCGACTTCACGGCCTGGGTCGCCGGCCGGATGGAGGCCAATGCGATCGACGATGTGCTCCATGCGGTCGAGCGCGCGCCGCACGGCAAGGACAACCATCCGACGCCCGACCATATCCTGCCGCTGTTCGTGGCAATGGGGGCAGGCGCCGACGGCGACGGCCTGCACGCAAAGCGCCTCCATGCCAGCACGACCTATGCGTTTCTGGCGATGGACGTTTACGCTTTCGGCGAGGAGAGCGTCGCCGTATAGCGCGGCGATGCTTCTTTCAGACCATATCCTTTTCCTCGACGGCGAGGCGCTTGTCATCGACAAGCCCGCGGGCCTGCCCGTCGACGCACCGCGCGACGGCAGCCTCAGCCTCGAGAATCATCTCGACAGCCTGCGCTTTGGGTTCAAGCGCTGGCCGCTGCCCGTCCACCGGCTCGACCGCGACACCTCGGGCTGCCTGCTGCTCGCGCGCAATCCGAAGGCGCACGGGCGTTTCACCCGCGCCTTCGAGGAGCGCGCGGTCGAGAAGCAGTATCTCGCGATCCTCGACGGCGTGCCCGCGGGCGATCGCGGCATCATCGACCTGCCGCTCGGCAAGACCTCGACCGCCGAACAGGGCTGGCGGATGGTCGTCGATCCGAAAGGCAAGCCCTCGGTCTCGCATTGGGAAAAGCTCGCCGAAGCGGGCGGCCGCGCGCTGCTGCGCTTTCGCCCCGAGACCGGCCGCACGCACCAGCTGCGCGTCCACGCACTCGAGGGGCTCGGCTTTCCGATCGTCGGCGATCCCGTTTACGGCAAGGGCGGTGCGAAGGATCGGACGATGCTCCACGCCGAACGGCTCGTCGTAAAACGTGACGTCAAGCCGCCAGTAATTGCCGAGGCGCCCTTTCCCGATCGCTTCGTCGCGCTCGGATTTGCGGCGCCGGAAGGCGCGGCGCCGACGCGTGGCTGACATTCCCGAAAGCGCGATTACGGAAAAATTTCTCGCCGGATCGGGACCGGGTGGGCAGAATGTGAACAAGGTTGCAACCGCGTGCCAGCTGCGCGTCGATGTCTTCGCACTCGGACTCGCGCCCGATGCCTATCGCAGGCTCAAGACGCTCGCGGGAAGCAAGATGACCTCCGCCGGCGAACTCGTCATTCTCGCCCGCAGCTTTCGCACCCAGGAAGCCAATCGCGCCGACGCGCGGGCGCGGCTGAACGAGCTGGTCGACGCCGCGCTCGTCCGGCCCGAGAAGCGGATCAAGACCAGGCCGAGCAAGGCCGCGAAGGCCCGCCGGGTCGACACCAAGAAAGCGCGCGGTTCGGTGAAGGCGGGCCGCGGCCGCGTGCGTCTCGACTAGCCATGCAGCTTTACCGGCTCGACGCCAGCGCGGCCCAGATTTCCGGGGTTTTAGGGGTGGACGCGGGCGACGATCCCTGGACCGGAGGCTATGTCACCCCCGGCCGCCCGGCGCCGGTGATCGCCCCCGACAGCCGCGGCGGGCCGCGCCGCTATCTGCGCCCGAAACTGTGGGGCGTCCCGCCCCCGCCGCAAGGCACGCAGCCCGTCGCCACCGTCCGCAACCTGACAAGTCCGTTCTGGATCGGGACACTCCGCCACCCGGAGCTCCGCTGCCTGATTCCGGCGACGAGCTTTGCCGTCTGGTCGGGCGCGGCGGGCGCGAAACGCCGACGCTGGGCGTCGGTTTCCGGGCGGCCGATCTTCGCCTTCGCGGGAATCCAGCGCCAGACCGAGGACTGGCCGGGTTTCGCGCTGCTGACGACCGATCCGAACGGCCTGCTCGAACGCCTCGCGCCTGGCGCGATGCCGCTGATCCTGCACGCCGAGGATCATGAGCGCTGGCTGACCGCCGACTGGCGCGACGCCGTGCATCTCGTCACCCCCTTCCCGAGCCATTTGATGACGGTCGACGACACTTATCCCTACCCGTAATTTCATCAATTCGCTTCACTTTGCGATAACCAACGGTGCGCTAAATTCGCCCCGAATCGACCAACGGGGTGGGAACACAGACGTGCTGACCAACGCCAACACCAAGCCGACCACGAAGGGCCGCCGCGCCGAACGCGCGCCCGTGCAGGCGCGGGCCCGCTTCCGCGAGCCCGGCTTCAATCCCTTCGACGTCGAGCTGTACGACCTGTCCTCGACGGGTTTCCGGATGGTGACATTTTCGCGCCCGCAGATCGGCAAGGCGATCTGGGTCAGCCTGCCCGGCCTGCAACCGCTCGAAGCGATCATCCGCCGTGCCGACGGCAACAATTATGGCTGCGAGTTCACCCACCCGCTGCACCCGTCGGTCGCGAAGCATCTGCAGGTGAAGCTGCGCTGAGGATCAGCCCGCCGGCTTTTCCGACTTTTTCAGGATATGCTTCCACTCGGCAGGCGTGACGCGCCCGACCGAAAGGCGCGACTGGCGGATGAGGTCCATGTCGGCGAGCGCCGGATCGGCCTTGATCGCGGCCAGCGTGACCGGATGCTTGAGCGCGCGCACCGGTGCGACGCGGACGATCACCCAGGGCGAGCCTTCCTCCGCCGTCGGATCGGGCGACGCGGTCTCGGTGATCTTCATGATCCCGACGCATTCCTTGCCGATATTGCTGTGATAGAAGAGCGCCTCGTCGCCGACCTTCATCGCCATCAGGTTGAGCTTTGCGGTGTGGTTGCGCACCCCGTCCCACATTCCCGTCCCATCCTTGACGAGTTGGTCCCACGCATAGGCGTCGGGTTCGGATTTCATCAGCCAATATTGCTTTGCCATGGCGGCGGGCTTAGCCGAGCCCTGCGCGGGGTGGAACCGCCTTTTTCCCTTTAACCGGCACGCCGCAGCGCCTAGATCGCGACTCATCCCGCGCCCCTGCAGGCGCCGCCCCTATCAGATGGACCTATTACGCATGACTGCTGCCGTTCCCGTTATTTCCATGTCGCTCCCCGCCGACCAGTTCGCAAAGGATTTCGGCGCATCGTTCGAGCGCTTCGGTTTCGCGATGATCACCGACCATGGCATCGACCCCGAGCTGATCGACGACGCCTGGGCGAAGGCGAAGGCCTTTTTCGCGCTGCCCGAGGACGTCAAGCGCGCCTACCACATTCCCGGCGGCGGCGGCGCGCGCGGCTACACCCCCTTCGGCACCGAGATCGCCAAAGGCGCGAAGGAAGTCGACCTCAAGGAATTCTGGCACGTGGGGCGCGATCTGCCCGCGGGGCACCGGCTCGCCGCGCAGCAGCCGAACAATGTGTGGCCGAAGGAAGTCGAGGGTTTCCGCACCGTCTATGACAAATTGTTCGCGGAATTCGACCGCGTCGGCGGCCGCCTTCTTTCGGGCATCGCCCGCTACCTCGGCCTCGCGCCCGATTTCTTCGACGACACGGTGAAGGACGGCAACAGCGTGATGCGCCTGCTGCACTATCCGCCCGTCGAAGGACCCGCGAAGGGCATCCGCGCCGAGGCGCATGAGGACATCAACACGATCACGCTTCTGTTGGGCGCCGAGGAAGCGGGGCTCGAAATCCTCGACAAGGACGGCAGCTGGCTTCCCGTATCGCCGCCGCCGGGAGCGATGGCGGTCAACGTCGGCGACATGCTGCAGCGGCTGACGAACAACCGCCTGCCCTCGACCACGCACCGCGTTCGCAACCCCGACGAAGGCCGCGCCAGCCTCGCGCGCTATTCGATGCCCTTCTTTCTCCACTTCCGGTCGGATTATCCGATCGAGACGCTGCCAAGCTGCATCGATGCCGCGCACCCGAACCTCTATCCGACGCCGATCACCGCCGACGAGTATCTGCAGGAACGGCTGCGCGAGATCGGGCTGAAAAAATAGCGCAAACGGCTTCGCATGTCGTAACCGTCCCGCAATGCCGTGCGAAGAACGGGTATGCGCCTGCTGCTATCCTGTCTCGCCCTGCTCATGCTGGCCCTCGGGCCGGCGAACGCGGCGACGGGGCCGACCTATTGCCGGGACGGAAGCACGGCCGATTGCTGCGACGGCGACCAACCTTGCACCCTCCCGGGCGCGGGGTGCGCCCCCTCCTGCACACCGAAGATCATCGCCGCCGAACAGGGCGACAGCACGCCGCGCATCGCGGTGACGGCCCCTTTGCCGGTCCTTTCGGTCGCGCAGCGCGCCGGGACCGGAACGCCGCCGCCTCATCCGCCTCCGCGCGCCTCCTGATCCGATCAGACCATCAAACCATCAGGAGAATGACCATGAAGACGATTATCAAATTTGCCGCCATCGGTGCCGCCTTTGTCAGCAGCACCGCCTTTGCCGCCTCTCCGGCAGCGTTCAGCGCCGCATGCTGCGCCCTCGGCGCTTGCTGCGGCCTTCCCTGCTGCGGATAGGATGGGTCGCGGGTCGGGGCGTCGGTCATGGCCGGCGCCCCGGTTCGGTCAATGCATATGCTTCAGCTTGTCGGGGTTGCGCATCACATAGATGCCGACGATCCTGCCGTCCTCGATCTCGAGCGCGGTGGTCTGGAACTCGCCGTCGGCCTCGCGGGTGACGAAGCCCGGCAAGCCGTTGATCGTGCCGACTTGCACGAGCGTGGAGCCATATTTGCCGAACAGCACGGCAAGGCTGCGGTGCAGCGTCATCACCGTATCGAAGCCGAGCACCGGCACGATCGCCGCCGGGCGCTTGCCGCCACCGTCGGACCACATGCCGACGTCGGCCGCGAGCATCGCGCCGAGCGCGCGCATATCGCCGCTGCGCGAGGCCGCAAAGAAAGCGTTGGCGATTTCGAGGCCGCGCGCTTTCTCCAGCTTGTAGCGCGGACGCGCGTCGCGGACGTGCGAGCGCGCCCGCGCGGCGAGCTGGCGTGTCGCGGCGGCGTCACGGTCGATCGTCTTCGCGACTTCGTCGAACTCGACGCCGAAGACGTCGTGCAGAAGAAAGGCGGCGCGTTCGAGAGGGGAGAGCCGTTCGAGCGCGAGCATGAGCGGCAACGTGACATCGTCGTCTTCCTCCTCCTCGACCAGGGGGTCGGGGAGCCAGGGGCCGACATAGGTCTCGCGCTGCGCGCGCGCCGATTTGAGCTGGTCGAGGCAGAGCCGCGTCACCGTGCGCCGAAGGAAGGCCGCGGGCTCGCGCACCGCGCCGCGGTCGGTGCCGAGCCAGCGAATGAAGGCATCCTGCACCACATCCTCGGCATCGGCGACCGATCCGAGCATCCGATAGGCGACGCGGGTGAGGAGCGGACGCAACGGATCGAAACTCGCCGCCGCGTCCGCGCCCGCTTCCATCCCGCCGCGAATGCCCGCGGGGGTCATCAGGCCGCCTTCACCAGCACGCCGCCCTCGTACCAGAGGTCGAAGCCGACCGCGATGCGGTTCCAGCCGTTGATGATGTTGATCAGCAGCGTGAGGTTCACTTGCTCCTCCGGCGTGAAATGCGCCTCGAGCGCATCTTTCGCGGCCTTCTGTGTGTGCCCTTCCGACATGCGGGTCAAGGCGTCGGTCCAGGCGAGCGCGGCGCGTTCGCGGTCGGTATAGACCGGAGCTTCGTGCCACGCGGCGAGCAGGTAGATGCGCTGTTCGGTCTCGCCATGCGCGCGGGCGTCGATCGTGTGCATGTTGATGCAGTTGGCGCAGCCATTGAGGATCGACGAGCGGATCTTCACCAGTTCGACGAGCGTCTTGTCGAGGCTCTTTTCGACGGCGAAGCCGGTCGCGGTCCATTGCTTCATCAGCGTCGGGGCGGCGGCATAAGGGTCGGTCACCTTGGTCATCGCATGTCTCCTTCATCGGGTTGTACCTGCATGACGAGACAGCGCGGGCGCCTGTGACATGGCGCGCGAAAAAAGTTCGCGCGGCAGGCGACATTTGGATGCGATGGCATCCCAAGCCGTTGGAAACGCACCGTTTCGGATAATGCGCTTTTTCTGACTGCGGGGCTGCACTAGCATCGCCCGATCCAGACCAAGAGAGGGGGATGACCATGAAGTTTCTCAACGACCACGGCGACCGCGCCTATGCCCTGCTCCGGATCGTTTCCGGATTGCTCTTTCTCGCGCACGGCGTGCAGAAATTTCTCAATTTCCCGACCGCCTTTCCCTATCCGCTGAACCCGATGCTGCAGGCGGCCGGGACGATCGAGATCGTTGCCGGCGCGCTGATCATCATCGGGCTTGCGACCCGGCCCGCCGCCTTCATCGCGAGCGGCATGTCGGCGGTCGGCTACTGGGTCGCGCATGGCAGCCAGGGCCCCTATCCCATCGCCAACGGCGGCGAGACGATCGCCCTATATTGCTTTATCTTCCTGTTCATCGCGACGCGCGGCGCCGGGATCTGGAGCGTCGATGCCGCGCGCGCGAAATAGCGCGTGCGCTATTATCTGGACGCCGAGTTCAACGGCTTCGGCGGGGCGCTGATCTCGATCGGCCTCGCGCCGGAGAATGCCGATCACCCGCGCTTCTACGGTGCGGTGGAGTGCCGCGACCCGACACCTTGGGTCGCGGCGCATGTGCTGCCGGTTCTCGACACCGACCCCGTCGCCTATGAAGCCTTGCAGGATGCGTTCGCCGATTATCTGGCGCCCGATCCGCATCCGGTGCTTGTCGCCGACTGGCCCGAAGACATCGTCCACGCCGCGCGCCTGCTCGCGACCAGCGACGGGCGGCGGCTGATCGTCTCGGCGGTGAGCTTCGAGCTTGCCGAGGTGGTGAGTTTCTCGTCGGCCGAGCTCAGCGATGTGCCGCACAATGCCTATCACGACGCCGTCGCGCTGCGGACGTTCTGCACCGCGCGGCGCGGAATGAACGGCGCGACGTCGGGGTGACGCAAGCGGTGTGGCGGCCGGTTTCGACCGGAAGTGGACGTGAGCCCAACCTGATCCGTTCGCATCGAGCGAAGTCGAGATGCCCC
>NZ_JAFMTR010000093.1 GCF_018682675.1 Sphingopyxis soli
ACTCCAGATTCTTGTTTTGCCGTGTTTTCCGGGTCGTCAGGTGATTCCACCTGACTTGAAAACCCTCTAGTCCCTCCCGCCGCGGCGGGTCGCAGACCGCGGCGGGAGGGTGCGTGACGGAGCGGAGACCGCCCCCTCGCGAATCGCTTGTAGCGGCGGCGGCATGACGTCGCGGTGACGTGGCGCACAGGCGATGATTTCGGCGGCCAGCGGACAGGAAAAGGGCGCCGCGGCTTTCGCCGGGCGCCCCTCCCGCGACCCAATCGCGGATCTCTTATTTCTTGTCGGCGGGAGCCGTCGTGGCGTCCTTGACCTCCGACGGGGCGATTTCGCCGTTGTCGTCGATCGCGTTCGCCTTTTCCTCGCCCGCCGCCTCGACGGCGTCGGCCTTGGCTTCGGTGGCTTCCTTGGCCGGGCCTTCGGGCATCGCGTCGGCCTGGGCGTCGATCGCGTCGGCCTGGGCTTCCGCCTGATCCTCGACCTTGTCGGCTTCCTTGCTCTGGCAGGCGCCGAGCGCGAGGGCCGAAGCGGCGGTGAGGGCGATGATCATCTTGCGCATATCGAGTTCTCTCCAAAATTGACTCGGGGGCTTAACGCCCGGTGAATGGCAAGGTTGCATCCAATTTTCGAAGCCGCGGGAATCGCTGGATTTTCGGCAAAAAAAGAGAGGGCGCCCGCAGGCGCCCTCTTCATGACCCCTCAGGGTGCGTCCTCCCGTCAAAAGCGCTGCTGGCGCTCATAGAGGTCGCGGTAGTGCTGGATGCGCGTGACGCGGAGACCCGGCATGCCGCTGCGGTCGATCGACCGCTGCCAGCCGGCAAATTCCTCGAGCGTCAGGCCATAGCGTTCGCACGCTTCATCGACGGTCAGCAGACCGCCGTTGACCGCGGCGACGACCTCTGCCTTGCGGCGAACGACCCAGCGGGTGGTCGTCGGCGGCGGCAGCGAGTCGAGCGTCAACGGCTCGCCGAGCGGACCGATGACCTGTGCGGGCCGGATTTTCTGATTCTCGATCATATTCATTCCATTAATCTTCGTCGTGGGGGATCGGACGAGCCGACAAGAGGGGATGTAGATCGGCGGGGCTCAACATCGGCTGAAACCCTCTGGTAAACAGGTCATTCACAGTTTCGGACAGGGCGTTCGCAGGGTCCGACAAGTCGAAGAAGCGCGCCGGCCGGACGCTCTCCGGCGTCGCGGCGGTGGCCGTGCCGAGCAGCATGTCGCGCAGCGCGCCGATCTTTTCCGCGTGACGTTCGCGAGTCGCCTGCGCGCGCAGCAGGCGCACGGTCGGCAGCGCCGACTGGCGTGCCTCCGACACGGCGAGCAGGATGTCGAAGCCGGGGTTCGACAGGCTCGTCGCGGCGGAAAGCTGCGGGATATTTGACGGGCTGGCGTTCATGCAGCCTGTCTAGATCAGAGGAGCTAAGGTCCAGTAAATGCCCGTTTCAGCCCCTGTTAGCGAAGCTTAACCAGCGTCAATATCTTGACGCACAGCGCGGAAATGCTGGTATTTCGAGGTTCGCATCCCTAGATGGCGCCGACCATGATCGAGACGATTTCCGCCCCCGCCGGGCTCGCCCGCGCCGACTTCCAGCTTGCCGAACCGCTGAAGGACCGGCGAGTCGTCGTCGCCATGTCGGGCGGAGTCGATTCGAGCGTCGTCGCCGCGCTCGCGGCGCGATCGGGTGCCGAGGTGATCGGCGTGACGCTCCAGCTCTACGATCACGGCGCCAAGGCCAAGCGCGTCGGGGCGTGTTGCGCCGGGCAGGATATCCGCGACGCGCGCGCGGTCGCCGACCGGCTGGGCTTCGCGCATCACGTCCATGACCATGAAAGCCGCTTCCGCGACACGGTGATCGACCAGTTCGCCGACGAATATCTCGCCGGACGGACGCCGATCCCGTGCGTGCGCTGCAACATGGGGGTGAAGTTCACCGACCTGTTCGAGCTCGCGAAAGACCTGGGCGCCGACTGCCTTGCGACCGGCCATTATGTCCGCCGCGTGATGGGCCCGGCGGGCGCCGAACTGCACCGCGCGGTCGATCCGGCGCGCGACCAGAGCTATTTCCTGTTCGCGACGACGCAGGAGCAGCTCGACTTCCTGCGCTTTCCGCTCGGCGGGCTGGAGAAGAGCGTGGTTCGCGACATCGCCCGCGAGCTTGGCCTCGGCGTCGCGGGCAAGCCCGACAGCCAGGACATCTGCTTCGTGCCCGACGGCGACTATGCGACCCTCGTCCGCAAGCTGCGCCCCGACGCCGACGATCAGGGCGCGATCGTCCATGTCGACGGCACCGTCCTCGGCGCCCACAAGGGGCTGATCCACTATACGGTCGGCCAGCGGCGCGGGATCGAGATCGGCGGGCAGGCCGAGCCCCTGTATGTCGTCCGGCTCGACGCGGAGACGAAGGAAGTCGTCGTCGGACCGCGGCGGGCGCTCGCGGTATCGGGCGCGCGGCTCGGCGAAACCAACTGGCTCGCCGATGTCGAGGGACGCGCGGTGCTCGCGAAGGTGCGCAGCATGGCGAAGCCGGTGCCCGCGCTCGTGACGGGCGACCGGCTGGTCTTTGCGGCGGCCGAATATGGCGTCGCGCCGGGGCAGGCGGCGGTGCTGTACGACGCGGCGGACGAGAGCCGCGTCCTCGGCGGCGGCTGGATCGAAGAGACGTTCGCCGCGGAATAGATTGCGCTTTTCCTCCCGATGCCGCAGCCTGCGGGAAAATCAGGGAGAAGAGAAATGGTCAACTGGGTCTTGCGCGGCGCCGTCCTGCTGTGGGCGGTCTTTTTCACCATATTGGGCGCGCAGGGGCTGCTCGATCCCGCGACCTATACCGAAACCTTCGGTATCGCGGTCGACGGGGCTGCGGCGAACACCGTGCGCGCCGACCTGTCGGCCTTCTTCCTTGTCGCTGCGGGGAGCGCCGCCATCGGTGCGCTGGTGCGCGGCTGGACCGGGGCGCTGCTGGTGCCCGCGGCGCTCTATGGCACCGCGCTGGCCGGTCGGCTGATCGGGGCGGCGTTGGGCGATGCGGTCGGCGCGGCGATCGTGCAGGCGATGATCATCGAGGCGCTGTCGGTCGCGCTGATGGCGGGAAGCTGGTGGGTGCTGTCGCGGCCTGCGGCGGCGGCAGAGGTGGCGCCCGATACGGTGCATTGACCGCAAGGGGCGAATGCCGGGTTTCGACCGGAAGTTGTCCTTCCTTGTCTCGTCACCCCGGACTTGATCCGGGGTCCATTCGCGCA
>NZ_JAFMTR010000094.1 GCF_018682675.1 Sphingopyxis soli
CTGCGCGAATGGACCCCGGATCAAGTCCGGGGTGACGAGACAAGGAAGGACAACTTCCGGTCGTTTCCGGACCTTCAGCTATGCCCCCATCGCCACATAGCCCGGCTCGGCCTCGATCCGCGCGACCCAGCGCTGCACCGCCGGATAATCGGCGAGCGCGAAGAAGCCGCCCTCCTCCGCGACATGCGTATAGGCATAAAGCGCGATATCGGCGAGCGAGAGCGCCCCGCCCGCGAGCCAGTCGTTCTTCGCCAGATGCTCGTCCATCAGCGCCAGCGCGGCCTTCCCCGCCTCGATCTTGCCGGGCAGCAGCGCCCGCTGGGCATCGGTCAAATTCGCCTCGCCGATCCACCCCGTCCAGAAGCGCAGGGTCGCGACATTCGGTTCGTGATTATACTGCTCCCAGAACATCCAGCGCAGCATGTCGGCGCGTGCGAAGCGGTCGCCCGGAACAAGGCGCGAGCCGTCGCCCAGCCAGAAACAGGCGGCATTGCTTTCGGGCAGGAATTGGTCGCCGATCTGGAGCACCGGGATGCGGCCGTTGGCATTGACCGTCGCCAGAAACGCCGGCGTCCGCGTCTCGCCCTTCATGATGTCATATTCGCGCCGCTCGAGCGCGATACCCAGAAGCGCCGCGGTCAGCCGGATCTTGTAGCAATTTCCGCTCGGCGCATATTCGTGAAGGACAGGCTGGCCGCTCATCCCCTGTTTCCTTTCGCTGTCGCCCCCTGCACCAGGACGGCGCCGGATCAGGACAGCCTCAACACAATTTTTCCGACATGCGCGCCCGCCTGCATCCGTGCATGTGCGGCGGCGGCTTCGGCGAGCGGAAAGCTCTGGTCCATCGCGGGCTTCCAGCCGCCTTCGGACAGGCGCGGCCAGAGCGTCCGGTGAATCTCGTCGGCCAGCAGCGCCTTGAACTCGGCGCTCCGCGCGCGGAGCGTCGAGCCGGTCAGCGTCAGGCGGCGGCGCATGATCTGCGACACATCGACCTCGGCCTTCGCGCCGCGCTGGAAGGCGATCGAGACATGGCGCCCGTCGTCGGCGAGACATTCGAGGTTGCGCGGCACATAGTCGCCGCCGACCATGTCGAGCACGACCTCGACCCCCTTGCCGCCGGTCAGACCCTTCACCGCCTCGACATAATCCTCTGCCGAATAGTCGATCGCGTGGGTCGCGCCGAGCGCCGTCGCGGCGGCGCACTTGTCTGCACTGCCGCAGGTGACGATCGTGCGGATCCCGAACAGCTTGCACAGCCCGATCGCGGTCGTGCCGATGCCGCTGGTGCCGCCGTGGATCAGCGCGGTCTCGCCGTCGCGGACATAGGCGCGCTCGAACAGATTGTGCCAGACGGTGAACACGGTTTCGGGCAGCGCCGCCGCCTCTTCCATCGAAAAGCCCTGCGGCACCGGCAGGCAGCTTCCCCCCGGCGCGACGCAATATTCGGCGTAGCCGCCGCCCGCGACGAGCGCACACACCGACTGGCCCAGCAGTTCGCGATCGCCAGCCGGCCCGACCGCAACGACGACGCCCGCGACCTCGAGTCCCGGCAGGTCCGAAGCACCCGGCGGCGGCGGATAAAAGCCCATGCGTTGCAACACGTCGGGACGGTTCACCCCGGCAGCGGCGACGCGGATCAGCACCTCGCCCGGACCGGGCTGCGGCACGGGCCGGGTTTCGGGAACCAGCACCTCGGGTCCGCCCGGCTCGCGGATCGCGATCACGGTCATTTCGGCTGGCAGGCTGGTCACGCTGGTTAATCCCCCACAGATGAAGTCGTCCCTTGGCGCGCCTTATTGACAGAGGTACGACACGGGTCAACAGTCGCGCCCAATCAGGGATCCGCGAGAGAGGACGTACCATGGACGATGACGACCTTCCCCGCCGCCGCGACGATGTGCTCGCGGCGCTGATCAAGCAGCCGCTCGATCCGTTGTCGGTCGCCGAACTGGACGAGCGCATCGCGGTGCTGGAGGCCGAAATCGCGCGCGTGAAGGCGCACAAGGAGGCCGCGGGAACCTTCAAAGCGAGCGCCGAGGCGCTGTTCCGCAAGGGGTGAGCGCAGCGCAACGGCACTGGTAGAGAACGTTCACAAAATCCTTGTCGCGCGGGGAACCGACCGATAGTCTCCGCGCATGTCGTTCGTCATCGACCTGCTCTGCTTCTTGCTGGTGCCGCTGCTCTGCTGGCGCCTCGTTCGCGGTGCGGTGCCGATGGCGGTGCTGCCGATATTGACCGGGCTGGCCGTCGCGATCGCCGCCGACCGCTTCGGCTTCGACAAGTCGGCGCTGGGCCCCTCGCCGCTCGGCGACACGATCGGCTGGCTCGGCGTGCTCGCGCTGGCGTTCAGTGCCGGGCTCGAAACGCGGATGACCGCCGACCATGCGCCGCGCCTCGACGGCCGGCTTGTCGGCGCCGCGCTCGCCGCGCTCGCGCTGCCGTTCCTGGTCGGCTTCGTGGCGGCAGTCTCGGGTACGATGGACGCAGTGCTGGCGCGCCCGCAGGGGGTGTCGCCGCTGCTGTCCGCAGCCGCCATCGGGCTTTGCCTTTCGGTGAGCGCGCTGCCCGTCCTCGTCGGCATTGTTCGCGAGCTGCCGATGGCCGACCGCCCGCTCGGCCATCTCGCGCTGCGCATCGCCGCGCTCGACGACGCCATCCTGTGGTCGGGCCTCGCGCTGCTGCTTTTCCTGCACCGCGGCGAGGGCGCCGCGTCCCTTCCGGGCGGCGGGCTTCCGCTCGCGGCGATAGCCCTCCTCGCGGCGATGGTCGCGCTGCGAAGCCGGATCGGCCGCTTCCTGCCCGACCATCCTGCAATCACCGTCGCGCTGGGCATCTCCTATCTTGCGGCCGGGGCGTGGAGCACCGCGGCGCTGGGACTGCACGAACTGCTCGGCGCCTATTTCGCCGGGGCGATGGCGCCGAAACCGCTCGCCGAACGACTGCGGCCGGAGCTCGTCGGCAGGGTCGCCCTGTTCGGCCTGTCCCCCCTCTTCTTTGCACATCGCGGTCTCAGCATCGACGGCGCGGTCGTCACCGTGGGCGCCATCGGCGCCTCTATGGTCCTGCTATTGATAGCGGGCGCATCCAAGCTGGCGGCGGTGCATCTGGCGCCGCCCGAACCCGGGCTGCCGGGAACCGAGCGCACGCGGCTCGGCCTGCTGCTCCAGTGCAAGGGACTGATGGAGATCGTCGCCGCGACGATCCTCGCGCAGGCGGGGCTCATCACCCCGACGGTCTTTGCCGTGCTCGTGACGCTGGCGCTGGTTTCGACGACGCTCACGGTCCCGCTGTTCCGCCTCGCAACAGGCAGCAAGAACGCACAAACGGTCGCCGCAGGACGCTAGCCCGGTCGCCGACGCGGCTATTGGTTGTTAACCATAATACAACAGTGTCACGGCAATTTCACATTCGCCGCCGCTTTTCCCTTGCGGTGTGGCGGCGGCATCGCCACCTTATGTTCCTAAGGGGGCCGCTCTCCCCGGCCTGGTCCCCGCAAGGAGATGAAGACCATGCCGTCCTTTTCGGAAAGCCTCGAAAAGACACTACACAACGCGCTGAAGGCCGCTTCGGAGCGCCATCACGAATATGCGACGCTCGAGCATCTGCTCTATGCGCTGATCGACGACGATCATGCCGCCGAAGTGATGCGCGCGTGCGGCGTTGCGCTCGACGATCTGCAATCGGCGGTCGTTCACTATCTCGACACCGAACTCGACAGCCTGAAGGTCGAGGGGCACAGCGACCCGTCGCCGACGAGTGGCTTCCAGCGCGTCGTCCAGCGCGCGATCCTGCATGTCCAGTCGTCGGGCAAGGATGAGGTAACGGGCGCCAACGTCCTCGTCGCGCTCTTCTCCGAACGCGAATCCTATGCGGTCTATTTCCTGCAGCAGCAGGACCTGACCCGCCTCGACGCGGTCTCGTATCTCAGCCACGGCGTCGGCAAGGGCGGCAAACCCTCGCCGCAGGCCGAGCCCGAGGAAAAGGAAGAGACGAAGGACAAGAGCGAAGGCAAGTCCAAGAAGGAAACCGCGCTCGACCAGTTCACCGTCAACCTCAACGAAAAGGCCAAGACCGGCAAGGTCGACCCGTTGATCGGCCGCGGCGCCGAGGTCGACCGCACGATCCAGATCCTCTGCCGCCGCAGCAAGAACAACCCGCTCTATGTCGGCGACCCCGGTGTCGGCAAGACAGCGATCGCCGAAGGGCTTGCGCGCAAGATCGTCGAAGGCGACGTGCCCGAGGTGCTGCTGCCCGCGGTCATCTATTCGCTCGACATGGGCGCGCTGCTCGCCGGCACGCGCTATCGGGGCGATTTCGAGGAGCGGCTGAAGCAGGTCGTGTCCGAACTCGAAGGCCTGCCGCACGCGATCCTGTTCATCGACGAGATCCACACCGTGATCGGCGCCGGCGCGACGAGCGGCGGCGCGATGGACGCGTCGAACCTGCTGAAGCCCGCTTTGTCGGGCGGCGTCATCCGCTGCATCGGCTCGACGACGTACAAGGAGTTCCGCAACCACTTCGAAAAGGACCGCGCGCTGCTGCGCCGGTTCCAGAAGATCGACGTGATCGAGCCGAGCATCGAGGACACGAAGAAGATCCTCGCGGGCCTTCGCGAAGCGTTCGAGAGCCATCATAATGTGAAATACACCGCCGACGCGATCAACGCGGCGGTCGAGCTGTCGTCGCGCTACATCAACGACCGCAAGCTGCCCGACAAGGCGATCGACGTGATCGACGAGGTCGGGGCGATGCAGATGCTGGTGCCGCCGTCGAAGCGCCGCAAGACGATCACCGCGAAGGAAATCGAGGCGGTGATCGCGACGATGGCGCGCATCCCGCCGAAGTCGGTGTCGAGCGACGACAAGAAGGTGCTCGAAACGCTCGAAACCGACCTCAAGCGCGTCGTCTTCGGCCAGAACACCGCGATCGAGGTGCTGTCGTCGGCCATCAAGCTGAGCCGCGCGGGCCTCCGCGATCCCGAGAAGCCGATCGGCAATTACCTGTTCAGCGGCCCGACCGGGGTCGGCAAGACCGAGGTCGCGAAGCAGCTCGCGCACATCATGGGCATCCCGCTCCAGCGCTTCGACATGTCCGAATATATGGAGCGGCACAGCGTGTCGCGCCTGATCGGCGCGCCGCCGGGCTATGTCGGCTATGATCAGGGCGGATTGCTGACCGACGCGATCGACCAGAATCCGCATTGCGTGCTGCTGCTCGACGAAATCGAAAAGGCGCATCCCGACCTGTTCAACATCCTGCTGCAGGTGATGGACAACGGCCGCCTGACCGACCACCACGGCAAGACCGTCGACTTCCGCAACGTCATCCTGATCATGACGACCAACGCGGGCGCCAGCGACATGGCGCGCGAGTCGATCGGCTTCGGCCAGTCAACGCGCGAGGATGTGCAGGAAGAAGCGGTGAAACGCATGTTCACCCCCGAATTCCGCAACCGCCTCGATGCGATCGTGCCCTTCGGCTATCTGCCGCCCGAGGTTGTGGCGCGCGTCGTCGACAAGTTCATCCTGCAATTGGAACTGCAGCTGGCGGATCGCAACGTCCACATCCAGCTCGACGATGCGGCGCGCGAATGGCTGACCGGCAAGGGCTATGACAAGCTCTATGGCGCGCGCCCGATGGGCCGCCTGATCCAGGAAAAGATCAAGCAGCCGCTCGCCGAGGAGCTGCTCTTCGGCAAGCTCGTTCATGGCGGCGAGGTCAAGGTGAAGATGAAGGAAGGCGAGGACGCCAAGGTCGGCAACCCGCTCACCTTCGAAATCACCCCCGCCGCGCCCAAGGCCGCGAAGGGAAAGGCGAAAGGCAAAGCCGAGAAGGCGGCGGAGTAAAGCCAAATAGCTCCCCTCCCGCTTGCGGGAGGGGCAGCGAGACTTGCGAGCTTGCTCGCTAGTCGCAGCGGGGAGGGTTGTAACGCCACAGCCCCTCCCCAAACCCCTCCCGCAAGCGGGAGGGGCTTTCATTACCGCCCCTCGCTTTTTGAAGCGCCAGCGACTATATCACCCCCATGTACGACTATGTCTCCGTAACCGCCGACGAAGCATCGGCGCCCGCCCGCGTCCGCGACGGCACGATCAAGCTGCATGACGAGGCGGGTTTTGCCGGGATGCGCAAGGCGGGCCGGCTGTCGGCCGAAATCCTCGACGCGCTCGTTCCCTTCGTCCAGCCGGGGGTGACCACCGCCGCGATCGACGACCTCGTCCGCACGATGATGCTCGACGGCGGCGGCATTCCGGCGACGCTCGGCTATCGCGGCTTCACGCACAGCTGCTGCACCAGCATCAACCACGTCGTCTGCCACGGCATCCCCGACGACAAGCCGCTTCGCGACGGCGACATCGTCAATATCGACGTCACGACGATCATCGACGGCTGGCACGGTGACACCAGCCGCATGTATCTGGTCGGCGACGTGCCGATCAAGGCGAAGCGTCTTGTCGACGTCACCTTTGAATGCCTGATGCTCGGGATCGAGCAGGCGAAGCCCGGCAACCGCATGGGCGACGTCGCCCACGCGATCCAGAGCCACGCCGAGCGCCATCGCTATTCGGTCGTCCGCGATTTCTGCGGCCACGGGCTCGGCCAGATGTTCCATGACGCGCCCGAAGTCGTCCACGCGGGCCGTCCCGGCACCGGCCCCGAACTCCGCCCGGGCATGTTCTTCACGATCGAGCCGATGATCAATACGGGAAAATATGCCGTGAAGATGCTGCCCGACGGCTGGACCGCGGTAACGCGCGACCGCTCGCTCTCGGCGCAGTTCGAGCATAGCATCGGGATCACGGAAACCGGCTGCGAGATTTTCACCGCCAGTCCCAAGGGTCTGAACGCGCCGCCTTGGAACTGATTCCTTCTCCCTTGATGGGAGAAGGATATGAAGCCTTGTCGCGCAGCGATTAGGCGAAGTTGGATGAGGGTGGCAGTGCGTCACGTCACCGTCCGTTTGAGGCCGAGACCGCACCCCCACCGCTGCGACTAGCCAGCAAGCTGGCAAGTCTCGCTGCCTCCCCCATCGAGGGGGAGGATAAGAGTGCCCCCCTCCCGACACCCCCCATTTTCCCGCTTGCGCCTCCGCGGCTTCCAGCGCAGTCTTGACGTTAACGTCAAGCATAGGCGTGGGGAGAGAATGGGATGGCGAAACGGGTCTTGAAGACCGCGCTGGTCGGCGGCGCATTACTGGCATTGGCGGCATGCAACGCATCGAAGAACGACAGCATCTCGGGCGGCTCGCTCGACGATGCCGAAAAGGCCAGCGAGGCTTTGCTCAAGACCGGCGGCAACGGC
>NZ_JAFMTR010000095.1 GCF_018682675.1 Sphingopyxis soli
GTTTCGAGCGAAGCACGACATTTCCAGCATCGTCATCCTGAACTTGTTTCAGGATCCATGGTCTTTCGTTTCCTTCGGCGTGGCGTAGAATTTGAGCGAAGGCCATGGATGCTGAAACAGCGAGGCCATCGCCGCAGCCAGCATGACGAGAATTGAAGGGCTGGAATCCACCCCCGAAGCCGCCCTACCCCAAAAACGGCGCCACAATCTCGTCGGTCACGCGCAGCGGCCGCCCGCTCGCCTTGTCGAGCAGCGCCCAGACCGTTCGCGCCCTGACGTGGACTTTCCCATCGGCGCCGGTGAACTCCATGAAGCGGTCGAACTTCGCACCCTGCGGCTTGTCGGCGACCCAGGTCCGCGCGGTCACCGTCTCGCCGGGACCGAGCGCGCGCAGATAATCGATCTCGTGCCGCACCACGACCCAAATGTAAGCGTCCTTGTGTGACGGCGGCGCGGCGGCGTCCCAATGGCCGGTTGCAACCTGCTGGATCCACTGGACCCAGACGGCGTTGTTAACGTGGCCAAGCTCGTCGATGCTGTCGGGGGTGGCGGTGAGCTGGAGAGTGAATTCATTCATAAGGCCGCCATAGCAATCCCCTCCCGCAAGCGGGAGGGAGCAAAATCAAGCCAACTCGACCGTGGTCACCATATAGCCCGCGTCGCGCAGCGAGGCGACGAGGCTGTCGAGATGCTCGCGATCGCGCGCTTCGCATTCGATGTCGGTGATGAGCCCCTTGGCGGGCAAGGTCGTGAAGATGCGCTGGTGATAGATTTCGATGATGTTGACCTGCTTCTCGTCGAACAGCTTCATCACCTTGAACAGCGCGCCCGGCCGGTCCTGCAGCCGGATACGCAGGCGCGCGATGCGGCCCGAGCGCGCGAGATCGCGCAGCAGCACGTTTGCGAGCAGGCGCGTGTCGATATTGCCCCCGGTCAGCACCAGCCCGACCTTGCGCCCCGCGAATTCCTCGGGATGCGCGAGCATCGCAGCGAGCCCCGCGGCGCCCGCGCCCTCGACGACGGTCTTTTCGATCTGCAGCAACAGGCTGACCGCACGCTCCAGATGGCGCTCGGCGACGAGCACGATATCGTCGTTGAGTCCGGAGACGAGCTTGCGAGTGTAGGAACCCGGCTCCTTCACCGCGATGCCCTCGGCGAGCGTGTCGCCCTCGCACGCCATGTCGACGCCGTTGAGTTCGGCATACATCGACGGATAAAGCTCGGCCTGCACGCCCACGAGGCGCATGTCGTTCTTGATCCCGCGCGCCGCGGTTCCCATCCCCGCGAGCAGCCCGCCGCCGCCGATCGGCACGATCAGCGTGTCGAGTTCGGGCACATCCTCCAGCATCTCCAGCGCCACGGTTCCCTGCCCCGCCGCGACATGCGGGTGGTCGAAGGGATGGACGAAGGTCAGACCGCGTTCCCTTTCCAGCACCCGTGCATGGGCGTAGGCGTCGTCGAAGGTCTCGCCGTGCAGCACGATCGTCGCGCCGTGGCTCGCGGTCTGCGACACCTTCACCTGCGGCGTGGTCTTCGGCATCACGATGGTGACGGGGACGCCGAGCCGCTTGCCATGATAGGCGAGCCCCTGCGCATGATTGCCCGCCGACGCCGCGATCGCGCCGCGCGCCTTCGCCTCGTCGCTGAGCAGCAGCAGCGCGTTGAGCGCGCCGCGCTCCTTGTACGCCGCCGTGAATTGCAGATTCTCGAACTTCAGCCAGACCTCGGCGCCGACCAGCTCGGACAAGGTCTGCGAATGGAGGGTCGGCGTTCGCACGACCGCGCCGTTAATTCGCCCCGCCGCCGCGCGCACATCGTCCAATGTGATCGCCGGAAGGTCGGCGGCGGAGGTCAGGGCAAGTTGCTCGGTCATAACGATAGGCCCCCTACCCCATCTGGCGCGCCGCGCAAACCATGGTTATGGGTCGCTGTATGAGCGAACGGAAATTGCGCATCAGCTTCATCGGCACCGGCGTCATGGGCGGGCCGATGGCGGGGCATCTCGCGAAGGCGGGACACGACCTCACCGTCTATAACCGTACCCGGTCAAAGGCCGACGCCTGGGTCGCGGCGAACGGCGGCAAGGCGGCATCGACGCCGGCCGAGGCCGCGAAGGACGCCGACGTCGTCCTGACCTGCGTCGGCAACGACGACGACCTCGCGCAGGTCACGCTCGGCCGCGACGGCGCCTTTCGCGCGATGGGCAAGGGAGCGCTGTTCATCGACCACACCACCGTCTCCGCCCGCATCGCGCGCCAGCTTTCGGTCGAAGCCGAGGGACTGGGCCTCCACAGCGTCGACGCTCCTGTCTCCGGCGGCCAGTCGGGCGCGGAGGCCGGCACGCTGTCGATCATGTGCGGCGGCACGAAAGCGGCGTTCGCGGCGGCCGAGCCCGTCATGCGCGCCTATGCCGCGCGCATGGTCCATATCGGCGGCCCCGGCGCGGGCCAGACCACCAAGATGGTCAACCAGATCGCGATCGCCGGGGTGATACAGGGTCTGTCCGAGGCGCTGCGCTTCGCGCAGGCGTCGCGGCTCGACACCGACAAGGTGTTCGAAGCCGTCTCGGGCGGCGCGGCGGCGAGCTGGCAGATGCTCAACCGCTGGGGCACGATGGCGAAGGACGAGTTCGATTTCGGCTTCGCGGTCGACTGGATGCGCAAGGACCTAGGCCTCGCGATCGAGGAAGCGCGGGTCAATGGCGCGACCTTGCCGGTGGCGAGTCTGGTCGATCAATTCTATGCCGATGTCCAGAAGCTAGGGAACGGCCGCCGCGATACCAGCTCGCTCGTGACGAGGTTGCCGAAGTGAGCGGCGAGCTGAAACACGCCCTCTCCTTCAGGGGAGGGCAGCGAGACTTGCGAACTTGTTCGCTAGTCGCAGCGGGTGGGGGGCATCGGCCTTGCGCTACGCTGACGGCCCCCACCCCAACCCAGTGCCAGGTAAACCGTCCCCCGGACGGTTTAGGTCATGCCGGGGGCATGACCGGCCTGACACTCCTGAAGGGGAGGGGCTTGATTATGGCGGCCCTCGCCGCCCTCCTTCTCTCAACCCCCGCGCACGCCGACACGCTCGTCGACAATGTCAACGGCATCACGCTCGACAAGGACGGCAAGCTCGTCCGCTTCACCGGGCTCGTCATCGACAGCCAGGGCAAGGTCAAGCAGCTCCTCGACCGCAAGGACAAGCGCCCCGAACGCCCCGATTTCAAGGAAGACGGCCGGGGCCGCACGCTGATCCCCGGGCTGATCGACGCGCACGGCCATGTCATGGGGCTTGGCTTCCAGCTGATGCTGCTCGACCTCTCGGGCACCAATTCGCTCGCCGAGGCGCAGGCGGCGATCAAGAAATACGCTGCCGAAAATCCCGAAATGCCGTGGATCATCGGCTTCGGCTGGAACCAGGAGAAATGGGGTCTCGGCCGCTTCCCGACCGCTGCCGACCTCGACGCCGCGGTACCCGAC
This sequence comes from Sphingopyxis soli, assembly GCF_018682675.1. Taxonomy (GTDB): domain Bacteria; phylum Pseudomonadota; class Alphaproteobacteria; order Sphingomonadales; family Sphingomonadaceae; genus Sphingopyxis; species Sphingopyxis soli. Next base: position 3,465 of record NZ_JAFMTR010000095.1, read on the forward strand.
CGCGCGGTCTGGCTCGAACGCGTCGACGGCCATGCCGGCTGGGCCAATACGGCGGCCATGACCGCCGCAAAGATTACCGCAGCCACCAAAGCTCCCGAGGGCGGCCGCATCGAAATGGCGGGCGGCAAGCCCTCGGGCGTTTTCGTCGACGCCGCGATGAGCCTGATCGACAGCGCCAAGCCCAAGCCGCTCGCACGCGACCTCGACCGCGCCTTCCTGCTCGCGCAGCAAAAGCTGATCGAACAGGGCATCACCAGCATCGCCGACATGGGCACGTCGATCCAGGACTGGCAGGCCTATCGCCGCGCGGGCGACAAGAAACAGCTGGCGATCCGCGTCCTCAGCTACGGTGGCGACATCGACAATATGGCGCTGATCGCCGGATCTGAACCGACGCCCTGGCTCTACGACGACAAGCTGCGCATGGTCGGGGTCAAACTCTATCTCGACGGTGCCCTGGGCTCGCGCGGCGCTTGGCTCAAGGCGCCGTACAGCGACGCGCCGGGGCAGAAGGGTCTGCCCCTGCTCACCCCCGCGCAGCTCCGCAACAAGATGGTGCGCGCGTCGATGGACAAGTTCCAGGTCGCGATCCACGCGATCGGCGACGCCGCCAATGCCGAGGCGCTCGCTGCGATCGACGACCTCAGCCGCGACCTTCCCGGCGAGCGACGCTGGCGCATCGAACATGCGCAGATCGTCGACCCGCTCGACATCCCGAAATTCGCCGAACTCAAGGTCATCGCCTCGATGCAGCCGGTCCACCAGACGAGCGACCGGCTGATGGCCGAAGCGCGGCTCGGTCCCGACCGGCTGAAGGGCGCCTATGCCTGGCGCAGCCTCGAAAAGGCGGGCGTCCGCCTTGCCTTCGGCTCCGACGTGCCGGTGGAAAGCGCCAACCCCTTCCCCGGCATCGCCGCCGCCATCTCGCGCACCGACGCCGCGGGCCAGCCCGTCGGCGGCTGGCATCCCGAGGAAACGGTGACGCGCGAGACAGCGCTCGACGGCTACACGCGCACCGCCGCCTACGCCGCCTTCGCGGAGGACCGGCTCGGCACGCTGATGCCCGGAATGCGCGCCGACTTCCTGATCCTCGCCGACGACCCGCTGCTCGCGAGCCCCGATGCGATCCGCAAGATGGTGCCGCTCGAAACCTGGATCGGCGGCTATCGCTATTACAGGAAGAGCGAGGGTGCGACCGTTGGCCGGTGACGTGCCGTCGCGCCGCGCCGTCCTGAGCGGCCTTGCGGCGCTTCCCGTCGCGACTGCGGCGATGGCGGCCGAACGCAAGCCCAAGAAGCGCAAGCCCGCGCGCCCCAAGATCCAGCATGTCGACGTCGCGGTCATCGGCGCGGGTGTGTTTGGCGCATGGACCGCCTGGCATCTCGTCCGCGCGGGCAAATCGGTGCGCCTATTCGACGCCTATGGCGCCGGCCACTGGCGCGCCTCGTCGGGCGGCGAGAGCCGGGTCATCCGCATGGGCTATGGCGCCGACACCATTTACTCGGACATGGCGAAGGAGTCGCTTCAGTACTGGAAAACCCTCTCCGACACCGCGAGCCTGCCGATCTTCCACAACACCGGCGTGCTGTGGTTCGCACCGCAGGGCGACACCTACACGCGTCAGTCGCTCGACTGGTTCAAGGCGAACCGCATCGATCACGACCATGGCGACGTAAGCTGGCTCCAGAAGAACTGGCGCCAGATCCAATTCTATCAGGGCGAAACCGGCATCCTCGAAAAGGACAGCGGTGCGCTGATCGCGGGGCGTGGGGTGCAGGAAGTCATCGCCGATGCGCAAATCGAGGTCGAACGCGTCGTCATGCCTGCACCACTGATCGCCAAAAAGATCAGGAAGCACCGCCTTCCCGACGGCGGCACCGCCGACCATCTCGTCTATTGCGCCGGTCCCTGGCTCGCCGAACTTTTCCCGCAACAGCTGGGCGGCAAGATCGTCGCGACGCGGCAGGAGGTCTATCATTTCGGCGCGCCGCAGGGCGACACGCGCTTCACCCCGCCCGAACTTCCCGTCTGGGCCGACTTCAACAACGGCCGCATCGTCTATGGCATCCCCGACCTTGAGGGCGCGGGGTTCAAGATCGCGATCGACGTCCATGGCCCCGTCGTCGACCCCGACACGCTGGACCGCGCACCGACACCTGCGGGGATCGCGGAGGCCCGCGCCTATATCGCGCGCCGCTTCCCCGGCCTGACCGACGCGCCGCTGATCGGGGCGCGCGTCTGCCAATATGAGAACAGCTCGAACGGCGATTATCTGATCGACCGGCTGCCCGGACAGGATCGCATCTGGCTGGTCGGCGGCGGGTCGGGCCACGGGTTCAAGAACGGACCTGCGGTCGGCAAGCGCGTCGCGGCGCATATCCTCGACCCGGCGCTCCCGGTCGAGCCGCGCTTCAGCTATGCGACCAAGGGCACGGTCGCCGCGCGGACGGTCTATTAATTTCGTCATTGCGAGCGCAGCGAAGCAATCCAGAGTTGCGCAAACCGCTCTGGATTGCTTCGCTGCGCTCGCAATGACGGGACTGTAGGGCACGCATGAAACTCACCGACTGCCACAATATCGACGACTTCCGCGCGCTCGCGAAGCGCCGCCTGCCGTGGCCGGTGTTCGACTATATCGACGGCGCCGCCGACGACGAGGTCACCCGCCGCCGCAACCGCGACGCCTTCGACCGCTGCGACCTCGTTCCGCGCGTGCTTGCCGGGGTCGAAAGCATCGACATGAAGACGACGCTGTTCGGGCGCGAGATGGCAATGCCGCTCTTCCTCTCGCCGACCGCGCTCCAGCGCCTGTTCCACTGGCAGGGCGAGCGCGCCGTGCTGCGCGCCGCAGCGAAGGCCGGAACCGTCGCCGGCATTTCCAGCCTCGCCACCATCGGCCTCGCCGAGGCGGGCGCGCTGACCGACGGCCCCAAGCTTTTCCAGCTCTATGTCCACCACGACGAGGGGCTGAACAAGGCGATGCTAGACGCCGCGCGCGACGCGAAGTTCGACGCGGTCGCGCTGACCGTCGACACGATCGTCGGCGGCAATCGCGAACGCTGCCTCCGCTCGGGCTTCACCTCGCCGCCGCGCTTCACCGCGCGCAACATGCTGAGCTATGCGATCAAGCCCGGCTGGGGCCTGAACTATGTCCTTCGCGAAAAATTCAGCCTGCCGAACCTCGCGACGCATGTGTCCGAAGGATCGAGCGTACCCAAATCGGTCGCCGAATATTTCACTACGATGCTCGACCAGAGCCTCGACTGGAAGCGCGCCGAGGCGATCCGCAAGCAGTGGAACGGCCCCTTCTGCCTGAAGGGCATCGCCGCGGTCGAGGATGCGAAGCGAGCCGTGGACATCGGCGCCACCGCCATCATGGTCTCGAACCACGGCGGGCGCCAGCTCGACGGCAGCATCGCGCCCTTCGACGCGCTCGCCGGGATCGTCGATGCGGTCGGCGACCGGATCGAGGTGATCTGCGACGGCGGCATCACCCGCGGCACGCATGTGCTGAAGGCGCTGTCGGTCGGCGCGAAGGCCTGCTCGGGCGGCCGCCTCTATCTCTACGCGCTCGCCGCGGCGGGCGAGGATGGCGTCGCGCGCGCGATCACTCTGCTCCGCGCCGAAATCGAGCGCGGGATGAAATTGATGGGGGCCAAGACCCTCGCGGATCTCGGCCCCCACAATCTGCGCTGGCGGTAGCGCATTCCTAAAAGCGTGTGCCCCCGCGAAGGCGGGGGCCCATCACCTGCCGGTGCCATTTCGAGCCAACCGGAGATGGGTCCCCGCCTTCGCGGGGACGCACGGCTTTCTGTCAAGCGGCCGCTGCCGCCGCAACCTCCTCCTTCTTGCCCAGCCCGCCCCAGTCGATGTTGCGCGTCATGTACATCACACCCGCAAGCGCGAAGAACATCAGCACCGACCCGATCAGCAGCGCATAGGCTTCGAGATTGAGCAACGTATAGAGCAGCGCATAAAGGCCGATCAGCATCGCCGCGAGAAAACGCGCGCGCTTCCAGCTCTTGAGCACCGCCGCACTATAGAAGGTCAAGAGGCCGATGATCGCCGCCGAAGCGAGCATATAGGCCGGCATGAACCCGATCACCTCGGCGAACGCCAGCAGCAGCACGAAGAACAGCACCAGCGCCACCCCGGTCAGCAGATATTCGGCCGCCGCGACCCGCGCGCCCGCGATGATGTCGAACATCAGGAAGGCGACGAAAGTGAAGCCGATGAACAGGAAGCCATATTTGATGCTGCGGTCGACCTGGCTGTACAGGTCGACGGGCTCGATCAGGCTGATCGCGATCGCCTTCGCGGTCCCGCCCGAGGTCTCCATGCCGCCGCTCCCGTCGGCCGCGGCGGGCGCCGGCGCCTCGACGGCATAGGCGTCGCGCGTGCCGTAATTGGTCGCGACCGGCGGCGACAGGTCGCCCGTCAGCACCTGCGCCTGACCCAATGCAAGGTTCGGGATCGCATAGGCCGCGGTGAAGCCGTTTGCCGTTACGCTGCGCTTCGCGGGCAGGAAATCGCCGCCGAAGCTCGGGTTCGGCCAGCTCGACTTGACCGTCCAACGCGTGTCGACCCCGCGCGGGATCAGCTTGAAATCGCCGAGGCCGCGCACGCCGATCTTGTAATCGACCTTCAGCGGTGCCGCGCCCGTCCAGTCGACAAATGCGAAGGTCCCCGAATTGCCCGTCGAGGCGAGCCCCTTGCCCGGCTGCAGCGCCACGGGCGTGCCGTTCACCGCCAGACTGTTGCCGTCGACCAGCCCGCGCGCGTCGCTGACGCCGAGGCGTACCTCGGCGCGGTCGAGCATCAGCGCCTCGCGCGTCACGCCATAGCGGGCGATATCGGCGGGCAGCACAAAGTCGGCGCTGCCCGCGATCTGGCTTTCATAGACGACGGTCTCGTAGATCGCCTTCTTGCGCTTCTCGGGCTTGATCGCGACCTCGGCCTTGTTCGCCTGCGGCGAGAGATAGAGATTCCGGATCGTGTTGACGGTCCGCGTCACGTCGCGGCCATTCTCCTGCACCGTCTGCGTTTCGGTCGTACGGTACGGGATCACGATCACCGGGCCGCCGATCGTCTGCTGGCCGCCCCAGCCCTGCCCGATCGAGGCCTGCGCGGTCTCCGCCTGCTGCTGGCGGTCCCAGAGCAGGCCATAGACCATCAGCAGCGGCACCATCAGCGCGACGGCGATCAGCACCGCGATCACCAGCTTGACGCCGGGGCTACGCTCGCCGCTGCCGCGGGCGGGGGGAATGGGGGGAACCGATACGCTTTGCGGGGATTGAGACGCTTGAGGCATGGGGGTTTCGCTCCAGCTACTTCAACTCGTCGATGAAATTGCACGGTTCACCGATAGCGTCAAGCCGATTGCGATGAAGTGCCGCCGAGTTGGCGATCCGCACTCCGGCGAAGCGCCGTGTTGGCCTTGGTGTGCACCTACGGCGGGTTTGGGGTGGAAAGCGGACGTATCAACAACGTCGCCCCCGCGCAGGCGGGGGCCGCCATCGGCCTTTTCCTGCGCCGCAGCGTAAACCGACTGCTGCCCCCGCCTTCGCGGGGGCGACGGCTAGTTCCGGTCGTTTCCCGTCATTCGTCATCCCGGACTTGATCCGGGATCCACCGCCGCGCTGAAGGCATGGACCCCAGATCAAGTCCGGGGTGACGATGAACGATAGGCCAGCCTCCGGTCGACTCCTGCCATTACATCCCGAACGCCCGCAAATGCCATCTCTCGCCCGAAACCCGACACCCCACCGCAACATCGCCTTTGAAACACCGACCGCAGCCTATAGCATCACCGAAACCATCGCGGGGGGAGGCTCACATGCCCGAAAAATTCGACGCGCTCGACCGGCTGGTCCAGTTGCTGCTCCTGGTCGCCGCCGTCACGGCGGCCGCCAACGGGCTTTTCATGCTGGCCAAGCCGCTCGACTGGTATGTTTTCATTCCCACCGTGGTCACCACCGGCCCGCCGAACGCTCATTTCATCCGCGACATCGGCCTCGCCTATGCGGGGTCGGGGCTGATCCTGCTCTATGCGGCCGCGAACCCGGTCCTCCGCTGGCGCGCCGCGGTCGTCGGCGGGCTGTGGCTGGCGCTGCACGGCCTGCTCCATCTCTATGAGGTCGCGGCCGGCATCTGCGGCCCCGCGACCTTTCGGGCTGACGCGCCCGCGGTGCTCGGCCAGCCGGGGCTGGTCATCGCCGCGCTGCTCATCCTGCGCGCGCGAAAGCGTATTTGACAGCCGCGCCGCCGCCCGACAGAGCAGCCGCATGACCGTCTCGATCCGCTCCGCCACGCCCGCCGACCTGCCGCTGATCGCGCAGTTCATCCGCGACCTCGCCGACTATGAAAAGCTCGCGCACGAAGTCCGCTTCGACGAGGCGACGCTCGGCGAGAAACTCTTCGGCCCGCGCCCCTATGCCGAAGTGGCGATCGGGGAGATTGATGGCGCGGCGCAGGGCTTCGCGCTCTTTTTCCACAATTTCTCGACCTTCGAGGGGCGCCCCGGCATCTACCTCGAGGATCTGTTCGTGCGCCCCGGTGCGCGCGGCTCGGGGCTCGGCAAGGCGCTGCTCGCACACCTCGCCAGGCTTTGCATCGAACGCGACTGCGCGCGCCTCGAATGGTCGGTGCTCGACTGGAACACCCCGTCGATCGGCTTCTACCGGAGCCTCGGCGCGAAGCCGATGGATGAATGGACGGTGATGCGCGTCGACGGCGAAGCGCTGGACGCGCTCGCCGGCGCCGGTTGATCGCTGCCTGGAAATTTCGCGATTCCAGTCGCTAACCGGCGGCATTTGCCTGCCCTTGCAAATCATGCTTCCCTGCCGCCGGGCCGCGGGCAGTTCGCGCTTTTGCGAACGATTCGGTCACCCGAAACGGGGACCGGCAACGACGGGGAAAATCGCATGACCATCAAGCTGCTTGCCGCTTCGGCGGCCCTCCTGCTCATGGGCGCGGCGCCGCTCGCGCACGCCCAGATGCCGACCTGGTCCGCCGAACAGGGCGAGGTGTGGAAATTCGTCCAGCAAAGCTGGGTCGACGATGTCGCGCAGAACGGCAAATGGCCCGCCGAATATGCCGACCCGCAAATGATCACCTGGTCGGCCGAGTTCGCCGCCCCGCGCGGCAAGGATGCGACCGTGCGCTGGACAAAGTTCCAGAACACGCAGGGCAAGGTGCTGCAATATGAGCTCAGCCCGCAGTCGATCTCGCTCAGCGGCAACACCGCGGTCGTGACCTATGCGCTGACCATTGTCGCGCAGCGCGGCACCGACAAGCCCGACTGGGGCAAGGAAGCCATCGTCGAAACGCTGGTGCGCAGCGGCGGCGGCTGGAAATTCCTCGCCTCGACCAGCTTCTCGCTCGGAAAATAGCGCGGCGGCGGAGCGGCGGTCAGCGCGCCCCGCGCGGTTTCCGCCGCTCCATCGGCCACGCCGGCATGTGCGCGTCGGACAGCGTCTTCGCCTCCGCCGGCGCGATGCCGAGGTCGGTCAACACGCGCACCAGCGCGTCGGCGGGCGGCACCGCGATGTCGGGCTGAATACCGTCGCCTTCCCAATCCTTGCCGGTATCGGGGTCATAGGTGCGCCCGACCGGGATGAAGGCCTCGTACCCGCCGCCCAGTTCCTCGCCGCGCCCGAAATGATTGGCGCCCGCGGTCGGCGCGCCGACCAGCACGCCGCGATGCGTATGCTTCATCGCCAGCGCGAAATGCTCGGCCGCCGATCCGCTCGCGCCCGAGGTCAGCACATAGACCCTGGCCTTGTGCAGCCTCTTGTCGCCGTTCGGCAGCGCCCAATGCTCGCGCGTCACCATGCCGGGGTCGCCCTTCACAAGACGCAGCGAAGCGACACCGTCGATCGGTGATCCGCCCCCGGCGTCGACCGAGGCGCGCGTCGCCATCGTCACCAGCCGCGTCGGCTCGGCGAACAGCCATGGAAAGATCACATCCATCTGGTCGAGCCCACCGCCGTTGTGGCTGCGGATGTCGAAGATGATCGCCTTGGCATCGGCATGGTCGGCCATGAATTTCGCCGCCGCCTCGGTCACCGCCGCATCGTGGGGAAACAGGTTGAAGCGCACGAAGGCGATCCCCGGCGCGATCCAGCCCGCCTGCTCGACCGGGGGCTTGCGCGGGCGCGGACCCGCCACGGCAGTCCCCGGAACGGTCGGCGCGGCGGACGCCGCCTCGGGCACGCGCAGCCGCAAATGGCCATCCGGCGCGACCGCATTCAGGTCGGCGTCGATCGCCGCGCCCAGCGCCTCGCCGGACAGCGCCCGGTAGCGACCGGCCCTGATGCCCGCGCGGAGCGCCGCGGCATAGCGCTTCCCCGTTTCGGGATAGACATAGTCGCGCTCGAGCAGCGCCGCATATCGCTCGGCAACCGCATCGCCGACAGCTTCGTCAGCGGCGAGCACCGGAGGCGGCGCGATCGCGGGCACCGCCATCATCGCGGCCGCCATCAACAGGCCGGGTACAAGGCGCGAGGAACGAATCATCCCAGTCTCCAATCCACCCCCGGTTCGCCGCGAGGTGTATCAGAGTTGCAATACAGATCAACTACATTTGTAGTCGATCAAGTACGACGCCGCGCGAACCACAGGAGCGCGACGCCGACGACCGCCAGCGCCGCCCCGTTGCGCGTCCAGGTGATATCGCCCAGCATGAAGCTGCTTGCGGGCCAGCGCACGATGTCGAGCCCCTGCAAGATCCACAGTCCCCCCATCATGATCGCCGCGATCCCGACGATCGCCATGATGCCTTTCAACGCGCCCATATCATCCTCCCCTGTTTGCGCTGCAATCCGATAAGGGGCTGCAGCCAGCCGATGGTGCGCCCGATGGCGTAGAAAAGCCAGCAGCCGATCGCGGTCACGACGACAAGGATGAGGAAGGAGGGCAGCGCCGCCATATCGGCCCGCAACAGATACCAGCCCGCGACGACGATGATCGTCTGGTGGACGATGTAAAAGGGGAACACCGCCTCGGCGAGCATCGCGCGCCGCGGATGATCGCGGTTCCACCAGCGGTCGGCGGTCCCGACCAGCGCGACGATCGTCGCCCAGCCCTGCACCTGCCGCGCGACATGATAGGGCGCGAAAACCCAGTCGGGCGCGATCGTATCGCCCGGCCAGGTCCATTCGACCCATGCGATCGGAACGAAGGCAAGCACCGCCAGTCCCGCCGCGACCGGCCAGCAGCGCGCCACGCTGTCGAACAGCACCGGCCGCACGCGCAGCAACCAGCCCACCGCGAACGCCATCATATAGTGAAGATGCGACGGCCCGTCGTCGAGCAAGGCGTGGGTCTCCTCATGGTGGGGAAAGGCGCGCAAGACCGCGAGCCACCACAAGATCGGGACGATCAGCAGCCCCCAGCCGCGCAGCAGCCGCGCGCCGGCATCCGCGACCCTCGCGCGCGTCTCGTCCGGGACGAGCGCCAGCAGCAATGCGGCGAGCATCGTATAGGCCCACAGATAGACGACGAACCACAGATGTTGCCAGGTCGGCAGGATAATCCCGTCGAGCGCGCCGAACCGGAAATAATCGTGCAGCCAGAAATGCAGAAAGCCGTGCCGATAGCCAAGCTGGCCCGCCAGTTCGATCCACGGCTGCGGCGGAATGACGAAGACGATGCCGAAGGCGAGCGGGATCAGCAGACGCGCACTCCGCGACCGGGCGAATGCCCCCGCCCCGCCGAGCTTGCCCGAAAGCGACGCGCTGGCATAGCCGGACACGAGAAACAGCAGCGCCAGCCGCCAGCCATTCGTCGCCAGCATCGGGATCGCGACCCAGTCGATCGTCGGATCGATCTTCACATGCCAGTGCCATGGCACGAAATACATGCCGATATGGTAAAGGATCAGCAGCGCGAACGCGCCGATCCGCAGCCAGTCCATGCCATAATGGCGTCCGCCGGTCATGCTCGATCCCATCCCCCTTCCCTCGTCATCCCGGACCCTTCGACAGGCTACTTCACCACCCGCCACGCCAATTCCGCAAATTCGCACAGCAGCGGCCGTGTATCCCTGGGGTCGATGATATCCTCGACCCCGAATTTTTCCGCCGTCCGGAACGGCGAGCGCACGCGGTTCAATCGCTCGCGGATCGCCTCCAGATGCGCCGCCGGATCCTCGGCCGCTTCGAGCTCGCTCTTGTACGCAACCTCGACCCCGCCCTCGATCGGCAGGCTGCCCCAGTCGCCCGACGGCCAGGCGAAACGATATTGGAAGCGCTCGGCGTTCGACATCGCGCTGCCCGCGATGCCATAGGCGCGCCGCACGACGACCGACGCCAGCGGGACCGTCGCGCGATAGATCGCGTTCATCGCCTGCACGCCGTAACGGATCGTCCCCGTCCGCTCGGCCTCGCCGCCGATCATGAACCCCGGATTGTCGACGAGGTGGACGACCGGCAGCCGGAACTGGTCGGCGAGCTTCACGAAACGCTCCGCTTTCTCGCTGGTCTTCGCGTCCCACGATCCGCCGAGGTACGACGGATCGCTCGCGAGCACCGCAACCGGCCAGCCGTCGAGCCGCGCGAACGCCGTGATGACCGCCCGCCCCCAACGCGCGCCCATCTCGAAGAAACTGCCCGTATCGAACACCGCCTTCGCGATGCGCCGCATCGAATAGACCTGCTTCGCCTCGCGCGGCACGATCGACAGCAACGCCTCGTCGCGGCGATCGACCGGATCGCTGCACGGCGTGCGCTGCGCCCGGTCATGGATCGACGACGGCAGATAGGACAGGAAGCGCCGCGCCGCCGCAAAGGCATCGGCCTCGCTCGCCACCTCGTCGTCGACGACACCGTTGCGCGCATGCACATCGACCCCGCCCAGTTCCTCGCGATCGAGCGTATCGCCGATCGCCGCCGCCACGGCCGGCCCCGCCGCGAACAGCTGCGACAGCCCGCGCACCATCACGCTGTAATGGCTCGCGACCACCCGCGCCGCGCCCAGCCCCGCGGTCGGTCCGAGCGCGAGCGCGACCACCGGCACCGTGTCGAGATTGGCGATGATCCGGTCCCAGCCGGGAACATGCGGGATATAGGTATAGCCCATCTCCTCCAGCGTCTTCACCGACCCGCCGCCGCCGGTGCCGTCGATCATGCGGATCAGCGGCAGGCGATATTCATGCGCCATCGCCTCGCACTGGACGAACTTGCGGTGCAGCGCCGCATCGGCCGCGCCACCGCGCACCGTGAAATCGTCGGCGCTGGCGACGACCGGTCGCCCGTCGATATTCGCGCGGCCGAAGATGAAATTCGACGCCGCCAGATCTTCCAGCTCGCCGTCCGCGCCATATTTGCCGCGCCCTGCGATCTTGCCGATCTCGCGAAAGCTGCCCGGATCGACGATTGCCGCAAGCCTTGCCCGCGCGTCCATCTTGCCGCGCCCATGCTGGCGCGCGACCTTTTCCTCGCCGCCCATCTTCTCGGCCATCGCCCGGCGCTGTCCGAGCTCGTCGATCTCTTTTTTCCAGCTCATGACGGGGAAGCTATCTTACGTCTACGTAAACGTCATGCCATATTCGCGCGGAACCTATCGGGAGAGAGCAATGACAGACATGAACCTCGCGGGCCGCACCGCGCTCGTCACCGGCGCCTCGCGCGGGATCGGGCGCGGCATCGCGCTGGCGCTCGCGAAGGCGGGGGCGGATATCGCGGTCAACTACACGCGCGACGCCGCCGCCGCCGCCGAAACCGTCGCGGAGATTCAGGCGCTCGGCCGCAAGGCGAAGGCGTATCAGGCCTCGGTCGCCGACGAGGAGGCCAGCGCCGCGATGGTCGCCGCGATCGAGGCCGATTTCGGCCCGCTGTCGATCCTGATCAATAATGCCGGCATCGCCAGCCGCGGGCGGAGCGTCGCCGACACCGACGCCGCCGAGGTCGAGAAACTGCTCGCGATCCACGCCGTCGGCGCGCACCGCCTGTCGCGCCTCGCGCTGCCGCAACTCCGCCAGCACGACCGCAGCGACATCGTCATCATTTCGAGCATCGCGACGCTCCACCACGCCGCGAACGGCGCGCCCTATAATATGGCGAAGGCCGCGGGCGAAGCGCTCGCACTCACGCTTGCGAAGGAGGAGGTGAAGAACGGCGTGCGCGTCAACATCGTCGCGCCGTCGCTGACGGTCAGCGACATGGGCGAACGCCTCGCGCGCGCGATCACCGGCAACGACGACATCCATCACCTCGACGCCAAATTCCCCTTCGGCCGCGTCCCGACGCCCGACGACGTTGCCGCCGCCGTCGTCTGGTTCGTGAGCGATGCGAACCCCTATTGCTCGGGACAAAAGCTCAACATCGACGGCGCCGGACAGGCCTCGTTCCGCTAACCCGCGTCCTTGCGAGCGGCGAAGCCGCGTGGCAATCCGGAGAGGCGCAAGCCACCCGGGATTGCTTCGCTCCGTTCGCAATGACGGACCAATGCAGATGAGATCGATCAAATGAAGTTCGTCACAGCCGCCGCCCTTGCCTTCGCCCTCGCCGGCTGCGCCGCCGCCCAGTCGAAGGAACCGCGCCCGGCGTCCGAAGTCGCGCCCGCCGATCAGTCCTATTTCACGCCGAGCGAAGTCCGGTCGTCGGCTTCGGTGACGGTAGGCGGAACCGCGATTCCCTATCAGGCGGTCGCGGGGACGCTGGTCGTGCATCCGAAGGGCTGGACCGACACGCTTCCAAACGAACGCAAGCGCGACAAGGATGCCGGCGGCGACGTTCCGGCGTCCGAAGCCTCGATGTTCTACACCGCCTATTTCCGCGACGGCGCGCCCGCCGAAAGCCGCCCGATCACCTTCCTCTTCAACGGCGGCCCCGGCTCGCCGACCTTGTGGCTGCACATGGGCGCCTTCGGTCCGATGCGCGTCGAGACGCCCGACCTTGTCCACGGCTCCGCCCCCTATCGCACCGTGCCCAATGCCTACAGCCTGCTCGACGCCTCCGACCTCGTCTTCGTCGACGCGCCCGGAACCGGCTTCAGCCGCGTCGCGGGCAAGGACAAGGAAAAGGCGTGGTACGGCGTCGACCAGGACATCCACGCCTTCACCGTCTTCGTCCGCGACTTCCTGTCGAAATATGGCCGCTGGAAATCGCCCAAGTATATCTTCGGCGAAAGCTATGGCACGATGCGCGCCGCCGGGATGACGCTGGCGCTGCAACGACAGGACATCGACCTCAACGGCGTGATCCTGCTCTCCGACATCCTGAACTGGGATCTCCTGCCCGACGATCCGCAGGTCAACCCGGGGGTCGATCTGCCTTATGTCGTCGCGCTGCCGACCTATGCCGCGACCGCCTGGTATCACAAGCGCGCGGGCGCGGGGCGCGAGCTCCAGCCCTTCCTCCGCGAGGTCGAGGCGTTCGCGACGACGGACTATGCTGTTGCGCTGATGAAGGGGAACAGCCTCCCCGACGCCGAGCGACAGGCAATCGCGGCGCGGCTCCACGCCTACACCGGGCTGCCGCTCGCCTATCTGCTCAAGACCAATCTCCGCATCGAATATGGCGCGCTGCAAAAGGAACTGCTCGCCGACAAGGGGCTGACCACCGGCACGCTCGACACCCGCTTCACCGGCATCACGCTCGACCCGCTCTCCAAGGTCGCCTCGAACGATCCGCAGGGCGCGGCGATCGGCGCGGCCTATACCGCGGCCTTCAACGACTATGCGCGCGGCACGCTCGGCTATGGCGCGGGCCAGCATTATGAAGGCGCGCTCGATGTCTATGAAAGCTGGGACTACCGGCATCAGCCGCCCGGCGCCGGCCGCGCGCTGATCGCGCTGCCCAACGTCCTTCCCGACCTCGCCGTCGCGATGAAGCAGAATCCGAAGATGAAGCTGCTCGTGACCGGTGGCTATTTCGATGTGTCGACGCCCTATTTCGCGGGCTGGTTCGAACTGCAGCACCTGCCCGTCCCGAAGGAGCTGCAGGCGAACATCGCCTATCAATATTACCCCGCCGGCCACATGATCTACGTCAACGTCCCGCTGCTCGCCGAGATGCACCGTGACGTCGGCGACTTCATCCGGCGGACCGACGGGATCGAATAGGTCTGCTTTGTGCTCCCGCGAAGGCGGGAGCCCATCTCCGGTCGGCGCGATTTCGAACCGGAAGGAGATGGGTCCCCGCCTGCGCGGGGACACGCGGCTCTTTCATTCGGAACGGATCGCACCCAAAACCCCCACCATGCGTCCCGATTCGGCCTCCCCCGTCCTGCCCTTCCTCGTCGCCTGCGCGGGCATCGCGACCTTTTCGGCGATGGACGTGCTGATGAAGCAGCTGTCGATCGACATCGGCGCCTATAACGCCGTGCTGTGGCGCACCGGCGCCGGCACCTTGCTCAGCGGCCTCGCCTATCTCGCGATGCGTCCGGCGCTTCCCGACCGGCCGACGATGCGCATTCATGCGTGGCGCGCGCTTTTCGTCGCCGGAATGGCGATCACCTTCTTCTGGGCGCTCGCACGGCTGCCGATGGCGGAGGCGATCGCTCTCGCCTTCGTCGCGCCGCTGATGACGCTCTACATGGCGGCGATCTTCCTGGGCGAAAAGATCGGCCCGCGCTCGATCGCGGCGTCGATGCTGGGCCTCGTCGGTGTCGTCATCATCGTCGCGGGCAAGCTGGGGCAAGGCACCTATAGCGAAGAAGCGCTGCTCGCGGTCGGCGCGGTGTTCCTCTCGGCGATCTTCTACGCCTATAATCTCATCCTCGCGCGTCGGCAGGCGAAGATGGCCGAGCCGATGGAGATCGCCTTCTTCCAGAATTTCTTCGTGACGCTCTTCCTCGCCTTCGGCGCGCCGTGGTTCGCGGTCGTCCCCGGCATCGACCACGCGCCCGCGATCACCGGCGCCGCGATTCTCGCGACGGTCTCGCTGCTGCTGTTGAGCTGGGGCTATGCCCGCGCCGAGGCGCAGATTCTGGCGACGACCGAATATACGGGCTTCCTCTGGGCGATGCTGTTCGGCTGGATTTTCTACAGCGAGCCGGTCACCCTGCCGACGATCGCGGGCGCGCTGCTGATCGTCGCTGCCTGCCTGATCGTTGCGCGCAAGACCCCGCACGGCGACCCCGTCGAGCCCGCCGCCGCCTAGACCGCCGCGCGCGCCAGCCGGTCGTTGATCGCTGCGCCCAGCCCCTCGCCCGGAATCGCCGCGACCGCGATCCGCGTCTTCGCACTCGCCGCCCCCGCGTGCAGTGCGTCGAACAAACGCGCCGCCGCCTCGGTCAGATCGCCCGCCGCGCTGAGATTATAATCGCCCGAAAGATCGCCGAACCCGATCGCGTACTCGCCCGCCGCGAAATCCTCCGCGCCCAGCCGCACCGGCTTCCCCGGCGCATAGTGACTCGCGAGCATCCCCGGCGCGACGATCTTCGAGCCCGTCGCGCCCGTCACCGGCAGGCCGCTCGCCTCGCCGAGCATTGCCGCCGTCACCGGACCCGGCCGCAGCATTTCGACCGAGCCGTCCTTCACCCGGACGATCGTCGATTCGACCCCCGCGCGCGTCGGCCCGTCGTCGATCACCAGCGCGATCCGCCCGTCGAGGCTGGCAAGCACATGCTCCGCTTTCGTCGGGCTCACCTTGCCGCTCGCATTGGCGCTCGGCGCGGCGAGCGGCGCGCCGGTCTCGGCGAGCAACGCCTGCATCGCGCGGTGCCCGGGAACGCGGAGCGCGATCGTATCGAGCCCCGCCGTCGCGATGCTCGCCACCGGGCATTCGGCCGTCCGCGGCACGACGATCGTGAGCGGCCCCGGCCAGAAGCACGCCGCGAGCGCCAGTTCGACCTCGCCGAACGCCCCCAGCTTCTCGGCTGCGGCCAGATCGGGCACATGGACGATCAGCGGGTTGAAATCGGGCCGCCCCTTGGCGGCATAGATGCGCGCGACCGCTTGCGGATTCCGCGCGTCGGCGGCGAGGCCATAGACGGTCTCGGTCGGCACCGCGACGGGCATCCCCTCCCCGATCAGCCCCCCGGCGCGCGCGATTGCCTCCCCGCCGAAAGGGCAGATAAGGGTGGTCATGGGCGTTTGATCGTCGGCCATGCCGCGCTATAGCGCCCGCGCAACGATATTCACTATGAAAGTCAGACCATGACTTACACGCCGCCTGTCACCGAACAGCTTTTCGTCCTGAACCATATCGCGCGCATCGACGCGATGGCCGCCCATGACAAATATGCCGCCGCGACCCCCGACATGGTCGAGGCGATCGTCACCGGCATCGGCGACTTCGCGGCCGAGGTTTACGCGCCGCTCAACCGCGTCGGCGACACGAACAATCCGAAATGGCAGGACGGCAAGGTCACCATGCCCCCGGGCTTCAAGGAGGCGTATCAGCAGTTCGTCGAGGCGGGCTGGGGCAGCCTCGACGGCCCCGGTGAATATGGCGGGCAGGATCTGCCCTTCACCCTCGCGACCGTGGTGATCGAGGCGCTCGGCACCGCCAATATGGGCTTCACCCTCTGCAGCATTCTGACCCCCGGCGCGATCCACGCGCTGATGGCCTATGGCACCGGGGAACAGCGCCAGACGTGGCTGCCCAAGCTCGTGACCGGCGAGTGGAACGGCACGATGAACCTGACCGAGCCCGCCGCGGGCAGCGACGTCGGCGCGCTGCGCTCGACCGCCGAAAAGGTCGCCGAAGGACCAAACGCGGGCCTGTACCGGATCAAGGGGCAAAAGATCTTCATCACCTTCGGCGAGCACGATCTCACCGACAATATCGTCCATCTCGTCCTCGCGCGCACCCCCGGCGCGCCCGAGGGGACGCGCGGCATCTCGCTCTTCCTCGTCCCCAAATATCGCCTCGACGCGGACGGCAATCCCACGATTTCGAACGGCGTCCATTGCGCCTCGATCGAGCACAAGCTCGGCATCCACGGCTCGCCGACCGCAGTGATGGTCTATGGCGAGGGCGAAGATTGCCTCGGCGAGATCGTCGGCGACGAGATGGGCGGCATGCGCGCGATGTTCGTGATGATGAACAACGCGCGCCTGATGGTCGGTTGCCAGGGCGTCCAGATCGCCGAGCGCGCGCTGCAACAGGCGCAGCGCTATGCCGCCGAGCGCGTCCAGTCGTCGCTCGCGGGCAGCGCCGACCGCACCCCGGTGACGATCGAACACCACCCCGACGTCAAGCGGATGCTCTGGCGGATGCGCGCGCAGACCGAGGCCGCGCGCGCGCTCATCTATTACGCATCGGCGCAGACCGACTTCGGCAAGCTCGGCGACCAGGCCGCCGCGCTGCGCGCCGAGGTGCTCATCCCGCTCGCCAAGGCGCACGCGACCGACATCGGCTGCGAGGTCGCCAGCCTCGGCGTCCAGGTGCACGGCGGCATGGGTTTCATCGAGGAAACCGGCGCCGCGCAGCATTATCGCGACGCGCGCATCGCGCCGATCTACGAGGGCACCAACGGCATCCAGGCCGCCGATCTCGTCGGGCGCAAGCTCGGCATGGCGGGCGGCGACGGGGTGCGCTCGCTCATCGACGATATCGCGCGCGGCGCCGCCGATTTCCCCGAATTGGGGCAGCTCGCCGAAGCGTGCCGCCACGTCACCGACTGGCTCGAAACCGCGACCGTCGCCGACCGGCTGGCGGGCAGCTATCCCTATCTCACCATGCTGTCGACCGCGACCTGCGGCTGGCTGATGGCGACGCAGCACAAGGCGGCAGAGGCCGCGCTGGCATCGGGCGAAGGCGACGCCGCCTTCCTGCGGGCGAAGCTCGTCTCGACGCGCTTCTACCTTCAGCAGATCGTGCCCGCAGCGACCGGCCTCGCGGCGTCCGCGCTCGCCGGCGACGCAGCGCTCGCGCCCCTTCCCGCGATCGCCTGAAACAACAGGATTTCCGCGCCCTCCGGCGACCGGCCGGACGGCAAGGAAGGATTCATAATTAACGCGATGCTAACCATCGGCGGCTAGGACGTTCCGGCAATTGCTGGAGACGTGCGTGCCCATTCCGGTCAAGAGTCTGATTATCAGCTGGCGCACGATCGGCCTGTCGCTGCTGCTGAGCGTCGTTGTCGGCCTGACATCGGTCGGCGAGCCCGTCGACCGCGTGATCGAGGCGTCGATCGGGCGCGTCGCGTGGCGCCCCGTATCGGGCGAAACCGTCGTCGTCGGCGTCGACGACAAGACGCTGCAATCGCTCCAGAATCAGGAGCTGACCGTTGCCAATCACGCAAAAATCATCCGCGCTATCAACGCCGCCGGTGCAAAGCGCCTATTCGTTGACTTTTCCTATCGGCGTCGGCTGACCGACCCCGATCTGCTAAAGGTCGCTGCGGCCGTGCATCAGATGGGGGACCGGATCATCCTCGCGGTTCCCGCAGCCAAAATTCAAGGTACCGAGGTCAAGGTCGACTATTGGCCTCCCGCCTCGATGGGGGACCGGGCAAAACGCGCCTGTATCTGTTGGGAGTATGAGTTCTGGCAAGTGTGGCGGGTGCCGCTTGCGGTGTCGGTCGACGGCCGCATCCTGCCCAGCTTCGCCGCGCTGCTTGCCAACCGTCCGCTCGACAAGCCGTCGGTGTTTCAGCTCGATTATTCCTACGACACTTCGACCATAAAGGAATATAGTGCGGTCGACCTGCTCACGGGCCGCGTCGGCGCCAAGGAACTTCGCGGCAAAGACGTCATTTTCGCGCCGACAAATTCGGCGGCGTTCGACCAACATTTCCTGCCTGGCCATGATACCATGGCGGGCGCATATATTCACCTGATCGCAGGTGAAGCTCTGAAGCGTGGCACCCCTATCGACCTCGGCTTCCTGCCCGGGCTTGCACTGACGTTCGTGGCGATGGTGGCGTCGCTGGCTTTTCGCCGCGGCCGCTGGTTCGTTCGCGTCGCCTTCGCGATGACACTCGCCCTGATCGCCGCCAAAGTGGCGCTCAGCCTTTCGCTCGTGTCGACCCAGATCGGCGCCGCCTGTTTCCTGATCGCGGCGCTCAGCGCCAATGTGTCGCGCACCCGTCGCCGCGATTCGGCCCAGCGCGAAAACCCCGTGTCGGGCCTGCCCAATTTCGAGGCGCTCCGCTCGCAGGCTCCGTTCGGCAGCGCGACCGTCATTGCTGCGAAGGTCGTCAATTTCGAGGATCTCGCCGCCTTCATTCCGGGCGACGGCATCGGCCAGCTCGTCGAACAGGTCACGCGCCGCCTGCAACTCGCCTCGCAGGGCACCGTGCTGCACCACGACCTCGACGGCACGTTCGCGTGGCTCGTCCCCTATTACCAGCACAGCCAGATCGAGGGCCAGCTTGCCGGCCTCGCCGCGCTGTTCAACGCGCCGCTGACGATCGGCGAGCTGCGGGTCGACGTTGCCATCGCCTTCGGGGTCAACGACGAGTTCGAGGGGTCGAACGCGCAGCGTCTCGCCGCCGCGCTCGTCGCCGCCGAACAGTCGATCCGCGCGCGCGCGCTGTGGACCAAATATACGCCGCGCGAAAAGGAGGATGCCGGCTGGCAACTTTCCTTCCACTCGCAGCTCGAGGATGCGCTCACCGGCGGCGACATCTGGGTCGCCTTCCAGCCGCAGTACGAGATCGCGTCGAAGCGGCTCGTCGGGATCGAGGCGCTGGTGCGCTGGACGCACCCGACGCGCGGGCCGATTCCGCCCGACGAGTTCATCGTCCAGGCCGAAAAGAGCCAGGACATCTATCGCCTCACCCTGTTCGTGATGGATCAGGCGATCCGTTCGGCGGCGCAGCTCCGCGAGCGCGGCATATCGGCGCATATGTCGGTAAATCTGTCGGCGACCTTGCTCGACCATCGCGACCTCGTCGGCACGATCCGCGTCATGCTCACCGCGCATCACCTGCCGCCCGAACTGCTCACGATCGAAGTCACCGAAACCGCGCAGATCGAAAACAGCCGCGAGGCGCGCCAGACGCTCGCGCAATTCCGCCGCGCCGGCATCCGCCTGTCGATCGACGATTATGGCACCGGCCAGTCGAACCTTGAATATCTGACCGAGATCGAAGCCGACGAGATCAAGATCGACAAGCGATTCGTGATGACGATGCGCGATTCGCAGCGCAACCTCGAGGTCGTCAAATCGACGATCGAACTCGCGCATCGCCTGGGCGCCGTCGCGGTCGCCGAAGGCATTGAAGATGCACCGACTTTGGCCCTGCTTGAACAATTGGGCTGCGATATCGGTCAGGGATATCTGCTTGGAAAGCCGCAACTATTTTCCGAGCTGGTCAACAGCCTCGCCGCCACTCCGCAAAGCCGCACCGCCTAGCCGCCAAAATGGCGGTAATTGTTAAGGTTAAGACTCGCTTTACCATGTCGATTAAGGTATATGCTGCGTTAACTGTTCTTCGTGGGCAGTGCCAACAGGAGATCTGACATGGGTTGGTTCTGGAAGTTCCTGGGCGGCGGCGGCACCGGCAACGGCGGCGGCGACGCGTAAGCCAGGATAGAGATTAAAAGGGTCCCGGATGTTTCCGGGGCCCTTTTTCTATGCCCGCCGAACGCCCGCCCGATGTTGTGATTGACCCCCGAATTTTTTCGGGCCGCCGTGCCCCTTTTGCCACAGCCCGCCAAACCCCGCGGAAACGCTGGCGATCGGCCCGTGAAACGGTCGATACTGTCGACGAAGCGAATCAAATTATCGACGAGTTGAGTCTCGAAGCTGTCATTTAGCGGCTTGCATCGACGCGCCGACGTGGCACTATGGATGGTGGGTAGACCACGGGGGCACCCCAACAAATAGTATTTGGCCGGAAGTGGCGGATTTCCGTCGTCCATCCCATATGGACACGGGAAAACCCCTTCTGCGCCCGAAAATAAGTGCCCGACGGTCGCTGGAGATGCTAAGACTGGGGCTTCGCCCCGAGTCGAACAGGACGGGAACAAACGCGCTGCGCGCGCGTCGGGAAACGGGGGCGAGTAAGATGGATTTTCGCGAGACAGAGCGGGTGGAGACGAACGACGTGGCAACGATGGAACTGACGAAGACGGACGCCCCGGCGGCCACCGAATCGAAGGCGGAAGGAAAGGCGGAAACGCCTGCAAAGCTTAACGATTCGGGCGAGCCCGCGGTGCACGCGCGCCGATTCGACGTCGCCGTCGACCGCAGCCGCGATTCGCTGCTCACCGACTTCGGCAAGGAGACGCTCGAGGACCGCTACCTCCTCCCCGGCGAATCCTATCAGGATCTCTTCGCGCGCGTCGCCTCGGCCTATGCCGACGATCAGGAGCACGCGCAGCGCCTCTACGACTATATCTCGAAGCTGTGGTTCATGCCCGCCACCCCCGTTCTCTCGAACGGCGGCACCGGCCGCGGCCTGCCGATCAGCTGCTACCTCAATTCGGTCGACGACAGCCTCGAGGGCATCGTCGGCACGTGGAACGAGAATGTCTGGCTCGCCAGCCGCGGCGGCGGCATCGGCACCTATTGGGGCGCGGTGCGCGGTATCGGCGAACCCGTCGGCCTCAACGGCAAGACCAGCGGCATCATCCCCTTCGTCCGCGTGATGGACAGCCTGACCCTCGCGATCAGCCAAGGCTCGCTCCGCCGCGGTTCGGCCGCCTGCTATCTCGACATCTCGCACCCCGAGATCGAGGAGTTTCTCGAGGTCCGCAAACCCTCGGGCGACTTCAACCGCAAGGCATTGAACCTTCACCACGGCGTCCTCATCACCGACGAATTCATGGAGGCCGTCCGCGACGGCAAGGAATTCGACCTCCGCAGCCCCAAGGACCAGAGCGTCCGCGGCACCGTCGACGCGCGCAGCCTGTTCCAGAAGCTCGTCGAAACGCGCCTCGCGACCGGCGAGCCCTACATCATCTTCATCGACCAGGTGAACCGCATGATGCCGAAGCATCACCGCGACCTCGGGCTCAAGGTGTCGACTTCGAACCTCTGCTCGGAAATCACGCTGCCGACGGGGCGCGACCATCTCGGCAACGATCGCACCGCGGTCTGCTGCCTCTCGTCGCTCAACCTCGAAACCTGGGACGAGTGGAACGGCGACAAGCGGTTCATCGAGGATGTGATGCGCATGCTCGACAATGTCCTCCAGGACTATATCGACCGCGCCCCGCCCGAAATGGCGCGCGCCAAGTACAGCGCCAGCCGCGAACGCAGCGTCGGCCTCGGCGTCATGGGCTTCCACAGCTTCCTCCAGGCGCGCGGCCTGCCGTTCGAGGGCGCGATGGCGAAATCGTCGAACCTGCGCATCTTCAAGCATATCCGCGCGCAGGTCGACGCCGCCTCGATGCTGCTCGCCAAGGAACGCGGCCCCTGCCCCGACGCCGCCGATCAGGGCGTGATGGAGCGTTTCAGCTGCAAGATGGCGATCGCGCCGACCGCGTCGATTTCGATCATCTGCGGCGGCACCAGCGCGTGCATCGAGCCGATCCCGGCGAACATCTATACGCACAAGACGCTCTCGGGCAGCTTCTCGATCCGCAACCCGCACTTGGAAGCGCTCCTCGTCGACAAGGCGAAGAACAGCGACGCGGTGTGGAACTCGATCCTCGAAAAGGGCGGCAGCGTCCAGCACCTCGACTTCCTGACGCAGGACGAAAAGGACTGCTACAAGACCAGCTTCGAGATCGACCAGCGCTGGCTGCTCGAACTCGCCGCCGACCGCACGCCCTATATCGATCAGGCCGCGTCGCTGAACCTGTTCATCCCCGCCGACGTCGAGAAATGGGATCTGCTCATGCTCCACTACCGCGCGTGGGAACTCGGCATCAAATCGCTCTATTACCTCCGCTCGAAATCGGTGCAGCGCGCCGGCTTCGCGGGCGGGGTCGAGGCCGACAACACGCCCGACGCGCCGAAATACGAACTCAGCGCCGAAAGCACCGACTACGACGAGTGCCTGGCTTGTCAGTAAAGCATAAAACCCCTCTCCCCTTGTGGGAGAGGGAGGGGCCCGTCGCCGCGTGAGCGGCGATGGGAGGGTGAGGGGAAGAGGCCGCAAGGCCGACCTCCCCCGGTGGACGACCGAAAGAGCGCGCACGCTCCGCCGCGAAGCCACCGATGCCGAGAAGCGCATGTGGCGCGCCTTGCGAGAGGCTTTTCCTCACGCAAAGTTCCGCCGCCAGCAAGCTCTCGGGCCCTTTTTCGCCGATTTCGCATCGCACGCCGCGCGGCTGGTGATCGAGGTCGACGGACGACAGCATGGCGAAGCGGTCGCCTACGACGAAGCGCGGACACGCTTCATCGAGGGGGAAGGATACAGAGTGATCCGCTTCTGGAATGACGATGTGATGACGAATATCGAGGGCGTGCTGATGCTGGTTGAAACCGCACTCACCCCCTCACCCTCCCAAGGCTGACGCCTTGGGCCCCTCCCTCTCCCACAAGGGGAGAGGGAATCTGGACCGAGTTTCGACTGGAGTACGCCGATGCCATTGCTGGAAGCCCGCAAGACCTACAAGCCCTTCGAATATCCCTGGGCCTATGATTTCTGGAAACGCCAGCAGCAGATCCACTGGATGCCCGAGGAAGTGCCGCTGGGCGAGGATTGCCGCGACTGGGCGCAGAAGATTTCGGATCACGAGCGCAACCTGCTCACGCAGATCTTCCGCTTCTTCACCCAGGCCGACGTCGAGGTGCAGGATTGCTACCACGACAAATATGGCCGCGTGTTCAAGCCGACCGAGATCAAGATGATGCTGACCGCGTTCAGCAACATGGAGACGGTGCATATCGCGGCGTACAGCCACCTGCTCGACACGATCGGCATGCCCGAAAGCGAATATGGCATGTTCCTCGAATATGACGAGATGCGCGCCAAGCACGACTATCTCGGCACCTTCGGGGTCGACAGCGACGAGGATATCGCGCGCACCCTCGCGATGTTCGGCGGCTTTACCGAAGGCTTGCAGCTCTTCGCCAGCTTCGCGATGCTGATGAACTTCCCGCGCTTCAACAAGATGAAGGGCATGGGCCAGATCGTCAGCTGGTCGGTGCGCGACGAAAGCCTCCACTGCGAAGGCATCACGCGCCTGTTCCACGCCTTCGTCAAGGAACGCGACTGCCTGACCAAGGCGGTGAAGGAAGACATCATCGACTGCTGCCAGAAGACGGTGCGGCTCGAGGATGCGTTCATCGACCTCGCCTTCGAACAGGGGCCCGTCCCCGGCATGACGCCGAAGGAGATCAAGCGCTACATCCGCTACATCGCCGACTGGCGCCTGGGGCAGCTCGGCTTCCAGCCGATCTACATGATCGACGAGCACCCGCTCCCCTGGCTCGCCCCGCTCTTGAACGGCGTCGAGCACGCCAACTTCTTCGAAACCCGCGCCACCGAATATTCGAAGGCCGCGACGCGCGGCGACTGGAACCAGGTCTGGACCAGCTTCGACAACCGCAAGAAGGCGAAAGCCAACGACGACGGCGCCGCGGCGATCGAAGCGAGCGACGAGGGCGAAGATATGTTCGCCAAGGCGGGGATCGCCGCGGAGTAAATGGCCAACTCGCCCTACCGCCCGGAGTTCGAAGCGGCGCTCCGCCTCTTCGCGCGGGTGAGCGAAGCGATGGTGGCGCGCGGCCTGTCGCGGCCGATATTGGTCGGCGGCGCAGCGGTGGAATATTATTCGGGCAGCGCCGTGACGACCGGCGATTTCGACATCTGCTCGCCGTGGCAGGATGCGCTGGACGAAGAATTGCAGCGTGCGGGCTTCGTCCGCCCGTCGGGCGCCGGACAATTGGTGCGCGGCTGGCTTCATCCCGCACTCAAGCTCGGCTTCGAAATCGTCGCGTCGGTTCCGATGGACGGCAATATCGACCGGGATCATGTCCTTCTGGTCGAAGACACCGGCGACGGATCCAGCTTTGCGATTATTTCGGTCGAAGATCTGATCGCCGACCGCGTGGCCCAATATGCGTCGGGGACCGCGAAAGACCGGCTCGATCAGGCGCGGATATTGCTGGCCCTTCACCCGACTGCCGATCTCGACTATCTTGAACGCCGCATAAGACAGGAAACGGCTGGGGACTATGGCATCGCAGCGCTCGAAATCTGATCTCGCGCCCGACTGGACCGGGCCGCGCGTCAACTTTGCCGATTTTGCGGCAAGCCTTGCCGCGCGCCGCGCCGCGCTCGGCAACCCCGAACTCCCGCGCAACGCGGGCGATCGGCGCACCGCCAGCAAACGGGCGCTGCTGAAAGCCATAGAAGCCGCCGGCGGCAAGTGGTAGCTGCCCCCAATTCACAGCAGGACGCCGGAAACCCGAATGACCGACAAGAAAAAACTCAAACTCCTGACCCTCAGCCAGCCCCAGCGCGCGGTGCTGGAAGGCCTCTCGAACCGCCGCCCGCAACTCCCGACCGATCCCGTCCGCGACGAGCTCGTCGCGCTGGGCCTCGTGGTGCAACAGGGCGCGAAGTGGGCGCTGACCCCGACGGGCAAGAAGGTGCTGGCGGCGAGTTCGAACCGGCGGAACGCGGGCGGGTTTTCGGTTTGACGTGAAGCAAGTCCATTATCGCGATATTACTACTAGTAGTAGCTTGACGCCGTTCGCTAGCTAAGCCAAGATCTCATTATGTTCTTATCCGATAGTCCGTTGAGCGACGCCGCAATCGACCTGCTCGCAACAGCGCGCGGCAGGAAGTTTGGCACGGTTCTAGCGGATCCGCCGTGGCAGTTTCAAAATCGTACCGGCAAAGTCGCGCCCGAACACAAGCGGCTCAATCGCTACGGTACAATGACTCTTGATGAAATTTGCAAATTGCCGGTCGCTGATATCGCAGACGATCCATCTCATCTCTATCTTTGGGTGCCAAACGCTCTTTTGCCTGATGGCCTTAAGGTGATGGATGCTTGGGGGTATCGCTATATTTCAAATATCGTTTGGCATAAGATTCGAAAAGATGGTGGATCAGATGGCCGCGGTGTAGGTTTCTATTTCCGCAATGTTACTGAGATTCTCTTATTCGGTGTACGTGGAAAGAATGCGCGAACGCTTGATCCTGGTCGTAGTCAAGTAAACATAATCCAGTCGCGCAAGCGTGAGCATAGCAGAAAACCTGACGAACAGTATAAAATTATCGAAGATTGCAGTTGGGGACCCCGTCTGGAAATGTTCAGTCGGGGAAAGCGGCGCGGATGGACGGTGTGGGGGAATCAGGCCGACGAAAATTACAAGCCAACTTGGGATACCTACAGCTTTAATAGTGCGGCCGAAATCGCGGCGGAATAAAAAAGGCTATTTGGCTTCTGAAAGTCTCTCGGCGGCTACAATCTGCTCCAGGTTGGGCGGGCCATCGTCAACATAGAGTTCGGGCTTTATCGCGAACGTTAGTACCGGGCAGCCGCCGCCACCCCCACCTTCAATCCGAGGCCAGAGTTTTTCGTGGTGGGTCGTAGACGCACCATATGAAGACCCCTTCCCGAGCGCTTTGAAAATCGCCTGTAGCTCGGTCGAGCGGGTGACCACTACGCCAACATCAATTGCGCGTAACTCAAATAGCAATCGGAAATTGTTGAGATCTCGATCAAAGAATGGATCCTTGTTATTCCATTCGACCTCAAGAGCCACTCGCCCTTTCAAACAATCAATCTTGTGCGTGGGGCTTTCAAAAAGCTCATCGTCAATCTTGATGGCAGTCTGAAACTGCTTCTCTTGCCATCCCCTCACATAGAAACCACCATCAATCTGGGCAGCAATTGGGGACTTACTGCCCCCAGCTGCTTGGACCTCCGAGCGTAGAAGGCGGAAAGCACGCAATACCTCGATTATATCCTGCCACTCATCCGGACATGCAGTTGCCAAAATACCAGTAGCATTTCGCCACTCCCGAACATGGTAAAGATTACGAAGATCGTCGGGGACGAGGTGAATCGTGGACATTTCGTTTCTTTGCCAATCTCGTCGGTTCTTCACAAGCAGCATTCTCACCACTTAATTCATCACCGACCACGCGCGATACAGCGGATCGAGAAGGCGAACAAAACCTCGGCGTGCCGCCTTACGCGAGTCTTCCAGCAGGTAGAGCTTCGCCAGTTCGCGCGTTCCCTCGCAGTCTTCGTCGACAACCAGCCACAGCGACAAAACGCCGACCCCGGCTTTCGAAATCGCGAAGTCGCGGATCGGCGGCAGCGGCCAACGCCCCAACGTACTCTGATGGAGCGGCACCCCACCCCCCAATCCTATTTCGCACACCCACCCTCGAAACCCCCTTTCCTACATTCCCCCGCCATGCTCCAAACTGGCGGATGAGCCACATCGCCCCCATCCCCTCGCCCGATCCCGCCACTCCCGCGCTCGACGCGCACGGCCACGACCCCGCCGCCTATGACTGGGTGCCGGTGCTGAAAAGGCGCCGCAAGGACGGCTGGTCGCCGGACAAGCAGCGCGCCTTTATCGAGGCGCTCGCCGACGGCGGGTCGGTCGCCAATGCCGCGCGCGCCGTCGGCATGTCCGAATCCTCCGCCTATCGCCTGCGCCGCTCGCCCGGCGCCGAGGCGTTCGACCGCGCCTGGTGCGCCGCGATCGAGGCGGCGTCGAAGAAATTGATCGACGCCGCGTTCGAACGCGCATTGATCGGCAGCGAGGAGCCGGTGTTCGACCGCGACGGCAACCGCATCGGCCGCCGCCTGCGCCAGAGCGACCGGCTCCTCATGTTCCTGCTACGCGCCTATGGCCCCGACTGTCTTCGCATGGCCGCCGCGCCGCGAACCGGCACCGCGCCTGCCGCCCCGCCGGTGGCCGAGGCGCTGGCGCATCTCCACCCCGCCCCGCCGGCCGCGCCCGCCGCGCTGCTCGCCCCCGACGACCTTGCGGTCGCGCTCGAGGTCGCCGATCTGTGCGACGGCGAGCTGCCGCGCTGGTATCGCGACGACGCCGGCGACGCCGCCGAGCGGCTCGCGGCCCTCCCCCGCGATGCGGAAACCGGACCGCCACAAGGCTGAACTTTACTGAACTTTGGCCCGAAACTCGGCGGGGCGCGAACCGCCGCCGCGCCCCCTCAATTCACCGTGACCCCGACCGGCACCCCGCGCAGACCGCCCGCCGCGAACAGCACCCCGCCGCGCACCGCCTCGGCCGATCCGTCGAGCAGCGGCAGCGGCACCAGGGCGCGCGTGACCTCGCTGTCGTCGTCGACGACCAGCCGCAGCACGGGAAAGCCCAGCCGGTCGCGCTCGATCACCACGTCGCGGATCGCGTCGAGCGGCCACGACAGGCTGCTGCCGCGATAGAGCCGCACGCCATCGTGGAATACATAAGCGCCGCGCCGGCGCCATAGCCGCAGGCACGTCCAGAAGGCGAAGGCCGCGGCGAGCATCGCCACCGTCGCGACCGCATCGCCGAACAGCAGCGCGCGGATCATCGCCCCCGCCCCGTCGGCACGCACCGGCCAGGCCTGCGCCCATGCGAGCGCGGCGAACGCCAGCGCCGCGATCACCTGCCCCGCGAGCAGCGGCTTCGCCTTCAGCCGCGCGACGACGATCATCTTCCGGTCCCGATATGGCATCATGCCCCCAGATAGGGATGGCGGCGGCGCGGCGCCAGTCGCAAGGAGCTCGCGACCTTGCTCGCGCAGATCCAGGCGCACCCCGAACGCGGCTCGAGCGCCGCGCGAATGCGCATCGCGACGCTCAACAAGCTGGTTGGCGCCGAGCCCACCGGCAAGCCCGCTAAAACGCACTGAAATATCGGCGGGCGGTTCGTCGCGTGCGCGCGGCGCCCCGTCGCCCGCCCGCGCAACATTCGCCGCGCCCGCCGGTTTCCCTTGCCGGACGGGCGGCCGCTCCCGGCTGCCCGCAGGACAGGAGACACCCCCATGCGCAATTCCCTCACGCTGCTCGCCGCGGGTGCGGCCCTGCTCGGCGCCCCCGCCATCGCCCAAGTCGGCGGAGTGGTCGGCGGCACGGTCGACACGACGGCGCAGGTCGGCACCGGCGCGGTCGGCAGCACCGTCGGCAACGTCACCGGCCAGCTCGGCAATAGCGTCGATCGCGCCGACGGCGCCGCCAACGGTGCGATCGACTCGGCCAGGCTCACCGCCGCGACCCGCGAACAGGTCCGCGCCGGCGCGCAGATCACCGATGCCAAGGGCAACAGCATCGGCACCGTCCAGAGCCTCGACGGCGACAATGCGGTCGTGGTCGACGGCGGCAAGCTCTACAACATCCCGCTCTCGGCGCTTTACAGCAAGGCGAACAGCGTCACCGGGCCGCTGGTGACCAAATTGTCGCGCGCCGAGATCGCGGCTCATGCGCACGGCAGCGCGCAGGCCGGCGCGGACGCCAGGTCGCACTGACGCGCCTTCCCCGCCGCCCGCTTCCGCGTGGGTCGCCCCTCGCGGGAAAATCGTGGACGCGGGCACAGGACGGAGCCGGGACGAACCACCCCGGCTCCGTTTCCCCTTGTCGGTTTGGGTCAAGCCTTTCGGGGCGGGTTTGCCCCATGAAAACGGCCCGCCCCAGGGGACAGGGCGGGCCAGTTTCAATGTGCGGGGACGCCGGATTGCGCCCCCGCCATCTATGTCCGGGGGATGGACTATTCGGCTTCCTCGAACAGGTCGATCGCGTTGGCGGCGGTGGCCGACAGGCGCACCGTGTCGCCCTCGACCGCGGCGACCAGCCCGGCGGGAAGATAATGATGCTTGCCGTCGACGCTGTCGGCCTTGGTCAGCTTGATGCGTTCGCCGTCGATATGGTCGACCGTGCCCAGATGGACGCCGTCGGCGCCGATGACATTCATATCTTCCTTGATCGCGCTGTGGTCATGTTCGGCCATCGTCTGTCTCCTTGCCGCTCCGGGAGGGGGAGCGCGATCATCATACGCCCGAAAGGCGAGTCGGCTCCACCCCCTCCGACGAAGCGCCCCGCGAACGGGGTCGGCGACGCGATCGACACCGCCGCCGGCTGCTCGCCTCAGCACCAGGGCCGGCGGCGTCCCTCCCACCGCCGCGCGAGCCCTTCGTCCACCAGCATGTCGCCGACGCTGTCGCCGCCGCGGGTGACGATCCGCAGCTTGCGGTCATAGCGGTCGGTGTCGCGATCGACGCTTTCGAGGGTGAAGGCGCCGGCGTTCAGCCAGCGGAGCAGGCGCCCGGTCGCCGCCTCGCCCAGTTCGGCTTCCTCGGCGCAGCGCGCAGGATGCGTCTCGGGCGTGTCGATGTCGGCGACGCGATATTTCTGCCCCTCGAACCAGAAGGTGTCGCCATCGACGACGCAGTTGCGCCCGCCGCCGCTGTGGCAGAGCCCGAAGCGCGCCGAGAGCGTGTCGGGCGCCGCCGCGGCGGTCCCCTCGCGGAGCAGCGGGATGCCGGCCGCGGCCTCGCGTCCGCCGGGCGTCATGTTCAGCGCACCCAGCGTGCCGACGAATCCGCCCGCGACGACCATCGCAAGCGACAGCCCGAAGCTGCGCCGCCGCCGCGGCCGCTTCGGATAGGCACGGCGCCCCGGGCGCGGCGGTTTTCGGACATATAGACGATGGGCCATGGCGGGCAGCCTGCCCGAAAGGCCTTAGCAAAATCCCAATGCGGCGGCTCCGCTATGGCGGGCAAATGTCGCTGATCGCATCCGGCGCGGCACCGTTTTTGACCGATATCAAGGAAAAACGCCCGGCGCGGCGCCAGACGGGGTCACCAGTCAAGGAGACCCGTCATGACCAATCCGCTCTTGCAAGGCCCCGTCCTGATCTTCACCGCGATGGTGGGCAGCTTCCTGCTCGTCCTCGGCCCGATCGCGCTCGCAGACCTCATCCGAAACCGGCGCTAGGGTCAGGGCGCGCCGCGCGGCACGTCGTCGTCGATCCCGTCCTCGCCGAGCTCGCCGTCCTCGTCGTCGTCGCTGCGTTCGCCGCGATAGGCGTCCATGTCGATCCGGCCCGACCGCTCCATCTGGCGCATATGGTCGACCAGATCGGGCGTGTCGCTGTCTTCGTAGCGCCCCTTCGCCTTGCGGCTCTCGCCCAGCGGGCGTTCGCGACTCGCGGCCTCGGCGACGGTCTGCGCCTGCGCGTCCTCGTCCTCCTGTTCGCGGTTCAGCGCTTCGGGCGCTCCATCATCGCCATCGCGGGATTCATCGTCGCGGGGGTCGTCGGCCATCGTCATCGCCTCCATTGCCAGGATCAACAGATAACGCGCGGCGGCGCCGGGCCGTTCCTCAGGCCGCAGCCGCCAGCACCTTGCTCTCGATCACGCGGATGAACACCTCGGGATCCTGCGCGCCCGGCACCATCATCCGGCCGCCGAGGATGAACGCGGGAACCCCGGTCACATTCTGGTCGGCCCAATAGGCCTCTTCGACGCGCACCATCTCGCCATAATCGTCGCCCGCGAGAATGGCGGCAGCCCGCACGCGGTCGAGCCCGACCGATGCCGCCACATCGGCGAGCACCGCATGATCGGACACGTCGCGATTATCGGTAAAATGCGCCCTGAACAGCGCCAGCTTCAGCGCAGTCTGCACGCCCGTCGCCGCCGCCTGCTCGGGCTCCTCGAGCGCCCCCGCCCAGGTCAGCAGCCGGTGCGCGTCGAAGCTGTTGCGCATCCGGAACTCCGGACCGCGGTTGAAGGCGAAGCCCAGCTCGCGCGCGATATCTGCCAGCCGTCCGCTGTTCGCGCGGCTCTGGTCGGCGCTGATACCATATTTGCGCATCACATGCGCGGCCGCATCCTCGCCCTCGGGCGGCATGTCGGGATTGAGCTCGAACGGGTGCCACTGGACCCGGAACGCCAGCCGCCCCTCGAAATGCGCCATCACCTTTTCGAACTTCAGCCAGCCGATGATGCACCAGGGGCACATGACATCGGACACGATGTCGACGGACAGGCGAGGCAGAGCTTCGGTCACGGCAATCTCCAGCCGGCGCGACGAGCGCCTCGTCTTCAATCAGTCCGCCGGCGGCGCGCGGCGGTCCTTGCCCGATCGGCGATCGGCCTGGCGCCGCTCGGGACCGTTATAATCGGGATCGTCGGTCACCCGCCGGTCCCCTGCGCGCCGCTCTGCCGGTCTGCGCGGTTTCTCCACTGACATACGCTTCTCCCTTCCACGACAAAGGAAAACAGAAGCGACCCGTCGTCAGTTACTCACAATCCTGTCAAAAAGACAAGGCGGCGGCGGCTTTGGGGTGGATTCCAGCCTTTCAATTCTCGTCACGCTGGCTGCGGCGATGGCCTCGCTGTTTCAGCATCCATGGACTGAGCGTTCGTTCGGCGCAGCGCTTAAGGAAATGGCGGACTATGGATCCTGAAACAAGTTCGGGATGACGATGCCAGAAATGTCGTGCTTCGGTCGTTTCCAAACCTTCGTCATTCCGGACTCGATCCGGAATCCATTTTTCCAGCGCTGCGCGAATGGACCC
>NZ_JAFMTR010000096.1 GCF_018682675.1 Sphingopyxis soli
GACGACCCGGAAAACACGGCAAAACAAGAATCTGGAGTGCCGGTTTTGATTCAATCAAAACCGGACGCACTCCAGCCTATGCCTCTCCGGGCGCCGAAGGCACTCGGAGGATCGCTTCAGCCGAACCGATAGCGGTGCAGGCCGCGCCCCTCGCGGCGCAGCCACGCGCGCGCCGCGCCGACGTCGCCATCGTGCAGCCTGTCGACGAGCGCATGGAAATCGGCGCCATGATCCATGTGCCGGAGGTGCGCGACCTCGTGCGCGACGGTCGCGCGGCGGACATGGTCGGGGGCGAGAATCAGCCGCCAGCTGTAGCGCAGGTCGCCGTCGTGGGTGCAGCTGCCCCAGCGGCTGCGCGGATCGCCGATCCCGATCCGGCCGACGCGGAGCCCCGCGTGCGCCGCAATCTCGCGGCTTTCCGCCGCCATCAGGTCGAGCGCCTGGGCCTTCAGCCAGCGTTCGAGGCGGCGGCCGACGGTCTCCGCCGGGCCGCCGAGGCTGAGCCGCCCCTCCGCCATCCGCACCGCGCGCGGCGCGCCGGCGATCCAGTCGATACGGTGGTCGGCACCGCGATACGGAATCGCCGTCCCCGGCACGACCAGCACCGGCGCGACCGACTTGCCGACCTGTTCGCTCAGCCACTCCTGCTGTTCATTCGCCCATTTGAGCGCGCGCACGGCGCTCGCGCGGCGCGGCAGCGTCAACCGCAACTCGCCGCGCGCGCCGTCGAAGATCAGCTTGTACCGGCGCGACCGGGCGTGGTGCACGAGCCGCACCGGCCACAAGGTCTCGCCAACGCGGATGTGCGGGCCGTCGCCCGCGGGGTCAGACCACGCGCTTGACAAGGTGATTCTCCAGCGGTCCCGCCACATCCTCGCCCACCGTCCAGCCGACGATCGATTCGCCCGACCGGTGCACCGCGTCGCGATCGCCGCAGACGAGATAGTGCCATTCAGGCAGCGGTTCGCCTTCGGCGCGCAGCCGATAGGCGCAGGTCTGCGGCAGCCATATCAGGTCGTCGACCTTGGCGCGGGTCAGCGTCAGACAGTCGGGGACGTGGCGGCGGCGATGCTTGTAATCGCCGCAGCGCGCGGTTGTCAGGTCGAGCAGGCGGCACGCGACATTGGTCGGATAGATGCGGCCGCTATCCTCATCCTCGAGCTTGTGGAGGCAGCATTTGCCGCAGCCGTCGCACAGCGCCTCCCACTGCCCGGCGTCGAGGCTGGCGAGCGGCGCTTCCCAGAAGGGCTGCGCCCCGCGGGCCACTACTTGACCCACTTCGCCAGATCGGCCGCCACCTTGTCGGGGGCGCCCTCGTCGGGCTCGGTCGAGGGGTCGTCGAGCGGCAGCAGCGCAAGCGGCTTGCCGGCCGGATCCATCAGGAAAGCGAGCTGGCTGTGCGCCATCAGATACCGGTCGGGCGCCGAACCCGGCACCTTGTTGTAGGTGACGACGAACGCCTTCGCGACCGCCGCGATCTGTTCGGGCGTGCCGGTGAGCCCGAGCAGGCGCGGATGATAGCGGCTGACGAAGGGTTTGAGCGCGGCGGGCGTGTCGCGTTCGGGATCGACGGTGATGAAGATCGGGGCCACTTTCGCGCCGCGCGCCGGATCGCTCTTCTCGAACGCCGCCAGCCCGCGCATCAGCTTCTGCAGGTCGACCGGGCAGATGTCGGGGCAATAGCTGTAGCCGAAATAGACGAGGCGATACCGGCCCGCAAAGTCGGTGTCGGACACGGTCTTGCCGTTCTGGTCGGTGAGCGTGAAGGGGCCGCCGATCTTGGCCCCGGCAAGCGGCGGGGTCGCCTCGGGCGTGCCGCCGGGGGCGTTGCAAGCGGCGAGCGCGCTCGCGGCAAACAGCAGCAGGCTTGAACGGGCGAGCTTTTGCCCCATAATTGCGATATTCATCATGCGGCCAGCCTTGATCGGCTACGCCGCGAAAATCAACCTTTGTCGTCCGACCGACTCAAGCTGCCAGGGGTCTCCTCCATCATGTTCCGACGCGCGGAATTCCGCCTTGCCTCCCTCCTTCTGATCGCGGGCGCGCTCGTCGCGAGCCCGGCGGTCGCGCAATTCCGCGGCGGCTACGCCTTTCTGTCGGCGGTCGACAACCGTGACGGGACCAAGGCGACCGACGCGCTGAAGGACGACCCGTCGCTGGTCAACACGCGCAACCCCGACACCGGAGAGACCGCACTGGCGATCGTGACCAAGCGCCGCGACATCAACTGGCTCCGTTTTCTGCTCGCGAAAAGCGCCGATCCCGCGATCGCCGACCGGCAGGGGGTCACGCCGCTGATGCACAGCGCGCTGCTCAACTTCACCGAGGGCGCCGAGGAACTGCTCCTCAGCCGCGCGCCGGTCGACCAGACCAACCGGCGCGGCGAAACCGCGCTGATCCTGGCGGTGCAGGCCAAGAATGTCGCGATGGTCAGGCTGCTCGTCAAAAATGGCGCGAGCCCCGACAAGGCCGACCATATCGCCGGCATGTCGGCGCGCGACTATGCCAAGCGCGACGATCGCACCGGCCAGCTGCTGTCGATCCTCGATGCCAAGCCCGACGCGCCGGGGCGCCAGTTGGGGCCGACCTTCGGCCCGAGCAACTAGCACGATGGCTTCGCCGAAACACTGAATGTGATATCCGGATTGACAATCACATTGTGATGTGAGACATCGCCGTGATGTCCACACAGCTCATCGACCGCATCCGCGCCATCGTCGACGACGGGACCATGTCCCGCTCGGGACTGGCGCGCGCCGCGGGCCTTCACGCCAACAGCCTTCGCGATCTCGATTCGGAAAGCTGGAACCCCACCGCCGACACGCTGCGCAAGCTGGAGAACTGGCTCGCGACCGGCAGCGACATCTCCCCGATGGCGACGCCGGAGGAGATCATCGCCGAGGCGCGCAACGGCCGCATGTTCATCCTCGTCGACGACGAGGATCGCGAAAATGAGGGCGACCTGGTCATTCCCGCGCAGATGGCGACCCCCGACGCGATCAATTTCATGGCGACGCACGGGCGCGGGCTGATCTGCCTGACGCTGACGCGCAGCCGCGTCGAGACGCTCGGGCTCGAACTGATGAGCCGCAACAACGGCACCCGCCATGAAACCGCCTTCACCACCTCGATCGAGGCGCGCGAGGGCGTGACCACGGGCATTTCGGCCGCCGACCGCGCGCGCACCGTCTCGGTCGCGATCGATGCGTCGAAGGGCCGCGACGACATCGTCACCCCCGGCCATGTCTTTCCGCTGATCGCGCGCGACGGCGGCGTGCTCGTCCGCGCCGGCCATACCGAGGCGTCGGTCGACATCGCGCGCCTTGCGGGGCTCAACCCGTCGGGCGTGATCTGCGAAATCATGAACGACGACGGCACGATGGCGCGGCTCGACGACCTGATCCCCTTCGCCCGTCGCCACGGGCTGAAGATCGGAACGATCGCCGACCTGATCGCCTATCGCAGCCGCACCGACCGGCTGGTCGAATGCGTCGCCGACGAGCCGTTCGAATCGGATTATGGCGGCGAATGGCGGCTCAAATCCTATCGCAACAAGATCGACGGCAGCGTCAATCTGGTGCTCCAGAAGGGGCCGGTCGATCCCGAGGGCGTCACGCTGGTCCGGATGCATGCGGTGTCGATCTTCGACGACATAATGGGCCGCCCGGGTCCGAAAAAGCGCCGTCTGCAGCGCTCGATGGATGCGATCGGCGAGGCTGGCGCGGGCGTCATCGTGATGCTGATGCGTCCGCTTCCCGGCTCGGCCGATGCCGAACCGGCAACGCCGGGCGCCGGGATGGACCTGCGCACCTATGGGATCGGCGCGCAGATCCTCGCCGACCTTGGCGTTCATGCGATGGAACTGCTCACCCCCACCCACAGCAATATCGTCGGCCTCGAAGGCTATGGCCTGTCGGTCGTCGGCGAACGCCCCATTCCCGGAGAAGCCTGATGGCCCACGTCCTGATCGTCGAAGCCCGCTTCTACAGCCACCTCAACGACATGCTGATCGACGGCGTGAAGAGCGCGCTCGAGGCCGAGGGGCACAGCCACGAGGTGGTGACCGTGCCCGGCGCGCTCGAAGTTCCCGCCGCGATTTCGCTCGCCGCCGACAGCGGGCGCTACGACGCCTATGTCGCGCTCGGCGTCGTGATCCGCGGCGAAACCTATCATTTCGAGGTGGTCTCGAACGAGAGCGCGCGCGGCATCATGGCGCTGACGCTCGACGGCCTGGCCATCGGCAACGGCATCCTCACCGTCGAGAATGAGGAACAGGCGCTTGCGCGCGCCGACAAGACGCGCAAGGATAAGGGCGGCGAGGCGGCGAAGGCCGCGCTCGCGATGCTGGCCCTGAAGGAACAATTCGGCATTGGCTGATCGACCACCCCCCGGCCGTTACTCCGTCGTCGAGCGCGGCGGGCGGCTGGTGGTCATCGACCGGGAGACCGGACAGACCCCGCTCAGCGCCGCCGAGCGCATGGACCTGCACGACCGCAGCCTCGGCATGGAGCCGATCCGGCCTGTCAAAGCGAGCGCGGTTCCCGACATGTCGGCTGCGGCGCGCGCCGAATCGGGGCTGAGCGCGCGGCCCGCACCCGCCCAGCACGCCACGCCGGCCGCGACCGACAGCAAGGCGCGCGTCGCCGCCGCCATCGCCGAACGCGGCAAGCGGCCTTGGAATCAGCAGCCGAGCGATCGGCCCGCCCTGCAATCGAACGCAAAGCCTGCGCGAATCGCCGACCGGCCCGCGCCGCAAGCAGGCGGCCGCAAGACGATCGTGACCGGCAAATGGTGGGACGCGAAGGGCCCGCGCACCATCGAACTCGGGCCCCAGGGTCAGCGCGAACTGACCGGCGGGTTCATGACCTTGTTCTTCGTCGCCGTTGCCGCATCGATCGTCGCGCTGTTCATCCAGCCGGTGATCTTCTTCGCCGCCGCCTTCCTGGTCTTTCGCTTCGGCGGCCAGATTCTCGGCCCGATCGGCGCCGGGATCATCGACAAGGCGCTCGCCCAAAAAGGATAGGGCCGGAACGATCGCCCGCCCGGCCCTTCGCTCGCCTTCGCTTACCCTACGCCGTGACCAGCGCCGGATAGTCGGTGTATCCCTCGGGGCCCGGCGAATACCAGGTTTGCGGGTTGTCGGCAGCCCATTCGGCGCCGGTGCGGATGCGCTCGACAAGGTCGGGGTTGCCGATGAAGGGCCGCCCGAAGGCGATCGCGTCGGCGGCGCCGCCGGCAAGCGCGGCCTCTGCCTTCGCGACGTCATAGTCGCTGTTGAGGATCAGCGGCCCCTTGAACGCCTCGCGAATCGCGGGGGACTGTTTCGGCACGTCGGTACGGCCGAACGTGCCGTCCGGGCCGGGCTCGCGCAGTTCGAGGAAGGCGATGCCGAGCGCATCGAGCGCCGCCGCCGCCGCCGGGAACAGCTTTTCGGGCGCGCTGTCGTCGACGCCCTGCGTTTCGCCGTTCGGCGACAGGCGCACGCCGACGCGATCCTTGCCCCAGACGGCGATCAGCGCCTCGGTGACTTCACGCAGCAGGCGGATGCGGTTTTCGACCGGCCCGCCATAGTCATCGTCGCGCAGGTTCGACCCGTCGCGCAGGAACTGGTCGATCAGATAGCCGTTGGCGCCGTGCAGCTGCACACCGTCGAAACCGGCCTTCTTCGCATTCTCGGCGGCCTTCGCATAATCGGCGATCACACGCGGAATCTCGTCGAGGCGCAGCGGGCGCGCTTCCTCGAGGTCGAGGCGGCCGACCGGCGTATGCGCGCGGCCGACCCCCTTGGTCGCCGAGGCCGACACCGGCTGCTTGCCGTCGTTGAACACCGAATGGACGAGGCGGCCCATGTGCCAAAGCTGCGCGACGATGCGCCCGCCCGCGGCGTGGACGGCGTCGGTCACCGGCTTCCAGCCCTCGACCT
Source organism: Sphingopyxis soli (assembly GCF_018682675.1). Classification (GTDB taxonomy): domain Bacteria; phylum Pseudomonadota; class Alphaproteobacteria; order Sphingomonadales; family Sphingomonadaceae; genus Sphingopyxis; species Sphingopyxis soli. Next base: position 5,924 of record NZ_JAFMTR010000096.1, read on the forward strand.
GCGCCTCGGTCCACAGGCCGGGCGCGTTCGGCCAGCCAAGGCCTTCCTGCGAGATGCCGGTGGCTTCGGAGATGATCAGCCCCGCCGCGGAGCGCTGGCGATAATATTCGCGCGCGAGTTCGTTGGGCACGAAACCCGGGCCGGCGCGGCCGCGCGTCAGCGGCGCCATGATGATGCGGTTCGGCGCCTCGATGGCGCCCAGTTTGATCGGATCGAACAGCGATACGGCCATGGTTCCTCCACGTCTCACTTTATTCGCGACGGCCCCATCGGTCGTCGCTATGGCCCGCGAAGCTATGGACGCCGCGGCGCCGGCACAATGGTGGGTAGCAAAAGAAAATCTAAATGACAGCCAAGATCGAACGCCCCGACGAAGGGACCGGAAAGCCCGCGGCACCGACGCGGTGGGCGTTTCTCGCGCTGCTCGGCGGCAATATCGCGCTGTCGATCGGCGCGATGCTCGTGCGGCTGGCCGACACCGGCCCGACCGCTTCGGCCTTCTGGCGGATGACGCTGGCGCTGCCCTTCCTGCTCGCGCTCGCATGGCGCGAGAGCGGCGGGCGGCTGCCGCCGCGCCCCGCGGTCGGCATTGCCGCCGCGGCGGGCGTCTTCTTCGCGCTCGACCTCGCCGCCTGGCACCTCGGCATCCTGCAGACCAAGGTCGCCAATGCGACGCTGTTCGGCAACTCGGCCAGCCTGCTGCTCGTGATCTGGACGATCGTCGTGACGCGCGCGTGGCCGCGCGGGCCGCAAGCGCTCGCGATCCTGTTCGCCTTCGCGGGATCGGCCCTGCTGATGGGCCGGAGCTACGAGCTTTCGCCCGCCTATCTCGTCGGCGACCTGCTCAGCCTGCTCGCGGGGGTTCTCTACACCGGCTATGTCATCCTGATGCAGCGCGTGCGCGGGACGGTCGCGCCCTGGACCGCGCTGTCGATCGCCTCGTTCGTGTGCGTGCCGATCCTGCTCGGCACCGCGCTCGCGCTCGGCGAGCGCGTGATGCCGCATAACTGGACCCCGCTGATCCTGCTCGCGCTGACCAGCCAGATCGTCGGGCAGGGGCTGATGACCTGGTCGCTCCCGCGCTTCTCGCCGCTCGTCATCGGGCTGACGCTGCTCGTCCAACCCGCGATCGCGGCATTTGCGGGATGGATCGTCTTCGACGAACGGCTCGGGACGGTCGATATCTTCGGCGGGATGCTGGTCGGCGCGGCGCTCGTCTTGATCCGGTTGCCGAGCCGCGCCGCGCGGCCTATCTGATGCGCATGGCCACCACCCTTCCCGCCGACCCGACGCTCGACGAGATTCGCGCCGCGCTCGCGCCGCTGATCGCGGACAATGCGGCGTTCGACGGCTTCGGCAACGAAGCGCTCGCCGATGCGGCGACGCGCCTCGGTGTCGATATCGACGTCGCGAAGCTCGCCTTTCCCGGCGGCGCGCGCGACATGGTCGACGCCTGGTTCGCCGATATCGACGCGCGCATGGCCGAACGCTGGCCGGCCGGGAAGCTCGCCACGCTGAAAATCCGCGAGCGGATCACAACGCTCGTCGAGACGCGCATCGCCCTGCTCGCGCCCCGCCGCGAATCGCTGCGCCGCGCGCTCGCGCTGCTGGCGCTTCCGACCAACGCCCCGCACGCGGCAAAGCTCGGCTGGCGCGCCGCCGACCTGATGTGGAAGCTTGCCGGCGACACCGCGACCGATTTCAACCACTACAGCAAGCGCACGATCCTCGGCGCCGTCTATGGATCGACGATGGCGGTGTTCCTGAACGACGAGAGCGAGGATTTCGCCGAAACGCGCGCTTTCCTTGCACGCCGGATCGATCAGGTGATGCGGTTCGAAAGCTGGAAGCACCGCCGCGCCGCGCGCGCCATCGAACGCCCCAGCCTCGCGCGCTTCGTCGGGCGGCTGCGCTATCCGGGGCGCTGATCTGGCGGGCGCAAGGGGGCTGGCGCAAAGGGGACTGGCAATCGCCAGCCGATATTGATAATCGCTCGCAAATGACAGCCTTGCTCGATAGGGCGCCCTTGGGCGTCGCGGTGCGCGTCACGCGCATCGACTGGAATGCGATATCGGTCGACGAAGGCCGGCGCCTGCGCGAATTCGGGCTGATGGAGGGCTGCGAGATCGTGCCGCTCCATCGCGGCAGCCTCTTTTCGCGCGACCCGCTGGCGCTGACCATCGGCCGGATGAAGATCATCATCCGGTCGCGGCAGGCCGCGGCGATCGAGGTCGAGCCGGCGGCGGCATGACGGGTCCGATTCCTTCCGTCGCCCTGGTCGGCAATCCCAATGCCGGCAAGTCGAGCCTGTTCAACGCGCTGACCGGCGCGCGGCAGAAGATCGCCAATTACCCCGGGGTCACCGTCGAGCGGAAGGCGGGCCATGCGAGCTTCGCCGACGGCCGCCCGATTGCGCTGATCGACTTGCCCGGCACCTACAGCCTGACCCCCGCGAGCCTCGACGAGGCGGTGACGCGCGACGTCGTGCTCGGCAAACAGGCGGGCGAGAAGCGCCCCGACGCGCTGATCGTCGTCGTCGACGCCGCGAACCTCGACAATCATCTCTGCTTCGCGCTCGAACTGCTGGCGCTCGGCCTGCCGACGGTGATCGCGCTCAACATGCTCGATCTTGCCGAGCGCGACGGGCTGACCCTCGATCCCCAGCGGCTGGCGCGCGAACTCGGCGTGCCCGTCGTCCCGACGGTGGCGGTGCGCAAGCGCGGGCTCGCCGAACTGCTCGAGGCGGTCGACGAGGCGATCCGCACGCACCAGCCGCGCGACGTCGTTGCCGCGCCCCGCAGCGACGCGTCGCTCCACCAGCGCGCCCGCGCGCTCGCCCGCGCCGCCACGCTCAGCGAGACGCCGGTCCGGCGCTGGACGCAGCGCGTCGATTCGGTCGTGCTCCACCCCATCGGCGGGTTCGCCCTTCTGCTCGCGCTGATGTTCGTGATGTTCCAGTCGGTCTATGCCGCCGCCGAGGCGCCTGCCGATGTCCTCGAGAGCGGGATCGGCGTGCTGCAGGGCTGGGTGATCGACACGTTGCCCGACACTTTCCTGCGCGGGCTGATCGTCGAGGGGGTACTCGCCGGGGTCGGCGCGGTGATCGTCTTCCTGCCGCAGATCCTGATCCTGTTCCTCTTCATCCTGCTGCTCGAGGCGTCGGGCTATATGGCGCGCGCGGCGTTCCTGATGGACGGGCTGATGGGCAAGGTCGGCCTGTCGGGGCGCGGCTTCATCCCGCTCCTGTCCAGCTTCGCCTGCGCGGTCCCCGGGATCATGGCGACGCGCGCCATCCCCGACGAAAAGGACCGGCTGACGACGATCCTGATCGCCCCGCTGATGACCTGTTCGGCCCGGATGCCCGTCTATGCGCTGGTCATCGGCGCCTTCATTCCGGCGCGAAACGTCGGCGGGACCCCGATCGGCCTCCAGGGCCTCGTCCTTTTCGGCCTGTTTTTGAGCGGGATCGTCGGCGCGCTGCTCGTCGCCTATGTCCTCCGCCGGTCGGTGACCAGGGGGAATGCCGCGGGCTTCATGATGGAGATGCCGCGCTACCAATGGCCGCGCGCGCGCGACATCGCGATCGCGCTGTGGCAGCGCGCCTGGATATTTCTGCGCCGCGCGGGCACGATCATCGCGATGACGACCGTCGTCCTCTGGCTGCTGCTGAGCTTTCCGAAGGCGCCAGTGGGGCAAAGCCAGGTCGAATATAGCGTCGCCGGCCGCATCGCGAGCGGCCTCGAAGTGATCGTCAAACCGATCGGTTTCAACCACGACATCGCGCTCGCGCTGATCCCCGCGATGGCGGCGCGCGAGGTCGCGGTGTCGGCGATGGCGACCGCCAATGCGATCGACGCCAGCGGCGACGAGGAGGCGATGGCCGAAACGCTCGGCGAACGATTGCAGGGCAAATGGAGCCTCGCGACCGCGCTCGCCTTCCTCGCCTGGTTCGTCTTCGCGCCGCAGTGCATTTCGACGATCGCGATCACCCGCCGCGAGACCAATGGTTGGAAATGGCCTCTCTTCATGGTTGGCTATTTGTTCCTGCTCGCCTATGCCGCTGCTGGAATCACTTACTGGACAGCCGTCGCCTTTGGCCTAGGCTGATCCTCCCACATCGAAGCGGAGCGGAGCGGCGGATGGCTGGCAGCGTCAACAAGGTAATTCTTATCGGCAACCTCGGCGCCGATCCCGAAATCAAGTCGTTCCAGAACGGCGGCAAGATCGCCAATATCCGCATCGCGACCAGCGAACAGTGGAAGGACCGGATGACCGGCGAGCGCAAGGAGCGCACCGAATGGCATAATGTCGTCGTCAACGGCGACGGGCTGGTCGGGGTGGTCGAACGCTACCTCAAGAAGGGCTCGAAAGTTTATATCGAAGGCTCGCTGCGCACCCGCAAATGGCAGGACCGCGACGGCAACGACCGCTACACGACCGAGGTGGTGATCGCGGGGATGGGCGGCACGCTGACCATGCTCGACGGCGCGCCCGGCGGCGGTGGTTCGCGCGGCGGCGACAGCTGGAACCAGGGCGGTGGCGGTTCCTCGGGCGGCTGGGACCAGGGCGGCGGTTCGTCGGGCGGAAGCGCGGGCGGCGGCTGGAACCAGGGTGGCGGCGGCTCGGGCGGCGGGCGTCCGCCCTTCGACGACGATCTGGACGACGACGTTCCGTTCTGACGGTCTGGCCGTTCCGGGGACTTTGACCCATGGCGACTGACCTGCTGACCGCCGCGGACGTCGCGCGCGGGGTGTGCCGTCTGTTCGCGCAGCAGGGGCTGGTCGCGATTCCCGAGGTCCCCTTGCCCAACGGGCGGCGCACCGACCTGACCGCGATCGACGCCAAGGGGCAAATCACGATCGTCGAGATCAAGGTCAGCCGCGCCGACCTGCACGGCGACGGCAAATGGCCCGACTATTGCGACTGGTGCGACCGCTTCTATTGGGCGCTCGCCGCCGGGCTCGACCCTGCGATCCTCGAAACCGAGGGCTATCGCCCCGAAAGCTCGGGACTGATCGTCGCCGACCGTTATGGCGCGGCGGTGATCCGCGAGGCCGCGACGCAGGCACTGGCGCCGGCGCGGCGCAAGGCCGAACTGCTCCGCATCGGAAGGCTGGCGATGCGCCGTTCGATGATTGCCGCAGACCCCGAGCTGGCGGCGGGGTGGATCGAGAGCTGAGCCTCTTCCAAAATCGTCGTCATTGCGAGGAGCCGAAGGCGACGCGGCAATCCAGAGTGTGCATAAAATCGCTCTGGATTGCTTCGCTTCGCTCGCAATGACGAGTAGGAATTAAGCCCCGCGCGCCTGCATCCGCGCGAGGTAGCGTGCGAGGATATCGATCTCCAGATTGACCGGACGCCCCGCAACCGCCTCGTTCAGCGTCGTCATCTCCTGCGTATGCGGGATGATGTTGAGCGTGAAATGCGTGGCACCGCCCGGCTGGTCGGTGACCTCGTTGACCGTCAGCGACACGCCATCGAGGGTGATCGAACCCTTGGGCGCAATGTGCGGCGCAAGCTCGGCGGGCGCCTCGACCGTCACCTTGACGCTGTCACCGACGGGCTCGACCGCGACGATGCGCCCGACGGCGTCGACATGGCCGGTGACGATATGCCCGCCCAGTTCGTCGCCGATCTTGAGCGCACGTTCGAGGTTCAGGCGGCGCCCCGCGTCCCACATGCCCGGGGCCGTGCGCGCCAGCGTTTCGGCGCTGGCGTCGATCGCGAACCAGCCGCCGGGGCCGTTCCCACCCTCGTCGACGCCCTTGTCGACCACCGTCAGGCACGCGCCCGAGCAGGCGATCGACGCCCCGAGGTCGATGCCATCGACGTCGTAGCGCGTACCGATGACGAGGCGGGTGTCGCCGCGGTCCTCGCGGCTGCGGATGGTGCCGATGTCGGTAATGATGCCGGTAAACATAAACGCCCTCAAATGATCCTGATGCGCTCGTAGACGTCGAGCCGGTCGCTGCCAAGCAGGCGGGTGTCGGCGAGCCGCCAGCGGCCGTGCGCGTCGGCGAGGTCGGCAAGGCCGATGTCGCCCAGCGCGGGCTTGCCGCCCCCGATCAGGATCGGCGCGCGGTAGAGCAGGAGCCGGTCGACGCGGTCGGCGGCGAGAAAAGCCGACGCCGCCCCCGCGCCGCCCTCGACGAGCAGCGAATCGACGCCCTCCACCGCTGCGGGCGAGGCGACGGCGGTCCAGCCCACGGGCGCCGAGCCCGATGTCAGCACCAGCCGTTTCGGGCTGCGATCCTCAAGACCCGGCAAGCGGACGTCGAGCGTCGGCGCATCGGCCGCGAGCGTGCCGCGTCCGACGAGGATCGCCTGATGCCCCGCGCGCTCGAGATGGCCGTGGGCGCGCGCGCGCTCTCCCGTGATCCAGCGGCTCGACCCGTCGGCCATCGCGATGCAGCCGTCGAGCGAGGTCGCGAGCTTGAGCGTCACGAACGGCCGCCATTCGCCCTGCCGCGTCCACCAGGGCGCCATCGCGGTCCGCGCGTCTGCTTCGAGCAGGCCGGTTTCGACCTCGATTCCTGCCGCGCCCAGGCGAGCGATCCCGGCACCGTCGGTGCGCGGGTCGGGATCCCGCGTCGCGATCACCACGCGCGCGATCCCCGCCGCGACGAGCAGGTCGGTGCAGCACGGCCCGCGCGGACTGGCGTGCGCGCAGGGTTCGAGGCTGACATAGGCGGTCGCGCCGCGCGCCGCATCGCCTGCAGCGGCCAGCGCCACCGCTTCGGCGTGCGGGCGCCCGCCGGGCCGGGTCCAGCCGCGCGCGACGACGCGCCCGTCCTTGACGATCATGCATCCGACATTGGGATTGGGCGCCGACGCCGACCGGCCGCGCCGCGCCAGCGCGATGGTCGCCGCCATCCAGTCGGCGTCGGACGGCGGCCGCTGCATCAGGGCCGTGTTGCGTCGGCCGGACCGCGCGCCGCGCGTTCGGCAAGCGTCGAGCGCTGCGGCGGCGCGGGCTTCTTCTTTTTCGCCGCCGCCGCGACCTCCTCGCCCAGCGTCTCGCGCGTCACCCTGTCGGCCTCGCTCGAATCATAGTCGATTCCCAGGCTGTCGGCGAAACGCTGATATTCGGCGCGCTTCTCCGCATTGCGGAGCGTCGTCTCCTTGGCACGCTTCACCCAGTCGGCACGGATGTCCGCCTCGCTGCGCGTCGCTTGCCAATTATCGAAATAGACGATCGACGGCTTCGGCTTTTCATAAGGCACGAGATATTTGGAAAAGCCCCAGATCACGACGATCGGCAGCACGATCGCGACGCCCCAGCTCGCCCAGCGATGCGGGCGCGGCTCGCGGATATAAGCCCAGAAATCGGCGATCCCGCCGCCGACATCCCAATTGTTGAACATTCCCATGACGCCAATTTAGGGGATGTTGCGGCGATTGGCGAGAGGCGCGTCGATTGCGCGATTTGATCGATGGCAACGTTCTCGATTGCAAAAAATGCAATAACGGATGCTGTTTTCGCAGTTGCAGCATTCATTGTGCAGTGCAATAACACACTTGCCTTTTAGGCATCCTCTCCCAAAACTTTCACGGGCCACCTTCGGGTGGCCCTTTTTTTTTGGCCGTTTGCGGCGGAAAACCCGACTTTTTTGATCGAGAAATACGATCCGGATCGAATCAGCCCGGCCGCGAATCAGTCCTGAACCGGCGTTCGCGATTCGAATCGCCGCACCTCGGCAATGAAACTGCCCGGTAGCGGCGTGGGCTGTCCGCTGTCCGAATCGATATGCGCATAACTGATTTCGATGTCGGTCAGCCGCTCTTCGCCGCGGAAAATCCCGCAATGGAGCGTAAAGTTCGTGCGTCCGAAGGCGCTGATCCGCGCCGCGATCGTGATCAGTTCGTCGAGTCGGGCCGGCGCATGATAGTCGATTTCGCAATGCGTTTCGCGAATGTCTGTACCATATTGGTGAAAATACGGGCCAGGCTGCCCCTCGCCAAGGGCGCGAAAATATTCGGTCACCCCGATATCGGCATAGACCAGATAATTGCCGTTGAAGACGATATTCTGGCCGTCGATCTCGTTGAAGCGCACGCGCACGCGCTCCTGCACGCGAAAATCGGCGAGCGGCACGGCGCTGCGGTGCTCGGTCATGCGGAGGCTCAGGCGGCGAGCGCGGCGGGCGTGCGGTCGAGCGGCGCACAGGCGGCCTCGAGCCAGACGCGCTCCTCGCCCGCCATGCCCGCGCCGAGCTTCTCCAGCACCTCGGCATGATAGGCGTCGAGCCAGTCGGCCTCGGCGTCGGACAACAGCGCGACATCGACGAGGTTCTGCGCGATCGGGGCGAAGGTGATCGTTTCGAACCCCAGCATCTCCTCCTCGGCGCCCGCGATGCTCTGCGGGGTGACGACGACAAGATTCTCGATGCGGATGCCGAAATGGCCCGCCTTGTAATAGCCGGGCTCGTTCGAGAGGATCATGCCCGCGTGGAGCGGCTCCTCGGTCCCCGCCTGTCCGCCCGCGGGCTTGGCGATCCGCTGCGGCCCCTCATGGACCGCCAGATAGGCGCCGACGCCGTGGCCGGTGCCATGGGCATAGTCGACCCCGTCGGCCCAAAGATATTGGCGCGCGAGAATGTCGAGCTGGCTGCCGCGCGTCCCCTTGGGGAAACGCGCGGTCGCAAGCGCGATATGGCCCTTCAGCACCTGGGTGAAGCGGCGGCGCATTTCGGCGGTCGGGGTGCCGATCGCGATCGTGCGCGTGATGTCGGTCGTGCCATCGGCATATTGCCCGCCCGAATCGACGAGGTAGAGCGTGCCGGTTTCGATCGCGCGATTGGTCGTCTCGTCGACCTTGTAGTGCGGCAGCGCGCCGTTCGGCCCGGCGGCCGAGATGGTGTCGAACGACAGATCTTTCAGCGCTCCGTTCGCGTCGCGGAATTCGCGGAGCTTCGCCGCCGCGCCGAGCTCGTCGAGATTCCCTTCGGGCGCGACTTCTTCCATCCATTTGAGGAAGCGCGACACCGCGACGCCGTCGCGGACGTGCGCGGCGCGGGTGCCGTTGAGTTCGGTGTCGTTCTTGATCGCCTTGGGCAGCACCGCCGGGTCGCGGTGGCGCTCGATCTTCGCGCCCGCCGCTTCGAGCGCGGTGAAGATCGCCGCGACCGCGCGGTCGGGATCGACCGCGACCGCCTTGCCCGCCAGATCGGCGAGCCCGGCCTCGAACGCGTCGCGGTCGTGGAGCCGCACGCTGTTGCCGAGATGCGCGCGCACGGCGTCGGTGATCTTTTCGGGCGCGATGAACAGGTCGGCGGTCGCATCGGCATGGAGCAGCGCGAAGGCGAGCCCGACCGGCGTGTGGCTGACGTCCTGCCCGCGGATATTGAAGGTCCAGGCGATCGAATCGAGCGCGGTCATCACCGTCGTGTCGAGACCCTTCGCCTTCAGCCAGTCGGCGATGATCTCCCGCTTTTGGGTCGCGGTCTGCCCGGCGAGCGCGGCGTCGTGGACGGTCACGACGGCGTCGCTCGGGGCGGGCTGGTCGTCCCACGCGGCGTCAATCGGGTTCGGCGTCACCGCGACAAGGCTCGCGCCCTTCGCGGCCAGCGCCTTTTCCAGATTCCGCGCCCAGTCGATGCTGTGGAGCCAGGGGTCGTAGCCGATCGTCTGCCCCGCGCCGACATTGGCGCCGAGCCATTCGGCGACGCTCGACTGCGGCACGCCGACATAGTCGAACAGCGAACCATCGACCTGATCGCGCACCTGCACCGTATAGCGCCCGTCGACAAACACCGCGGCCTTCGCAGGCAGCACCGCGGCGGTTCCGGCCGAGCCGCCGAAGCCCGTCAGCCACGCCATGCGCTGCGCATAGGCGCCGACATATTCGCTCATATGCTCGTCGCTGATCGGCACGACGAAGCCATCGAGGCCGCGCGCGGCGAGTTCGGCGCGGACGCGGGCGAGGCGTTCTGCGTAAATAGTCCCGGGGACGGGGGTGGACATGGCGACTTCCTTGTTCCTACATCACAGGCGATCCTGCCCGATCGGGGCGACGCTGCGGGAGTTTTCTATGCGCGCTATTTGGATGTTTCTGGCCGCAATTACCACCCCGCTTGTCGCAGCCCCGAGCGCCTTCGCCGAAGAGAAAGAGACCCAATTGACCAACACCCCGACCGCTCCGGTCGCCGACAGGCGGCCGCACGAGACGACCCTGCATGGCACGACGCTGTCCGACCCCTATTACTGGCTCCGCGACCAGAGCTATCCGGTGATCGATGACGCCGACATCCTGGATTATGTGAAGGCCGAGAATGCCTATTTCGACGCGAAGATGAAACCGCACGAAAAGCTGGTCGAGACGCTGTTCCAGGAGATGAAGGGCCGCATCAAGGAAGCCGATTCGAGCGTGCCGCAGAAGGACGGCGACTGGCTCTACTGGGTCGAATTTGAAGAGGGTGCGGAATACAAGAAATGGTATCGCAAGCCAGCGTCAGGCTCGGGCGAGGCGCAGCTGATCCTCGACGAGGTGGCGATGGCCGACGGCAAGGAATATTTCCGCCTCGCCGAACTGTCGATCAGCCCCGACGGCAAGCTGATGGCCTATTCGTTCGACGACAATGGCTCCGAGCGGTTCGAGGCGCGCATCCGCAACCTCGAGACGGGCGAACTGCTGCCCGACGTCATTCCCGGCACCTTGTCGTCGCTCGTCTGGACCTCGGGCAACGACGCGATCCTCTATGGCCTCGCGAACGAGAATTGGCGCACCGACAACGTCCGGCTGCACAAGCTCGGCACCCCCGTCGCCGACGACAAATTGCTCTACAAGGAGCCCGACATCGGCTTCGGGGTCGGGATCGGCAAGACCGCGGCGGACAATTATATCGTGATCGCGACGGGCGATAACGAGACGAGCGAGGTCTATCTGCTCCCCGCCGACAATCCGGAGGCGCCGATGCAACTGGTGTCGGCACGCCAGAAGGGCCGCGAGTACAGCGTCGACGAACGCGAGGGCACGCTCTACATCCACACCAACGACGAGCATCCGAATTTCCGCATCGCCACGGCGAGCGTGAAGGATCCGGGCAAATGGACGACGTTGATCCCGGGATCGGATCACAGCTACATCACCGGCCTGTCGGTATTTCGCGAATATTTCGTGATCGAGGCGCGCGAGGACGGGCTCGATCAGGTGGATGTCCGCACCTATGACGCGCCGCTGACCCCCGGCCGGATCAAATTCCCCGAGGCCACTTACGTTGCGGGGCTGGGCGACAATCCCGAATATCATCAGGACAAGCTGCGGCTCGACTATGAATCGATGGTCACCCCCGACACCGTCTATGATTATGATATTGCGACCGGAAAGCTCGAAACGCTGAAGGTGCAGGAGATTCCTTCGGGTTACGATGCAACGCAATATGTAACCGAACGGGTTAACCTGCCGAGCCGCGACGGCAAGACGATGATCCCCGCCTCGCTCGTCTACAGGAAGGGCACCAAGCTCGACGGCAGCGCGCCGATGCACCTCTATGCCTATGGGTCTTACGGCTACCGCGTCCCGCCGGGCTTTTCGACGACGCGGCTCAGCCTTGTCGATCGCGGGATGATCTATGCGATCGCGCATGTCCGCGGCGGCGACGACATGGGCCGCGCCTGGTATCTCGCGGGCAAGACGACCGAGCGCAAGAACACGTTCAACGACTTTATCGACGTCGCCAGGGGGCTGATCGCGAAAAACTACACCAGCGCCGGCAGGATTTCTATCGAGGGCCGCTCGGCGGGCGGGCAGGTCATGGGCGTCGTCTATAACGAGGCGCCCGAGCTGTGGGGCGCGGTGCTCGCGGGCGTGCCCTTCGTCGACGTCATCAACACGATGGTCGACGACACGCTGCCGCTGACCCCCGGCGAATGGCCCGAATGGGGCAATCCGATCACCGACAAGGCCGCGTTCGACTATATGCTGAGCTACAGCCCCTACGACAATGTCGCGGCGAAGGCCTATCCGCCGATGCTGGTGTCGGCGGGCCTCAACGACCCGCGCGTGACCTATTGGGAGCCCGCAAAATGGGTCGCGAAGCTCCGCGCCACCCGCACCAATGACGCGACCTTGCTGCTGCGCACCAACATGGGCGCGGGCCATGGCGGCAAATCGGGCCGCTGGGGCGCGCTCCGCGAGGACGCCGAGGAGTTTGCGTTCGTGCTGACGCAACTGGGCGTGGAGAAATAGTTCTAATGTTTCGCACGAAGACACAAAGACACGAAGAGGTCTTGTTTGCCGCGAAGCGGCCTTCTTGCTTCATCGTCACAGCTGACGCCGCACCGCGGGAGAAAATCGGCCTTCGGCCAAAGCAAACCTCTTCGTGTCTTCGTGTCTTCGTGTCTTCGTGCGAATAACATAATCCGGCGCCGCAGCAGTCAGCCGAGATACCGTCGCAAAACCAACTCGGCTTCCAATTCTGCTGCATCGACGAACCGATGCCCCGCAATGCCGACCGATTCGGCGCCCGCGATGTTCGCGGCCACATCGTCGATGAACAGCGCGCCCGCGGGGTCGATGCCGAATCGCTCGATGGCGAGGCGATAGATCGCGGGATCGGGCTTCACCAGCTTCTCGATGCCCGAGACGACGATGTCGCGGAAGCGGTCGAAGATGGGCTGGGTCGGGCGGAAGCCTTCCCAGAATTCATGCCCGAAATTGGTGATCGCGAACAGCGGCACACCCGCGTCGTCCAGCCGCTCGACCAGTTCGAGGGTGCCGGGCATCGGGCCCGGGATCGTCTCGTTGAAGCGCGCCGCATAGGCATCGATCAGCGCAGCATATCCCGGAAACGCGGCTTTGAGCTCGGGCAACATCTCGGCGAGCGGGCGGCCGGCGTCGTGCTGGAAATGCCATTGCGGGGTCACGACATGGGTCACGAACCATTCCAGCTCCGCCGGATCGGCGATCAGCTTGGCGAAAAGATAACGCAGGTCCCAGTCGAAGAGGACGCGGCCGACGTCGAAGATCACGGATCGGCGAATCATGGCTGCTCCGGACACGCGAAAGCGCCGCCGGAAGCATCCGACGGCGTTACGCTGGCTTGGCTGTGCGCGCGGGACATATGTCCCGACAGGGTGATTAGCCCTGGCGCGCCTTGAAGCGGCGGTTGGTCTTGTTGATCACATAGGTGCGGCCACGGCGACGGATAACGCGGTTATCCCGGTGGCGGTCCTTCAGCGACTTCAGGCTGTTGCGAATCTTCATGATCTCTGTCCGTAAATCTTGGCGTGTTGACGCGAAGCGGCGCAACTATGGGGAAGGGCGGAAAAAGTCAACCGCCTGCCGCCCCTTTTTCGTCATCCCGGACTTGATCCGGGATCCATATAGCACCGAGTCGTGGACCCCGGATCAAGTCCGGGGTGACGAGGAGAGAATTATCCCGCCAGCGCCTTTTGCCGTCGCCGCTGCACCGACGAGCCATAACCCATCGCCTCGCGATATTTGACCACGGTCCGCCGCGCGATGTCGTGCCCTTCGGCCGACAATTTCTGCGCGATCGTCTCGTCGGAGAGGATCGCCTTGGGATCCTCACCCTCGATCATCGCCTTGATCCGGCTCTTCACCGCCTCGGCCGACACCGCGCCGTCGCCCTCGACCGCCGAAATCCCCGAGGAAAAGAAATATTTAAGTTCGAACAGCCCGCGCGCGCAGCTCAGATATTTGTTGCTCGTCACCCGGCTGACGGTCGATTCGTGCATGCCGATCTCCTCGGCGACCTGGCGCAGGGTCAGCGGGCGCATATGCGCGACGCCGTGGAGGAAGAACCCCTCCTGTTGCTTCACGATCGCGCTCGCGACCTTGACGATCGTGCGCTGGCGCTGGTCGAGCGCGCGGACGAGCCAGTTGGCGCCTGCAAGCTGTTCGGAGAGCCACGCCTTGCTCTTCGCCGCCGCGCCCTGCGCCAGCTCGGCATAATAGCGGCGGTTGACGAGCAGCCGCGGCAGGGTGCCGCTGTTGACCTCGACCGCCCAGCCCTTGGCCGTCTGGCGCACATACAGGTCGGGCACCACCGCCTGTGCGCCCTCGCCGCCGAATTTCAGGCCGGGCTTTGGATCGTAACCGCGCAGCTCGCGAATCATGTCGGCGAGATCCTCGTCATCGACGCCGCAGATGCGCTTCAATTGCGGGAAGGCGCCTTTGGCGACGAGGTCGAGGTGCGCGATCATGGTGGCCATCGCGGGATCGTAACGGTCGGCCTCGCGCGCCTGGATCGCGATGCACTCGGCCAGATCGCGCGCGCCGACGCCCGACGGATCGAACAGCTGGATGCCCGCCAGCACCTCCTCGATCAGCGCCAGCGGTACGCCGAGCTGCGCGGCAAGTTCGGAGAGGTCGGCGCGCAGGTAGCCCGCCTCGTCGATCAGCGCGACAAGCTGCCCCGCGACGATCGCCTCGATTCCGTCGAACCGCTCGCCGACCTGCGCCATCAGATGATCGTGGAGCGTGCCGTCATGCTCGGCGAAGCTGTCGAAATCGATATCCTCGCCGGCGCCCGACAGCCCGACCGAATCGCTCGCGCTGTCGTGATGAAACCGCTCCTCGTTGAAATCGACGTCGAGATCGTCGGCGGTGCCCGCGTCGGAGGACAGGGCCCGATCGGTGTCGGTCTCGCCCGATACGGCGGCGACAGGGGCTTCCTCGCCGGGGTCGTCGCCGCCGGGGTCGTCGCGGTCGCCCGATGCCGCATCGAGCAGCGGATTGCCCTCGAGCGCCTCGGCCAGATAGGCTTCGAGTTCGAGGTTCGACAGCGCAAGCAGCTTGATCGCCTGCTGCAGCTGCGGCGTCATCACCAGCGATTGCGACTGGCGTAAATCGAGGCGCGGACCCAACGCCATCGGCGACTATTGCATCAGAATATCCGTGTGTCCCCGCGCAGGCGGGGACCCATCTCCTGCCGGTTCGACGTGGCGCCGTCCGGAGATGGACCCCCGCCTGCGCGGGGGAACACGAACCATTTTCGACTATGCGACATGCTCACAGAGAGAAGCCTTCGCCCAGATACAGTCGCCGCACCTCGGGGTCAGCGACCAGTTCGGCCGGCGACCCGGCAAGCAGCACCTTGCCGTCGTAGATGATCGCGGCGCGGTCGACGAGGTCGAGCGTCTCGCGCACATTATGGTCGGTGATCAGCACGCCGATGCCGCGCGTCTTGAGGTCCGCGACGAGGTCGCGGATGTCGCTGATCGACAGGGGATCGATGCCCGCGAAGGGTTCGTCGAGCAGGATGATCGACGGGTTTGCGGCGAGCGCGCGGGCGATTTCGGCGCGGCGGCGTTCGCCGCCCGACAGCGCCATCGCGGACGAATCGCGCAGCCGCGCCAAACCGAATTCGTCGAGCAGCTCCTCGAGCCGCCGTTCGCGCGACACCTTGTCGGGTTCGGCAAGTTCGAGAACGGCTTCGATATTCTGCGCCACCGTCATCCCGCGGAAGATCGAGGTTTCCTGCGGCAGATAGCCGAGCCCGAGGATCGCGCGCCGGTACATCGGCAGCGCGGTGATGTCCGACCCGTCGAGCATGATGCGTCCGGCGTCGGGCTTCACCAGCCCCATGATCGAATAGAAGCAGGTCGTCTTGCCCGCGCCGTTCGGGCCGAGCAGGCCGACGACCTCGCCCTTCGCGACCGAAAGCGAGACATCCGACAGCACGACGCGCTTGTCGTAGCTTTTGGCGATCGAGATGACGGCCAGGCCGTTGCCTGCGACGGCATCCTCGCGGACATGCGCCTTGTGCTCGGCGACGCCATGATCGTCGCTTGCCAGCGTGCCTGTCGTGAATTCGTCGGTCATACGCAGCTTGGTCCGTTCTAGCCCCCGTGCGGCGTTACCCCAGCGACGCGCCCGTGGTCAATCTGGCAAGATTATTGCAGGGGTGCGCGAGCGCAGCAAATCAGGCGGCAGCGAACAGGTCGCCGTCGGGGTGCAGCCGCTCGCGCTCGGGCAGGTTGAGCCCCGCCATCGCCTCGCGCAACTCCTGCCGCGCGACGACATGGCCGATGCCCATGCCGCCCAGATGCGCCTTGTCGAGCAGCGTGAGGCCGGCGGGGAAAAGCTCGCGATAGATGACGCGTTCGCCGAGCCCCGGAATGACCCGAAAACCGACGCGGCGCGACAGCTGGGTCAGCGCCTCGCCGACGCGGCGCATATTGTGTGCGTCGACGTGCTGCAGGCGGTTGCGCAGGATGATCCAGTCGATCGTCCGCCCGTCGGTCTTCGCGCGCGCCTTGCGCGCGTCCCAGATGAGTTCCGAATAAAAGCTCGGCCGCGTGACCTGGAACGTCTCGGGATCGACCTGCCCGATCAGGTCGAAATCGATGAAGCTGTCGTTGATCGGCGTCACCAGCGTGTCGGCGCTCGTCGCGAGGTGGCGCGCGAAAACATCGTCGCGGCCGGGGGTGTCGGCGACGAAATAGTCGATGTCACCCGTCAATCGCTCGACCTGTGCGTCGAGTTCCTCGATCGTCGTCCCCTCGAACACCTCGAACCGCGGCGTCGGCAGTTCGATGTCGCGGCGCTTCGCGGTGTTCTGGCGATTTTCGAGATAGCGGTGGAAGGTGCGCTGGCGGGGGTCGAGGTCGATCCCGGCGACGCGCCAGCCCTGGCTCGCCAGCGCGACCGCGAAATGCACCGCGCAGGTCGACTTGCCGGTGCCGCCCTTCTCGTTGGCGAAGATGATGCGGTGCGGGGCGGGCTTCGTCACGTTCGTCGACATGGGGCGTTGCGATTTTCCTGTTGGCGGCGCATGGCAGCCGCTTGGGGTGGCAGTTGGGCCGCCAATATCGGAGGGCGGGCGGCCGTGCAAATCATCCGTGACATTGCGACGCTCCACCGCGCGGTCGATGCGCTGAAGCAGGGACGCAAAAGCGTCGCGCTGGTGCCCACCATGGGCGCCCTGCACGAGGGCCATCTCTCGCTCGTCCGCATGGCAAAGCGCGTCGCCGACCATGTCGTCGTGTCGATCTTCGTCAACCCGACGCAATTCGGCCCGAACGAGGATTATGCCGCCTATCCGCGCGACGAGGCGAAGGATGCCGCGCTGCTGGTCGAGGAGGGCGTCGCGCTGCTCTGGGCGCCCGATGTCGGGGTCATGTACCCGGCCGGCCATTCGACGCATATCGAGGTCGCCGAGCTCGGCGCCGATTATTGCGGCGCGGCGCGGCCCGGCCATTTCGACGGCGTCGCGACCGTCGTCGCCAAGCTGTTCAACCAGGTCCGTCCCGACATCGCGATTTTCGGCGAGAAGGACTGGCAGCAGCTCGCGATCATCCGCCGCATGGCGCGCGACCTCGATTTCGCGCTCGACATTTTGGGCGCGCCGATCGCGCGCGACAAGGACGGGCTCGCGCTGTCGTCGCGCAACGCCTATCTCTCGGCGGCCGAGCGCAAGGCGGCGACCGCCTTTCCGAACGCGCTGAAGGCCGCCGCGAAGGCCATCGTCGGCGGCGCCGACGTCGCCGATGCGCTGGCGAAGGCCGAGGCGGACATCGTCAAAGGCGGCTTCGACAGCGTCGATTATGTCGCGCTCGCCGACGCCGACAGCCTCGAAAGATTGACCGAGTTCAGCGAGCCCGCCCGCCTGCTCGCGGCGGCGCGGATCGGGAAAACGCGCCTGATCGACAATCTTGCCGTCGGCTGATCGCGGAAAAATCCCCGCATCTCTGCTGGCTTTCGCAGCTATCCACAAAAAACTGCCGCGACCGTTAACGCTTTGTTGACCATAAGCCGCAAACTTGGGCCCCGAGGTCTCCGTGGGGTGGAGACGACAGGGGGTTATCATGGCGAACAGTCTGAAGTCTGCCCAATATCTGATCGAAAGCCGGCTGCTCGATGCGGCGCGCGGCGACGCCAATGCCTATTTCGACCTCGGGATCGCCTTCTCGACCGGCAGCGGCGGAGTCGATGTCGACCTGATCCAGGCGCATAAATGGTTCAACCTGGCCGCGCTTGGCGGCAGCCGCGAAGGCCAGCAGTGCCGCGCCGACGTGTCGAGCGAAATGAGCCGCGACGAAATCGCCGAGGCGCAGCGCCAGGCGCGCGCCTGGCTCGACGAAACGGCCCGCCGTCCCGCCGCCCGCCGCTTCGCAGCTTAATCGCTCCGCTAACGCGGATGCGGCACCAGCCCGCTCTGACGAAGTCACACAGAACGCTTGAACGGCGTGTGCCCTTCAAGCCATTCCATCTCGGATTCCTCGGCGCGGCGTTCCTGTTCGAGGTAATCCGCGACCGCGCGGCGAAAGCCCGGATCGGCAATGAAATGCGCCGACCAGGTCGCGACGGGACCATAGCCGCGCGCGAGCTTGTGCCCGCCCTGTGCGCCCGCCTCGACCCGCGCGAGACCGCGCGCGATCGCGATATCGATCGCGCGATAATAGCATAGTTCGAAATGCAGATAGGGGATGTCGCGGACACAGCCCCAGTAGCGTCCGTAAAGCGTGTCGGCGCCGACGAAATGCATTGCTCCCGCGACCGGCGCCTCGCCGTCATAGGCGATCGACAGGATGATCCGGTCGGCCATCCGCGCGCCGAGCAGGTCGAACGCCGCGCGCGTGAGGTAGGGGTGGCCCCATTTGCGGGCGCCGGTGTCCTGGTAAAAGGCCCACATCGCCTCCCAATGCCCGGGGCGGATCGCATCGCCGGTCAAATCCTCGATGCGCAGGCCTTGCGACGCCCGCGCCCGTTCCTTGCGGAGCTGTTTGCGCTTCTGCGAGGTCAGCGTGGCGAGGAAATCGTCGAAGCTGCCATAGCCCGCATTGGCGAAATGAAACTGGATATCGCGCCGGACCAGCCAGCCCGCTTGCTCGAAGACCGGCATCTGTTCGGGCGCGACGAAGGTTGCGTGCGCCGACGAGAGACCGTTCTGGCGCACGACCGCCTCCGCGCCGCGGATCAGAAGCAGCGCGGTTTCGTCGTCCTGTGCCAGCAGGCGCGGGCCCGGAACGGGGGTGAAGGGCGCCGCGATCTGGAGTTTCGGATAATAGTCGCCGCCCGCGCGCGCCCACGCGTCGGCCCAGGCGTGGTCGAAGACATATTCGCCCTGGCTGTGCGACTTGAGATAGGCGGGGGCGGCGCCGACGAGTGCGCGGCCCGCATCCTCGACCAGAATCGGCGCGGCCTGCCAGCCGGTGCCGGGTCCGACGCTGCCCGATTCTTCGAGCAGCGCCAGGAAAGCATGGCTGACGAACGGATTGCCGCCGCCCGCCAACGCATCCCATGCCGCCGCGTCGACTGCGGCGACGCCGGTGCCGAGCGAGATGGTTCGGGCTGGCGGGTCGGCTTCGGCCACCGGAGTCCTTATGCCGGTTTCACAGCGACGATCGCGTCGACCTCGACCGCCGCGCCGAGCGGCAGCACCGCGACACCGACCGCGCTGCGGGCATGGCGGCCGGCTTCGCCGAACACCGACTCCATCAGTTCCGATGCACCGTTCGCGACTTTGGGCTGCGCGGTAAAGCCGGGATCGCTGTTCACGAACACGCCCAGCTTGACGATCTTTTCGACGCGCGACCAGTCGCCGCCGACGGCGTTGCCGATCTGCGCCACCAGCATCAGCGCGCAGCGGCGCGCGGCGTCATAACCCGTCGCCTCGTCCATGTCGGCGCCGAGGCGGCCGGTCACGACCTGTCCGTCGCGGAACGGAAGCTGGCCCGAGATATGGAGCAACCCGCCCTGCTCGACGACGGGGACATAGGCGGCGACCGGCGCGGCCGGTTTCGGCAGTTCGAGGCCGAGTTCGGCGAGCTTGGCGGTGACGTCGGGCATGATGGTTCCTTTATACCAGTTCGGGATCGGGCGCCGGGATATTCTCGGCAAGCCGCGCCAATATCCACTCCAGCGCCGCCGTCCAGCCATCAATCCTTGCGTGCGCATGGCGGGCGGGGGGCACCTTGTCCGCAATCGCGGGTTCGCCGACCATATGCAGCCGCCAGACCTGCGGCGCCTCGGCTGCGACCGACATGTGATGGTTGGCGAGGTCGTCGATGAAGATCGCAACGCTCGGCTCGCGCTCGTCGATCAGGCGCCGCACCGGCTCGCCCTTGCCGCCGCGGCTGCCGATCACCGGCGCGGCGAGGCCCAGCGCCGCGAGCTGGTCGGCGCGCGTCTGCTGATGATCGGGGCCGACATTGGTCAGGACAACGATGTCGGCGTGCCCAGCGATTGCCGCCATCGCCTCGAGCGCCCCGGGGATCGGCGTCTGGCGCCCCATTTCGGTACGGAAAAACCCGTCGAGCAGCGGCCAGACCTCGGCCGCCTCGAGGGGCGTCCCGCATTCCTTGCGCTTCAGCGCATTGGCGAAACTCGTGTCCTCCATCCGAAAGATCACGCCATGCTCTTCGTCGACCCACTGCGCGAAGGGGACGACCATGTGCATCAGCACCTCGTCGCAATCGGTAATGACGAGCGGGCGGGTCATGCGTCCATCCTCTGGTTTCCTTCGAGCCGCGCAGCGGCGGCCGCCAGCGCTTCGGGTTTGACGTCGAGCGCCGCGGCGCAGGCGATCAGATCGGCCTCATGGGCGATGAGGAAGGACAGGATCGCTGCGAGCGTCGCGCGGTCCCCGAGCGAGGCGCGCAGGCCATCGGGATCGAGCCCGGTCATCGCGAGCAGCCGTTCGGCGCGCGGCTCGTCGCTCACTATCCAGCCAAGCGCGTGGAGCGCGAGCGCCGCATCGTCTTCGAACAAGCCAAATTTCCCTTCCGCGCGAGGCAATTGAGTCGCGCGGCCGATTCGCCTAAACCGGCCGCGGGTACAAGGTGGGGAACGGAAGAGACATGGGCAAGACCATCCTGGTCGTCGAGGATAATGAGCTGAACCTCCGCCTGTTCTGCGACCTGCTCAACGCCCATGGCTACAGCGCGCATCCGGTGCGCGACGGGCGCGACGCGCTGGAAAAGGCGCGCGAGGTGTCGCCCGACCTCATCATCATGGACATCCAGTTGCCGCATGTCTCGGGACTCGAGCTCATCGGGCAGATGAAGACCGACGCGGCCTTGCGCGCGGTTCCGATCATGGCGGTCACCGCCTATGCCGGGAAGGGCGACGAGGAGCAGATCAAGGCCGCGGGCGCCGAGGCCTATGTGTCCAAGCCGATTTCGGTGATCAAGTTCATCGAAAGCGTGGGGGCGTTTGCCTGAGCGACCGGTTTCGACCGGAATTGGACCTATCTTTCATCGTCACCCTGAACTTGTTTCAGGGTCCATGGTCCGCCGTTTCCTTCGGCGCTGCGCCGG
>NZ_JAFMTR010000097.1 GCF_018682675.1 Sphingopyxis soli
CGCCTTGCGACCGAAGCCCCCCTCACCCGCTGCGACTAGGTGGCAAAGCCACCAAGTCTCGCCGCCCTCTCCCGCAGGGGGAGAGGGATACTTGCGCAAGCCTGCATCCTCCGCCAAAGGCGCAGCCCATGCGCATCGCCTTCATGGGAACGCCGCCCTTTGCGGTGCCGACGCTTGCCGCGCTTCATGCCGCGGGGCACGAAATCGCGTGCATCTATACGCAGCCGCCGCGCCCGGCGCAGCGCGGCAAAAAACTGCAGCAGAGCGCGGTGCATGTCTGGGCCGACGAGCATGGCCTTCCCGTTCGTACGCCGAAGAGCCTGCGAAACGAAGAAGCGCAGGCCGAATTCGCCGCGCTCGACCTCGATATCGCGGTCGTCGCGGCTTACGGCCTGATCCTGCCGCAGGCGATCCTCGATGCGCCGCGCGAGGGATGCCTCAACGTCCATGGCTCGATCCTGCCGCGCTGGCGCGGCGCGGCGCCGGTGCAGCGCGCGATCCTGGCGGGCGATGCCGAAACCGGCGTGACGATCATGCAGATGGATGTCGGGCTCGATACCGGCGCGATGCGGCTGGTCGAGACGACGCCGGTCGCGGGCAAGACCGCGGGCCTGCTCACCGACGAACTCGCCGAAATGGGTGCACTGATGATGGTCAAGGTGCTGAGCGACCTCCACGCTTTTCCGCCCGTGCCTCAGCCCGACGACGGCGTCACTTACGCCGCCAAGATCGACAAGAGCGAGGCGCGGCTCGATTTCCTGACCAGCGCGGTACAGGTCGAGCGACAGATACGCGCATTCAACCCGATGCCGGGGGCTTTCTTCGAACTCGGCGGCGAGCGCTACAAGATATTGGCGGCCGAGGTGGTGCATCCGGCCGAGACCGTCGCGGGCGCGGCGCCGGGCGTCACGCTCGACGACGCCCTGACCATCGCCTGCAACCCCGGTGCGATCCGTGCGATGCGTGTCCAGCGCGCCGGCAAGCCCGCGATGGACGCCGCCGAGCTGCTGCGCGGACGGCCGGTCCCGATGGGGACGCGGTTGGCATGATCCGGCCTATCCCCCTTCGTCACCCAGGAGTTGATCCGGGGTTCATGACTTCAGCGCTGCCGCCGACCCCGGATCACGTCCGGGGTGACGCGAATGGGCGCAGCGGCCGCTCATGACAAGATTTGCCCTCACCATCGAATATGACGGCCGCCCCTTCATGGGCTGGCAGCGGCAGAGCCACGGCCCCAGCGTCCAGCAAGCGCTCGAAGAGGCCGTGACGCGGATCACCGGCGAAGAGGCCGCGGTGCATGGCGCGGGGCGCACCGACGCCGGCGTCCACGCGATCGCGATGCGCGCGCACGTCGATATCGAAAAGGCGATCCAGCCCTTCCGGTTGATGGAGGCGCTGAATGCGCAGCTCCGCCCTGCCCCGGTGGCGGTGCTCGCCTGCGCCGAGGTTGCCGACGACTGGCACGCGCGCTTTTCGTGCATCGGTCGCGCCTATGAGTATCGCATCGTCAACCGCCGCGCGCCCCTGACGTGGGACAAGGGGCTATCGTGGCAGTTCGCCAAGCCGCTCGATGCCGGAGCGATGCACGGCGCGGCGCAGGCGCTGGTCGGCCGCCATGACTTCACAACCTTCCGTTCGGTGCATTGCCAGGCGGAAAGCCCGGTCAAGACGCTCGACCGGATCAGCGTCAGCCGCCACGGCGACGAGATCATCATCGAGACCGCGGCGCGAAGCTTCCTGCACCATCAGGTGCGCTCGATGGTCGGCTGCCTCTCGCTGGTTGGTGAGGGCAAATGGTCGGCGCGCGATTTGAAGGCGGCGCTCGATGCCGCGGATCGCAGCGCGCTGGGGCTCAACGCCCCGCCGGACGGCCTCTACTTCGTCGAGGCGACATACCCCTGAATCAAAGAGGGCGGCCCCGCAGGACCGCCCTCTTCACGTCATCGGGACCGGACGGATCAGACCGCCTTTTCCAGATAATATTTCGGCGCATGTTCGTTGAGGATCTGGAGGATCTTCGCCTGCGCGGTCTTTTCGTCGCTTTCTTCCATCGCGGCGAGTTCGCGCGCGAGGCGGCTCGACGCCGCTTCGAAGATCTGGCGTTCCGAATAGCTCTGCTCGGGCTGGTCGTCGGCGCGGAACAGGTCGCGGGTCACTTCGGCGATCGACACGAGGTCGCCCGAATTGATCTTGGCTTCATATTCTTGCGCGCGGCGCGACCACATGGTGCGCTTCACCTTCGGCTTGGTGGTCAGCACCTGAAGCGCTTCCTTCAGCGTCTTGTCCGACGACAGCTTGCGCATACCAACGCCTTCGGCCTTGTTGGTAGGAACGCGCAGCGTCATCTTCTCCTTTTCGAAGCGGAGAACATAAAGTTCCAGCTGCATACCGGCGATTTCGGACTTCTGCAGTTCGATGACGCGCCCCACGCCATGCTTCGGATAAACAACATAATCCCCGACTTCGAAGACGAGCGTGTTTGCGGACATGCAAGTTCCTTTCTTGGCCTTGCCAATGGACCGGGAAGCGCAGAAAGCCGATCCTATCCTGCCTTTTTGAACGGCGGATCGGCGATGTTGGGCGGCGCTAGCCAGTCAGAGTGACAAGGGATATGGCTCCATCAGGACGCCCACAGCTCCCCTTGCACCCGGCGGGCAGAGGCAAACTGTCGATGCGTTGATATTTATTATAACAGATTCGCAACAAAATTGCCACCCCTGTCACGGAATTCCGCGGCTTGGCACCTTGACGGCTTCCAAGGCCCGTTTCAGGTTGCAACGAAACGATGAGATAGGATGTCGATATGCAGGATCAAGTGTGGTGGGTCACCGGGGCGTCGTCGGGGATCGGCGCGGCGCTGGCGAGGGGGCTCGCGGCGCGCGGCGCGCGGCTGATTCTCTCGGGCCGCAATGTCGCCGCGCTCGAGGCGGTGGCAAAGGAGATCGGCCCCGGGACGATGATATTGCCGTTCGAGGCGACCGACTACGCCGCGCTGCCGACCTTGGTCGACGAGGCCTGGGGCTGGTGCGGACGGATCGACGGGCTCGTCAACAATGCCGGCATCTCGCAGCGCAGCCTGGCGGTCGATACCGATTTCGCGGTCTATCAGAAGATCGTCGACGTCGATCTGCTGGCGCCGATCGCCCTCACCCAGCACCTGTTGCCGCGCATGATCGCGGCGGGCGGCGGACAGATCGTCGCGATTTCCAGCGTCGCGGGCATCGCGGGCGTGCCGCTGCGCAGCGCCTATTGCGCCGCCAAGCATGGTCTGATCGGCTATCACGACAGCGTCCGCGCCGAGAATGAGCATCTGGGGCTGAAGGTGCTCGTCGTCGCGCCGGGATCGGTCCAGACTAACGTCAGCCGCAACGCGCTCAACGCCGACGGCAGCACCCGGGGCGAAAGCGACAAGGCGATCGACAACGGCTTGTCGCCCGACTTTGCGGCAACGCAGATACTGGATGCGGTCGCGGCGGGCACGCGCGAACTGGTGGTCGCCGAGGGCGCAGAGGCCGCGATCCCGGCGCTGCGGCGCGGCGATCCCGACGCGCTGTTCGACCGGATGAGTGCGATGGTGCAGGCGGGCTATGCGCAGCAAATGAAAGCCAAGTCGGCGTCCTGAACCCGCAGGTCCGGCAGGTTCAGGCTACCAGCAGCCCATCCTATTGCCGCCGCATGACATAGTCGATCCTGATCCTGACCCAACTGCCGACCAGCAGCTTGCCGCCGAGCCGCGGAGGCCGCACCTTGAACTGCCACGCCGCGGCGAGAACGGCGCGATTGATTTGCGATCCGGTCGGATATTCGTCCAGTCCGACGCAATCTTCGACGCGATAGTCGGGGGCGGTGCGGCAAGCGATCAGGCCCCAGCCAGGCCCGCTGGCGGTGGACAGATAGCCGCGCAGCTCGTCGTCGCTGGGCTGGCGATACCAGGTCGCCGCATAGAGCGGCTCGCCGTTGGGCGCCGTTCCGACGCGTTCCGAATCGCGGAACGACGAGGACGACCCGCCAGTGTTCGGCGGCCCATATATGCCTGGACGCAGGACCGGGCGGGCAATCGCCGGCGACGGCTGTTGCACGACAGGCGCCGGACTCGGCGGCGCGGGCGCCGGCTGAACGGCCGGCAGCGGCGGCGGTTCGCTGGCCTTGGTTGGCGGGGTTTCTTCGGCCTGCGGCTTCGGTTCGGGCTGCTGCTTGCTCCGCTCGGCCTTCGCGGCGCTCGGTTCGGGCGCTTCGCCGGCAATCCCGCTGGCCTCAAGGCTCACCATGCTGACGCGTTCGGTTCGGGAGTCGGGCTTTCCCACCGAACCGAAGGTCAGCAGCATGAGCAACAGCAGCGCGGAAATCAGAACGGCGAGACTTATGGCGAGCGCGCGGCGCCCCACCCCGATGTTGAGCTGTTCGACGTAGGGCGTGACTGGAACAGGGTTCAGCAGAAAATATCTTCGGTGACGGTGCGCGCCGGTCAGGGCGCCGGGGTAAGGGTCACGGAGGGATAGGCGCGCGCCCCGGCATTGACAAGCGCGGGTTGGTCGTCGCGGAACTCGCATGAAAGGCCCCGCCGGATCGCTCCGGCGGGGCGTTTCTCTCACGCTTCGGCGGGCTTAGCCGGCAGCATGTCCCGCCAGCGCCGCGAGCAGCAGCAGCGCGACGATGTTGGTGATCTTGATCATCGGGTTCACGGCTGGCCCCGCGGTGTCCTTATAGGGGTCACCCACGGTATCGCCCGTCACCGCGGCTTTGTGGGCTTCGCTGCCCTTGCCGCCGTGATTGCCGTCCTCGATGTACTTTTTGGCGTTATCCCACGCACCGCCGCCGGCCGTCATCGACAGCGCAACGAACAGCCCGCCGACGATCACACCGAGCAGGAGCGCACCAAGCGCCGCAAAGCCGGCCGCCTGCCCTTCGGGCGCGATCCAGCTGATCACGAAATAGACGACGATCGGCGCGAGCACCGGCAGCAGCGAGGGGATGATCATCTCCTTGATCGCCGCCTTGGTGACGAGGTCGACCGTGCGCGCATAGTTCGGCTTCGACGTGCCCGCCATGATGCCGGGGTCGTTCGCGAACTGGTCGCGCACATCCTTCACCACGTCGCCCGCAGCGCGGCCGACCGCGGTCATGCCCATCGCACCGAACAGATACGGGAGAAGCGCGCCGAGCAGCAGGCCGACGATGACATAGGGATTCTCGAGGCTGAAGTTGACACTCAGGTCGGGGAAGAACTCCCGAAGATCGGTCGTGTACGCCGCAAAGAGCACCAGCGCGGCAAGACCCGCCGAACCGATCGCATAACCCTTGGTCACCGCCTTGGTCGTGTTGCCGACGGCGTCGAGCAGGTCGGTCTTTTCACGCACCGAATCGTCGAGACCCGCCATTTCGGCGATGCCGCCCGCATTGTCGGTCACCGGACCATAAGCGTCGAGAGCAACGACGACGCCCGCAAGGGCAAGCATCGCGGTCGCGCCATAGGCGATGCCGATCAGGCCCGCGAGCTGGTAGGCGATGATGATGCCGGCGACGATGACAATCGTCGGCAGCGCGGTGGCTTCAAGGCTGACGGCGAGCCCCTGGATCACATTGGTGCCGTGGCCCGTTTCCGAAGCCTTGGCGATCGAGCGCACGGGACGATAGCTGGTGCCGGTGTAATATTCGGTGATCCAGATGATCAGGCCGGTAATGACCAGACCGAGCAGCGAGCAATAGAAGAGCGCGCGGCCGGTGAAGTCGGTGCCGGTGACCGTCGTGTTGATGTCCCCGAACCAGTTGCCGGTCAGCGCGAACGCGGTTGCCAGCCAGATCGCGGGAATCGCCAGCACGGCGGAGACGAGGAAGCCCTTGTACATCGCGCCCATCACATTGTTCGACTTGCCGAGGCGGACGAAATAGGTGCCGATGATCGAAGTGATGATGCAAACGCCGCCAATCAGCAGCGGCAGCGCCATCAGCCCGCCAAGCATGTCGCCTGCGCCCTTCAGCAGCAGCGCGGTCAGCACCATCGTGGCGCCGACGGTAACGACATAGGTTTCGAACAGGTCGGCCGCCATGCCGGCGCAGTCGCCGACGTTGTCGCCGACGTTATCGGCGATCACCGCGGGGTTGCGCGGATCGTCTTCCGGGATTCCGGCCTCGACCTTCCCGACGAGGTCGGCGCCGACGTCGGCCGCCTTGGTGAAGATGCCGCCGCCGAGACGCGCGAAGATCGAGATCAGCGACGCACCGAACGCCAGCGCAACGAGGCCGTCGACGACCGTGCGGTCTTCGCCGCCGACCGTCTTGCCCATTTGCGTCGTCAGCACCCAGTAAAAGACCGCGATCGCGAGCAGCGCGAGGCCGGCCACGAGCAGGCCGGTGATCGCGCCGGCGCGGAACGCCAGCGTCAGGCCCGCCTGCAGGCCTTTCTGCGCGGCCGCCGCGGTACGGACGTTCGAGCGGACCGAGATGTTCATGCCGATGAATCCGGCGACGCCCGACAGAATGGCGCCGATGACAAAGCCCGTCGCCGACACCCCGCCGAGCGTAGCCGCAATGATCACTGCGACGACGACGCCGACGATCGCGATCGTGCTGTACTGACGTTTGAGATAAGCCTGCGCGCCTTCCTGGATGGCGGCGGCGATTTCCTGCATCTTTTCATTACCCGCAGAGGCGCCGAGCACCTGCCGCGAGGTAATGAACCCATAGAGCACGGCCAACAGGCCGCACGCTATCGCGATCAAAACCGGATTCATGCGTGACTATTCCTTCCCCATTGAGAAGGGCGAACGCAGAGATAGCAGTCGAACGTCCGACTTATTGTTGCCGGTTCGCTCTCTCCCCTGATGCGACCGCCCCAAATTTGGACGGGCGAGTTATGGGAAGAAAGAAAGCCGAGGGCAAGCCCGGTTTTTCGGCAATTTTCCGTATGTTTCCGGCCTAATGTGTGAAACCGAGACGCTCGGGCAACGCAATCCGCTGCGCCTTGTGAATCAGCGTGAGCCCTTCGCCCACCCCGGCATGGCCCACTGGCGTCAGGGCGACCCCCAGCCCCGCACCGGTCTCGCGGATCGCCGCCGCCTGCCCGGGATCGGCCGCGAAGAGCAGCTGGTAGTCGTCGCCTGCGGTGGCGGCGGCGAGGCGCGTGTCGAGCACGTCGGGGCGCACCGCGAGCAGCGCCGCCGACAGCGGCACCGCCTCCATCATCAGCGTCATGCCGCATCCGCTGGCGCGCGCCATGCGGTCGGCGTCGATCAACAGGCCGTCGGACACGTCCATCATCGCATGGACGTGCGGCACCAGCGCCCGCCCCAGCGTCAATTGCGGTTGCGGTCGGCGATAAGCGGCAAGGCAGGTCTCGTTCGGATCGATCTCGCCCAGCCGCATCGCCAGGCCGACACCGGCATTGCCGACCGTGCCGCTGACCCAGATCTGGTCACCCGGACGCACGCCGCTGCGCGCCGGGACGCCGTCGGGCGACGCGCGGCCGATGGCGGTCAGGCTGAAACTGCGCGGCGCGCCACCGGGCACGCGCACCGTATCGCCGCCAAACAGCGCGACGCCATACCGCCGGAGTACGCTTTCGAGGCCCGCCGCAAATTCGGCGTTCCAGTTCTCATCGCCGGTCAGGCTGTAGCCGAGCAACACGCCCACCGGCGTGGCGCCCTTCGCGGCAAGGTCGGAGAGATTCACCGCGACCAGCTTCCATGCGACATCCTGCGGACCGTCGTCGGGCAGGAAATGCACGCCCTCGACGATCGTGTCATGGGTCAGCACCAGATCGCCGAGCACCGCCGCGTCGTCGGCGAGCCCGCGCGCAGCGGGGTCGGTCGCGATGGCGCGCAGGCGTGCGATGAAATCGGCTTCGCTCATTGGGGAAATCGTAGCGAATACCGTAGCGGTATAAAAGATACCGCAAATCCTCCCTGTCGCGTAGCGATGGGGAGGTGGCAGCCCGAAGGGCTGACGGAGGGGCCTTGGAGTAGGCGTCGCCAGCCCCTCCACCCCCGCTTCGCGGCGGTCCCCCTCCCCACCGCTTCGCGGCAGCGAGGAAGTAATTACTTCCGTACATCCTTGCCGATCGCATCGAGCAGGCCGTTGGCAAAGCCTGCCTCGCGCCCGTCGAAAAAGGCCTTTGCGACTTCGACATATTCGCTGACCACCGCGCCGACCGGCACGTCGCTGCGCGCCAGCAGCTCATAGGCGCCCGCGCGCAGGATCGCCTTCATCGTGCGGTCGAGCCGCTCCATCGTCCAGCCGCTCGCCAGCCGCGCGGTGATCGCGGCATCGATCTCCCGAGCTCGCGCCAGGGCGCCCTTCACGATGTCGTCGAAGAAGGCGACGTCGGCGTCGGCATATTCGGCGTCCTCGATCGTCGCACCGATACGGTGCTGGTGAAATTCGTGGATCAGCTGCGCGACCGGCGTGCCTTCCATCTCGTGCTGATAAAGCGCCTGCACGGCTGCAAGGCGGGCGGCGGAACGGGATTGGGCGCGTTTGTTCATGGCTTCTTCGCTTTAGCTCAATTCGTCAGCCCGGCGAAGGCCGGGATCTCGTCGGTGCGCGGAGACGCGAAGTCGAGATTCCGGCCTTCGCCGGAATGACGAAATTTGGGGTTCAAAGGCTGTCTTTATTCAATCTGTTGGCGACGCTGAGCGCGTGCGCGGGAAGCCCCTCGGCTCCCGCGAGCGCGACGGCAGCCGGGCCGATCGCGGCGAGGCTCGCGTCGTCGAGCGCGAGAAAGCTGGTGCGCTTCATGAAGTCGGTGACCGACAGCCCGCTCGAAAAGCGCGCGCGGCGTCCGGTGGGGAGGACATGGTTCGGGCCGGCGACATAGTCGCCGATCGCCTCGGGGGTCTGGCGGCCGAGAAAGACCGAGCCCGCATGGCGCACCTTGGCGAAGAGGGCGTCGGCCTCGGCAGGATCGACCGCGAGTTCCAGATGTTCGGGCGCCAGCCGGTCGCAGAGCGGGATCGCGTCGGCCAAGGTCGGCACGACGATCACCGCGCCATTGTCGGCCCAGCTTTCCTGCATCGTCGGCGCGGTGTTCAGCGTCGGGATAATGCCAGCCACCGCCGCCGCGACCGCATCGGCGAAATCGCCGTCATCGGTGAACAGGATCGACTGGCTCGTCGGATCATGCTCGGCCTGGCTCAAGAGGTCGGCGGCGATGACATGCGGTTCGTTCTTGTTGTCGGCGACGACGACGATCTCGCTCGGCCCCGCGACCATATCGATACCGACCACGCCATAGACCTGCCGTTTCGCCTCGGCGACCCAGGCGTTGCCGGGACCGGTGACGACGTCCACCGGCGCGATCTTCGTGGTGCCGTAGGCCAGCGCCGCGACCGCCTGTGCGCCGCCGACGCGCCATATTTCGTCGACCCCGCCGATATGCGCCGCGGCCATCACGACCGGATTGGTCTCGCCGTCCGGCGTCGGGGTCATCATCACGATGCGTTCGACCCCGGCGACCTTCGCGGGCAAGAGGTTCATCAGCACCGACGAGGGATAGGCCGCGCGTCCGCCGGGGACATAGACCCCCGCCGCATCGACAGCGCGCCAGCGCGCGCCGAGGCGTGCGCCGGTTCCGTCACGATAGTCGCGATCTTCGGGCAGCTGGGCGGCGTGATAGGCGCGGATGCGCTCCGCAGCGAGGTCCAGCGCGTCGCGCAATTCGGGTGCGAGCGCCTCATAAGCGGCCGCGCATTCCTCTTTCGAAATGCTCCACCCGCGCGTTTCCAGATCGAAGCGATCGAACCTCGCGGTATAGTCGGCGAGCGCGACGTCGCCCTCCGCCTTCACCCGCGCGATGATCGCGGCAACGTCGGTCGAGACGTCGGTGTCGCTCTCGCGCCGGTCGTTGGCCAGCGCGTCGAACGCCGCGGCGAAGCCGGGGTCGGAGGCGTCAAGACGCCGCATGGCCGGCCGCCTCGCGGAATTTCTCGACCAGCGCGGGCACTTCGGCCGAGCGCAGTTTGAACGCCGCGCGATTGACGATCAGCCGCGCCGAAACCTCGCTGATGATCTGCTGCTCGGCGAGCGCATTTTCGACCAGGGTCCGCCCGGTCGAAACCAGATCGACGATGTGCGACGCGAGGCCCAGCTTCGGCGCGATCTCCATCGCGCCGTTCAGCTTGATGCACTCGGCCTGGATCCCCTGCCCCTCGAACCAGCGGCGCGTGGTCGCGGGATATTTGGTCGCGACGCGAATGTGGCTTTCGCCCAACCCCGGCGGCGCGCTGCCTTCGGGCCCCGCGAGCGACAGGCGGCAATGGCCGATGCCAAGGTCGACCGGCGAGTAAAGCTCCGAATAGTCGAACTCGTCGACGACGTCAGACCCGACGATGCCAAGCTGCGCCGCGCCATGCGCGACGAAGGTCGCGACGTCGAACGCGCGCACGCGGATCAAGGATATATGCGGCTGGTTCGTTCCGAACACGAGCGCGCGGCTGCTCTTGTCGAAAAAGTCCGCCGCAGGCTCGATCCCGACGCGCGCGAGCAAGGGCAGCGCCTCGTCGAGGATGCGCCCCTTGGGGATGGCAAAGATGATCGGTTCGGGCATAAGCGCCGTGCCTTTAGGCGGCGAGAGGAGAAAGGGCAATGAGCGAGCGCTACCGACTGGTCGACATGGCCGAGACGGGGCCCGCGGCGGTGCGCACCGCGTTCGCGAACCAGGTCGCCTATTGCCGTGCCAACGATGCGCCGGTCACGGCGCGGATCGTCGCCGCGCTCGCGACCTTGCTCGACAAGCCCGCGACCGAATTCGCGCGCCGCATCATATCGTGGGAGGGTGCGCCACTCGCCGACGCGCTACCGCTGCGCGCCGCGGGCGGGCTGCACGCGCTGCACCTGTCGGGCAAGTCTCCCGCACTCGCCCCGATCTACGCCGACGCCGACGACATCAACGATGCCGCGATCGTTGCCGGGGTGGTGGCGAGCCATGAAGCCGCGCTGCTTCCCTGGCTCGACGGGCCGCCGCAGACCAACGAGGCGGGGCGCTCCTCGAACTTCATCGCTGCGATGCTGTGGCTGACCGAACAAGGCCTGCCGCCGCGTTTCGACTGCCTGGAAATCGGGTCCAGCGCGGGAATCAACCTGATGATCGACCGCTATCATTATGACCTTGGTGGGGTGCAGGTCGGCCCTGAACCCGGAGTCATGACCTTCACCCCCGAATGGCGCGGCAACCACCCACCGCAGCACAAGATTGACTTTGCCGGCCTCAAAGGGTGCGACGTCGGACCGGTCGATCTCACCGATCCGGCACAGGCGCTGCGCCTAAAGGCCTATATCTGGCCCGAACATGCGATCCGTTTCCAGCGCATGGAGGCGGCGATCGCGGCAGCGCGCCAGCAGAAGCCGAACCTTGTCCGCGCCAACGCCGCCGATTTCGTGGAGGCCGAGCTTCGCAGGCCGCAGGCGACGGGGACGACGCGCGTGCTGATGCACTCGATCGTCTGGCAATATGTTCCCGAGGATCAACAGATGCGCGTGACCACCGCAATGGAGGAAGCGGGCGCCGAAGCGACCGCGGACCGACCGCTCGCGTGGATCGCGCTCGAAGCCAACCGCACCTTGCACCAACACGAACTCGTCGTCCGCTACTGGCCCGGCAGCGAATCGTCGAAGGTGCTCGGCCGCGCGCACGCCCATGGCGCGTGGGTCGAGTGGATGGCGGCCTAAAGCCGCGCCTCGAGCTGCGCGAGCATCGCCTGAACCGGCGCAACTGCAATCGGGGTTTCCCAGCCGGCCTCCAGCGCGGCGATCCGCTCGAACAGCCGTTCGCTCGCGGCGACGATCCGGCGCAGCGGGGTTTCGAAACGCACGCAGACGCCCCAGTCTGCCGCGACCGGCTCGCCGATCCGCGCCGCGCTGTCGCCTGCGCGCGCACCGGGGTCGCCAGCGATCATCGCGCGGCGGTGGAGCAGCCAGGCAATGATGTGCATCAGCCGCGTCGTCGTCTTGAGTGACTCGCAGGCCAAGCTGACCTGCAGCAGGGCGTCGCCCCGGACGGCGCCGAGGTCGCGTTCGGCCGCAAAGGCCGCGTGCGCCTCGTCGGCGAGCAGCATCGCCTCGACATAGAGATTCTCGACCTGCGCGCGGTGAATCGGCAGTCCGATCGCGATACCATCTGTTGGGTCCGTCGCCATGGATGCGGAGATGGCACGTTCAAAGCAGTCGCGGCAACGACGGTAACCATGAAAAATCGCACCGCCAACGTCCCGTTTTGAATCAGGGGCCGTTTGGAAGCGAAACCGTTCCAATCAGGCGATGATGTCGGGAATGATCTGGTCCTCGCACCACGAGATTTCGTCGCGCAGGCGCAGCTTGCGTTTCTTCATCCGCGCGAGCTGGAGCTGGTCCGGCACCGTCGCCTCGCCAAGGGCGATGATCGCCGCGTCGAGATCGCGATGCTCGAGGCGAAGCAGTTCCAGGCGCTGGGCAATGTCTTCGGGGTTCACACCGGCCTCCTGCCACGATCGCGAGCGGTCTGCAACGGGCTGTCCGGGGCCGAAACCGGCTCGCCGAATCGGCACGACAAAGCGGGCGATTCGTGATTTACTCGACGGCCCCCAACCGAGTCGAAGGAGAATGGCCAATGAGCATCTCGCATCTTTCCGCCCTGAAGTCCCGCCACGCGGACCTCGACGCGAAAATTGCGAATGAAGAGCGCCGTCCCTGCCCTGATACGGGATTATTGGCGCAGTTGAAGAAGCAGAAGCTGAGGCTCAAGGAAGAAATGGCCGCGACCGCCTGACCGTCGCACGACCGCTACCGCCCGCTGGTGCTTCCCGTTGCGGAGCGCATCAGCGCCGGCGGTAGAAGGGTCCCTTGTTCAGCGCCGACAGATGCGGCGGAACTTCCAATTTCTGGACAACCTGACGCCTGACCGCCTGCGGATCGACCTGACGGTCGAACGCGATGCCGAACTTGCCCTCGCCGACCCAGACGATTCGCCCTGGAACCGGGCCAACGTTGCGCAGTTCCACCTCGATCGCCGCCCCCTGGGCAAGCCCGCGAAACGTAGCTTCCGCAAGCATCCCCCCGGCGGACAGATTGCGGACGCGAACGACGAGCGGCGCGGCCTGTCCGGGAATCAGGACATGCGCCTGCAGGAACAGGCTGTCCCGGTCGGCGCTGCGCGACAGCGCCGCCACCTCTTCATCCACCGATAGTGGTTCACGCGATTCCATTGCGACCTTTTCCCCGCGCTGAGTGTCAGGCGGCGAATCTAGGTCGCAGCGATTGCCGAAACGTAAATGCAGGGGACTTTGTCCCGCTGCGGATCAGTCTTCGCGTGAGATGCGTTCGTTGCGTTCGTGGCGCTCCTGCGCCTCCAGCGTCATCGTCGCGATCGGGCGCGCCTGGAGCCGCGCCAGCGAGATCGGCTCGCCGGTCGCCGCGCAATAGCCATATTCGCCTTCGTCGATGCGGCGGATCGCCGCATCGATCTTCGCGATCAGCTTGCGCTGGCGGTCGCGGGTGCGCAGTTCGATCGCCCAGTCGGTCTCGCTCGACGCGCGGTCGGCAAGGTCGGGTTCGCGAAGCGGCCCGTCCTGCAACTGCGCCAGCGTCGATTCGGATTCGGAGAGGATCGACTTTTTCCACGCGAGCAGCAGGCCGCGGAAATATTCCTGCTGCCGCTCGTTCATAAACTCTTCGTCTTCGCTGGGGACATAATCCGAATCGAGGTTCGATTTGGCTTCGCGAAGCGCGTCGGCGCCAACATCGGCGATCTGGGTTGGCATAAAGGGCTTTTCGCGTCCTTTCGTGTCGCCGTCCGCCCGGAACGGACAGAACGGGGAATGCGCCGCGCCTATAACCAGCCGCCGGTTGCGACACAAGCGCCGAAGCAGCCGCTAAGCATTTGGCGGTGAAGCAAAGCTGAACCGGCCCTCCCCCGCCCGGCGAGACTTAACTTCGCCAAGGGTTAGAATTTAACCGATAGGGCCGGTTTGAAACCATTTACGTCCTGATTTGGGACGGTTATGCTGTTCAGGGTTGATTCCGGGAGGCAAATCCCGCTGTCGGACAGGCAAACGCGGTTAACGCAATTGCCGCGTTCACAAAGCTTTGGCCTTTTGCATCCAGTGGAGGGCACGGCGGCGAAGCGTCGGGCGCACCCGCAACGGGAAAGAGAGAAATCTATGTCGGTTCGAATGGCCCTCGCCAAACTATGCGCCTGCACCTGCGGGGGCGCGATCATTGGCAGCGGCGCGATGCAGATCGCCGACGTCCCCGCGGCACGCGCCCAGTCGGCCAAGCCCTGCACACCCTGCGGCGGCGCAAAGAAGGTCGTTCGCAAGCGCCATGCCGCGAAAAAGCCGGTGAAGCGCATCCGCCGCGTCGTGACCACCAAGCGCGTGATCCGCACAGCGACTCCGCAGCAACAGGTCGTGACCCAGACGATCCCGCTGCCCCCGATTCCCTATGCCCCCTTCCCGCAGCGCGGCTGGGAAGGCGGCAGCAGCGGCGGCGGCGTGACGGTGATCGGCGGCGGCTTCGGCGGCGGTTTCGGCGGCGGCTTCTTCGGCGGCTTCTTCGGCGGCAGCAGCAGCGGCGGGGGCGGCAGCGTCGTCGTCACCTCGACCACCACGGGCGGCATCACGTCGAGCACCAGCTCGACCTCGGGCGGCGTGTCGACCTCGACCGGCGGGGTTTCGACCTCGACGTCGACCTCCACCGGTGGCGTGAGCACTTCGACGGGAGGCGTTTCGACCTCGACCGGCGGCGTCAGCACCTCAACGGGCGGCGTTTCCACCTCGACCGGCGGGGTCAGCACCTCTTCGGGCAACGTTTCGACCTCGTCGGGCAATGTCAGCACGTCTTCGGGCAATGTCTCGACCTCGACCGGCGGCATCAGCAGCACCTCGTCGAGCAGCAGCTCGTCGTCGAGTTCGTCTTCTTCCTCCTCGTCTTCGTCCTCGAGTTCGTCGTCGTCAGGCGGCGGCAGCTCGTCGAAGGGCGGATCGTCGCACGGCTCGTCGGGCTGGGGCAGCTCGTCGAAGGGCGGCAGCTCGAGCAGTTCGGGCGGTTCAAGCAGCAGTTCCGGCGGTTCGAGCAGCAGTTCGGGCGGTTCGGGCAGTTCCTCTTCCTCGTCCAGCAGCAGTTCGTCCTCTTCGTCGAGCAGCAGTTCATCGGGCGGCGCGACGTCCTCGGGCGCGACCAGCACCAGCAGCAGCTTCGGCGGCACGAGCACCAGCACCGGTTCCTCGTCGTCGAGCAGCAGTTCCTCTTCGAGCTCGTCCTCCTCTTCTTCGTCGTCGTCGAGTTCGGGCGGCAGCACCAGCAGCTCGTCGGGCGATCCGACCCCGGTGCCGGCCCCGCCGATGATCCTGCTCTTCGGCGCCGCAGCCGCCGCGCTCGTCGCGCGCCGCCGCGCCGCAAACCGCAACGACGACGAGTCGAACGCGGCATAACCGAATCCACTGGCGGTCGAGGGGGCTAACCCGACCACCTACCTGAGGGCCGCCCGCAAGGACGGCCCTCTTTTCATCTGCGTTTCCGCGGGTCGCCGGCAATCCGGCTCGCCGAGCCCTTCGAGCTGGCGCCTGCGTCGAATTGCCAAGCGCCCCGGGCGCCGCCGAAGTGAAGAACAAGGCCGAACTGAGGCGTCTCGCCCGATCGATGCACCACCATCGGCCGCTTGGGCTGCCTGGGGCGGTCCGGCAAAGCCTGCCCTATCGCAGGCTTCCACGACGGTTGGGGCGCCGCGATCGACCAACGCGCCCCCCTGGTCGAGCGCTAAACCGGACTTGCGCCGCGCGGGCGGCCCCGCCATAGCGCGGCGCATGCACGATATCCGCCTGATCCGGGACAATCCCGCAGCCTTCGACGCCGGCCTCGCGCGCCGCGGCCTCGCCCCTCTGTCCGCGCAGATCCTTGCCGCCGACGCATCGCTGCGCGCGCTTCAGACCGAAATCCAGGCGTCGCTTGCGCGCCGCAACGAAGCGTCGAAACTGATCGGCCAGGCGATGGCGCAGGGCGACAAGGACAGGGCCGAAGCGCTGAAGGCCGAGGTCGCCGGTCTCAAGACCACCCTCCCCGCGAAGGAAGAGGCCGAGCGCGAACAGCTCGCCGCCTTGCAGGACCTGCTCGCTGCGCTTCCGAACCTTCCCGCCGACGACGTCCCCGATGGCGAGGACGAGGACGCAAATGTCGAGATTTCGCGCTGGGGCGCGCCGCGAACCTTCGACTTCGCGCCGCAGGAACATGCCGATTTCGCTCCCGCGCTCGGCCTCGACTTCGAGACCGCGGCGAAGATGTCGGGCGCGCGCTTCGCTTTTCTGAAAGGTCAGATGGCGCGGCTCGAACGCGCGCTCGGCCAGTTCATGCTCGATAGGCAGACCGGCGAGCCCGGCTATGTCGAATGCGCGACCCCGCTGATGGTCCGCGACGAGGCGGCGTTCGGCACGACGCAGCTCCCGAAGTTCCGCGAGGACCTGTTCCAGACCACCGACGGGCGGTGGCTTATCTCGACCTCCGAAATGAGCCTGACCAACGCGGTCCGCGAGGAGATTCTGCCCGAGAGCGAATTGCCGATCCGCATGACCGCGCTCACCCCCTGCTTCCGCTCCGAGGCGGGATCGGCGGGCCGCGACACGCGCGGCTACATCCGCCAGCACCAGTTCTGGAAGGTCGAGCTCGTCTCGATCGTCCGCCCCGAGGACAGCGACGCCGAACTCGAACGAAAGACAAGAGCAGCCGAGAAGATATTGGAAGAGCTGGACCTTCCCTATCGCAAGATGCTGCTCTGCGCGGGCGATATGGGCTTTGCCGCGCGCAAGACCTATGACCTCGAGGTGTGGCTGCCGGGGCAGGACAGCTATCGCGAGATTTCGAGCTGTTCCAACTGCGGCGATTTTCAGGCGCGCCGGATGAACACCCGCTTCCGCCGCGAAGATGCGAAGGGCAACGAGTTCGTCCACACGCTGAACGGCTCGGGGCTTGCCGTGGGGCGGACGCTGGTCGCGATCCTCGAAA
Organism: Sphingopyxis soli; assembly: GCF_018682675.1. Lineage (GTDB taxonomy): Bacteria > Pseudomonadota > Alphaproteobacteria > Sphingomonadales > Sphingomonadaceae > Sphingopyxis > Sphingopyxis soli. Next base: position 16,963 of record NZ_JAFMTR010000097.1, read on the forward strand.
ATTACCAGCAGGCGGATGGCAGCGTCGATATTCCGGCGGCCTTGCTGCCGTATATGGGCGGCCTCACGAAGCTGACGCCTGCGTCCTGAACTCGTCACCCCGGACTTGATCCGGGGTCCACGACGCCGGCGAAGCAATGGATCCCGGATCAAGTCCGGGACGACGAAGAAAGAGAGACTCGAAAGTGCGCATCCTCCTGACCAACGACGACGGCTATCACGCCCCCGGCATGGCGGTCCTCGAAGCCATCGCGCGTCAGCTGAGCGACGACATCTGGGTCTGCGCCCCCGCCGAGGAACAGTCGGGCGCCGGCCACTCGCTCACCCTGTCGCGCCCGGTGCGCATCCGCCAGCATGGCGAGCGGCGCTGGTCGTGCAGCGGCACCCCGACCGACTCGGTGATGATGGCGATCGGGAAGCTGATGCCCGAAAAGCCCGATCTGATCCTGTCTGGCGTCAATCGCGGCGCCAACCTTGGCGACGACATCACTTACTCGGGCACGGTTTCGGCCGCGATCGAGGGCGCGCTCGCCGGCATTCGCGCGATCGCGCTGAGCCAGGTTTACGCCAGGGAAGGCATGGGTGACAGCGTCCCCTTCGAAGCGGCCGAAGCCTGGGGCGCCAAGGTGCTGCGCCCGTTGCTCGATCACGACATGCCGCCGCGTACGTTGATCAACGTCAACTTCCCGGCCATTCCGGCGGCCGATGTGCGGGGCATTCGCGTCACCCGGCAGGGATTCCACGATTATGGCCGCGGTTCGATCGTCGAAGGCACCGACCCGCGCGGCTATCCCTATTACTGGTTCGGGCTGCACGGAATCGAGCACAGCCCCGGTCACGACAGCGACCTCGAGGCGATCGACGACCGCTTTATCTCGGTCACTCCGCTCCAGCTCGACCTGACACACGATCCATCGCTCGCGGCCTTGCGCAGCGCCTACGCCTAGTCCGCCACCCGGTCAGCCATTGACCGCACCGCGCTTCGCGCCAAGATAGGGGCGATGGCCAAGCGACATCCGCCGACTTTCCAACCGGGTATCGACGTGCTGCGACGCGCGACCCATTGGCCCGTATGGGCCGATGTCGGGGCGCGGCTGGGGGTCGCCTTCCTGCTGATGGCCCTGGTCGTCGCAATTCACTGGTTCGGCCGCGACGGGCTTTACGACAATCACGACGGCAAGATCAGCTTCCTCGATGTCGTCTATTTCACGATGATCTCGGTCACCACGACCGGTTTCGGCGACATAGTCCCGGTGTCCGATTCGGCGCGCTTCGTCGAGGCGGTGATCGTCACGCCGATCCGCATCGCCGTGCTCTTCATCTTCGTGGGCACGGCCTATACCTTCCTCATCAAGCGCACATGGGAAAAATGGCGTATGGCCCGCATCCAGGCAAAGCTCACCGACCATATCGTCGTCCTCGGCTTCGGCGTCAGCGGCAGCGAGGCGGTGAAGGAACTGATCGCGCGCGGCACCGATCCGGCTTGCATCGTCGTGATCGACCCGGCGCGGGCGCGCACCAACGCGGCCGAGGCGATGGGCTGCAACGTGCTGGAAGGCGACGCATCGAACGACGAAACGCTGATCCACGTCCGCATTGCCGAGGCGCAGTCAGTGCTGGTTTCGGCAGGGCGCGACGACGCCTCGATCCTGATCGTGCTCACCGTTCGCCATCTTGCGCCCAACGTCCCGATCAGCGTCGTCATCCGCGCGCGCGACAACGAATTGCTCGCACGGCAGGCGGGCGCAACGAATGTCATCAACCCGGTCAGCTTCACCGGCCTGCTTCTCGCGGGATCGGCGCAGGGCGAGCATATTGCCGACTATATGGCCGACCTCGCGTCGATCGGCGGCAAGGTCCAGCTCCGCGAACGCCCGATCAGCGCCGAGGAGATCGGCCGAGGTCTCGATCAACTCGCGGACGGCGGACGTGGCCTGCGCGTCTATCGCGGCGGCAAGCCCTATGGCTTCTGGGAGCCCGAGGCGGCGAAGCTCGAAGCGGGCGATCAGATCGTCGAGGTCGTCCGCTGCGAGGAATGCGAGGGCGGGAGGCCTTAGGGTCAGAACCCATTCATTCCGCGTTCGAGGTTTGAAGCGATTTTGCTTGGGGCGAGGAGAAAAGGCGAAGGAATGTGTCGATTCTTCGAGACCTTTCGATGAAGCCATGGGCAAAATCGGTCAAATCCCCGACGGACGCCGAATGAATGGGTCCTGACCCTAACCTCGCCAGTAAATCCAGGCTGCCCAGAACCAGCCGATGATCAACAGCGTGCCGCCGATCGGCGTGACCGCCCCAAGCCACTTCGGCGCGCCCAGCGCCGTCGCGTAAAGCGTGACCGCAAAAATCGCGCCGCCGACCAGTAACATGATCGCGGGTCCGCGCGCGACGCCCATGATCGCGAGCACCGCGACCGCATGGACGAGCTGGTAGACGCCGCCGGTGCGCAGCCATTCGGCCTCCTGCGGTCCTGCCGCGCCATGCGCACCGAACGCGCCCGCCGCCACCGCCATCGCCGCCGAAATCGCTGCCAATGCACCGAGCATCCGCGTCCCCTTCCCCAACTGCCTGCAATCGGCCAAGCTATAGGCGGACAAGAGGAAGAAGGCGATGCCCCGCGACGTTCCATTTCCCGAAGGACTGAAGCCGCCGAGCCGCCTCGCCACGCTTGGCGAATTGGCGCTGCCCTTCGACATCATCCGTTTCGGCCTCGGCGGCTATCGGCTGATCGGCGCCCCGCGCGGTGACGGACGCCCTGTCGCGCTCCTCCCCGGCTATGGCGCGAGCGAGCTGTCGATGCGGCCGCTGGAGGCATGGCTCCGTCACCTCGGCTACAACGTCCGCGACTGGGGCATGGGCCGCAACAACGGCCGCGTCGCCGCCGACGTCGAACGCTTCGCCGCGCAGGCGGCCGAATGGGTGACGGCCGACGGTGCGCCGCTGACGCTGATCGGCTGGAGCCTCGGCGGCGTCATCGCGCGCGAGACCGCTCGCGTCTACCCGCACCTCGTCCGAGAAATCATCACCATGGGTACGCCGATCATCGGCGGTCCGAAATATACCGCACTCGCACAGCGGTTTGCGGGCCGCGACTTCGATGCGATCGAACGCGAGATCCATGCACGCAATCTCAAGGGTCTGACCCAGCCGCTGACCGTCATCTATTCGGATCGCGACGGCATCGTCGGTCCCGACATCGCCATCGACATCTACAATCCGCAGGCGCGCAACATAAAGGTCGATGCAACGCACCTGGGCCTCGGCATCGCCCCGCAGGTCTGGCGGATCATCGCGGATACATTGGCAGGCGTGACAAACGCCCAAAAATAGACTAGGGGCGCCGCCAATCATGACAGTCAAAACCCTCCCCACCCAGCCGAAGGTCGGCATGGTGTCGCTCGGCTGCCCCAAGGCGCTCGTCGACAGCGAACGGATTCTCACCAAGCTGCGCGCCGACGGCTACGGCCTGTCGCCCGATTATGCGGGCGCCGATGTCGTGCTCGTCAACACCTGCGGCTTTCTGGACAGCGCCAAGGAAGAGAGCCTCGAGGCGATCGGCGAGGCGATGGCCGAAAACGGCCGCGTCATCGTCACCGGCTGCATGGGCAACGAGGCCGAGGTCATCCGCGCGCGCTTTCCGAACGTCCTCGCGGTCACCGGCGCGCATCAGTACGAGCAGGTCGTCGATGCCGTCCACGACGCCGCGCCGCCGACGCAGGGTCCGTTCGTCGACCTGGTGCCCGAGGGCGGTCTGAAGCTCACCCCGCGCCACTACAGCTATCTCAAAATTTCGGAAGGCTGCAATCACGGCTGCGCCTTCTGCATCATCCCCGATCTCCGCGGCAAACTGGTCAGCCGCCGTATCGACGCGGTGCTGCGCGAGGCCGAGAAGCTCGTCGCCGCGGGGACGAAGGAACTGCTGGTGATCAGCCAGGATACTTCCGCCTATGGCGTCGATATCCGCCACGACCCGCGCCAATGGCACGGTCGCGAAGTGCGCGCGCATATGACCGACCTCGCGCGCGAACTCGGCCAATTGAAGACCAGCGAAGGCCGCGCCCCGTGGGTGCGCCTCCATTATGTCTATCCCTATCCGCATGTCGATGCGGTGATTCCGTTGATGGCCGAGGGGCTGCTGACGCCTTACCTCGACATTCCCTTCCAGCACGCGAGTCCCAAGGTGCTCAAGGCGATGAAGCGCCCCGCGAACGAGGCCAAGGTGCTCGAACGGCTCAAAAGCTGGCGCGCGACCGCCCCCGACATCTCGATCCGCTCGAGCTTCGTCGTCGGTTTTCCCGGCGAGACCGAAGAGGATTTCCAGTATCTCCTCGACTGGCTCGACGAGGCGCAACTCGACCGCGTCGGCGCCTTCCGCTTCGAACCCGTCGCCGGCGCGCAGGCGAACGCTCTGGCCGATCCGGTGCCCGAAGAGGTCAAGGAAGAGCGTTATCAGCGCATCATGGCGAAAACCGCCGCAATCAGCGCCGCGAAGCTCGAGGCCAAGATCGGCCGCACGCTGCCGGTGATCATCGACGAGGTCGGCGAGGCAGACGAAGACGGCAGCATCGGCGCCACCGGACGGTCGCAGGCCGACGCGCCCGAAATCGACGGCCACGTCTATCTCCGCGACGTCGCGGCAACGCTCAAGGCCGGCGACATCGTCGATGTCGCGATCGAGGACGCCGACGAGCACGACCTGTTCGGGGTGGTCGCCGTCTGATCGGATCTTTTTTGTTGGAACAGCCTTTGGCGATCGGTGTTAGAAGCAGGCATCGATCAGGGGCGTTTCATGCATCCCATCAAGGCGCTGACCGCTATTCCGTTGCTGACGCTCGCCGCCTGCGACCCGGCGAAGGGCGGCGATGCAGCTCCGCCACGCGCAACGGACACTGCCCCTACGCCCAGCCAAGTCACGCTGATCGCGGTGCCGATCGACGCAAGCATCGCGCCGCTCAAGCTGGAACTCGAACGCGCGATCCCGAAGACGCTGTGGACGATCAACAAACGCGAAAAGGCATGCGTGCCGCCGCAGCGAGTCAAGCTGTTCGGCAGGAAGGTGAAAGTTACGCCCGCCATTCCCTGCACCATCGTCGGCCGGGTCACGCGCGGGGCGTTGCGGCTACGCGGCGAAGGCAATGAGATTGTCGTCGACGTACCGCTAAACGCAACCGTTGCCGCCCGCGACGTCGGTGGGGTGTTGAAAGGCGAGACTGCGACCGGATCGGCGCTCGCGCACGCGCGCATCCGCGTTGACATGGCGTCCGACTGGCGCCTGCGCGGCAAAGCGCGCATCACCTATGGCTGGACTAACCCGCCCGGCATCGACTTTCTGGGCAAGCGGATCACCTTCACCGACGAGGCCGACGCGAAACTGAAGCCCGTCATCGCGGGCGTCGAGCGCGAGGCGAACCGCGAGATCGGCAAGATCAACCTTAAAAGCCAGGCAGCCGACATCTGGCGGCAGGCCTTCACCTCGCTGGAGCTCAACGAAGAGAATCCGCCCGTCTGGATGCGCGTGACGCCGCAACGTATCCTCTATGGCGGCTATCGCCTCGATGGCACGCGCCTGCGCCTCAATCTCGGCATCGAGGGGATCACCGAAACATTCGTCTCGGGCCGGCCCGACGATCCGATGCCGACCCCGCTACCGAAACTGGTCCATGAAGCGCCGCGCCCACATCTCGATGTCCGCGTGCCGGTGATCGCCGACTATGCGCAGCTCCAGCCGGTGGTCGACCGCGCTCTCGCCAAACGATCGCTACGCCCTTTCGTGCTGCCAAAGCTCGGCGCGATGGACGTCACCTTCGGTCCGTCGACCATCTATGGCGCGCCCGGCGGGCGGATCGCGATCGGCGCCGATGTCGAGGCCCGGCTGCAGGCGCGGACCGGCGAGCCGACGCGCGGGCGAATATGGATGACCGCAATCCCGGCGAACGGGCCGGGATCGGCGCAGGTCCGCTTCACCGACCTCACGATCAATGGCGACACCGACGGGGTCGGCGGCGACCTGCTGGTCCTGCTGGGCCGCAGCGAAGGCTTCGCACCACTGATCGCGGACGCCCTGACGCAGAATTTCACCCGCGACCTCGACGAACTGGAAGGCAAGATCCGGCGCGCGGTCGACCGACGGCGCGAAGGTGCCTTCGTCATCCGCACCCGTGTGGACGACTTCGAGACCGGCGAGATCAAGGCCTATGGCAACGGACTCTATCTCCCCGTCCGCCTGACCGGCGCCGCAAGCGTCGATTACCGGCCGACGAGATGATCAGAAGAGACGCGTAATCGCGTAGAAGGTCGCCGCGACAACGGCGCTGGCGGGAATGGTGATGAACCACGCAGCGACCACGTTGCTCGCAACGCCCCAGCGCACGGCGCTCGCGCGCCGCGCGACACCGGCGCCGATGATGCTGCCCGTGATCGTGTGCGTCGTCGACACCGGGATGCCGAGCAGGCTGGCAGTGAACACGACGATCGACCCGCCGGTCGAGGCCGCGAAACCCTGATGGTGCGACAGCTTGGTGATGCGGCCGCCCATCGTCTCGATGATCTTCCAGCCCCCCGACAGGGTGCCGAGCCCGATCGCGATATAGCAGCTGATCGCGACCCAGTGGGGGACATGGAACTCGCCGGTCATATAGCCCGTCGAATAGAGCAGCACGGTGATGATCCCCATCGTCTTCTGCGCATCGTTGAGCCCGTGGCTCAGCGAATAGGCCGCCGACGAGAAGAGGTGCAGCGTGCGAAAGCTGCTTTCGGCGAATTTCGCGGTCGCGCGCCGCAGCGCCCAGCTGCTGAGCAGCATCACCAGCATTGCAAGCAACATGCCGAGCATCGGCGACAGGAAGATCGCGAGCACCGTCTTGTTCAGCCCGGCCCACTCGATCCCCTCGAAACCGGCGTGCGCCACGCCGGCGCCGACGATTCCGCCGACCAGCGCATGGCTCGACGACGAGGGAATGCCCTTGAACCAGGTCACGACGTTCCAGACCATCGCGCCGACCAGCGCGCCGAACACGACCGCCGGGGTCACCAGATCCTTGTCGATGATCCCCTTGCCGATCGTTTCCGCCACCTTGTGCAGTTCGGGAAACGCCAGCGACAGGAAATAGGCCGCGAAGTTGAAGAAAGCGGCAAAGATCACCGCCTGAACCGGCCGCAAGAGGCGCGTCGCAACAACGGTCGCGATGCTGTTCGCCGCATCGTGCAGGCCGTTCAGGAAGTCGAACGCCAGCGCGAGAAGGATCAGGCCGACGAGGAGCGGAAAAGCGAGTTCGTGCATCGGATGCGCCGCCGCTTACGCGTGGTCGATGACCAGGCCGTCGATTTCGTTCGCGACATCCTCGAAGCTGTCGGTGACGCGTTCGAGGTGGCGGAACAGCTCCCGCGCGATCAGGAACTGCGTCGGGTTCGCCTCGCCATGTTCCTTGAACAGGCGCTTGAGGCCTGCGGCGTGGATCTCGTCGGCATGGCCCTCCATGCGCACCAGACGCTCGGTGAGTTCATGAAGGCGCGTGCCGTTCGCCGAGATATTGCGTAGCAGCGGCAACGCCTCGGCGGTAAGGCGCGCGGCGTCGACGATGAGGCCGGCGATGTCGCGCATTTCGGGCTCGAATTCGGTGACGTCGTACAGGTCGACCGCACCTGCGGTCTTTTGCATTTCGTCGATCGCGTCGTCCATCGAGGCGATCAGATCGGTAATCGCGCTGCGATCGAACGGGGTGAGGAAGGTGCGGCGAACGGTTTGCAACACCTCGCGCGTGATCGCGTCGGCGTCATGCTCGCGCTCGATGATCTCCTGAACATGGTCGGCCATGCCCTCGCCGCCCTGCAGCATCCGTGCGAGTGCTTCCGCCCCTGCGGTCAGCGTCGCCGCATGAGCCTCGAACAGCTCGAAGAAATTGCCCTGCTTCGGAAGCAGGCGCTGGAACCAGCCGAACATGTGATTGACCCCTGTCTTTTGGGCAACATTATAGACGACACCCGACCGCTGCGCCGCGGCGCGAAAGCCGCGGTCGCCGAACGACCGGATCATCGCCTGAAGATCGGGCTCCTCGACCGACGCGGCCGCTGCATCGAGTGTGAACCAGCGCCGTTCACGCTCGTCCATTTCCTTCCATACGTCGAGTTCGCGCGTCACCGCGAGCGGGAACACCTCGACATTGTACATGATCGCGGCGCCGTTCGCGCGGCGCTTGCGATATTCGTAACTGCCGATCGACGTCGGGCACACGGCACCGAGCACGCCCGCCTCCTCCTCGGCTTCGATCGCCGCCGAGGCGTGCCGGTCGAGACCGGTGAGCGGGTTTCCCTTGGGAATGACCCAGCGCCCCGTACCTCGCGAGGTGACGAGCAGGATCTCGGTCGGACCATCCTTGTCCACGCCGCCGAACCGATAAGGAAGAACTGCGATCTGACGCATCGAACTGGCCAAATACCCCCTACCGCGCCCCCCGCGGCGAATGATTGCAAACTGGTGACGCCTCTATGACAATATTGTGACAGCAGCAATGATACATTGCCGCGCACATTACTTTCACGCGTGTCAATTCGATTGCAAAATGCAACGCGGTGCGTAATCTGCGGGCCAAAGACAAACGGGAGACGATATGATGGCAGGCACGGCGAGCCCGGTGGACCAGGACGTCCTGATCGTTGGCGCGGGCATTTCGGGCATCGGCATGGCCGTGCACCTGCAGATGAACTGCCCCGACCGCAGCTTCGCCCTCGCCGAACGGCGCGCCAACCTTGGGGGCACCTGGGACCTGTTCCGCTATCCGGGGATCCGTTCGGACAGCGACATGCACACGCTGGGCTTCGTGTTCGAACCGTGGAAGCATGAGAAGTCGATCGCCGACGGCCCATCGATCCTCGAGTATCTGAATCGTATCGTCGACGAGCGCGGTATCCGGGACAAGATCCGCTTCAACGCCAAGGTGGTCGGCGCCGACTGGGACAGCGCCGCCGCGCGCTGGACGGTCACGATGGAGGATGAAAAGGGCGCGGCCTCGACCACGACGGCGCGCTGGCTCTATCTCGGGTCGGGCTATTATGACTATGACGAGCCATTCGATGCGCAATTTGCGGGTCGCGAGGATTTTCGGGGGCAGATCGTCCATCCGCAATTCTGGCCGCAGGATCTCGACTATGCCGGCAAGAAAGTCGTCGTGATCGGCTCCGGCGCCACCGCGGTGACCATCGTTCCCTCGATGACCGAAAAGGGCGACGGCAAGGGCGCCGCCCATGTCACGATGCTCCAGCGCACGCCAACCTGGTATGCGATCCGCCCGGCCAAGGACGCCTTCGCGAACTTCCTCCGCAAGGTTCTGCCGAGCGAGCTCGCCTACAAGATCACCCGTTTCAAGAATGTGAAGATGCAGGACATCGTCTTCAACAAGGCGCGCACCAAGCCCGAGAAGGTTCGCAAGTTCCTGACCAAACAGCTCCAGAAAAACCTGGGCGACAAATATGACCCCGAAGCCTTTACCCCGCCCTACAATCCGTGGGAGCAGCGTCTCTGCCTCGTCCCCGACGCCGATTTCTTCGAGGCGATGAAGGCCGACAAGGCATCGGTGGTGACCGACCATATCGAACGCTTCGATGCCACCGGCATCCAGCTCAAATCGGGCAAGCATCTCGACGCCGACATCATCGTCACCGCGACGGGCCTGAAACTTGCGGTCGCGGGCAAAATACCGGTGCGCGTCGATGGCGAAACGATCCAGTGGAACGAGCATTTCTATTACAAGGCGTGCATGTTCTCGAACGTCCCGAATTTCTCGGTCGTGTTCGGCTATCTCAACGCCAGTTGGACGTTGCGCGCCGACATCGTGGCTGAATATGTCTGCCGCGTGCTCAACCACATGAAGGCGGCCGGCGCCGATATAGCAACCCCGGTGCTGGAGGATCCGAACAGCCTGACCGAAGAGAATATCTTCGACTTCTCGTCGGGCTATATCCAGCGTTCGCTGCACATCCTGCCGAAGAATGCCGATGCGCTGCCCTGGCGGCTCAACCAGCATTATGTGAAAGACCGCGTCGACATGCGCACTGGCGAGATCGCCGACGGCGTGCTGACCTTCACCAAGGCCGGCGCGGTGGCGACGCGCGCTGCGGCAGCTGCGGAACTCGAAGCGGCCGAATAATCAGCCGAGGCGTTCGGGCTTTCCTTTGGTCGAGCCTTTCGCGAAATCCTCGAGCTGTTTCTCGGTCATGCTTTCGAGCATGTCCCTGGACGCACCCTTGAGTTTCGACTTCGACGTTTCGCCGCGCTTGACGCTGAGCGCGGCACCCGCTGCTCTCTGTTGTGCTTTGGATCTGGCCGGCACAGTCGGTCTCCTTCAGTTGACGGGCAGGAAGTCGCGCGCGAACTCCGGCTTCACGACGCGCACCAGCGCCGACGTTATGGGCATGTTGATCTTGTAGCTCCCCTCGGCAAAGGGCCCGATCTCGTACGGAGCGATGGCGATCGTCATCCGGTCCAGATAGCGGCCGTCCGAAGATCCGACCCAGACGGTCTGCGCAGACACGGGCGGACATTCGGCAAACGGGCTCCCGGGTTCGTCGGCGGTCTGAATGCCCTTCGCGGCTTTTGCCTGCTTGATCCGGTCGCAGAAATCCTCGCGGATCGCGGCGTCGAAGGCTTCGGGGCTGCTGAACAGATCGACCGGTTTCAGCCGCGCACCTTTGTTGCGATCCCACAGCAGCGTGTCGAAGCTCGTCATCCCATGAGCGCCGCCTGCATATGTCCCGATCTCGGCCGAAAGGCTGAGAAAGCGGGGCGTATTGGTGACCAGCAGCCATTTCTGCAGATGACTGTGCGCATGATAAGGAAAACCTCCCTTCGCCGATGCCGCCCTGTCGCGCTCCGCCGCCGCGACCAGTGCGCTGTGTTTGACCTGTCGATCGGCGTCGAGAAATCTGGCGAGCTCGGGAATTTGTGCCGCCTCGGCGGGGTAGGCATAGGCGAATTCGATCAGATCGTTCTTTTCCCTTATGTCCGAGGCGGGCGCGCCATTGGCCAGCGCAGCCTCGCTTCCGCCGGGCGGGGCGCCCGGGACCAATGCGGCGACCGCCTTGTCGACCTTCGTCGGCTCATCCTGCGAGCAGCCTGCAGCGAGCAGCAGCATCGGGAGGATGATGGCGGTCATTCGGTAGGACATGATCGAACAACGCAGGGAATCGACAAAATATCCCTGGCGGCCTAGCACCTCGGCATGACCGACTATTCCGACCTGATCCAGCCCGACAAGGGGCAGGACGCCCGCCCGATCCATCTCGTCGACAAGAAGGGCTATGACGAATGGCTGAAGGGGCGCAACGCCCGCGAGCGCGCGCATCTGGCCGCGGTGGGTTTCAAGCCGGACGCCTACGTCCACGCCATCCTGCCCGGCGACGATCCCGAGCGCTGGGCGGTCGTCACGACGGTGGCGAAAGTCGAGGAGCTGTCTGCATGGTGTCTCGCCAAGCTCGCCCAGATCCTGCCCGAGGGGCGCTATCGTGTTGAGGGCCATCAGCCGGGCAAGGCGCTGTTCGGATGGCTGAGCGCACAATATCGGTTCGACGCGTATAAATCGAACCCGCCGACTAAGGGACCGCGCGTGCTGCTGACCACCGATGTCGCTGCGATCGCGCCGGCGGTTGCCGAGATGCGCGCGACCGCGCTCGTCCGCGACCTCGTCAACACGCCTGCCGCCGACATGGGGCCCGCTGCGATCGAAAAGGCGGCCGAACGCATTGCCAAGGCCCACGGCGCCAAGCTGACCGTGACCAAGGGGGAAGCGCTCGAACAGGGCTATCCGATGATCCACGCGGTCGGGCGCGCGGCGGCGAAGCACCATGCGCCGCGACTGATCGAAATCGAATGGGGCAAGGACGATCATCCGCGTGTCGCGCTGGTCGGCAAGGGGATCAGCTTCGACAGCGGCGGGCTCGACATCAAGCCCGCAGCGGGGATGCGGCTGATGAAAAAAGATATGGGCGGCGCCGCACATGTGCTCGCGCTTGCCGAACTGGTGATGGCAAGCGGTCTGCCGGTCCGCCTCCACTGCCTCGTCGCGGCGGCCGAGAATGCAATTTCGGCCGATGCCTTCCGGCCCGGCGACGTGCTCAAGAGCCGCAAGGGGCTGACGGTCGAGATCGGCAATACCGACGCCGAAGGGCGACTGGTGCTGGGCGATGCGCTTGCCAGAGCCGGCGAGGAGAAGCCCGAACTGATCGTCGATTTCGCGACACTCACGGGTGCTGCGCGGACAGCGCTGGGCCCCGACCTTCCGGCGCTTTACGCCAACGATGACAGCCTGGCGGACGACCTGCTCAAGGGCGGGACCGACCGCGACGATCCGCTGTGGCGGATGCCGTTATGGGATGGTTATGCCGACCTTCTCGAAACCGATATCGCCGATATCGGCAATGCCGGCAGTTCGCCCTTCGCCGGATCGATCACCGCTGCCCTGTTCCTGAAGCGCTTCGTTCCCGACGGCACGCCCTGGGCGCATTTCGACACCTTTGCCTGGCGCCCCTCGGCAAAGCCCGGCCGACCGAAGGGCGGCGCCGCACTCGGCCTGCGCGCCGCATGGGCGATGCTTCAAGCCCGCTATGACCGCCGCAAGAAGGGCGATCGTCCTTGATAAAGCCGGGGGCGCTGGTCTAATGCGCCGCGACTGTCCGCGAAGCGCGGATGGGGACTAGTTGCAGGACGAGACGTGACAGCGAACAGCGGCGAACATTCAGCGGCAAACCGCGTGCGCATGGGACGCCCCGGCCTGGCCGGACAGGGCCGCGATCATTTCGGCCTGACGGGCAAATCGCACGCGTTCGATCCACGCATCGTCGCAATCCGCCCCGACCTCGCCGACATTGCAGTTGCGGGCATTCATTTTGCGCCGCATTACGCCGCGCCAATGATGGTGAGCGGCGTGCTGCCCGCCGCGGTGATGCGCGGGTCGCCGTCGCTCGACGCCGACCAGACGAGCGAGCTGCTGTTCGGCGAGGGCTTCGCATTGCTCGATCTCACGGGCGGCTGGGCCTGGGGCTACAGCCTCGCCGATCATTATGTCGGCTATTTGGCGGCCGAAGCGCTCGGTGCGCCGATCGCTCCGACGCACCGCGTCGACATGATCGAGGCGGCGCTGCACTCGGCGCCCGACGCCGCCGCCGGGGCACCTGCCGTCCTGCCGCGCGGGGCGCTCGTGATGGGCGAGGCCGAGGGCGAATGGCTGAAGACCGCCCATGGTTATTTGCCGCTCGCCGCGGTGGTCGAGGTCGGCAGCGAGCATGACGATCCTGCCGCGATTGCGGAGTCGATGGTCGGCACGCCCTATTTGTGGGGCGGCCGCACCGCGAGGGGCATCGACTGCTCGGGGCTGGTCCAACTCGCCTGGGCGTCGGCCGGTGTGCAACTGCCCCGGGACAGCGACCTGCAGCTTGCGGCGCTCGGTGCGGACAAGGATATCCGCCCCGCCGACCTGGCGCGCGGCGACCTTGTCTTCTTTCCCGGCCATGTCGGGATCATGGCCGATAGCCGGAACATCATCCACGCCAGCCGCCAGTGGATGGAGGTGCGCGTCGAACCTCTTGCCGAGGTTGCGAAGCGGTCGGCCGCGAAGGGCAATGACGTGCCCGTCAGCAGCTACAAAAGACTGCGATAAGGCCATGATCCGGACGGTCTTCATCGACGGCGCGGCGGGAACGACGGGCCTGGAAATCGCCGAAAGGCTCGCCGGGCGGAACGAATTCTCGCTTGTCGCGCTGCCCGACGCCGAGCGCAAGGACGCCGCCCGCCGTGCCGAGGCACTGAACGGCGCCGACTTCGTCATCCTCTGCCTGCCGGACGCTGCCGCGATCGAAGCGGTGACGATGGTCACGAATCCCGCCGTACGGATCATCGACGCATCCACCGCGCACCGCGTTGCGCCAGGATGGACCTATGGTTTTCCCGAGCTCGGCGCCGCGCAGCGCGACGCGATCGAGAGGTCGAAGCGCGTCAGCAACCCCGGCTGTTACCCAACCGGCTTTCTTGCGCTCGTCGCGCCGCTGGTCGCCGCGGGGATCGTCGCGCGCGACGCGCGGCTCAGCGTCAACGCGGTGTCGGGCTATTCGGGCGGCGGCAAGGAGCTGATCGCAAGGTTCGAGGCGGACGAGGACATCGGCTTTCGCAGCTATGGCCTGAACCTCGCGCACAAGCATGTGCCCGAAATGACGCACGGCGCCGGGCTGGTGCATCCGCCGCTGTTCGCGCCTGCCGTGGTGCCCGTCTATCGCGGAATGCTGGTCGAGGTTCCGCTGAGCTTCGACGCCCAGACCGCCGACGCCGCCTTCGACGCGCTCGCAGCTCATTTCGACGGGTCGCCGCTGGTCAGCGTGAGCCGCGCAGGCGACGAAAGCGAGCTGCTGCTGCGGAAAAGCGACGAAGCGACCGACCGGATGGAACTGATGCTCTACGCCAGCCCCGACGGCACGCAGATCCGCCTCGTCGCGCGGCTCGACAATCTCGGCAAGGGCGCGAGCGGCGCCTGTGTCCAGAACCTCAATATCATGGCAGGGTTGCCCGAAACGGCGGGCTTGCGGATCTAGCGCCTAGATAACGAGCGCCTAGTGGACGGTGTCGAGGGCAATGTCGATCGACAGATAGGTGATCAGCCGTTCGATCTGGCGCCAGCGCGCGAAATGGACGTGATTGCCGAGCACCCGATACTGCTCGGCGCGGGCGGCTGCGGCGAAACCGGCTTCCTCCCCATGTTCGCGGATCATCGCGTTCGCATCCTCGACAGCGCCGCGATCGGCGAGATAGGGTGATGGCAGATGCATGTCGTTCCCGGCCTATGTTCCGGCATCGGCTCTAAACGGCCCGCGTCACCGCCCCGTTCCCAACCGTAATGAACGCCGGGGTAAGGTTAATCCCGGCGACGCGCGCGTTAACGATCGGGCACTGCCAATCGCCCCTTTGCCGTCGTCCCGCCGCCGTGTAAGACCGATCCCATGCGCAAAATCCTGAAATATGCCGCCATCGCCCTCGCCGTCCTGATCGTCGTCGGCGGGATCATACTCTATGTGCTATCGCGGCCCGACGTGGCGCGCTTCTCGACCGCCGAACTCAGCGGCCGGGTGCCCGTGATGGCGTCGCAGAATGCGCAGACCATCCCGACGATGAACGTGCCCGAGGCGACGAGCTGGCCCGCGGGCCAGGCACCGCGCGCGGCGCCAGGCCTCAAGGTCGAGCGCTTTGCGGAGGGACTCGACCATCCGCGCTCGATGCTCGTGCTCCCGAACGGTGACGTCCTCGTCGCCGAAGCCGAGAGCCCGCCACGCAAGGACGGCGGGATCGAGGGCAAGATCATGAAGTCGATGATGAGCAAGGCGGGCGCCGGCGGCGCATCGGCGAACCGCATCACCCTGCTCCGCGATGCCGATGGCGACGGCAAGGCCGAGGTCAAGACCGCGTATATCACCGGCCTCAACTCGCCCTATGGTATGGCGCTGGTCGGCAAGACGCTCTACGTCGCCAACACCGACGCGATACTCGCCTTCCCTTACGTCGAGGGCGAGACGACGATGAGCGGCAAGCCGGCGAAGCTCGTCGATCTGCCCGCAAAGGGCACCAACCGCCACTGGACCAAAAGCCTCGTCGCCGCGCCCAACGGCTGGCTTTACGTCGGCGTCGGCGCCGATTCGAACATTGGCGAAAAGGGCATGGGCAACGAGGTGCGCCGCGCGAGCGTGCTCGAGGTGCGGCCCGAGAACAAATATATGCGCACTTTCGCCGCGGGCCTGCGCAACCCCGTCGGCCTGGCCTTCTACCCCGGCAGCGAGCGGCTGTGGACGGTGGTCAACGAGCGCGACATGCTCGGCAGCGACCTTGTCCCCGACTATCTGACCGATGTGACCGAGGGCGATTTCTATGGCTGGCCCTGGTATTATTGGGGCGGCTTCATCGATCCGCGCGTGCCGCCCGAGGCCGAGGATCGCCGCCAATATGTGAAGCGCCCCGAATATGGGCTCGGCGCGCATGTCGCGCCGCTGGGCTTCACCTTCACCGACAAGCTGGACCTCGGCGAGCGCTGGGCGAATGGCGCGCTGATCGCGCTGCACGGGTCGTGGAATCGCGAGCCCGTCGCCGGGTACGACGTCGTGTTCGTCAAGTTCGGCGCCAATGGCAAGCCGGTGGACGCCCTGCCCGTCACCTTCCTCGACCAGTTCCTCGCCAAGGACGGCAAGACGACGCGCGGTCGGCCGGCCGACGTCAAGGTCGCGAAGGATGGCAGCGCGCTGGTCGCCGACGATACCGGCAACACGATCTGGCGGGTGTCGAAGGCGGGCTGAACCGCAGACGGTCAGGACGTGGGCGCGGGCTGCTTGTCGAGATCGACGAGGATACGCCCCGCCTCTTGCAGGTCGAGGCCCATTGCGACCGCCTCTTCGGCGCAGCGCTTCGCCGATGATGCTATTTCGCCGTGCAGCGACAGCACATAATCGGGCGCTAACAATTCGGTCATGGCGAGCGCCGGATGGCGCCCCTTCAGTTTGCCGATGAAATAGGTCAGCACGCTCGATAGGCCTTCCTTGTCCTCGCCGTCGGGCATGGCGCCAAGAACCGAGCCAAAGACCACCATGCAGATCGCATCGTCCCGGTCCCGCGCTGTGAATCCCGGCGGAGCGGCCTGAGCCGGGCCGGCGAATCCGATAAGCGCCGCCGAGGCTGCGAGTCCGAACGCCAACCGGCGAACGCGCCGCACCCTGATCAAACCCGCATCGGCATCAGCACATAGAGCGCCGGGCTTTTCTCGCTTTCGCGGATCAGCGTCGGGGCGTTGGCGTCGGCGAGGTGGAGTTCGACGCTGTCGCCATCGACCTGGCCGAGGATGTCGCTGAGATAGCGGGCGTTGAAGCCGATCTCCATCGGATCGCTGTCATAACCGGCAGCGAGTTCTTCCGCGGCGGTTCCGTTCTCGGGGCTGGTCACCGAAAGCGTGATGCGATCCTTGTCGAGGCCGACCTTGACCGCGCGGGTCTTTTCGCTGGCGATCGTCGAGACGCGGTCGACGCCCTGGAACAGGCTCTTCGGATCGACCTTGAGCAGCTTGTCGTTCGCAGTCGGGATGACGCGGCTATAGTCGGGGAACGTCCCGTCGATCAGCTTCGAAGTCAGCACGGCGTTGCCGAGCTGGAAGCGGATCTTCGAGGCCGACAGGCTGATTTCGACATTGCCCTCGGCCTCGTCGAGCAGCTTGCGGATTTCGCCGACGCATTTGCGCGGCACGATGACGTCGGGCATCGACGACGCACCGTCGGGGCGCGTCACCGTGTAGCGCGCGAGGCGGTGGCCGTCGGTGGCCGCCGCCTTCAGCACCGGACCGGTCGCATCCTCGGCGACGTGGAAGAATATCCCGTTGAGATAATAACGCGTTTCCTCGGTCGAGATGGCGAAGCGCGTCTTGTCGATGATCTGGATGAGCTCGGCCACGGGCAGTTCGAAACTGGTCGGCAGGTCGCCCTCGGCGATCACCGGGAAGTCGTCGCGCGGCAAAGTCGGCAGGTTGAAGTTCGAGCGGCCGGCCTTGACCTGCATCTTGCCCTCGGCGGCGGCGAGGCTGACCTCGGCGCCTTCGGGCAGCTTGCGGGCGATTTCGAACAATGTGTGCGCCGACACGGTGGTCGTGCCCGGCGTTTCGACTTTTGCCGCGATGGTTTCGACGACCTGAAGATCGAGGTCGGTCGCCATCAGCTTCAATTGGCCGGTGCTGTCGGCCTCGATCAGCACGTTGGACAGGATCGGAATCGTGTTGCGCCGTTCGACCACCGACTGGACGTGGCCGAGGCTTTTCAGAAGCACTGCGCGTTCGATCGTCGCTTTCATTCTAATTCGCCATCCCTGTACCGATAAGGGGAAAGTCCCTGAGAGAGTCCGGCGGAGCGGGCCATTCGCCCCGAATCCCGTCCCCCGAAAATGTCCACCTTCCTTAACGAACGCGTCGCGCCGCGCAAGCCATGCTTGCAAAGCATTTCCATTCGGGCAAACGGGGCGCAATGCGGCGGATGCCCCTCCTTTTCCTGATCGCGGCGGCGGTTCCGGCGACGGCCCTTGCCGCGCCGCGTACCGCTTTGGGAATTTTCGAGGGCTGGGGCGCGTTTCGCGAGTCGGCGACCCCGCGCTGCTACGCGATCGCGGCGCCCTCGGCGACGATCGGACGCCCGGAGATCAAGCCCTATGCCAGCGTCGGATATTGGCCGAAGTCGCGCATCAGGGGGCAATTCTATGTCCGCCTGTCCAAAGAGCGCGCGCCGGGGCGCGAACTGCGCCTGACCATCGGAAGCCGCCGCTTCATCCTGACCGGCAACGGCCCGCACGGCTGGGCGAGCGACGCGCGCATGGACGCCGCGATCATCGCGGCGATGCGATCGGCGCCGAGCATGAGCGTCGCGAGCAGCACCGCCAGCGGCCGCGCGATCGCCGATACCTATCGCCTGCGCGGGGCCGCCACCGCGATCGATGCGGCGGCGCTGGGATGCGCCAGCATCCGGTGAAGGCATTCCGGAAAACGGCGGATTTCTGCGTAACTTCACTCGCGATTCACCTCTTTCGAATGCGGCCATAGCGATCCCCGGGAAAACTGCGCAACGTCACTCGGAATCGTATGGCGCGCGCGGTTTGGCGCGCGAAGGGGATCGGGAAAGTTGCATGGCGTCGCATCAGTCGAAACGCTATGCCCGTCCGATAATGTAGGACAGCGATTTGTCTGCGGGATTTGCGTCATGAAAACCATCGGCCTGATCGGCGGCCTGAGCTGGGAAAGCTCGGCCGAATATTATCGCCTGCTCAATCGGGCAGTCCGCGACCGTCTTGGCGGACTGCACGCCGCGAATATCGTCCTGCACTCGCTCGACTTCGCACCGATCGCCGTCCTGCAAGCGGAAGGCGACTGGCCCGCGCTCGACCGCGCGATGGTCGAAGCCGCCGCTGCTCTGGAACGCAGCGGCGCCGATCTGCTGCTGATCTGCTCGAACACGATGCACCGCTGCGCGGGCGCGATCGAGGCCGCGTCGGCCCTGCCGCTGATCCACATCGCCGACCCGGTGACTGCCGCAATCAAGGCGGCGCGGATGCGACGCGTCGGCCTGCTCGGCACCGCCTTCACGATGGAACAGGATTTCTACAGGGGGCGGATGGCGGAGGCCGGGCTCGACGTGATCGTCCCCGACGAAGCCGGCCGCGCGGCGGTCCACCGGATCATCTACGACGAGCTTGTGCAGGGTGTGATCCGCGAGGAATCGCGCGGCGCGTATCGGCAAGTCATCGCAGCGCTCGTCGACCGCGGCGCCGAGGCGATCATCCTCGGTTGCACCGAAATCATGCTGCTGGTCGGAGAGGCCGACAGTGCCGTGCCGCTGTTCGACACGCTGGCGCTGCACGTCGATGCGGCTGTGGAACGGGCGTTAGGCTCCTAGGCTCGCCCCAGCTTCGTCAGCTCCGCCGCGAGGAAATCGAGCACCAGCCGCACGCGCGGCACGTGGCGGAGGCGCTCGTGCGTCAGCAGCCAGAGGCCGGTCGTGTCTTCACGCTTGGGCGGGATGCACCGGATGAGCCCGGGTTCGCGATCGGCAAGGAAGGCGGGCAGGATGGTGAGCCCCATTCCCGCGCGCACGCCGGCGAGCAGGCCCGAGGCGGTGTCATATTGCATCACCACCGACTCCTCGAGCGCATATTGCTTCAGCCACGCCCGATAGGGCTCCCAGACATAGCCCCCGCCGCCGATGAAGGGATGCGCCGCCAATTCCTCGCGCGTGTGCGGGATACCGTGGCGGTCGGCATAGTCACGGCTGCAATAGACGGTCCACGGATTGTCGGCGATGCGCCGCCCGACGAGCCCGGCGCCGCTCGGCTGCTTGGTGCTGCGGATCGCGATGTCGGCGGCGCCCGCGGAAAGGTCGCGCGGCTCATCCGACGTGTCGAGATGGATATGGATGCCGGGATGCGCGGCGCGAAGGTCGCGGAGGATCGGCGGCAGCACGGTCACAGCGAAGATTTCCATCGTCGATAGGCTGACCGTGCCGCCCGCGTCGCGCGACCGTGCGCCCGCCGCATCTTCGAACCGGTCGGCGGCCTCGCGGACGGCCATCGCGCTCGTCAGCATCGCTTCGCCCACCTGAGTCAGCGCATAGCCCGCCTGCCGACGCTCGAAGAGTTCAAGGCCGGTCGCCTCCTCGAGCGCGGCGATGCGGCGCGCGACGGTGGTTTGGCTGACGCGAAGCGCCTGCGCCGCCGAGAGCGTGCTGCCGCTCTCTGCGACCGCGAGAAAGGATTTGAGATCGTTCCAGTCGAACATGATGCCTTGTGCAAAATAACGCTGGCGGCCGCATTCTGCAATTATGCAGAATGCCCGCGCAACATCGTTGCTCCAATTGCGCGCGGCGATGGATTATCTGGTTCTCCACCGGCTTCCTCCCCTCCTTCAGCCGGCCGATGGAGATAGAAGATGACAAAGACTCTGATCCTCGCCGCGCTGGCCGCAACCTCGCTGGGCCAGCCCGCTTTCGCCGAACCCGTGACCCAGACCGTGGTCGTCCAGCACAGCGACCTCGACCTCAACACCGCTGCCGGCGCCAGGACGCTGCAGCACCGCGTGTGGCGCGCCGTCGTCGCCGTGTGCGGCACGGCGTCGGACGCCGACATCGTCGGAAAGAACGACATCCGCCAGTGCCGCCGCGACACGATGCAGGTCGCCTCGGCCAAGGCCGACCTCGCGATCGCGGGCGCATCGCAGGGCGAACCGCTGCGCGTCGCGTCAATCCGCAACTGAATTAGACCCGATCGGCAGGCACTCCGCCGACACCTTTCGGGGCTGCGATCCGATCCGGATCGCGGCCCCGATTTTCATTCGTCAGCCGCGGTCGTCGAACGCCTTGCGCGCCGCCTCGACGCGGTCGAGATTGTCGCCCGCCCAGTGCCAGACGCCGCAAAAGGCCTCGCCAAGGCTGTGCCCGAGATCGGTCAGGCGATATTCGACCTTCGGCGGGATCACCGGATGAACGGTCCGTTCGACCAGACCGTCGCGCTCCATTGCGCGGAGCGTCTGGGTGAGCATCTTCTGGCTGATCCCCGGAACCATTCGCGCCAGTTCGGTGAAGCGCAGCACCCCATTGTCCTCCAACTCCTCGAGAACGAGCAGGGTCCATTTGTCGGCGACTCGGCCGATCAGGTCGTTGACGAGCATTTCGACGCGCGGATCGACCGGCGCGTTCGGATCGTGGACGATTTTTTCCTGGGTCGACATGGCGGAAAATCCAAAACTCTCTTTGCAGTAACTATAGCACTTTCGGGTGCCTTCTTCCTTTTGGAGAGTATAGGGATATCTTGGCCTTCTCACTACCCCCTCAGGAGAGAAATCATGAAGACCAGCGGCAACACCATTCTCGTCAGCGGCGGCGGCTCGGGCATCGGACTCGCACTCGCGCAGCGCTGGCACGACGCGGGCAACACCGTCATCATAACCGGGCGCAATGCGGCGAAGCTCGAAAGCGCCGTCGCGGGACGCACGAACATGCACGCGGCGCCGCTCGACGTCACCGACCCCGGTGCGATCAAAGCCTTCGCCGCCGCCATTGTGGCGAAGTTCCCGGCGCTCAACGTGCTCGTCAACAATGCGGGGATCATGGGCTATGAGGATGCGACCGCGGCGCGCGACCTTTCGTCCGCCGAAGACACGGTCGTCACCAACCTGCTCGGCCCGATCCGGCTGATCGATGCGCTCGTCGACCATCTGGCGGCGCAGGCGGACAGCGCGATCGTGAATGTGACCTCGGGCCTCGCCTTCGTACCGCTGCCCAAGGCGCCGACCTATTCGGCGACCAAGGCGGCACTGCACAGCTATACCCAGGCGCTGCGCGTCCAGCTGGAGGGCAAGGTCGAACTGATCGAGCTGGCGCCGCCAGCGGTCCGCACCGACCTGACCCCCGGCCAGTCGACGCGCGAGGGTTATATGCCGCTGGACGACTTTGCCGACGAGGTGATGGCGCTCTTCGCGCAGGAACCGACCCCGCCCGAAATCCTGGTGCAGAATGTGCTGCCGCTGCGCAATGCCGAAGCGAACGGCAATGTCGACGCGGTGCTGGGGATGCTCGCGGCACTGTAAATATCTCCCCTCCCGCTTGCGGGAGGGGCCGGGGGTGGGCCAGCGGCGTCGAGATGGCCCACCCCGCTGCGACTAGCGAGCAAGCTCGCAAGCCTCGCTGCCCCTCCCGCTTGCGGGAGGGGATTGGATTGCGAAAACCTGGCTTCGCCACTATATGGCCGCGCATCATGCAGATTCCCGGCCATATCGACCCCGTCACGACGGGCACCGTTCCCTTGCGCGGCGGCAACCGTATCGACCTTGTCGGACTGACCCGCGACGCGATCCGCGCCCAACTGGTCGAGGCCGGATTGGACGCAAAGGCGGCGAAGCTGCGCGCCAAGCAGATCTGGCACTGGATCTACCACCGCGGCGTCACCGATTTCGAGGCGATGACCGATATCGCGAAATCGATGCGCCCCTGGCTGACCGACCGTTATATCATCGGCCGCCCGACGGTGCGCGAGGCGCAGGTGTCGAACGACGGGACGCGCAAATGGCTGCTCGCCGCCGCCGACGGGCAGGAATATGAAATGGTGTTCATTCCCGATGCCGACCGCGGGACGCTCTGCGTGTCGAGCCAGGTGGGATGCACATTGAACTGCCGCTTCTGCCACACGGGGACGATGCGCCTCGTCCGCAACCTCGCCGCGGGCGAGATCGTCGGGCAGGTGCTGCTGGCGCGCGACGCGCTCGGCGAATGGCCGAAGGGGACGATGGCGTCGGCGCCCGATGCCGACGACGAGGACGACGAGGCGGGGCACTATACCGCCGACGGGCGGATGCTGACCAACATCGTGATGATGGGCATGGGCGAGCCGCTCTATAATTTCGACGAGGTCAAGGGCGCGCTGAAGATCGTGATGGACGGCGACGGCCTCGCGCTGTCGAAGCGGCGCATCACCCTGTCGACCAGCGGCGTCGTGCCGATGATGGCGCGCGCGGGCGAAGAGATCGGGGTGAACCTCGCGGTCTCGCTGCACGCCGTGAACAAGGAAATCCGGGACGAGATCGTGCCGCTGAACCGCAAATACGGCATCGAGGAGCTGCTGCAGGCCTGCGCCGACTATCCGGGGGCGAACAATGCTCGGCGCATCACCTTTGAATATGTGATGCTGAAGGACAAGAACGACAGCGACGAGGATGCGCGCGAGCTCGTCCGGCTGATCAAGCAGTACAAGCTGCCCGCGAAGGTGAACCTGATCCCCTTCAACCCCTGGCCCGGCGCCCCCTATGAATGTTCGACGCCCGAGCGGGTGCGGCGGTTCAGCAATCTGATCTTCGAAGCCGGTATCTCGGCGCCGATCCGCACCCCGCGCGGGCGCGACATCATGGCGGCGTGCGGACAGCTGAAGAGCGCCGCGACCAAGCCGACGCGCGCCGAACTCGACCGGATCGCCGAAGAGAAGCAGGCAGCGCTCGGCTAGAGTGCGTTCGGTTTTGATTGAATCAAAACCGGCACTCCAGATTCTTGTTTTGCCGTGTT
>NZ_JAFMTR010000098.1 GCF_018682675.1 Sphingopyxis soli
AGGACGCGAGCCCCCTCCGTCAGCCGCTACGCGGCTGCCACCTCCCCGCAAGCGGGGAGGATTGAAGGACCACTCCCCACCCCAAAGCCGCCGCTCGCCAAGCGCAGGCCGAGGAGTGGTCGTCGCGTACTGCTCGCGCCAATATCGCATTGTTAAGAGCGATGGAGAATGGCGCGCCCGGCAGGATTCGAACCTGCGACCACCCGCTTAGAAGGCGGGTGCTCTATCCAGCTGAGCTACGGGCGCGTGCATCAGGGCTGTCGCCCGCGCGAATAGCGCGGTTTGCGTCCGGCGCAAAGCGGGTTAAGCAGCGCATCGCGATGACCGATACACCGACTCCTTCCGCCAGGCCCGCGCATGTCGCCGCTTCGGCGGTCCGTCACTTCCGCTATTACGACCTGATGATGGCGGCGTTCGTCGCGATCCTGCTCTTGAGCAACATCATCGGCGCCTCGAAGCCCAGCTACATCGTGCTGCCGGGCGGCGGGCAGTGGACGTTCGGCGCGGGCGTTCTGTTCTTTCCGATCAGCTACATCATCGGCGACGTGCTGACCGAGGTCTATGGCTATGCGCGCGCGCGGCGGGTGATCTGGACGGGCTTTGCGGCGCTTGCCTTCATGGCCTTCATGGCGTGGGTCGTGGTATCGCTGCCGCCCGCCGCGGGATGGCCCGGCCAAGCCTCCTATGAATTCGTGTTCGGCAACAGCTGGCGGATCGTGATTGCGTCGATGACCGCCTTCTGGGTCGGCGAATTCGCCAACTCCTACGTGCTCGCGCAAATGAAGATCTGGACGGCCGGGCGCCATCTCTGGATGCGGACGATCGGCTCGACGATCGTCGGTCAGGGGCTCGACAGCCTGATTTTCTACCCGCTCGCCTTTTACGGGCTTGCCGGATGGCCGCCGGAGCAGTTGTACGAGGTCGTGCTGTTCCAATGGCTGTTCAAGACCACGTGGGAAATCGTCCTGACGCCCGCAACCTACGCCATCGTGGGCGCGCTGAAGCGGCGCGAGGGTGTCGACGTGTTCGATGAAGGCACCGACTTCAACCCCTTCGGCGCGAAGGTCTGATCCCCCATGACGTTGATAGAATTGGCCTCGCTGTTCGAGGAGCGCAAATCATGGCTCGTCACCGCCACCGATCTCAGCAAGGATGCGCTGCATATCTATTTTGGTCTGGCGCTCTTCATGCTGGTGCGGCTGGCGTGGCGCTGGCGCGGAGGTTGGGTCGCGGCGTGGCTGGCGGTGCTCGTCATGGCGTGTGGCGGCGAATGGCTCGACATGACGGCGGAATTCAGCAACGCGGCGATACAGCCCGACGCCGCGCACTGGCACGACATATGGAACACGATGTTCTGGCCGACCGTGCTGCTGCTCGTCGGGCGCTGGCTCCAGCCGGTGGTGCAGCCGCGGGCGGAAGGGTCAGGCGAGGACGCCGAGCGCCGCCTCGAACAGGCGTAGGCCGTCGGTGCCGCCGTGCGCGCGGTCGATCGCGCGTTCGGGATGCGGCATCATGCCGAGCACATTGCCGGCGTCGTTCAGCACGCCCGCGATATCGCGCGCCGAGCCGTTGACATTGTCGGCGTAGCGGAACGCGACGCGCCCTTCGCCCTCGATCCGGTCGAGCGTCGCCGCATCGGCGAAGTAATTGCCGTCGTGATGCGCGACGGGGATGGCGATTTCCTCGCCTGCGCCATAGCCCGCGGTGAACAGCGACTGGCTGTTTTCGACCTTCAGCGGCACGGTGCGGCACACGAAGTTGAGCCCCGCGTTGCGCATCAGCGCGCCGGGCAGCAACTGCGCCTCGGTCAGCACCTGAAAGCCGTTGCACACGCCGAGCACCGGGACGCCGCGTGCCGCGGCATCGGACACCGCGCGCAGGATCGGCGAGCGCGCCGCCATTGCGCCCGAGCGCAGATAGTCGCCGTAGGAAAAGCCGCCGGGCAGCGCGATGAAATCGACGCCATCGGGCAATTGGCTCTCGCGGTGCCAGACCATCGCGGGCGCCTTGCCCGTCACCTGCTCGAGCGCGACCGCCATGTCGCGGTCGCAGTTGGAGCCGGGAAAGACGATGACGGCGGTCTTCATGGGTCGCGGCTCCTGTATTACGGGCGTTCGATGCGGTAGTTTTCGATCACCGTGTTCGCGAGCAGCTTCGCGCACATCGCGTCGAGGTCGGCATCGCTCGTGCCGTCGGCGACGTCGAGTTCGATGAAGCGGCCCGCGCGGACGTCGGCGACGCCGCCGAAACCCAGCCCCTCGAGCGCATGATGGATCGCCTTGCCCTGCGGGTCGAGAACCCCCGGCTTGAGCGTCACATAGACATTCACTTTCATGGGGCGGACCTCTGCTTTGCGGGGGCTTGGGAAGATGGGCGCGCCTATGCCCGCGAATCACGTCGCGGGCAAGGCCCGGCGGGGCGAAAATTGCCGCTGTTCGGATTGCGAACCAGTCGCAACTTTCCAGTTGCGAATCGCTCGCACTATCCCTAGATAGCCCTTGTTGAGAAGGATTCGCACATGGTTGTCTGTGTCTGCAACGCAATAAGGGAGCGCGATCTGCGCGACGTCGCGCGCGACGGCCAATTGCGGTGCGCCAAGGCGGCCTATGCGCAACTGGGTCGCAAACCCAAATGCGGCCAGTGCCTGCCTTTCGCTCGCAATATCATCAGCGACGTCGCCGAGACCGCCTGATTTTTCTTGGTTTTCTGCCATTTTTGACCTTGGCGTGACGCGGCCGGGGGGCGTATAAGGCCGCCCGACCCCATCCCAGGAAGAATGACAGGACTGACCATGAAGGGCGACGCTAAAGTCATCGATTTTCTCAACGAGGCGCTCAAGAACGAGCTGACCGCGATCAACCAATATTGGTTGCACTACCGGATGCTCGACAATTGGGGCGTCGCGCGCCTCGCGCATTTCGAGCGGCACGAATCGATCGACGAGATGAAGCACGCCGACAAGCTGGCGGACCGCATCCTGTTCCTCGGCGGCCTGCCCAATTTCCAGCTGCTCGGGCGCCTGCGCGTCGGCGAAACCGTCGAGGAGATACTGAAGGCGGACCTCGCGCTCGAGGAAGAGGCGATCCCGTTGCTCAAGGACGCGATCGCGCACAGCGAAAGCGTTCGCGACTATGTCAGCCGCGACCTTTTTTCGGACATCCTCGAAAGCGAGGAGTATCATGTCGACGAACTCGAAAAGCAGTTCGAAATGATCGAGCGCATGGGAATCGAGAATTACATCCAGCTACAGTCGAAGCCGGTCAGCGAAGATTGACGATGGCGCGAAGGCGGAGGGGGCTTCGTCCACGGCCTAAACCGTTGAAATTAGGGGCGCCTTCGGGCGCCTCTTTTTTCGCTTGTATTTGCGACTAATTATCAATAGCAAGAATGGGCAGTCCCCTCCTGCCGGCCGCTGCATCTTTCAGCTGCATCATGGCGGCCGGCATCTTTTTCAGGCGTGGGGCGGGACCGGGAAACATCCCGGCCGATCGGGCCGGCATCGATGGGGAGGCTTCATGCAGAGCAGCGAACTGGTCCGGAAATTCACCGTGCAGCCGCTCGTCCGCGACCTTTTTCCCGACGCCGCCCAGGCCGTTCTCGCGCTCCGCTATTGCATCCTCTGCCGCCGCGGCGAGCGCGACCCGATGCCCGAGCTCGAACGGCGCTGGGGCAATATCCTCGTCGCGCGGCGCTTCCGGCTGGTCGTCGAGGCGATCGGACATGTCTGGCCCGACCCCTTCGCGGTCGCCCCGCCCTGCTGCCCGCAGCTCAGCTTCGACGAGGCGCTGCTCGCGTCGATCGTCCGCGCCGCGGGCGCCGGCGACCGGATGGGATTTGACCTGCTGACAGGCGAGATGCTGGGCAGCGACGCGCGCGCCATGCTGTTCACCGCGCTCGAGAATTTCGTCCGCGCGCGGGCGCCGGGGCGCGTCGGCGGGCTATAAGCTGTGCCTCGACTTCGCCAGCGGCAAGAATGTCGGTTTTGGGGTGGATTCCAGACAGTCCCCTATTTCCGTTCGTGTCGAGCGAAGTCGAGACACCCGGCAG
>NZ_JAFMTR010000099.1 GCF_018682675.1 Sphingopyxis soli
TGATTGAATCAAAACCGGCACTCCAGATTCTTGTTTTGCCGTGTTTTCCGAGTCGTCAGGTGAGTCCACCTGACTTGAAAACACTCTAGTCGCGCGCAAGGGCGGGACGCGCGGACAAAGCGCGGGTCGATGCCGGCGCGGTCGAGTATCAGGCCGGATCGGCTGTATGCGATCCGACCATCGCCGCCGCGCGGCGACGAATATCCTCTTCGAAAGCGCACGCCTTGCGGAGCGCCGTGTCGAGGTGAACTCCGGTGATCGCCGATGTCGCCGCGAGGGTGCCGTCGGTCGTCCGGACCATCGCATGTTCGAAGCGCAGCACCTTTTCGCGCACCTCGACGAGGCGCGAGGTGATCGTCACCGTGTCACCCGCAACCAGCTCCCGCAGATATCGCGTCGTCTGCTCGACCGCCGCCATCCCGCGTCCGTTCGCGGCGAGATAGGCCTGCGTCAGTCCCAGTTCGGCAAAGAGGGTCCACGTCGCTTCGTCGAATTTTCCGGTGTACCACATGACGTTCATGTGGCCCATCTGGTCGCAGTGCCATGGATAGACGACGCCGCGGTAGCTCAGCACTTGCGGGGATTCGTCGGTCATTCGGATCTTGTCCTCATTCACAAAAGGTGGCGAAATCCTCGAGCGGGGCGCCACCCGGATCGAGGTTGTTTTCGGACGCGGATCACGCGGTGGAACTGACACCAGCTCTGCCGCGCGCAGCTGTCAAGGCCGCGCGCCTTGTCGGCAAGCATGATGTTATCCACCATCGCGCACATCCGGCCGTTCCTGTCGTCGTGCGCGATGCCGAGCGCTCTCTTCCCCGCCGCCGCCGCAATCCGCGCGTCGCGCAGCGCGCTCCCCCGCGCCTTGCCGGCATCGTCGCGCAGCGCCTCGGTGGCGACTCAACCGAGCGCGGCATCTTGTAACGCGCGCCGGCCACGCGGGGGAAGGCTGACCGGCATGTTCCGCTGGTCCGCGCGCCGCGCGCCGCCTATAGGCTGGGCGGTATAATGAGCGCGCAAAACAGCAAAGCCGGCCCCGTCGGCGCATCGACGACCGACCGCGGCGTCCGCCGGATCGGCCTTGCCGAGCCCGGCGATTCCGATCTGACGCGCGCGCTCGCGATCGAGGCGCCGGTGTCGGTCGAGGTTTCCGGCATCGGTTATGCGGTGATGATGGCGACTCCCGCCGATCTCGAGGATTATGCGCTCGGCTTCGCGCTCGCCGAGGGGCTGGTCGAGACGCCCGCGCAGCTCGCGAAGGTCGGCGTCCACCCGATCGAGGGCGGCTGGGCGCTGCGCCTCTGGCTCGCCCCCGATCGCGCGCATCTGGCGCTCGAACGCGCGCGGCGCCGGGTCAGCGAAAGCAGCTGCGGCCTGTGCGGGATCGAGAATATCGAGGAGGTGCTGCGCCCGCTGCCGCACGTTGCCGCCCGCATCGACGTCGACCGGTCCGCGATTGCGCGGGCGCTCGCCGCGCTCGTCGACCGCCAGCCGCTCGGCCGCGCAACCGGCGCGGTTCATGCCGCCGCCTTCTGTACACCGGCGGGCGAGATTCTCTGCGCGCGCGAGGATGTCGGGCGGCACAACGCACTCGACAAGCTGGTCGGCGCCCTCGCGCGCGCGACGATCGATCCGGCGGGCGGCTTCATCCTGCTTTCGGCGCGGTGCAGTTATGAGCTCGTCGAAAAGACGGTGCGCGCGGGCTGTCCGATGCTCGTCACCATCTCCGCCCCGACCAGCCTCGCCGCCGAACGCGCCGCCGCCGCCGGGCTGACGCTCGTCGCGCTCGCCCGCGCGGATTCGGCATTGTTGATCAGCGGCGGCCCGATCGCCTAGGATCCGCCGAGCGCGTTCACGGTGAACGCCAATATCCCCATGTTGAACACGAACGCCGCCATGCAATGGCCGAGCGCGACGCGCCGCATATGCGCGCCCGATATGGTGACGTCGGACGTCTGGAAGGTCATCCCCAGGGTGAAGCTGAAATAGAGGAAGTCCCAGTAACCGGGTTCCTTGACCCCCGGCACCTCCAGCCCGCCGCGATCGCGCCCGCCTGCCTGCAGATAATAGAGATGCGCATAGTGCAGCGTGAACACCAGGTTTGCAAACAGCCACGAAAGCGCGAGGGTGGCGACGATCAGCACGATATCGCCGCGATCGAGCTTTTCCGGGCCCGCGATCAGCGTCCCGACCGCGAACAGGACGACGAGCGACAGCAGCACCGAAATCGCCAGAAGGCCGGCGCGGTTCGCATCATTCTCGACCGCGCGCTGGCGCATCTGCCGCACGTTCGAACGCAGCAGCGGCAGCGCGGAGACGAGAAAGGCGAGCGCCGCCGCGTCGAAGCCCATCAGCAACGCCGACCGTGCGCTGTCGCCGAGCGCAGTCATGCCCCCCGCGACCGCCACAAAGACCAGCCCGAACAGCAGGAACCGCAGCGGCGCGACCTGGCGGCCGAACGCGAAGCTGTTGCGCTGCGCCATTTGCGGCTTCAACCCGCCCCGGCGACGATCCGCACCGGGATCGACTTCGCCGCCGGGCAGCCGCTGACGCGGTCATAATGATCGAGCGGGAGCAGCGGGTTGAGCTCGGGATAATAGCCCGCGAGCGATCCGCGCGGCATCGGATAGTCGACCAGCGTCAGCGCCTCGACGCGCCGGTCGATCCCGTCGGCGGCGATCGTTTCCAGCGTCACCTTCGCGCCCGCCGCCAGCCCGCGCGCTTCGCGATCCTCCGCGTTGACGAACAGCACCATCCGGTCGTTGTACACGCCGCGGTAGCGGTCGTTATAGCTGTAGATCGTCGTGTTGAACTGGTCGTGCGAGCGGATCGTCGAGAGCCGCAGCATCGCGGGATCGTCGACCGGCGCGTCGACATGCAGCCCCGGCAGCACGAGGAAATTCGCCTTGCCGTTCGGGGTGAGCCACGCGAGCCGGCGCGGCGCGACGTCGAGGTGAAAGCCGAGCGGCGCCTTGATCCGTTCCGAAAAATCCGAATAGAGCGCCGGATAGACCGCGGCGATCTTGTCGCGGATGCGACCATAATCGTCGATGAAGCCCGCCCAGTCGACGCGGCTGTCGGGCAGCGTCGCCATCGCGATGCGGCAGACGATCTCGACCTCGGGCTTCAGGTCGTCGCTCGCCGGGGCGAGCACCCCGCGCGAGGCGGTGACGTTCGACATCGAATCCTCGATCGTCACGAACTGTTCGCCCGCCGCGGTCTCGATCCGCTCCGACCGCGCGACGACGGGCAGGATCAGAGCGTCCTTGCCGTGCACGAGATGCCCGCGGTTGAGCTTCGTCGCGATCCCGACGGTCAGGTCGAGCGAGCGCATCGCGTCGTAGGCGCGTGTCGTATCGGGGATCGCGCGGACGAAATTGCCGCCGAGGCCGATGAAGACCTTCGCGGTGCCCGCGAGCATCGCCTCGACCGACTCGATCGTATGATGGCCATGCTCGCGTGGAGGCGCGAAGCCGAAGACGCGCTGGACCTGATCGAGATAGGCCTCTGTCGGCTTTTCGTCGATCCCGACGGTGCGGTCTCCCTGTACGTTGGAATGGCCTCGGATCGGCGAAATGCCCGCACCCGGCCGCCCGTAACTGCCTTTGAGCAGCAGGATGTTCGCGACCTGCTGGACCAGCTGCGACCCGTACTGGTGCTGCGTCAGCCCCATGCCGTAACAGATGATCGTCGCCTTCGACCGGATATAGATTTCGGCGCAGCGGCGGATCTGCTCCTCCGATATCCCCGACACCGCGACGATTTCGGCCCAGTCCTGCGCCAGTATATCGGCGCGCAGCGCCTCGAAACCTGTCGTATGCTCGGCGATGAAGGCCCGATCGAGGACCGCCTCCCCCGCCGCCTCGCGCTCGAACATCACGCGCATCATGCCTTTCAGGAAAGCGAGGTCGCCGCCGATCCTGATATGGACGAATTCGCTGGCGATCGGCGCCGATCCGAAGGTCGCCATCTGCACGACGTCCTGCGGCTCGGTATAGCGCATCAACGCGCGCTCGGGCATCGGGTTCACCGCGACGATCGGGCAGCCGCGCTTGTGCGCGTGGAACAGCTGCGTCATCATCCGCGGCGCGTTGGTGCCGGGGTTCTGCCCCATGACGAAGATCGCCTCGGCATGGTCGAAATCGTCGAGGATCACCGTGCCCTTGCCGACCCCGATCGCGGGGGGGAGCCCGCGGCTCGTCGGTTCGTGGCACATGTTCGAGCAATCGGGGAAATTGTTCGTGCCATATTCGCGCACGAAGATCGAATAGAGGAAGGCCGCCTCGTTCGGCGTGCGGCCCGAGGTGTAGAATTCGGCCTGATGCGGGCTTTCGAGCGCGCGCAGGTGCGATCCGATCAGCGCGAAGGCATCGTCCCAGCTCACCGGCACATAATGGTCGCTCGCCGCGTCGTAGCGCATCGGTTCGGTCAGCCGGCCCTGCATCTCGAGCCAATAGTCCGACTGCTCCATCAGCTCGGTCACGCTGTGCCGCGCAAAGAAATCGCGCGTCACACGGAATTTCGTCGCCTCGTGCGCGAGCGCCTTCGCGCCATTTTCGCAGAATTCGAGCTTCTTGGTGCAGGTCGCGTCGGGAAAGGCGCAGCTCGGGCATTTGAAACCGCCGGGCTGGTTCATCGATAGCAGCGCGCGCGATCCCTTGGTGACGACGCTCTGTTCGAGGAG
The DNA here is from genome assembly GCF_018682675.1 of Sphingopyxis soli. Classification (GTDB taxonomy): domain Bacteria; phylum Pseudomonadota; class Alphaproteobacteria; order Sphingomonadales; family Sphingomonadaceae; genus Sphingopyxis; species Sphingopyxis soli. The sequence continues at coordinate 4,682 of NZ_JAFMTR010000099.1, forward strand.
CACCTTCGCGGTCGCCGCCGCGGCGCCCCACCCGCCGGCGGGGGCGTTATAGGTCTGGTAGCGGGCTTTGCCGTCGGCCATCACGTCATCTCCCGAACCTCGATATCGCGCCGGAGTAAAGCACAGCGCCGCGCGCAAGGCCATGCCAACCATGGTGGGATCGAGCAAAATGGATGCGCGGTCGCCATCGTAAAAGCGGCCAGCCTCCGGGGGCGGAGGCTGGCCGGATGCAGGCGGGCCGGGATCAGCGGGTGCCGGGTGAGATCCCGGCCAGCCTGCGGTTCGGGTCGCCGAAGGCGCTCAATCGCCTTCGACCCCTTGGCTTCTAGCCGCGCGCGGCCGTCCCCCGGATGACCGGCACATGACAATATCGTAATCCGCGCGTCAGCTTGCGGAGGCGTGTGACCGTCTATGAAGGGCGCATGACACGAACGACCGGCCACAGACGATGGGGACGCGCAGGGCTGCTCATGCTCCTGCTCGCGCTGCTCGGCGCCGGCCTCTGTTACGTCCATCTCGGCTATTATCGCCACACGACCTTCCACGACCTGCCCGCCGCCGGAGCCGGGCCCCAGCGCCCCGCGCTCGTCATGCTGTCGGGCGACATGGGCGACCGCGTCGGGATGACCCCGAAGGTCGCCGCACGGCTCCATGCGCGCGGCTATGCGATCGTAACCGTCAACAGCCTGTCCTTCTTCGCGCCCGGCCGCTCCGCCACCGAGACGGGCGCGCTGATCGCGGGCGCGATGCGCCGCGCGATGGCGCTCGGCCGGACCGGTCATGTGGTGCTGATCGGCCAGTCGTTCGGCGCCGACATGCTCCATGCCGGGCTCGCGGAGCTGCCCGCCGCCGCGCGCGCGCCGATCCGCGCCGTCGTGCTTGTCGTTCCAGGGCGCGACATCGTGTTTCGCGCGTCGCCGGTCGAGCTCGCGGGTCTCGAAACCCCCGACGCACTCGCCCTGCCGACCGCGTCGCGCCTGACCTGGGTGCCGGTCACCTGCATTCATGGCGCCAAGGAGGCGAACAGCCTTTGCCCCGAGCTCACCCTGCCCAACGTCCGGCGCGTCGCTTTGCCCGGCGGGCACCGGCTGGATTTCGACGATGCGGCGCTGACCGCGGCGATCCTGCCGGCCGTAACCCAAGCCAAGGACATTCGGTCATGAAGATACCGGCGCTGGCACTGATGCTTTCCGCCTCGACGGGATTCGCGGCGGCTGCGATGCCACAGCCCGCCGCGAATCCGATCGGCCTGTGGCAGAACCCCAAGGGGACATTGCTCGTCCGGACGCGCTATTGCGGGCAATTGCTCTGCGGCAACATCGTCTGGGCGAGCCCCAAGGCGATGGCCGACGCACGCGACGCGGGGGTCACCTCGCTGATCGGCACCGAGCTGCTCAGCGACTATCGCAGGAGCGGCGCCGCGCGCTGGACCGGGCAGGTCTATGTCCCCGATCAGGGCCGCCGCTTCTATTCGACGATCGAGCAGAAGAGTGCCAACGATATCCGCATCTCGGGCTGCATCCTCGGCGGCCTGCTCTGCAAGCGGCAGGACTGGACGCGGCAATGAGGCGGTTTGTCGCCTGCATCCGCACGCACAAGCGGTCGCTGTCGATCCTCGCGGCGCTGATCGTCGCCGCGCTCGGCTTCTCCGCGCTCTTCGGCCTGCTCCATTCGGTGCGCCCGCGCGCGATCCGCCATACCTTCGACGCGCTGTCGACGGCACAGATCGCCGGGGCGCTGGCGCTTACCGCGACCAGCTATCTTCTCCTCACCCTCTACGACAGTTTCGCCCTGCATATCCTCGGCAAGACGCTTCCGTGGCGCACGGCGGCGCTCGCCAGCTTCACCAGCTACACGCTCAGCCACAATCTCGGACTCGCGTTGCTCACCGGCGGATCGGCGCGCTACCGCGTCTATCGCGCCGCGGGCCTCGACGGCGGCGCGATCGGCAGCGTGATCGCGCTCGCCAGCCTCGCCTTCTGGAACGGTGTGATCCTGCTCGCCGGCCTCGCCGCGGCGACCAGCACGCAGATCCTGCCCTTCTTCGACTTCGGCCTGTCGCTCCACTGGCTGCATATCGCGGGGATCGCGACCGTGACGCTCTGCCTGATCCCGATGCTGCTCCGCCACTTCGGGCTGCGCGCGGTCGAGATCGGCGGCTGGCGCACGCCGATACCCGGCCCGGCGAAGAGTGCGGCGATGACGCTTGTCGCCGCGCTCGACCTCGCCGCCGCCAGCGCCGCGCTGTTCATCCTGCTGCCCGCCCCCGACCCGGCGGCCTGGCCGCTTTTCTTCCTCGGCTATGCGCTCGCGATCATCGCCGCGCTGATCAGCCATGTGCCGGGCGGGCTCGGCGTGTTCGAGGCGGTGGTGATCGCGATGGTGCCCGGCGATAAAGCAGAGCTGCTCGCCGCGCTGCTCGCCTACCGCGTCATCTATTATCTGCTGCCGCTGCTCCTCGCCGCGCTGCTCCTCGCCTGGCACGAAAGCCGCGCGTGGCACGGACCGGCGAAGCAGCTCGCCGCTGCGGGGCAGTCGCTACTGCGCGAGCTGGCGCCGCCGCTGCTCGCCGCCCTCGTCTTCGCCGGCGGTCTGATCCTCCTCCTCTCGGGATCGACCCCGGCGGAGGCGGCGCGGATGCACGACCTCAAGCATTTCCTTCCGCTGCCGTTCGTCGAGGCCTCGCACCTCGCCGCGAGCCTTGCGGGCACGCTCCTCCTCTTCCTCGCGCCCGGGCTGCTCCGCCGCCTCGACGGCGCGTTCGTCGCGACGCGCGCCTTGCTCGCCGCCGCGATTCTCTTCTCGCTCGCCAAGGGGTTCGATTATGAGGAGGCGCTGATCCTGGCCGGGATCGTCGCCGCGCTGCAGTGGAGCCGCGCCGCCTTCTATCGCAAGACCGCGCTGATCGACGCGCCGCTGTCGACCGGCTGGATCGCCGCCGCGCTGACCGCGATCCTGGCGTCGACCTTTGCGGGCTTCTTTGCCTACAAGCATGTCGCCTATTCGGGCAGTCTCTGGTGGCAGTTCAGCCTGAACGGCGACGCGCCACGCTTCCTGCGCGCGCTCTTCGGCATCGCGGTGCTGCTCGCCGGGCTCGCGATCTGGCGCCTTCTTGCGCCGTCGGCGCGCTCGGTCCGCACCAGCGCGGTCAGCTTCGACCAGCTCGAACCCGCGCTCGCGCTCGCCGACCGCACCGACGCCTTCCTCGCGCTGACCGGCGACAAGCGCTTCCTCCTGGCCGACGAGGGCGACGCCTTTCTGATGTACCGGATAGAGGGCGCCAACTGGATCGTGATGGGCGATCCCGTCGGCAACGAGGATCGCTGGTCCGACCTGCTTTGGAAACTGCGCGAAAAGGCCGACGCCGCGCAGGGACGCCTGCTGCTGTACCAGATCGGCGCGCGCACCTTGCCGCAGGCGATCGACCTCGGCCTCTCGATCGTCAAATATGGCGAGGAGGCGGAGGTCGACCTCGACTCCTTCACGCTCGCCGGACCGCAAGCGAAAACGCTGCGCCACGCCGAACGCCGGGCGGAACAGGCAGGCGCCGAATTCGCAGTCATCGCCGCCGCCCACGTCCCTCGACACATCGCCGAACTCAAGGCCGTGTCCGACGACTGGCTGCGCGCGAAAAAGCAGCGCGAAAAGGCGTTCAGCCTCGGCAGCTTCGACCCCGCCTATATCGCGCGCTTCCCCTGCGCCGTCGTGCGGATCGACGGACGCATCGTCGCTTTCGCCAACATCCTCGCGACCGCGAATGGCGCCGAAATGTCGGTCGACCTGATGCGCCACGTCGCGGCGCTGCCCTATGGCGTGATGGATTTCCTGTTCATCCGGCTGATCCAATATGCCCGCGATCGCGGCTTTCGTCGCTTCACCCTCGGCATCGCGCCGCTCGCCGGAGTCGACGGGCGGCGGCTCGCCCCGACTTGGGCGCGCGGTGCGGCCTTCCTCTTCCGTCATGGCGAGATGCTCTATGGCTTCGAGGGGCTCCGCAGCTACAAGGCCAAGTTCGCGACCCGCTGGGAACCGCGCTATATTGCCGGCCCGCGGGGCATGGCCTTCGCGCAGGGCATGGCCGCCGTCCACCGCATCGTCAGCCGCCCTCCCGCGACGAAGAAGGCCGCCGCACCCGTCGCGGCGCCCGTCTGAGCGATGGACGCAATGCCTCTGCGCCCCATGCCCCCCGCCAGCGCCTTGCTGCTGATGCTCGCGGGCGTCGTCGGCCTTGCGGCGCATCTCGCATCGGCGCCCTTTGCATCCACGGGCAACCAGATTCCCGGCCTGACCTACGAGGCCGAACGCACCGCACCGCACGCGCCGCTCGCGCTCGTCGTCACCAGCGTGCAGGACGGCAGCGCCGCGGCGAAGGCCGATATAGCGGCGGGCGACGTTATCGTCGGCATCGACGGCAGGCCGATCGCCTCGGTCTCCGCTGTCGCGCGGGCGATGAAGGGCGATGCGAAACGGGGTGTCGACCTCCATATTCGCCATGGCGGCGAGAGCCGCTATAAGCATCTGCCGCCCACCCGCGTGAAGGAACCGCATGTCCCAGAAAATACTCGTCATCGAGGATGACCGGACCACCGCGGACTTCATCGTCAAGAGCCTGACCGGCGAAGGGTTCGTCGTCGATCACGCCGCCGACGGGCGCGACGGGCTGTTCCACGCGACCGACGGCAGTTACGACGCGATCGTCCTCGACCGGATGCTGCCGGGGATGGACGGGATGGCGGTGCTCGCCGCGCTGCGCGCGGCGAAGGTCGCGACGCCGGTCATCATCCTCTCGAACCTCGGCGCGGTCGATGCGCGGGTCGAGGGGCTGACCTCGGGCGCCAACGACTATCTGGTCAAGCCCTTCGCCTTTTCCGAGCTGCTCGCGCGGCTGAAGCTGCTGATCGCAAAACCGTCGGGCGGGACGCAGGTCGAAACGACCCTCGCCTGCGAGGATCTGGAGATGAACCTGCTCAATCGCCGCGTCACACGCGCCGGCCAGCGGATCGAGCTCCAGCCGCGCGAGTTTCGCCTGCTCGAATATCTGCTGCGCCACAAGGAACAGGTGGTCACGCGCACGATGATGCTGGAGGGTGTGTGGGAATATCATTTCGACCCCGGCACCAACGTCGTCGACGTCCACGTCAGCCGCCTGCGCCGCAAGGTCGACGACGGCTTCGACAAGCCGCTCGTCCACACGATCCGCGGCGCCGGCTATATGCTCGGCAAGGCTGGCTAGTCGCCGGTGCGACGGGGGTTTTTCCAGTCGACGACGATCCGGCTCGCGCTCGCGTTGCTGCTCGCGCAGGTCGCGGCGCTCGCGCTGGGGCTGACCGTCATTCACCGCTTCACCGCGGCGACGATCCTCGCCGACGCGCGCACCGCGGCCGAGGTCGCGCGCGACGATTTCGCCGAGGAATATCGGCAGGAGGGCGAAGCCGGCCTCGTCCGCGCGATCCGCGACCGGCTCGCGGCGCGCGACGACCGCAATTTCGTCGTGCTGCTCAAAGGCCCGGGCGGCGTGCCGCTTATCGGCAATCTCGAGCAATGGCCCGCGACGCTCGGCGACAAGGAGCGGTGGCGGCGGATCAGCCTGTTCCGCGAGGGCGGCACGGCGGCGGAGGAGATGGGGCTGGTCACGCGGCGGCTGGACGCCGACCATGTGCTGCTCACCGGGGAGGTGCTCGAGGCGCAGGTGCAGCTCGCCCGGGCGAGTCAGGCGGCCTTTCTCTATGCGCTTGCCGCCGGAATCCTGATCGCGACCGTCGTCGCCGCGCTCGCGGCGTGGATATTGTCGCGGCGCGTCGACGCGTTCGCCCGCGCCGCCTCGGCCATAGCGTCGGGGAGGCTCGACGCGCGGGTCGAGCGCGACGAGACCGGCGACGCCTTCGACCGGCTCGGCACCTCGATCAACGCGATGCTCGACCGGATCGAGGCGCTCGTCGGCGAACTGCGCATGGTCACCGATTCGATGGCGCACGACCTCCGCTCGCCCGTCTCGCGGATGAAAGCGACGCTCGAACAGGCGCTCGGCCGGACGCGCGACCCCAACGCGACCGCCGCGCTCGCAGCCGCGATCGACGAGGCCGACAGCCTGCACCGCCTGCTCGACACCGCGCTCGAGATCAGCCGCGCCGAGGCCGGCATCGGCCGCGACCAGTTCGCCCGCTTCGCGCTGGCGCCGCTGCTCGACGATCTGGCCGAAGTCTATGGCCCGCTCGCCGAGGACGAAGGCTTCGCGATCAGCGTCGACGCGCCCGCCGAGCTCGAAGTGGTCGCGCACCGTGAAATGCTGCTCCGGGCGCTGTCGAACCTCATCGACAATGCGCTGAAATATGCAGGCGGCGGATCGGCGATCCGGCTGTCTGCGGCACGGGTCGGAACCGACGTCGAGCTCAGGGTCGCCGACGATGGCCCAGGCATTGCCGAGGGGCAGATCGGCGAGGCCGCAAAACGCTTCGTCCGCCTCGACCCCGCGCGCGGCGGGTCGGGCGCCGGGCTCGGCCTCTCGCTTGTCGAGACGATCGCGCATATGCACGACGGCCGGATGGCGATCGCGCGCGCCGACCCGCACGGCACCATCGTCACGCTGCGCCTGCCCGTCGCCGCCTGATCGCCTCATATCGGCGCCGAAGCCGAGCGGATCGCGCTGGGCTTCGGCGCCAGGACGCGCCAGCCTTGGCGGGTGAACCAGAACGGGGGCCATATCCATCTGATCCTGCCCGACGCGGTCGAGCGCGCGGCTTGCTTTCGCACGCTGGCCGAAACGGGCGGCGGGGTCGTGCGCAGCTTCGCCAGCGCCGACGCCTGGCTGGAGGCGGGCGCCGATACCGACTGCGCGATTCTGCTCTTTCACTGGCAGCAGCCGGGTCGCGTCAGCGGCGACACATTGCTCGCGCGGCTCGCCGGACGCGCCGATGTCACGATCTTCGTCGCCGCGAGCCGCCTCGGCGTCGCCGACGCCCGCGCGATCCTGCGCGGCGGTGCGCATGATTTGCTCCCCGCGCCGCTCGACCCGCGCCTCGTCCGCCGCACGATCGACGACGCGATCGCAAGCTGGCAGGCGCGGCGCGACGCGCTTGCGCTGCACCGCGACGCCGAAATGCGGCTCGCCGCACTGACGCCGCGCGAGCGCGACATATTGGAAGCGATCGCGGCGGGGATGGGCAACAAGGCGATCGCCCGCCGCCTCGACCTCAGCCCGCGCACGGTCGAGGTTCACCGCGCAAACATCATGCGCCGCGCCGGGGCGGGCAGCGTCGCCGAACTGCTACGGCTTGCCTTCACCGCCGAACTGGCGCGCGGGAACCCCCTCCATTTCGGAGCATGAATCCCGATCGGCACGGCCGGATCGCCGGACGGGCGCCTATAAGGAGGATGAACGGACGGCCGCCGCTGAGTTGGTCCCCATCGGCACCGCCGTTCTCCCTCGTGGCCGAACCCCACCAGGCCACGGATCCCAAGCGGGCCGGCGGAGAATGTTCCATCTCCGCCGGCCCAATTTCTACCGGCTGACCAACGCGCGCTGCTCGGGCCGTCCCATCGAGAGCAGGATCGGGTCGGACGCCTGTCGCGCCACGAAATCGGCCTTGCCAGCCATGCCCTGCCATTCGATGGCGATCAGCGACTGCGCGATCGCGCCGCCCAGCGTGTCGCCGGGGCCGGGCAGGATGATCACGTCGGGTGCGAATTCCTTGACCGCGACCTGCACCGACCGCGCAAAGTCGTAGGGCGCGAGAATCTGGTGGCCAAAGCTATAATCCCAGATCGCGGCCGGGTCCGATGAGAAGCGCCGCCAGATATGCCCGCGCCCGTCGACCATCGGGATCACAGGATCGCCGAACAGCGATGCGGGCAATTCGGCCTTCGCCTTTTCCGAGCTGCCGAACATCAACGGCGTGTGGAACGGGCCGTGGCCCGCGAGGCGCAGCGGATCGCGGCCGGGCGTTTGCGGAACGTCGGCAAGCAGCGCGGCAAGACCTTCCTCATTCCCGGCAAGGACGAGCATCCCGGCGAGGTCGATCGACAAGGCGAGATCGTGACCGGGGCGCGCAGCGATATTCGCGACGAGATCGATCAACCGGTCACGGAGGCCCGGAACGGGCCGCCAATCCTCGTCGACCACCTGCAGCAATATCTGCCCGCCCGGACCGTGCGTCTGGCTGTTGAGGCCCATCGCGTTCGAAATGCGGAAACCGTCCTCGACCGACACCGCGCCGCCGAGCGCCAACGCGCTGTACCAGCCCATCGAATTGCCCGCGACCGCGACGATGTCGAACCGGTCGCGGTCGATGCTCAGATAATCGAGCGCCGTCGCACTGTAGATCAGCGGCGCAGCGACATCGCCGCGCATGTGGGTCGCGACGCTGAAACGCTCGGCGCCGTCGAGTTCGGTCAGCGTCGTCTGGCCGCGCTCCCGTCGCTGGGCGTCGAAATTCGCGATCAGGTCGGCGAAGCGCGCGGCGTGCAGCCGTGCGATGCTGCCGAGTTCGCCCTTGCCATAGGTGCCGCGCCCTGGCGCAACGACGAGCGCGCTCCTGCGGGTGTTCATGCCAGCAACTCCTTCGCGGCCGCGTAGATGCTGTCGCGGCTCGGCAGCGTCAGCGTCGCGGCCTTCCCCAGGGGAATGAAACTGTCGTCGGCGGCGATGCGCGCGAGTTTCTTGCCCGGCGTGCGTTCGACGAAGGTCGCCATCAGCGCTTCGCTCTGCGAGCCGGTGATGCGGCATTCGTCGACGATCAGGATGCGCTTCGCCTCGCCGACCGCGGCGACGAGCCTGTCCTCGTCGACCGGGCCGAGCCAGCGCAGGTCGATCACGCGCGCCTTCACGCCATCGGCGGCGAGCGGCTTTTCGGCCTGGCGCGAGAGATAATAGCCGTTGCCATAGGTGACGATCGCAAGGTCGGTGCCGTTGCCATGGACACCGACGTCGCCGAGGCGGATCGGGGTGCCTTCGCCCGGGGCTTCGTAGACGCTGGTCCACAGACCATCGCCCTCCTCGTGCAGGTCGCGCGTCATGTAGAGCGCGATCGGTTCGACAAAGACGACGACACGCTGCTCCTCGCGCGCCAGCCGCACGCATTCGCGCAGCATATGCACGGCATCGCGGCCGTTCGACGGCACCGCGAGGATCACGCCCGGAATGTCGCGAAAGACCGCAAGGCTGTTGTCGTTGTGGAAATGGCCGCCGAAGCCCTTCTGATAGCCGAGCCCCGCAATGCGGATGACCATCGGGTTGGTGTACTGGCCGTTCGAGAAGAAGCTGAGGGTCGCCGCCTCGCCGCGGATCTGGTCCTCGGCATTGTGGACATAGGCGAGGAACTGGATCTCGGGCATCGGCAGGAAATCATTGTGCGCCATGCCGATCGCGAGCCCGAGGATCGCCTGTTCATCGAGCAGGGTGTTGATGACGCGCGCCGAGCCGAAGCGCTGGTGAAGCTTCGCGGTGACGTTGTAAACACCGCCCTTCGGTCCGACATCCTCGCCCGCGACGACGATCTCCTCGTGCGCGAGCATCAGGTCGGCGAGCGCCCACGACAGCAGCCGCGCCATGTGCATCGGCTTGTCCATCTGGCCCGCATCGCTGCCGAACATCGCCTTGCGGTCCTCGGCCGACGGCGTGTTCGGCCGCGCGACTTCGCGGCGCGGCGGGATCAGGCTTTCCATCACATGCGCCGGGGTCGTGATCTTCGGCCGCAGGATCGCCGCCTCGGCCTGCCGCGCCAGGGTCGCCCCGATCTCCTCATAGGTTTCGGCAATCTCGGCGGGGGTCATCCAGTCCTGCTGCACCATCAGGGCCGCGCCGGCGAGCAGCGGATCACGCGCCTCGTCGGCCTCGATCAGCGCCTTCGGCAGATAGGCGCCCTGCACGTCCGATCCCGCATGGCCGTAGAGCCGCACCGTCGCCATGTGCAGGAACACGGGCCTTCGCGTCCGGCGCGCATAATCCGCCGCCGCCTTTGCCCCGGCATAGGCCGAAGCGAGGTCGGTGCCGTCGCACCGGATATAGTGCAGCCCCGCGCGGTGCCGGAACTGCGCCTCGATCCAGCCCGTCGGCGTGCGCGTCGAAATGCCGATGCCATTATCCTCGCAGAGAAAAATCAGCGGCATCGGGGTGCCCTGGAAGGCCGCCCAGCCGGCGGTGTTGAACGCGCCCTGCGCGGTCGAATGGTTCGCCGAGGCGTCGCCGAAGCTGGTCAGCACCACCGCATCGTCGGGAAGGGGCAAGCCCTTGCGTCCGAGCCGCCGCGCAATGCCGATCGAAAAGGCCGCACCGACGGCTTTCGGCAGGTGCGACGCGATCGTCGAGGTCTGTGGCGGGATATTGAGCCGCTTCGATCCGATCACCTTGTGCCGCCCGCCCGAGATCGGGTCCTCGCTCGACGCCGCGAAGCTCAGCAGCATGTCCCATGTCGCGCTCTCCCCCGGAAGCTGGCGCGCGCGGTGAAGCTGGAAGGCGTTGGAGCGATAGTGGAGGAACGCCATGTCGGTGACGCGCAGCGCCGCAGCGACCGCCGCATTGCCCTCGTGCCCTGACGAGCCGATCGTGTAGAAGCCCTCGCCGCGCGCCTGCAGATGGCGCGACAATCGGTCCATCTGGCGGCTGGTGAGCTGCGACAGGAAGATATCGGTCGCCGCCGCCCGCGACAGACCCGCCGCGCCCGGATCAGGCGCATCGGCCCGATCGGGCAAGCGGCCTGCCGCCAGCGCGTCGAGGAATTTTTCATGTACTGCCTGCGCCGCGTCCACCGACATCCTCCTTGAACCGGGCCATCTGGTTGCACGCGCAACCATCAAGCCACGACCGGCGCGCTAGAACGGGGCAGTTTGGCGCGCAAGCATCTCTTGCCTTGTCGCGGCGCGGCGCGCTACCACCTTGATCGATGACGCATCGGGGCGGGGCTCTCTTCTCAACATGATGTCGCTTTGGATCGCCCAGGCGTCGGCAGCGACGGCCGCATCCGATGAGGGGTGGCTCGTCGACCCCGAACTCGTCGACCCCGCCTATGGCCAGACGATGGCCGGGGGCGAGATTCAGACGGGCTTTCCGCCGCCCCCGCCGCCGCAGTCCCGGCAACCGCAATGGGATATCGGCTGGCTGCGCGATTTCTTCGAATGGAGCGCCCCGGCGCTGAAACCCTTGATGTGGATCGGCGCCGCGGCGCTGCTGCTCCTCATCCTCTATCATTTCGTCCCCGCCTTTGCCGACTGGATCGATAACTTCCGTTTCGGGCGCAAGCGCGGCGATATCGAGGAAGAGGCGCTGGGTGAAGCCGAAGCCGGCGCCGCGCGCGCGCGGCTCGCCGACGCCGATGCGCTTGCCGCCGCGGGCCGCTTCGCCGAGGCGGTGCATCTGCTGCTCTATCGCAGCGTCGACGACATCAGCGACCGCCGCCCCGGACTCGTCCGCCCCGCGATGACGTCGCGCGAGCTTGCCGGCGCGCACGACCTGCCCACGGTCGCGCGCCATGCCTTCAGCCGCATCGCGCGCGCGGTCGAGATCAGCCTGTTCGGTGGCCGCGCGATCGACGAGGGCGCGTGGAAGGAATGCCGCAGCGCCTATGCCGAGCTGACCGTGCCGCAGAATTGGGCGCGGGCATGAGCGGCGCGCGCGCGAATGAATCGGGGTTCAATCCGCTGCTGATGGCGGCGATGGTGATCGTGGGCGTGGTCGCGTTCATCGCGCTCTGGGCGCTGGTCGCGCTCGGCCCGCAATTGTCGAGCGGCAACGACGGCGGCGGTCATTCGCTGTCGAAGGCGGCGCCGGGTTTTGCCGGACTCGTCGACTTGCTCGAACGATCGGGCGCGCATGTCGAACTGCGCCGCCACGTCGGCCCGGGCGCCGCGTCGGGCGACGAACCATTGCTGATCCTCACCCCGACGCACCAGACCAAGCCGAACGAGATCGAGGAACTGCTCAATCAGCGCGGCCGCCGCGCGCTCGTCGTGCTCCCCAAGTGGCAGACGGTGACCATGCCCGGACAGGCGAAAAAGCCCGGTTGGGTCGGCCAGGGCTTTCCCGTCACGCCCGACGGCGCGCTGCTGCCCGAGAGCCAGTTCGGCAAGGTCCGCATCCGCGCGCCGCAGGCGCGCGCGCAGACCGTCCCCGCAAGCGTCGCGGGGCGGCCCTTTGCGGCCTATCTCCCCGACAATGCGCAGACGGTCGACGGCGACGGCATCATTCCGCTGATCGCGGGCGCGAACGGCGGCGCGGTGCTCGCGATGGCGAAGGAGCGCGATTTCTACGTCCTTGCCGATCCCGATCTCATCGACAATTTCGCTTTCGCCTCGCGCGACAGGGCGCGCGCGGCGGCGATGCTGATCGACGCGATCGGCGAGGATGCCGACACCGACAGCGTCGCCTTCGACCTGACGCTCAACGGCTTCGGCGGCGGGCGCTCGCTGCTGCGTTTTGCCTTCGTTCCGCCCTTCATCGGCATCACGCTCTGCCTGATCGCGGCAGGGCTGCTCGCGCTGTGGCAGGCGTGGGTGCGCTTCGGCCCCGCGCTGAAGCCGGCGCGCGCGATCCCGATCTCGAAAGAGGCGTTGATCGCGAACAGCGCCGACCTGGTGCGGCAGGCGCGGCGCGAACTCGACGGCGCCGACGCCTATGTTGCGAACCAGCGCCTTGCGATCGCGCGCCGCCTGCACGCGCCGGCGGGGCTCGACCCCGAAGCGACCGACGCGTGGATCGACCGGCGGCTGAAACGCGGCAGCGATCTGTTTTCGGCGATTGCACGCCGTCTGCCGTTCGCGCGCAACCGGCATGAATTTTTGGAGGGCGCGCAGGCGCTGCACGACATCAGGAAGGAACTACTCCGTGACGGCTGAAATCGAGAGCGTGAGGGCGCTGGGCGCGGCGATCGAGGGCGAGGTCGCCAAGGTCGTGTTCGGTCAGGGCCCGCTGACCCGCATGGTGACGATCGCCCTGCTCGCGGGCGGCCATGTACTGCTCGAAGGCCCGCCGGGGACCGCGAAGACCCTGCTCGCGCAGGCCTTCGCGCGCGCGGTCGGGCTCGACTTCGGACGCATCCAGTTCACCCCCGACCTGATGCCCGGCGACATATTGGGGTCGAACCTGTTCAACTTCCAGACGTCGAGCTTCACCCTGACCAAGGGGCCGATCTTCACCGAACTGCTGCTCGCCGACGAAATCAACCGCACCCCGCCGAAGACGCAGGCTGCGTTGCTCGAGGCGATGCAGGAACGCCGCGTCACGATCAACGGCGAGCCGCACGCGATGAGCCCGCGCTTCACCGTGCTCGCGACGCAGAACCCGATCGAACAGCAGGGCGTCTATCCGCTGCCCGAGGCGCAGCTCGACCGTTTCCTCTTCAAGCTCGTCGTCGACTATCCCGACGCCGCCGAGGAACGCCGCATCGTCGCCGATCATGGCGGGCGTTTCAAAAGCCCGGCGGTCGCCGATTTCGGCGTCGCGCAGGTCACCGACGCCAAGGCGATCGGCGCCGCGATCGACGCCATCGCGACGGTGCGCCTCGCCGAAGAGGTCGTCGACTATATCGTCCGCCTGATCCGCGCGACGCGCGCCAGCGCCGACCTTGAATGCGGCGCCAGCCCGCGCGCCGCGACGATGCTCGCGCGCGCGTCGAGCGCCTCCGCGGCGCTGGAGGGCCGCGACTATGTCATTCCCGACGACGTGCAGCGCCTCGCCGCGGGCGTGCTTCGCCACCGCGTCATCCTGTCCGCGGCGGCCGAGATCGAAGGCCGCAATGTCGAACAGGTGATCGCCGATATCGTCGAGCGCGAGGACGTGCCGCGTTGATCCGGATATGCAAACGATCCTCCCCGTGGCGCAGCCATGGGGAGGTGGCAGCGCGAAGCGCTGACGGAGGGGCAAATGGCGCGACGTCGCGGCCC
>NZ_JAFMTR010000100.1 GCF_018682675.1 Sphingopyxis soli
CCAGCCCCGAGGCGGAAGCCGTCACCAGGTCGGGCGGGACACTGCGGCCCGGTGCCGTTTCGGAGAGGCTTTTGACGTCGGCGCTGACCCGGTCGGCGAGCGCCTTGGCGGCCGGACCGAGGTTCGATCCGCCCGACGCTTTCGCATCATAGCCGTCGGCGCCCGCGGCCGAGGGGCGTCCGTGAAAATAGGCGTCGCCCGTGAACTTCTGGCCGATCAGCGCCGAGCCGACGACCTTGCCATGGTCGCGGATCAGGCTGCCGTTGGCCTGCGCGGGGAACAGCGCCTGGCCGATGCCGGTAAGCGCGAGCGGATAGGCGATGCCGAGCAGCAGCGCGAAGAGCAGGGTCAGCACCAGGGCGGGGCGGGCGGCGGATTTGAGGTCGGAGTACATGATGGGCTCCTCAGGCTAGGTGGAGGCCGGAGACGGCGAGGTCGATCAGCTTGATCCCGATGAAGGGCGCGGCGAGGCCGCCGAGGCCGAAGACCGACAGGTTGCGCGCGAGCAGCGGGCCCGCCGCCATCGGACGGTAGCGGACACCCTTCAGCGCGAGCGGCACGAGGGCCGGAATGATCAGCGCGTTGAACATGATCGCCGACAGCACCGCGCTTTGCGGCGTCGCAAGGCCCATCACGTTGAGTACGCCGAGCTGCGGATAGACGGCGACGAAAATCGCGGGAATGATCGCGAAATATTTGGCGACGTCGTTCGCGACCGAGAAGGTGGTGAGCGCGCCGCGCGTCATCAGGAGCTGTTTCCCGAGCCCGACCACTTCAATCAGCTTGGTAGGGTCGCTGTCGAGGTCGACCATATTGCCCGCCTCGCGTGCCGCCTGCGTCCCCGTGTTCATCGCGACGCCGACGTCGGCCTGCGCGAGCGCGGGGGCGTCGTTGGTGCCGTCGCCGCACATCGCGACGAGGCGGCCCTCGGCCTGTTCGCGGCGGATGAGCGCCAGCTTGTCCTCGGGCGTCGCCTGCGCGAGGAAGTCGTCGACCCCGGCCTCGGCGGCGATCGCCGCGGCGGTGAGCGGGTTGTCGCCGGTGATCATCACGGTGCGGATGCCCATCTTGCGCAGTTCGCCGAAGCGTTTGCGGATGCCCGCCTTGACGACGTCCTTGAGGTGGACTGCCCCGAGCAGACGGCCATCCTTGACCACCGCAAGCGGCGTGCCGCCCGAGCGCGCGATCTCCTCGGTGATCCTGCGCAGTTCCTCGGCCGCGGCGCCGCTGCCCGCCTCGGGGTGCGCGCGGAGAACCGAGTCGACCGCGCCCTTCTGGATCGTGACTCCCACGACGGTGACGCCCGACAGGCGCGTCTGCGCGGTGAAGGGGATGACCTCCGACCCCGACGGCAGCGATGCGACGCGCACCGCATAGCGTTCGCGGGCGAGTGCGACGATCGAGCGCCCCTCGGGCGTCTCGTCGGCGAGGCTCGACAGCAAAGCGGCGTCGGCGAGCGCGTCGATGTCGACCCCGGCGAGCGGGCGGAACTCGCTCGCCTGGCGGTCGCCGATCGTGATCGTGCCGGTCTTGTCGAGCAGCAGCACGTCGACGTCGCCCGCCGCCTCGACCGCGCGGCCCGATTTGGCCAGCACGTTGAAGCGGACGAGACGATCCATGCCCGCGATGCCGATGGCCGAGAGCAGGGCAGCGATCGTTGTCGGGATCAGCGTGATCAGCAGCGCAGCGAGCAACGCGACCGGGACGGCGCCGCCTGCATAGGCAGTAAAGCCCGGGATCGTCGCGACCGCGATCAGGAAGATGATCGTCAGCCCGACGAGCAGGATCGTCAGCGCGATCTCGTTCGGCGTCTTGCGGCGCTCGGCGCCCTCGACGAGCGCGATCATGCGGTCGAGGAAGCCCTGACCGGGCTCGGCGGTGACGCGGACCTTGATCCGGTCGGAGATGACGCGCGTGCCGGCAGTCACCGCGCTGCGGTCGCCGCCCGCCTCGCGGATCACCGGCGCGCTCTCGCCGGTGATCGCCGCCTCGTTGACCGAAGCCACGCCTTCGATCACCTCGCCGTCGGCGGGGATCAGGTCGCCGGTCTCGACAAGGACGATCTCGCCCTTTTCGAGCTGGCTCGCGGGGACGATCTCATAGGTGTCGCCGACGCCCAGCATCAGCTTGGCCCTCAGTTCGGCCTTGGTCGCGCGGAGCGAGGCGGCCTGTGCCCGCCCGCGCCCTTCGGCGAGGGCTTCGGCGAAGGTGCCGAAGAGCACGGTGAGCCAGAGCCAGACGACGAGCTGGATCTCGAAGCCGAGCGACAGGCCGGGCTCGCCAAGCGCGAGAAGCACGGTCAGCAACAGCGCGACGCAGGCGGTAACGAACATCACCGGGTTGCGCGTGAGTTCGCGCGGATTGAGTTTCCTGAAGGCGTCGCGCATCGCCGGGACGACGAGGGCGGCGCTGAACATAGAGGTTGGTGCGGTCATCATGGTGATCCGTCAGAAGCGCTGGCCGACGATCATCGACAGATGATCGGCGATGGGGCCGAGCGCGAGGCTGGGGAGGAAGGTGAGGCCGCCCATGATCAGGATGATGCCGACGAGCAAACTGACCCACAGGCCCCCGGTGGTGGGAAAGGAGCCGCTCGTCGCCGGCGTGTAGCGCTTGGCGGCGAGGCTGCCCGCGATGGCGAGCACCGGCACGATCACGAAGAAACGGCCGAGCCACATCGCGATGCCGAGCAGGCCGTTGTAAAAGGGCGTGCCGGCGGAGAGGCCCGCAAAGGCCGAACCGTTGTTCCCGGCGCCGGAGGTGAAGGCGTAGAGAATCTCCGAAAAGCCGTGCGGCCCTTTGTTGAGCGGACCCGCGAGGCCGGCGGGCAACACGCTGGCGAGCGCGGTCATCCCGAGGATCGCAAGCGGCAGGATCGCGATCGCGAGCACCGCCAGCTTGACCTCGCGCGCCTCGATCTTCTTGCCGACATATTCGGGCGTGCGCCCGACCATCAGCCCTGCGACGAACACCGCGAGGATCGCAAACAGCAGGAAGCCATAGATGCCGGCGCCGACGCCGCCGACAACGACTTCGCCGAGCTGCATGTTGAGCAGCGGGATCAGGCCGCCGAGGGCGGTGAAGCTGTCGTGCATCGCGTTGACCGCGCCGCACGAGGCCGCGGTGGTGATGACGGCGAAGAGAGAGGAGGGTGCGATGCCGAAGCGCACCTCCTTGCCCTCCATATTGCCGCCGGCGACGCCGAGCTGGTGCAGCGCGGGGTTGCCCGCCGCCTCCTGCCAATAGGTGACCGAGACGCCGGCGATGAAGATCAGCGCCATCGCGGCGAGGATCGCCCAGCCCTGACGCGTGTCGCCGACCGCCTTGCCAAAGCACCAGGTCAGGCCGCAGCCGATCGCGAAGATCGACAGCATCTGCACCATGTTGGTAAGCGCGGTCGGATTCTCGAACGGGTGCGCGCTGTTCGCGTTGAAGAAGCCGCCGCCGTTGGTGCCGAGCATCTTGATCGCTTCCTGGCTCGCGACCGGACCGAGCGCGATCGTCTGCTTGATGCCTTCGAGCGTGGTCGCGTCGACCGACCCCGCGAGCGTCTGCGGCACGCCGCTTGCGATCAGGTAGATCGCATACACGACGCAGATCGGGAGAAGCAGGTACAAGGTGACGCGCGTCGTATCGGCCCAGAAATTGCCGATCGTCTTCATCTCGCGCCGCGCGAAGCCGCGAAACAGCGCGAAGGCGATCGCGATGCCGGTCGCGGCCGACAGGAAATTGTGGATCGTCAGGCCCAGCATCTGCGACAGGTTCGACAGCGTGGTCTCGCCGGAATACCATTGCCAATTGGTGTTGGTCGTGAAGCTGACGGCGGTGTTGAACGCTCCGTCGGCGCCGACCGCGCCGAAGCCCCGCGGATTGACGGGCAGCACGCCTTGCAGCCGCAGGATCGCATAAGTGAAGAGCAACAGCGCGAGATTGAAGAGCAGCATATGGAGCGCGTAGCGACGCCAGCTCTGCTCCTCGTGCGGGTCGA
Source organism: Sphingopyxis soli (assembly GCF_018682675.1). Lineage (GTDB taxonomy): Bacteria > Pseudomonadota > Alphaproteobacteria > Sphingomonadales > Sphingomonadaceae > Sphingopyxis > Sphingopyxis soli. The sequence goes on from NZ_JAFMTR010000100.1 coordinate 3,989, forward strand.
TCCCCGACAATTTGTAGAAGCTGCGCTCGACGGGACCGAGCAGGCGGTGAAGCGGCGTCGAGCGCCCTTCGTAGAGCGCGAACAGCCACATCCCCATCGGCTTGGTCAGCGCGGCGAGGACGGCGATAAAGACGAGGATCAGGGTCCAGCCGGAGGCAGTCATCGGGCCTCTCCGATCAGAAACGTTCGGGCCGCAACAGGGCGACCACAAGATAGACGAGAAGCGCGGCGGCCGTGGCGCCGGCGAGGATAAGCGACGTGCTCATGCATCAGGCTCCGTCGCAGATTTGCGCATAGCCGAGCGTTGCCGCGAACAGCAGCGCCGTGAGGCCGAGCCACAATAAATCGGACATGGGATGTCTCCGGCGAAAGGGACTCCGCAAGGGAGCCGGTCAGGATGTGGGCGCCGCTACGCCCCTTCGCCGTAAAGTTTCGCGGGCGATTTCGGCGAAACGCATAAAGTTTTCATAAAAGTTTGCGCGTTGCGCCTTGGCCGCGGCGCGGGGGCTGCGTACATCCCGGCCATGTCATCGCCGCCGTCCGAAAAACGCCCGTCGCCCGAGGCGCTGCTCCGCCAGGCGAAGCGCGAGGAACGCGGACAGCTGAAGATTTTCCTCGGCGCTGCGCCAGGGGTCGGCAAGACCTATGCGATGCTGAGCGAAGGCGCGATGCTGAAGCGCGAGGGCGAGGACGTCGTCGTCGCGGTCGTCGAGACGCACGGGCGTGCCGAAACCGGAGCGCTGCTCGACGGTATGGAGATCGTGCCGCGCCGCGAAGTCGAATATTGCGGCCACCGGCTGACCGAAATGGACATCGATGCGGTGCTCCGCCGCCGCCCGGCGCTCGCGCTCGTCGACGAATATGCCCACACTAATGTCGAAGGCAGCCGCCACCCGAAACGCTGGCAGGATGTCGAGGAACTGCTGAATGCGGGCATCGACGTCTATACGACGCTTAACATCCAGCATGTCGAGAGCCTCAACGACATCGTCGCAAGCTTCACACGCGTCCGCGTGCGCGAAACCGTGCCCGACAGCGTGTTCGAGGCAGCCGAGATCAAACTCGTCGACCTGCCGCCCGACGAGTTGATCGACCGGCTGAAGGACGGCAAGGTCTATGTGCCGCAGGAGGCGAGTAGGGCGCTCGGCCATTTCTTCTCGAAGCCGAACCTGTCGGCGCTCCGCGAAATGGCGCTCCGCCGCGCGGCGCTCAGCGTCGACCGGCAGATGCTGCACGACCTCGACGCGGGTGGGGTCGCGGGGACCTACGCAGCGGGCGAGCGCATACTCGTCGCGATCAGCGAACAGCCGGGCGCCGACGCGCTCGTCCGTACGGCGAAGCGGCTCGCCGACGGGCTCAACGCGCCGTGGACGGCGGTGCATATCGAAACGCCGCGCAGTCGCAGCTTCGACGAGGAGGCGCAGCGCCGCGTCGCCGCCGCGCTGGCGCTCGCGGCGACCCTCGGCGCGACGATCGCGACGATCCCCGCCGAAAATGTGATCGCGGGGCTGAAGGGACAAATCGAGGCGCAGCGCGCGACGCAACTCATCATCGGCCGTTCGCAGCGGAGCTGGTGGTTCGAGATCCGTCACGGCTCGGTGGTCGAAAGCCTGATCCGCGGATCGCAGGATCTCGCAATTCATGTCATTCCCTCGCCCGAAGTCGCGGCGATCGACAGCGGCTGGTCGGCGTGGACCCGCGGCTGGGGCAAGCCCGAATCCTATGGCGCCGCGGCGTTGCTGGTCGCCGTCACGACGCTCCTCGCCAAATTTGCCGAGCCGGTGATCGGGCGCGGCGCGATCGACCTCATCTATCTCGTTCCCGTTATCTTCACCGCGACGCTTTACGGCCTTCGTCCGGGCCTTTTCGCGAGCGTCGCGGCGGCGCTGGCATTCAACTTCTTCTTCCTCGACCCCGTCCACACCTTCACGATCGCCGAACCGCAAAGCGTGCTGACGATGTTGGTGCTCACCGGCGTCGCCGCGGTCACCGCCAACCTGGCCGGGCGCCTCCGCACCCGGGCGCAGATCGGGGTGCGCAGTGCGCTGGAAAATGCCGCGCTCGCATCTTTCGCGCAGACGCTCGCGCGCGCCTCCGACCTCGAAACGACCGCGACCGCGACGTGCGAGGAAGTGACACGCCTGCTCGGCGTCCGCGCGGTCGTGATGACCGAACAGGATGGTCTCCTGCGGCCGGTCGTCGCCCGGCCGGCCGGGGCGCAAATCTCGCCGATCGATCAGGCGGCCGCCGAATGGTCGTGGACGAGCGGAGAGCCCGCAGGACGCGGCACGAACACGCTGCTCGCATCGGACTGGCAATTCCATCCCCTGAAGACGGGCCTCGGGGTCCTCGCCATTCTGGGCATCGCGCGCGACGACGATCGCGACCCGATTTCGGCCGACAAGGCGGCGCTGCTCGCGACGCTTGTGGGGCAGGCGGCGCTCGCGCACGAGCGGCTGCGGCTCGAGGACGAGATGCGTGGGCTGTCGGTGCTCGAAGAGCGCGACCGGCTGCGCGCCGCGCTGCTCTCGTCGATCGGGCACGACCTCCGCACGCCGCTTACCGGCGTCACCGCCGCGATCGAGGCGCTGGCGGGCGAACATCCCGATGCAGCAGCGCTGCCGGTCGCCCGCGCCGAGGTTTCGCGCCTCCGGCGCTTCCTCGACAATCTCGTCGAGCTGGTCCGGCTGGATGCCGGCGGGGTCAGACTCAACCTCGAGCTGGTGGACCTGACCGATATCGTCGCGGGCGCAGTCCACGACCTCAAGGCCATGCTTCGCGGCCATCACATAGACTTTCAGGTACCCGCGGGCCTGCCGCTCGTTCGCGCCGATCCCCGATTGCTCCACCACATAATCCTGAACCTGCTCGCCAATGCGATCCAGCATGGCGGCAACGCGGGGCCGATCGCAATCATCGGGCGGCGGACGCACGACAGCGTCACGCTGACCGTCCGCGATCATGGCGACGGGCTCGAACCCGGCACCGAGCGGACGATTTTCGAGACCTTTGCTCAGGGAAAGGGCGGCGACCGCCACGGCGGCAGCGGTCTTGGCCTCGCCATCGCAAAGGGGTTCGCCGACGCGCTGGACCTCGACATCGCGGCTGCCAATCATCCCGACGGGGGCGCCGCGTTTACGCTGACCTTCCCGGAGGCCTTGATTGCCGGCGCCGTCGATCCTGCTTGACCCTTTGCCGGATGACCGGGCGAGCAAGGACGCATCAAATCCGAAGATGGGTCAAGGCAAGCCCAGCCGTTCGAGCACCGCTTTGACATAGGTCGGGCCGACCTGCACCACCGCGCCGTCCTCCATCTCGAGCGCGATCAGCCCCTTGCCGAGCCGCTGGACCGCCTTCACCAGCACGGGGCGGATGAAGGTCGAGCGGTGGACGCGCATCAATTGCTCCGGATCGAAGAGCTGTTCGAGCGCGGTCATCGAGATGCGGTGGATATGGCTGCGCGTCGCGGTGTGAAACAGCACATAGTCGCGCGCGGCTTCGACCCAGTCGATCTGCGCGACGGGCAGGCGCAGATTACCGCTGGCGGTCTGGACCCAGATCGCCTCGTCGTGCGTCTCGCGCGGCGGTGCAGTCGCCAGCCGCTCGGCTGCATCGCGCATCGCGCGGCGCCGACGTGCGCGCTCGACCGCCTGGCGCAGCCGGTCGAAGCGGACGGGCTTGAGCAGATAGTCGGCCGCCTCGACCTCGAAGGCGTCGGGGGCATATTGTTCGAAAGCGGTGACGAAGACGATCTCGGGGCGGGGGTCGACGACCAGATCGGCGGCGACACGAATGCCGCTTTTTTTCGGCATCGAGATATCGAGCATGACAAGGTCGGGACGCAGGTCGGCGATCCGCGCCTCGGCTTCTTCGCCCGTCGCGGCGGTGCCGACGACCTCGACGCCGTCGATGTCGCCGAACAGCGTTTCGAGCCGACGGAGCGCGAGGGGTTCGTCGTCGACGAGCAGGACGCGGAGCACGCTCACGCCGCCGTTCCCTCGTTGCCCCGTTCGAGCGGCAGGCGCGCGATCGCAAGGAAGCCGCGGTCGCGTTTCAGCGTCTCGAGCGTGCCCGCGGCGCCATAGAGCGTGGCGAGTCGCTGCCTGACGTTCGCGATCCCGAGCCCGGTGCCGGGGCGGGCGTCCTGGGCGAGGCCCGCGCCGTCGTCCTCGACCGCGATGACCAGCGCGTCGCCGTCGCGCGAGGCTTCGACCTTGATCGTCACGGGCTCGGCCGAAGGCGCCAGCGCATATTTGATGGCATTCTCGACCAGCGGCTGGAGCAGGAAGCCCGGCACCAGCGCGCTGTTGAGCGCGGGAGGGCAAGTGAATTCGACCGCGAGCCGATCGCCGAAGCGGACGCTTTCGATCTCCAGATAATGCTGCAGGGTCGCCAGTTCGTCCTCGAGCGGCAGCCGCGCGTCGGGCTCTGACGACAGGGTCGCGCGCAGGAATTCGGACAGCTTGGCGAGCATTGCGTCGGCCGCACGATAATCGCGCGTGACGATCAGCGACGAGATGGCGTTGAGCGTGTTGAACAGGAAATGGGGGTTGAGCTGATAGCGCAGCGCGGCGAGGCTGGCGGCGCTTGCCGCCGCTTCGGCGCGGCTGGCCGCCTCGCGCGCGGCGGCGAGTTCGAGTTCGCGCTCGCGCGCAAGCTTGTTCGCTTCGATCACGGTGAACGCCGCGCCGAGCAGCGCGAATTGCCAGACGAGGGCGATGAAGTTGTTCGTCGCGCGCAAGGCAAAGGGGGCGATCTTCTGGCTGGATACGACGAGCCGTCCGATCCATTCGCCGGTCGCGGCGTCAATCAGCGCGAGGGTCGCCGACGCCAGGATGACCGCAGTGCCCATCGCGGCCAGCCGGACGACCATATTGCCGCGGCGCGTCCTGCGTACCGCCCAATAGACGCCGCCCGAAAGCAGGACGCCCATCACGCAGATGTTGATCACCGACACGGTGACATACAGGCTGGCGCCGCTGAAAACATGATAGGGAATCAGGTACAGCACCCCGGACAGCGTCCAGGTCGCAATGACCAATGCGATGGTCTGGCGATGTTCGGGTCTCAGCGGCATTGCGATTCCTTTGTGTAATGCGCGCCAAGCATAAGGGAAGCCTGCGCCGCGGGCGTCCTTCCCCGTCGCGCCGGCGTCGGTCTTCGTCGCACGAAATCGGGTCGGGCGACCCGCGATCCGGGTTCGTAGCAGAAGGATGGAGCCGATATGCCGGGCCCGATAGCCGGCTTCCATTCGCGGCATTCCGCCGCCAGGAGACAGACTGTGGCAAATCGTTACCGCACCGGGCTGATCGCTCTCGGGCTGCTCGGCACCCTGATCGTCGCCGAAGGGCGCACCAACGCGTCCGAACCTGCCGCTGCGCCGCCCGCAGCCGCTGCTTTCCAGCCGCTCGAGATGCTGCCGTCGGGCCATCCGGTGGTTCGGGTCGCGGTCGACGGATCGGCGTCGAGGCGTTTCGTCATCGACACCGCGGCAAGCGAGACCACGATCCTGCCGAAACTTCGCGCGGCGATGGCGGGGCTCGTGGTCAAGCCGTCCGACGAGCCGCTCGAGGGCGCGGCGGGGCGGTCGGAGGTCGAGACCGCGACGGTGGGTCTGCTGGAGGTAGCCGGTTTCGGCTTTCGCTCGCTCGAAGCGCTCGTGCTGCCGCCGGGGCCGGTCGACGGCCTTGGCGTCGACGGCATTTTGGGCGCCGACATCATCGCCGACTTCGCGGTCGAACTGGACATCCCGGAGCGTCGCTGGCGCATGGCGCGATCCGCCGACGCGGCGATGCTGCGCGGACTAACCGCATCGGTTCCCTTCACGCTCGACGACGAACGTGCGCCGCGGCTGACGATCCGTCTGAACGGCGTCGAGGTTCCGGCGGTGCTCGATACCGGCGCGCGCGGGACCATCATCAACTGGGCGGCCGCGAAGGCGATCGGCCTGACGCCCGATGCGCCGGGACTGGTCAAGGGAACCGACGTCCGGGGGGCGACCAGCCACGCGACGCCGAGCGTCAAGGCGAAACTCGCTCGCCTGTCGATCGATACCGCCGAAATGCGCGATCGCGACATCCGCATCGCCGACCTGCCGGTGTTCAAGGTGCTCGGCTTCGAGGCCGAGCAGCCCGCGGTGATCCTGGGCATCGACATGTTCGCCGACCGGCGCTTCGTCATCGATCATCCGGGGCTCCGCCTGCATGTCTCGCCGCCGGCAGCGCGGATCCCGTGAGGACGCGGTCGGCCGACCCGTCGACAATCTGCTGAAAGCGGTCGATCGCCTGCAGGAAACAGGTCGCGGCGGCGAAGCGTCGGTCGGATGTGGCGGAGGCGGATACGGCCACGGGATAGAGGCTCGTTCGCGTGCAGAAAAATGCCCGACGGCGACGCGCGTAGCAAAAGATGCGGCGACAATTCATCACCCTGCCGGGGTGTTTGGGAGACGAAGCGGAGGCGCCGTTGGTTCGGCGATCGTGCGGACATCGTGCAATCCGGTCGCCGGTCGCTATATGGGGGGGGCGCCGACGGGCTCCCGCCGGTTCGCCAAAGGGGCCACGTCCCCGCCCGCCCACGGCGGGTATCAGGTCCGGGACGGCCCGGCAGTCTTTTCGAAGGAGGCTGCCCATGCCGTGGGTTTATCTTGTCATCGCCGGGCTGTTCGAGGTCGTGTGGGCCTTTGCCATGAAACAGTCGGACGGCTTCACGCGTCCCGGTCCGACGATCGTCACCATCACAGCGATGATCGCGAGTTTCGCGCTGCTTTCGCTGTCGATGAAATCGCTGCCGCTGGGTACCGCCTACACCATCTGGACCGGGATCGGTGCGGTCGGGGCGTTTCTGGTCGGAATCGCGATGCTGGGCGAGGCCGCGAGTGCGATGCGCATCGTCGCGGCGCTGCTGATCGTCGCCGGACTGGTGTTGATGAAAATTGCCACGCCAGCGTGACGCGGCGATCTGCCGCTATCGCTTGCCATCGTCCGGACGCGCGGCTAAAGGCGCTTCATTCGGACAGATGCGCCGTTTTCCTTCCGCCTTTCGCCGACATGCTCGGGGAGGGTGGGCGGACTATTGCCCGAAGCACGGTTGACGTGCGGGGAGCGGCAACCCATCTGGCCCGGAACATTGACGCATGAAGGACAGGACGATCGATATGGCGAGGCCCAAGATTGGCGAATTCGTCAACCAGGTGAAAACCGAAGCCACGAAGATCGTGTGGCCGACGAGCCGCGAGACGGTGCAGACGACGATCATGGTGCTGATCATGACGACGATCCTGTCGCTCTTCTTCTTCGGCGTCGATTCGGTATTCAAGCTGATCGTCGGCTGGCTGACGTCGCTCGCGCGCTAAGCGCGAATCCAGGGATTAAGGAACAACCATAATGGCGCGCTGGTACATCATTCACGCCTATTCGGGCTTCGAGAACAAGGTTCGCGATTCGGTGATCGCCGAAGCCGAACGCATGGGGCTGACCCAGCTCGTCGAGGCGGTCGAGGTGCCCGTCGAAACGGTCACCGAGGTCAAGCGCGGCAAAAAGGTGCAGGCCGAGCGGAAATTCTTCCCCGGCTATGTTCTTGCCAAGCTGACGATGACCGACGACGTCTATCACCTTGTCAAGAACACGCCGAAGGTAACCGGCTTCTTGGGTTCGATGGGCAAGCCGCAGGCGATCAGCGAGGCCGAGGCCGCGCGCATCCTCAACAGCAAGGAAGAGGCCGCGGCGCGTCCGAAGACCGAAATCCGCGTCGATTACGAGATCGGCGATCAGGTCAAGGTGCTCGAAGGTCCGTTCGCGAGCTTCAACGGCGTCGTCGAGGAACTCGATTTCGACAAGGCGCGCGTCAAGGTCAGCGTGTCGATCTTCGGCCGCGCCACCCCCGTCGAGCTCGATTTCGAGCAGGTCGAACGCATGAAGTGATGGCTCCGGCCTTCGCTCTCCGAAAAGATTGGACGATCGCATGAGTCTGACTCCCTCAGAGATTCAGGCTCGCGCCGATCGCGCGCGCGCTATCCACGCCGCGGTCGACCGGGAGCGCGTCGTCCGCCGCGTAACCAAGCTCTTCGACCTCGACGTCGCTGAAGAGCCAGACGAATTTACCTTCCCCGCCTTCACCAAGCCTATGCGCCAGCGGATCTTTGGCGGACAGGTGATCGCGCAGGCGATGGTCGCCGCGGCGCGAACGGTCGATGCGGGGAAGGGCGTGCATTCGCTCCATGCCTATTTCCTGCGCGGGGGCGACGAGGCGAAGCCGCTCCATTTTCGCGTCCACCGCGATTTCGACGGACGCAGTTTCGCGAACCGCCGCGTCGTTGTGCGCCAGGATGGCAAGGTGATCTTCAACCTCACCGCATCCTTCCAGGCGCCCGAGCAGGGGCTGTCGCACCAGGCGCCGATGCCCGATCTGCTACCGCCGGAGGCCTGTCGCGATTTCGGCGATGTGATCGCCGCGGATCCGCTGATCGACGACGCCCGGCTCGAACAGATGGCGACCAACCACCCGTTCGAGGTGCGCAGTTATCGCCCGCCCGCGGGTGCGCCCTCGACGATGCATTATGAATGGTTTCGCATCGCGGCGCCGGTCGGCGACGACCCGCTGACGCATCGCGCACTGCTCGCTTACGCATCGGACATGGGTCTGCTCTCGTCGGCCATGGTGCCGCACGGGCTGACCTGGACGCAGCCGGGGCTGTTTTCGACCAGCCTCGATCATGCGATGTGGTTCCACGACGACATCCGCGTCGACGAATGGTTTGTCTATGTCATGGACAGCGACTGGGGCGGCGGCGGCCGCGGGATCAACCGGGGGCTCATCTATCGTCAGGACGGCACCCTGATCGCCTCGGCGGTTCAGGAAGGACTGATCCGTCTCGTTCCGCCCGCATAACGCTTGTTTTTGGCGGCGTTTGCGCTTATGGGCGCCGCTTCGCGTCAGATAAGGGCGTGATTCCGCGCGGGAGGAAGGGGTGATGCCCTTCTGCTTGACCGCTTATTTTGAGCCCCGGATTCCGGTCGGGGGCGACAGAAAGAAAGGAGGCCGTCATGGCCAAGAAGATTAGCGGCTACATCAAGCTGCAGGTGCCCGCCGGCACCGCCAACCCCTCGCCGCCGCTCGGGCCGGCGCTCGGTCAGCGCGGCGTGAACATCATGGAATTCTGCAAGGCGTTCAACGCCGCGACCGACGGCCTCGAAAAGGGTCAGCCGACCCCGACGATCATCACCGTCTATGCCGACAAGAGCTTCTCGTTCGTCACCAAGACGCCGCCGGCGACTTACCTGATCAAGAAGGCCGCGAACCTGAAGTCGGGCTCGAAGGAACCCGGCAAGATCAGCGGCGGCAAGATCGCCCGTTCGAAGCTGACCGAAATCGCCGAGATCAAGATGAAGGATCTCAACGCGAACGACCTCGAACAGGCGACGAAGATCATCGAAGGCAGCGCCCGCTCGATGGGCCTCGAAGTGACGGAGGGCTGAACCCATGGCTAAGCTGACCAAGAAGCAGAAGGCCCTCGAGGGCAAGGTCGATACGCTGAAGCTGCACGGCGTCGACGAAGCGATCAAGACGGTGCGCGAGCTGGCCTCGGCCAAGTTCGACGAAACGCTGGAAATCGCGATGAACCTGGGCGTCGATCCGCGTCACGCCGACCAGATGGTCCGCGGCGTCGTCACGCTGCCCGCCGGCACCGGCAAGGACGTCAAGGTTGCCGTGTTCGCACGCGGCGACAACGCCGAAAAGGCGCTGGCCGCCGGCGCCGACAAGGTCGGTGCCGAAGACCTGATGGAAGACATGCTCGCGGGCAACCTCGACTATGGCCGCGTCATCGCGACGCCGGACATGATGGGCATCGTCGGCCGTCTCGGCAAGACGCTGGGGCCGAAGGGCCTGATGCCGAATCCCAAGCTCGGCACCGTCACCCCGAACGTCGCCGAAGCGGTCAAGGCGGCCAAGGGCGGCCAGATCGAATTCCGCGTCGAAAAGGTCGGCATCATCCACGCCGGCATCGGCAAGCTGTCGTTCGGCGAGGAAAAGCTTCGCCAGAACTTCGACGCCTTCGTCGATGCGATCGTCAAGGCCAAGCCGGCCGGCGCGAAGGGCAAATATGTCCGCAAGATCGCGCTGTCGTCGTCGATGGGCCCCGGCATCAAGGTCGATACGGCCGACGTGACCGGCGCCTGATCGAAGCGCTCAGGATACGGCGAAGGGCCGGGGGAAACCCCGGCCCTTTTCTCATGGACGTTGCCGTTTCGGGGCGATGCCGGTCGCCCGGGGGAATCGTCAGAGAATCTCGCGGACCAGATCTTGCGGGCGGCAAAAGCGAACGCCCTTGTCGGTCTCGACGAACGGGCGGTTCACATAGGCGGGATTTTCGACCATCGCCGCGATGATCGCATCCTCGCCCGCGTCGCCTAGCCCGCGTTCCTCGGCGTCGGTGCCGCGCAGGCGCAGCGCCTCGCGTGCCGTGATGCCCGCGTCCCGGAACAGCTGGCGCAGCTTGTCGGCGGTGTAGGGTGTCTTCAGATATTGGACGATCTCGACCTCGATACCGGGGGTCTCTTCCAGAATCGCCAGCGTCTTGCGCGAGGTGCCGCAGGCGGGGTTGTGCCAGATGGTCGCTTTCATGCGGCGCTTCCTAACGAGAGTGTAACGGAGCGTAAACCGGCTATTCATGGCGATTATGGCACATTTTCCCGCATGAAGAGGCTCGACCGTCTTGCCTTTGCCGCCGGGAACCCGATCTATGCAGGATCGAGGGACCGCCAATAGGCGGCCAATGCGGGGTTGTGGTTCAAGTGAATGAGTTGATCGATCGCAGGGCAATGCTGGCAATGGCGGGTGCAGGCGCGCTCGCCGCGACGTCGGCGCGCGCCGCGCAGTTGCCCGACTGGCTCACCCAGCCGGTGCAGCCGCCTCCGCCGGTGCCGGTTCAGGCGCCGGTCGACTATCTCGCCGTAGCGAAGAAGCAGCTCGCGCTGCAATCGCGCGCCATTCCGCAGACCGACCGTGTCGGCATCGTCGATTTCGGCCTACCGTCGTCGCGGCCGCGCTTCGCGCTCGTCGACGTGGTGAAGGGCAGGGTCGAGATGTTCCCGGTCACCCACGGCCGCGGTTCGGACCCGCAGCACGATGGCTGGCTCAAGCGCTTCTCGAACGCGCCGGGCAGCCTGGCCTCGTCGCGCGGCGCCTATCGCACCAGCGACTATTATTGGGGCGCCAACGGATCGTCGATGCGGCTCGCCGGGCTGGAGCCCGACAACAGCAACGCCGACATGCGCGCGATCGTCATTCACGGCGCCTGGTACGCCGACCCGTCGCTCATTGCGACGCAGGGAAAGCTGGGGCGCAGCGAGGGCTGTTTCGTGTTCGGCGAGGATCTGTTGCCCGAGGTGCTATACAAACTCGGCCCCGGCCGCCTGCTGTTCGCCGACAAGCTGAGCGTGCCGCCGCCGGCGCCGGCGTTCGAAATGCCGCGCGAGCCGCTGCCGGGCGAGGACAAGCTCATTCGCACCGGCGCGAGCAGCGGGACGATTCCCAAAACCGCCGATTGACCAATTCCGTCCCTGTCTTTGCAGCGACGGGAACAGTACCGTCAGTAAATCCCGCCGTTGCCGGGCTTGTTCACCTGCGTGGTCGTCATCGGCGCGGTCGGGACCACTTCGGGCGGGTTGGGTGAGATCAGCACCGCGGCGGCGCGGCCCGGCTTGGCGAAACTTGTCACCACCGGCGCGTCGCGGCCATAGATGTCGGCCAGCTTGGCGATGCCGTTTCCCGCCGCGTTCGGGACCACGGTCCAATAGGCGACATAGACGGGAAAGGGATTGTCGAAGCTGAACTTCGTCGTCTTGCCGCTCGCGATCGCCTCGCCGAACTCCTCGGGGCTCTTGCCGGCGAAATAGACCGCCATCAATCCCGAGAAATGCAGCGCGCGTTCGGTGCGGATGCACCCGTGGCTAAACGCGCGCGCGGCGGAAGCGAAGGCGCCCTTCGACGGCGTGTCGTGCAGATAGATGGCGTGCGGATTGAGCATTTCCATCTTCATCACGCCCAGCGCATTGTTGGCGCCGGGCTGTTGCACGACCGACAAGTTCTTGCCGCTCCCTGTCCAGATATAACCCTGCGCGCGCGCCGTTGCGGGGCTCCGCGCAATCGTCGCGCCGATGCCCTCGGCGATGATGCTCTTCGGCAGCGTCCACGTCGGGTTGACGATGATCCCCGTCGCCATCGGGTTGAGCTGCGGCGTCGGCGTCGCCGGTTTGCCGACGACGGCCTTGTGCGTCGCGATGATCGTGCCGCCATGGACAACGCGGGTCAGATATTCCGGTACGTTGCTGACGACGTAACGGTCGCCGAGGTCGCGCGGCATCCAGCGCCAGCGTTCCATGTTGACGCGGATCGCATTGGCGTCCGCAGGCGATTTCGCACTCTTGAGCGCCGCCTTCAGGACCGCGAAATTGGGATGCGCCGGGTCGAGGCCCGCAAGCGAGCGCGACACCGAGTTCGAAGTGAGCGCCGAGGTCAGCAGCGGGATCAGCGGCGTGGTTTGCGCGTCGCTGTCGGTCATGAACCACTGTTTGCGCGCGGCATTGGGCGTGCGGCCGTCGCGCAGGTGCGTCGCGAGCAGCAGGAAGCTGTCGGTCGCGACCTTGTCGAGCTGGATCTGGTTCTTCGCGAGGATCGCCTGCGCGAGGCCGTCCGGATTATAGTCCTGCAGGAACAGTCCCTCGCTGCCGACCTTTTCGATGAAGCTTAAAAGCTCGGTCGCATTGGCTTCGGACCAACTCGGCAGATTGGCTTCGGACACGGTTTCGACGACCGGCGCGTCATCGGTGACCTTGTCGGGCTGCAGGACGACCGAATCCTCCTTGACGCCGGTCTGCGCGAAAACCGGCGCGGCAAGAAGGGTCAGGGGAAGGATCAGCGCGGCCGACCGGCGCAGCGACAAGGGGGAATTTTCAGCCATGGTCAAAGTCCATAGCCAAAAACCATCCCTAGTGAAAGTGAGCGGCGGCACAGGTCGGCGCATCCAAAAACGTCGTCATCCCGGACTTGATCCGGGGTCCATGCAGCGCCGCATGAAGGGATGCCGGATCAAGCCTGTCCTGAGCCTGTCGAAGGGTCCGGCATGACGAAGCCATATGGTTCAGGCCGCACCTTCATCCTGTTTTGCCAGCCATTCCTCCAGCCACTTGATCGTGTAGTCGCCGTGGATCACGTCGGGGTCGGCGAGCAGCGCCTGATGCAGTGGAATGTTCGTCCTGACGCCGCCGATCACCATTTCCTCGAGCGCGCGGCGCATCCGCATCATGCAGCTTTCGCGGCTGCGGCCATAGACGATCAGCTTGCCGATCATGCTGTCGTAATAGGGCGGGATCGAATAGCCGGCATAGAGCCCGCTATCGACGCGGACGTGCATTCCGCCCGCGGGATGATAAGCGGTCACCTTGCCCGGTGAGGGCAGGAACGTGCGCGGATCCTCGGCATTGATGCGGCATTCCATCGCATGACCGCGGAATTCCAGGTCTTCCTGTTTGACCGAAAGCCCGGCGCCGTCCGCGATGCGGATCTGTTCGCGGACGAGGTCGAAGCCGGTGATCATCTCGGTCACGGGATGCTCGACCTGGATGCGCGTGTTCATCTCGATGAAGAAGAATTCGCCATTCTCCCAAAGGAACTCGATCGTTCCCGCGCCGCGATAGCCCATCTTCGCCATCGCGTCGGCGCAGATGCCGCCCATGCGCGCGCGTTCCTCGGCCGAGATGATCGGCGAGGGGGCTTCCTCGAGCACCTTCTGGTGGCGGCGCTGGAGCGAGCAATCGCGTTCGCCCAGATGAATGGCATTGCCCTGACCGTCACCGAATACCTGGAATTCGATGTGGCGCGGGTTGCCGAGATATTTTTCCATATAGACGGTCGGGTCGCCAAAGGCGGCCGCCGCTTCGCTCGACGCCTGACCCATCAGGCTTTCCAGGCTGTCTTCGTCGGGAACGACCTTCATGCCGCGTCCGCCGCCGCCCGAGGCGGCCTTGATGAGGACGGGATAGCCGATTTCCTTGGCGAGCTTCTTGGTCTCCTCGCTGAAGGTCACCGCGCCCGGCGAACCCGGAACGACAGGAAGGCCGAGCGCGACCGCGGTGCGCTTCGCCTCGACCTTGTCGCCCATCGTGCGGATATGCTCGGGCTTCGGGCCGACGAAGATCATGTTATGCGCTTCGATGATCTCCGCGAACCGCTCGTTCTCGGAAAGGAAGCCGTAACCCGGATGGATCGCGTCGGCGCCCGTGATCTCCGCTGCCGAGATGATTGCCGGGATATTGAGGTAGCTGTCCTTCGCCGCCGGGGGGCCGATGCATACCGCCTGGTCGGCAAGGCGAACGTGCATTGCGTCGGTGTCGGCGGTCGAATGGACCGCGACGGTCTTGATGCCCATTTCGTGGCACGCGCGGTGGATGCGCAGCGCGATCTCGCCGCGGTTGGCGATCAGCAGTTTCTCGATAGCCATCGGGTAAGGCTCAGCCGATGGTGAACAGCGGCTGGTCGAACTCGACCGGCTGGCTATTCTCGACATGCACGGCCTTCAGCGTACCGTCGGCGGGCGCGACGATCGGGTTCATGACCTTCATCGCCTCGATGATCAGGATCGTGTCGCCGGCCTTGACCGCCGAGCCTACCGCCGCGAAATTCGCGGCACCGGGCTCGGGAGCCAGATAGACGGTGCCGACCATCGGCGACTTCACGGCATCGGCGAAAGTGTCAGCGGCGGGTGCGGCGCCTGCGGCAGCGGCGGCCGGCGCGGCCGGAGCGGCAGCAGCGGGCGCCGCGACCGGCGCGGGCGCATAAGCGACGGGCGCGGCAGCGGCGGTCAGCGTGCGCGCGACGCGCACCTTGCGGTCGCCGTCCTCGACCTCGATTTCCGACAGCTGCGTGTCGTCGAGCAGCTCCGCGAGTGCGCGGACGAAAGCCGGATCGATGTTGATGCCGTGCTCTTTATGGTCACCCATGATGTAGTTCCTGTTCTGCGGCATAGTGGCCCTGATGCCCCGATGCCCTGACCCCTGTTTTTCCGGCGCCCTCTTGTCAGAGTCGGGCGGCGGCGTCCAGCGCCAGCGTATAGCTGTTCGCGCCATGGCCTGCAAAATGCGCTACGGCCGCCATGCCGACGTAGCTGATGTGGCGGAATTCCTCGCGCTTCATCGGGTCCGACAGATGGACCTCGATTACCGGCACCCTGATCGACTTGATCGCGTCGTGGATCGCGATCGACGTGTGGGTATAGCCGCCGGCGTTGAGCAGCACCGCCTTCGCGCCCGCTACATAGGCCTCGTGCAGCCAGTCGATCAGCACGCCTTCATGGTTCGTCTGGCGGCATTCGAGCCGTAGCCCCAGTCCGGCCGCCTGCGTTTCCAGCCGCGCATGGATGTCGTTCAGCGTGTCGTGCCCGTAAATCTCCGGCTCGCGCGTGCCGAGAAGGTTGAGGTTGGGGCCGGAGAGGACATAGACGGTCGGAAGTTCGGGCAAGAGACGGTCTTTCGGTTGCGACGCGATGCGCTCCCCCTATATGGGCTGCCAAGCAAAAGGCAAAGCAAGGCGGATTCCCCGGTGATATCGGTCATTCTCAACGGCGAACCCCGGCAGGTACGCGAGGGCAGTATTGCCGACCTCGTCGCCTCGCTCGGCCTCGACGTCAAGAAGGTCGCGGTCGAGCGCAATCGTGCGATTGTGCCGCGCTCGACGCTGGCCGACGTCGCGCTGGTCGAAGGCGACGCGCTGGAAATCGTTCATTTCGTAGGAGGCGGGTGTTGACCGACAGTTGGAGCGTTGCCGGACGGACGTTCACGTCGCGGCTGATCGTCGGCACCGGCAAATACAAGGATTTCGAGCAGAATGCTGCGGCGGTCGAGGCGTCGGGGGCCGAGATCGTCACCGTCGCGGTGCGCCGCGTGAATGTGTCGGACCCGACCGCGCCGATGCTGACCGATTTCATCGATCCTAGGAAGATCACCTACCTGCCGAACACCGCGGGCTGCTTCAACGCCGACGACGCGATCCGTACCTTGCGGTTGGCGCGCGAGGCGGGCGGCTGGGATCTGGTGAAGCTGGAAGTGCTGGGCGAGGCGAAGACGCTCTATCCGAACATGCGCGAGACGCTTGAGGCGACCGAGGTGCTCGCGAAAGAGGGCTTCCTGCCGATGGTCTATTGCGTCGACGATCCGATCGCCGCGAAGCAACTCGAGGATGCGGGCGCGGTCGCGATCATGCCCTTGGGCGCGCCGATCGGGTCGGGCCTCGGCATCCAGAACCGCGTCACCATCCGCCTGATCGTCGAGGGCGCGTCGGTGCCCGTGCTCGTCGATGCCGGCGTCGGCACCGCGAGCGATGCCGCGGTGGCGATGGAGCTCGGCTGCGATGGCGTGCTGATGAACACCGCGATCGCCGAAGCGAAAGATCCGATCCGCATGGCGCGTGCGATGCGCCAAGCGGTCGAGGCAGGGCGCGATGCCTATCTGGCGGGGCGCATGGGTTTGCGGCGCTACGCCGACCCGTCGAGTCCGTTGGCGGGGTTGATCTGATAGCGCAAATTTAGCGGTTTGTCCCCGCGAAGGCGGGGACCCATCTCCTGTCCGTGCAAGATAGCGCCTTCCGGAGATGGGCCCCTGCCTTCGCAGCGGCGCAAGCTGGTTTAAGGCACCCGCTTCACCGGCGGGACCATCCAGCTTCCGTCGGTCGCGCGGCGCTGCGGCAGGTAGAGGCGCAGGTTCATCGTGAACGGCCCGGCCGGGGCCGGAAGCCAGTTGGCTTCCTTGTCGGCGCCGGGCGAAGCGCGCTGGATGTAGAGGTCGAGCGATCCGTCGGCGTTGAACTTGAGCTTGTCGCGGTCGCCGATCGCGAAGCGATCGATCGGGTTGGCGACGAAGAACTGGTCCTCGCCATACATGGTCAGCGACCAGAAGGCGTCGGCGGGCGGGATCTGGTCCTTTTCGAAATGCAGCACATAATTGGCCGCGCCGGTCAGCGGCTTGCCGTCGTCGCCCAGCACCGCCATCGGATACACGGCTTCCTCCGGCGGCAGCGCCCCGAGTCCCGCGAAGCCGATGAACGCGCGCGCCAGATAGTCGTTGCCATAGACGCCGACGGTGCTGCCGATCGCACCCCAGCCGTTGCGGGTGATCGGCAGAGCCTTTCGCCGCGCGACGATCCTCTGAAGGGCGTCTGCGGCGGCCCGGGTCAAGCCGCGCTGGATGGCGGGATCGGCTTGCGCCAGATCGAAGCTTTGGCCGGGGACGATCCCGAGGCGTTCCATGCGAAGGACGACCGAATAGTCGCTGGCGTGCGGCGGATTGCGCTTCATGAGCTCGGCGAAGGAGGCGAAGAAGGCTTGCGGGGCCATCGCGGCGACCTGTTGCACCGGCGGGGTCTTCATGTCGACCGAGGGATCGGGTGTCGGCGCTGCCGTGGCGGCCCCGGGCTTGCCCCATTGCGACAGCGGCGCGGCCTTGATGCCTGCCTGCAGCGAGTGGACATGGTCGTAATCGGCGGCGCCGTTGGTCTGGATACGGCCGATGATCCAGCCCATCTCGGTGGGGCTGCGTATCATCCGCATATCCTTCGGCAGCGAGCCTTTCCAGTTCGGACCGACGATTGCCGCCGTGCCGCCATCGTTGCCGGTCGTGCGCGTGCCGAGCGTGGCGAAGACGTCGGTCCACATGTCCATCAGCGGGATGACATGATAGCGGCCTCCCGTGTTCGGCAGCGTCAGCACCAGCGGCTCCTTGCCGACGTCGAACCACAGGGTCGAATAGAGCGTGTCGGCGTTGGGGCGCACAACATCCCTGAATGTCGCGTCGGGGTAGCTCTTCATATGCCCGAACCGGTTGACCGGCGCGCGCATCCGGCCGGGTGCGCCCGTGTTGGTCGCCACGCGCCGCGTCGTTTCCATCAGCACGAGCGGATAGGCATAAGTATAGGCTTCGATACCGATCGTATAGGCTTCGTCCTCGCTGACCGGTGCGGCTTCGGCAGCAGCGGCCGAGCCGAAGGCGGGCGGGAAAGCGAACAGCATCGTCAACAGGGCAAGCAGGCTCTTCATCGCAGGCGACTCCCGAACAAATATGGTCGCGCTTTACCCGCGAAGCGGGGGCCGGTCTGTCATCCTGCCGACAATCTGCTGGGAATTTTATCGCGCGCGCCTAAGGTCGCCGGGGGAGGAGGCCGATGGCGACGAAAGCGCATATATGGTCGCAGCAGGAGCGGGCAGCCGCACTTTGCCGCTGTCCGCTTTTCGCGTGCTGGCCCGAGGCGCGGATCGCCGAACTCGCCGCGATCGCGCGCGCCGAATATTATCCGCGCGGCGCGGAAATCTTTGCCCACGATCCCGAAAGGCGCGAGGCATTCGTCATCGCCTCGGGCGAGGTCGAGGTCAGCCGCGGGTCGGCGGCGGGCAAGAAATTCGTGCTTGGCATCAACGGCGCGCCGCAGATTCTCGCGATCGTCCGGCTGCTCGCCGATCCGCCGATCCGCTATGACTATCGCGCCTATGAGGACAGCGTGCTGCTGCACCTGCCCGCCGACGGCCTCGCCGCGATCCTCGATGCCGAGCCGATATTGTGGCGCGACGTCGCCTTGCTGATGTGCGCGCGGCATGGCGACAGTCTGCGTCTGCTCGGCGATCACAATCTGGGATCGCTCGATCAGCGGATGGCGGCGACGCTCGTCGACCTGGCGCGCATCCACGGGAGTGCGGGCGGGCAGGGGATCGAACTCGGCCTCCGCCTGCCGCAGGAACAACTCGGTGCGATGCTGGGCGTGACGCGGCAGAGCGTGAACAAGCTGCTTCGCGGGTTCGAGGAGGCTGGGCTGATCGCGATTGACTATAACCGCATCACGATCCGCGACCCGGCGGCGCTCGACGCGATCGCCGAAGCCGGCGGCTGACCATTTATCCTTTGTGGAGAACGCTTTGTCCGACGCCGCGGGAACATGGCGGCCCACCCGCTGGTTCTACCTGCGAGAGGCTGCTCCCCGCCTCTTCGAGAAAGGAGAACCCCCGTGGGTGAACTGACGGAAAAGGCAAAAGGTCTTCGCAACGAAGCGATCGGCAACACCAAGCAAGCCATCGGCAAGGCGACCGGCAACGAACGCCTGCGCGCCGAAGGCGAAATGCAGGAGCGCAAGGGCGAAGCCCAGAATCTGAAGGGCAAGGTCAAAGGCGCGCTCGGCGACAAGATCTGACGATTTTCGTCGCGGATGAAAATGGCCCCGGGATTCCCTCCCCCGGGGCCTTTTCATTTTGTCTCTTGTTCCTCCCTGCCGCCAGGCGGAGCGGACAAAGGTAGGATAATCAGGTGCCGCCAGACGCGACCAGATCGACATCGGTCATCCCGCCGTCGCGGCGCAGCATCACGACATAGGCGAGGTCGCCCTTCGTGCCGCCGAGCATATGCTCGTTGCCGCGCACGCGGTGGTCGCTGGTGTAGCCGGCGCGGATCGCCATCGTGTGGTAATAGTCGAGCACGCCCTGGATAGACGCGGCGGTCTGGAAATTGACGACGCGGATGTTGCACTTGCCGCCGGCGACGCCCGCCGCTTCGCGCAGCGTCGCGCGCGGATAGAGCTTGAACGCAGCGGGCAGGCGGTCGGCCCACTGGTTGCCATAGGTCAGCTTGGCGTCGCAGGCGCCCTTTTGCTGGTCGCGCGCGAGCGCGCCGATCGTGACCGGACGCTTGGCGTCGCAGTCGCCGTCGCAATTCTCCTCGAACGCCAGCGCCTTGGGCGCCTGCAGCAGCTTGCCGGCTTTCAGCGCGGCGGCGGCCTCGGCGGCGGTGGCCGCCTTGCCTGCGGCGACGCCGGGCGCGCGGCCGTCGACCGGCCGGTTGCCTGGACCCGCGGCGTTGCGGTTCGCCTGACCCGTCAGCTTCGGGTCGACCATGATCTTGTCTTCGAGCGCGCCCTTCACCACCGGGTCGGCGTCGGTCAGCCCGTCGTCGAGCGGCTTGAGGTCGGCCTTGGCATCAGGATTGTCGCGGCACCCCGCGAGCGGTGCCGCCGCGATCAGCAGGCCGGCGACCAGCCATTTTCCGCGCACCATCATAGCTAACACTCCCTTAATATCCCGTCGGGAATGCCCGATCCTGGTTAAAAAGGCTCAAATAAAATGCGTTAATGCGTAACGCTTTGTTATCCGAAAACTGTGCCGGAGCGAGACGGAAGCAATCCCGGCGCGGTGCGGATCAGCCGCGACGTTTCGACCGCCGCCTGCCGGTGGACCACCGCCTGACGATAGACGGGATCGGTGACCATTTCCATGAAGGCGCCGCTGTTCGGATATTCGGCGACGAACATCGCGTCCCATTTCTCGCCGTCGGGACCGATCAGCATCGCCTCCATCGACCCCCGCCAGACGATGCTGCCGCCGACGCGCTGAAGCACCGGGCCGCTGTCCCGACCATAGTTGGCATAAGCCTCGGCGCCGCTCAGGCCCCTGTCGGCAAGGGGGTGATCCGCAGGATAGGTCGCCTCGTCCTTGAAGCGGACGAGGTTCAGCATGTGGATTTTCGTGTCGCGCGGCAGCGCCTTGAAGGCGTCGAACTGCGCGCGTTCGGGGTCGACATGCTTGTCGCTCATGGCTGGAACTCCTTGCGTTTGACGCGCCAGGCGTCGGCGCTCTGCGTCCAGGCGTCGACCGGCGAATCCTGAAAGGGGGCGGGCAGGCGCGTCGGCCCGCTGTTCGTCGCGCCGAGCCGCTTCGCCAGCGCCTGCGAGCGCGCGTTGGCGGGGTCGATGCTGTGCATCAGTTCGGGCCATTTCAGGAATTCGACCGCGAAGTCGCACGCCGCCACCGCGCCCTCGAAGGCATAGCCCTTGCCGGCGAATTTGGCGCGGACGCCGTAAGCGATCTCGGGCGCGGGCCAGCCGTCGGGCTCCCACGGTCCGAGCCGTCCGACCCATTCGCCGCTGTCGCGCTCGATGACCGAAAACATCGAAAAGCCCCTGATGTGCCAAGCGCCCGCGAGCGTGCACCATTGCCGCCACGCGGTCGAGCGCGGGCAGGTGCCGCCGATGAAGCGCATCGTGTCTTCCTCGGTGCACATTTCGGCGAAGCCGTCGAAATCCTCGGGCGCGGGCGGGCGGAGGATCAGCCGCTCGGTCACGAGCAGGGGGCCATTCAGCATCTAGTCTCTCCCGCAGCAGTCGGAGACGCTTTTGCGGGAAGACGAGGGGAACGGCAAGAGGACGCGCTTGAGGGCGCCGGCGATTGACCGGCGCCCTCTCCATCACGGGGTGCAGGTGGAGGGGTCTCGGACCCACACCCGCGACGGGTCAGCGATTTCGTTTAGCGGCAGCGATATTTGTCGCGGTCGATCTCGCGGCCGAGCAGCGCGCCGCCCGCGGCGCCGAGCACCGTGCCGAGCAGCTTGTCGCCATTGCCCGCGATCTCGTGGCCGGCGAGGCCGCCGACGGCGCCGCCGATCAGCAGGCCGGTCGTGCCATTGTCCTTCTTGCAGCGATAACGACCGTCGCTGCCGCGCCAGATGCGGGTGTTCGGATTGATCCGCTGGTCGCGCGAGGCGTAATAACGGCGATCCTTCTTGCGATAGAAATTCGCGCCTTCGTCGACCTTGCTATAGCCCTGTGCCGGGACTGCGTGCGACAGACCGGCATAAGCCGGGGCGGTGCCGACGACGCTCGCGGCAACGAACACACCCATCAGGCTCTTGGTCAGAATACGCATCTTTTTTCCTTTCCTGGTTTCGACGCGTCCTTCCCGCCAGGGACCGGGCGCTTCGAGGGGAAGAACGAGCCGGGTTCATCGGGCGTTGCATGAACGGGAGGCAACAAGACGAAGCGAGCCTTTCCGTCGATGAACCGAAACCGGCTTGAAGGGCGGCGCGGGGCGTGCGACAGTGACGACATGCTCAATATCGCCTCGCTCGTTATCGGTGTCATCGCATTGATTTTGGCCGTTTTTGCTTTCATCCCGCTGCTCGGCTGGGCGAATTGGGTGATCGTGCCGTTTGCGGTGGTCGGCCTCGCACTCGGGGCAATGTCGGACCGGACCGCGGGGCGGAACCTCAATATCGTCGTCATCGTCATCGGCATCGTCCGGCTGATGCTCGGCGGCGGCCTCATCTGATCCAGAGCGGCGGCGCGTCATGAACAAGGCACCAGCCCCCGCGGGGAGCCACGAAGGCGGGCTGCCCTATGCGCTCGCGGCCTATGGTATCTGGGGCTTCGTCCCGCTCTTCTTCAAGCTGCTGACCAGCGTCCCGCCGGTCGAGGTGCTCGCGCAGCGCATCGTCTGGTCGCTGCCGCTTTGCTTCCTGATCATGGCATTCCGGCGACAGATCGGCGAGTATCTGGCGGTGCTGCGCGACTGGAAGGTGCTGCGGCTGCTGCTCGCGAGTTCGGTGCTGATCGCGGTCAACTGGCTCGTCTATATCTATTCGATCTTCACCGACCATGTGCTCGCGGCGAGCCTCGGCTATTATCTCAATCCGCTGGTCAATGTGATGCTGGGGATGGTTTTTCTGGGTGAGCGACTGTCGCGGATGCAGATGCTGGCGGTCGTCATCGCCGGGGTCGGCGTCGCGATCCTGCTCGCGGGCGCACTCGATACCCTGTGGATCAGCCTGACGCTCGCGTTCAGTTTCGGCATCTATGGACTGCTGCGCAAGATAGCGCCGGTGGGGTCGCTGCCCGGCCTGTCGGTGGAGACCACGGTGCTGTTGCTGCCCTCGCTTGCTGTGGCGGGCTATTATCTCGCGGCCGCCGACGGGCGCGGCTTTGGGTCGGAAAGCTCGATCAGCCTGCTGTTGATGGCGGGCGGCGTGGTGACGGCCGTCCCGTTGCTGCTGTTCGCCACCGCCGCGCGCAAGATGAGTTATGCGGCGCTCGGTTTCGTCCAGTATCTGGCGCCGACGATCCAGTTCCTGCTCAGCCTCTTCGTCTTCGACGAACCGCTGAAGCCGGTGCAGCTCGTCTGCTTCCTGCTGATCTGGGTCAGTATCGCGGTGTTCAGCTTCGACATGTGGCGCAAGATGCGCGCCGACCGGATGATGCCCGCGGCTTAGCGCCGCCGATTGCCTTCTTCGTCATGCCGGACCTGATCCGGCATCCACCGCGGCGCCGCAGTCATGGACCCCGGATCAAGTCCGGGGTGACGAAAGAAAATTAGACAAGCTTCCAGCCCAGAGTTTCGCCCGCGTGGAAGGGCACGACTTCGCCGATCGTGTCCGGCACGACCGTCGCGCCGCGTTCGAGCGTGATGGTGCCTCCGTTCAATGGCAGGCCGTAGAAGTTCGGGCCATGCTCGCTGGCGAAACCCTCGAACTTGTCGAGCGCGCCTTCCTCGTCGAACACCGTGATGTAGCTTTCGAGCGCATAGGGCGCGTTGAAGATGCCGGCACAGCCGCAGGCGGCTTCCTTGGTGTGCACCGCGTGCGGCGCGCTGTCGGTGCCGAGGAAGAATTTGGGCGAGCCCGACACCGCCGCGGCGCGCACCGCGAGCCGGTGGTGCTCGCGCTTGGCGACGGGCAGGCAATAGGCGTGCGGGCGGATCCCGCCGACGAGCATCGCGTTGCGGTTGATGTGGAGATGCTGCGGCGTGATGGTCGCGCCGACATTGGCGGGGGCGCTATTGACGAACTCCACCGCCTCCGACGTGGTGATATGCTCGAACACGATCTTGAGCTCGGGCATCCGCGTCACCAGCGGCGCGAGCGTGCGCTCGATGAACACCGCCTCGCGGTCGAAGATGTCGACGTCATGGTCGGTCACTTCGCCGTGGATCAGCAGCGGCATCCCGATCTCTGCCATGCGTTCGAGGACGCCCATGATGTTCGCAACGTCGGTAACGCCGTGCGCGCTGCCGGTTGTCGCGTGGGCGGGGTAGAGCTTCGCCGCGGTGAACACCCCCGCAGCATGGCCGCGCGCCATCTCGTCGGCGTCGCTGCTGTCGGTCAGATAGGCGACGATCAGCGGCGTGAAGTCATGGTCGGCCGGAACCGCGGCGCGGATGCGGTCGCGGTAGGCAGCGCCCTCGCTCGCCGTCGTCACCGGCGGCGACAGGTTCGGCATGACGATCGCGCGCGCGAACTGGCGCGCGGTATAAGGCGCGACATGATCGAGCATCGCGCCGTCGCGAAGGTGCACATGCCAGTCGTCGGGGCGGCGGATCGTCAGGCGGTCGGTCATCGGGAGACTCGTCAACTTGCGGGTTGGTTTTGGCTGCCGCGTCCCTAGATTATCGCCATGGCCAATACCACCCTCCCGACGACTTTGGTCGAGCGCGCTCTCATCCGTCTCTCCGGCGAAGATGTTCGGGGCTTCCTGCAAGGTCTCGTCACCAACGATGTCTCGGGCAATCTGCCGGTGTGGGCCGCGTTGCTGACGCCGCAGGGCAAGGTGTTGTTCGACTTCCTGATCTGGGGCGACGAGGACGACGTCCTGATCGACTGCGAGCGTGATGCAGCGGGCGATCTCGCCAAGCGGCTCACCCTCTATCGCCTGCACCGCGCGATCACGATCGAGCGCGAGCCCGATCTTTGCGTGCATTGGGCCAGGGAGGGCGACCTCGGCGTCGTCGACCCGCGCCTTTCGGATCTCGGTCAGCGCTGGCTCGCCCCCGCCGACGGCGATACGGGCGCCGACGCCGCCTGGAAGGCGCACCGCTTGTCGCTCGGCGTCACCGAAGGGCGCGCCGAACTCGGCGACGGGACGACGCTCTGGCTCGAATGCAATGCCGCCGAATTGAACGGTGTCAGCTTCACCAAGGGCTGCTATGTCGGCCAGGAAAATACCGCGCGGATGAACTGGCGGCAGAAGGTCAATCGCCGCCTGGTCGTCGTGGCGATCGCCGAAGCCGACGAAAGGCGACAGGTCGTGGCCTGGCCCGACCTCGGTTGGTCGGTCGAGCATCGCCGCGTCGAGGCCATCGATCCGGCGGCCGCGCCCTATTGGATGCGCGAAGGGCTGGCGGATGCCGGATCATGACAGGCGCAGGCATGCGTGCTAATCTCCCCGCCATGCGCGCCCTGCTGATCCCGTCGGCGCTTGCCGCCGCCTTCATCGCAACGCCGGCCGCTGCGCAAAGCGGCTGCGCGGCCCCATCCGCCGCCGACATCGCCCCGCTGGTCCCGATCGAGCCCGAAGCCGCCGCCGAGCCCGCGCCGCTGGCGCCGCTGGCGGCGGATTCGCCATGGCGCACGCGTTTCGAGGCAGCGGCCGACGAGCTGCTGCCCGCGCTTCGTTCGGGCGACTGGCAGTCGAAGCTCGGCGGCCGCTGGCTGGGAGAGGCCGACCGGCAAGCGGTCGCCGCGCTGCTCGCCGACCGGTGCGCCGCCTTCGCTCCGCTGCTCGGTTCGGGCAAGCCGCTCGAACGCCGCATCCTCGGCTGGGCGATTCCTGCCAGCTATTCGCCGGACGATCGCGCCGAGATCGCCGCGCGGCCCGAGGCGGAGGCGCTCGTCTGCTGGTCGGCGGCGAGCGGAGGGGTGTGGCCCGCGACCGCCGCGGAGGCGGATAATCGCGCGGCGCGTCCCTACGCTTGCGTGCGCATCGCCTATTCGGTGCGCGGCGGCGTGCCGCGCTGGCGCGCCTTCGTCGAGCGCGGCTGACTTAACCATTCTCCAACCCCGATCTGCGACAAGCGCCGGCATGTTGGGGCGCTTCATTACCTTTGCCGTCATCGTCGTGGCAGGCTCGGTGGGTCTGGTGGGCTTTGCCGACCGGCCGTCTGTCGGGGCGCCCGCCGCCAAACCTGCCAATCAGGGCAATTTCACGACGCAAAAGCGCGGGCAGAGCAGTTGGTCCTCATCGGCGCCGGCCGGCGGGTCGCATTCGGGCGAGGCGCGACTGACGCGCGCGCCCGACTCGCATTTCTATGCCGATGTCGAGGTCGAAGGGCGGCCGGTCCGCATGATGGTCGACAGCGGCGCGTCGATGATCGCGCTGACACGCCGCGATGCCGAAGCGGTCGGGATCGACGTCGACCGCCTGCCGGTGGGCGGCATGGCGCAGACCGCGGGCGGGCAGGTGCCGATGCGCATGACGATGCTCGGCAGCGTCGAGGTCGACGGCATCGAGGTTCGCGGCGTGCAGGCCGCGGTGATCGACGCCGACATGGGGGTCTCGCTGCTCGGCCAGAGCTTCCTCGCGAAGCTGGGCACGGTGAACGTCGAGGGTGACACGATGACGCTGCGGTGACGGGCGTCTGCTTTGGGGTGGATTCCAGCCCTTCAAATCTCGTCATGCTGGCTACGGCGATGGCCTCGCTGTTTCAGCATCCATGGCCGGGCCTTGCATCCGGCGCCGCACCGAAGGAAACGGCAGACGATGGACCCTGAAACAAGTTCAGGGTGACGATAAAAGATGGGTCAGCAATCGGCCGTTTTCAGACCTTCGTCATTCCGGACTCGATCCGGAATCCATTTTTCCAGCGCTGCG
>NZ_JAFMTR010000012.1 GCF_018682675.1 Sphingopyxis soli
TGAAACAGCGAGGCCATCGCCGCAGCCAGCATGACGAGCTTGGGGCGTCCGCTCCCCACCCCATTTCAGACATCCGAATCGTGGCGCTCGAGCGCGAGGCGCGATCCAGGGCGCGGTAGCGAAGCACCATGGCTCATCCTCGCCGGTTGCAGCGCGCCATTTCCCCGCGACTATTCGCTCGCCTGCTCTGCCCGCTTCAGCTTGCGCGCCTTCTGCTCGTGCTTGACCGCGGCCTCGCGCAGGCGGCGCGCGAGGAAGGGATCGTCGGACGCGTTCGCCTTCAGCCGCGCAACCCGCGCAAGCTGCTCATAATAGATCGAATCGCGAATCTGGTCCATTCGGGGACAGGTATCACGATGCTGTCACAAAGGGTCTAACGCAATTCCGCCGCTTTTATCCCGATTCGGGGCAGGCGCGATGGTGGACGGAGTCGGCCGAGACTTCTCCATACATCGACGCGCGCCGTTGCCGCCACCGCGCGACCATCGCTTTATGATCGATATTTTCGATCAAAGCTCACGATATTTTCGCTTTTCGCACTGCAGCAAACATGGCTAGGGGAAGCCTCCAACAACAAAGGAGCTCTCCCTCATGTCCGTTTTGAACACGACCCTGAAGCCTTTCAAAGCCACCGCTTACAAGGACGGCAAGTTCGTCGACATCAGCGACGAGAGCGTGAAGGGCAAATGGGCGGTCTTCTTCTTCTACCCCGCCGACTTCACCTTCGTCTGCCCGACCGAGCTCGAAGATCTCGCCGATATCTACCCGACGCTCCAGAAGATGGATGTCGAGGTTTATGCCGTGTCGACCGACACGCATTTCAGCCACAAGGCCTGGCATGACACCTCGCCGGCAATCGGCAAGATCAATTACTACATGGTCGGCGACCAGAACCACAATCTCTCGAAGAATTTCGAGGTATTGCGTGAAGGCGTCGGCCTGGCCGACCGCGGCACTTTCGTCCTCGACCCGCAGGGCGAAATCCAGCTGCTGGAAATCACCCCCGAGGGTGTGGGCCGCAACGCCGCCGAACTGCTCCGCAAGATCAAGGCGCTGCAGTACTGGGTCAGCCACCCGGGCGAAGTCTGCCCCGCGAAGTGGGAAGAGGGCGCCGAAACCCTCGCGCCCTCGCTCGACCTCGTCGGCAAGATCTAAAACATAGCATGCCGTGTGTCCCCGCGAAGGCGGGGACCCATCTCCAGCCCGGTTCTACTTTGCACCATCCGGTGATGGGCACCCGCCTTCGCGGGTGCACACGGATATTTTTGGAAACTAAGCAGGAGCCTCCCCCATGCTCGACGCCAATCTGAAGCAGCAGCTTCAAGGCCTCCTCACGAACCTTCGTGAACCGATCGAACTCGTCTCGTCGCTCGGCGACGATGCCAAGTCGGTCGAGCTGGCGAGCCTGCTCGATGACATTGCCGCGCTGTCGGACAAGGTCAGCGTGACCCGCGCCGACGACGATGCGCGCCGCCCCAGCTTCCTGATCCGCCGCGCCAGCGACGCGCAGGTCGCGGTCCGCTTCGCCGGCATCCCGATGGGACATGAATTCACCTCGCTCGTCCTCGCGCTGCTGCAGGTCGGCGGACACCCGCCGAAGGTAGCGCCCGAGGTGCTCGAACAGGTGGCGGCGCTCGACGGCGACTATCACTTCGAAACCTATTTCTCGCTGTCGTGCCAGAATTGCCCCGACATCGTGCAGGCGCTCAACCTGATGAGCGTCGTCAACCCGCGCATCACCCACACCGCGATCGACGGCGGGCTGTTCCAGGCCGAGGTCGAGGATCGCAAGATCATGGCGGTGCCGACGATCTTCCTCAACGGTGAGACGTTCGGCCAGGGCCGGATGGAGCTCGAACAGATTCTCGCGAAGCTCGACAGCGGCGCCGAAGCCAAGGCGGCCGAGAAGATCGCCGCCAAGGACGCGTTCGACGTGCTCGTCGTCGGTGGCGGCCCGGCGGGCGCAGCGGCCGCGATCTACGCGGCGCGCAAGGGCATCCGCGTGGGTCTGGCCGCCGAGCGTTTCGGCGGGCAGGTGCTCGACACGATGGGAATCGAGAATTTCATCTCGGTCCAGCACACCGAAGGGCCGAAGCTCGTCGCGCAGCTCGAACAGCATGTTAAAGACTATGACGTCGACATCATGAACCTGCAGCGCGCCGAGAAACTGATCCCCGCGAAGACCGAGGGCGGCCTGCACGAAGTGAAGCTCGCGAGTGGCGCATCGCTGAAGGCGCGCACCGTCATCCTCTCGACCGGCGCGCGCTGGCGCCAGCTCGGCGTGCCGGGCGAGGACGAATATCGCAACAAGGGCGTCGCCTATTGCCCGCACTGCGACGGCCCGCTCTACAAGGGCAAGCGCGTCGCGGTGATCGGCGGCGGCAACAGCGGCGTCGAGGCGGCGATCGACCTCGCGGGGCTCGTCGCGCATGTCACACTGATCGAGTTCGACAGCGAACTGCGCGCCGACGCGGTGCTCCAGCGCAAGCTTGCGAGCCTGCCGAACGTCAAGATCATCACCTCGGCGCTGACCACCGAAGTCCTCGGCGATGGCGAGAAGGTCATGGGCCTGTCGTACAAGGACCGCAACAAGGACGAACTGCACCAGATCGAACTCGAAGGCGTGTTCGTCCAGATCGGTCTCGTCCCCAACACCGAATGGCTCAAGGACAGCGTCACCCTGTCGCGCCACGGCGAGATCGAGGTCGACCATCGCGGCGAGACGAGCCAGGCGGGCATCTTCGCCGCGGGCGACTGTACGACGGTGCCCTACAAGCAGATAGTCATAGCAATGGGCGAAGGCTCGAAGGCGGCGCTGTCGGCGTTCGACTATATGATCCGCCTGCCGGCGGATGTGGAGGCCGAGGCGGCGTAACTCGAAACCCTCCCTACGGTGCAGCCGTGGGAAGGGCTTCGCGCTGCCATCTCTCCATCGCTGCGCAACAGGGAGGCTCGATTTCAAAAACCCGTCACCCCGGACTTGATCCGGGGGCCCGCTTTCCTTCAAATGAGCGGGACCCTGGGTCGAGCCCGGGGTGACGAGGTTTCAATGACCGAAAAGAAGAAACCGCCCCCACCAATCCCGCTCTGCCGTTTCGAGGAACTGGCCGAACGCGAAAACCGGCTGCGCGAGGAAGCGGCGCGGGGACCGAAGAAGCCCGACCCCAAGCCGCGTTAACCCGCCATCATCGCAAAGCGCTTCGGCGGCATCCCGACCTGCCGCGCGAACGCCGTGCTGAACGCGCTCGCCGAGCCATAACCCACCCTTTCGGCGATCTCGTCGAGCTTGCCCGCGCGGCGGCGCAGCATGTCCTTGGCCAGGCTCATCCGCCAGCTCTGAACATATTCCATCGGCGGCACCCCGACGATGCGTGCGAAGCGGTCGAAGAATGCCGAACGCGACAGCGCCGCTTCCTTCGCCAGCGCCGCGACCGTCCACGGCCGCGCGGGTTCGTCATGGATACAGCGGATCGCGCCGGCCAGCCGCGCATCGGCCAGCCCGCGCAGCAATCCCGGCGGTGCATCGTCGCTGCCGACCGCGCGCAACGCCTCGACCAGCAGCACCTCGACCAGCCGCGCGAGCACAAGGTCGCGTCCCGGCCGCTCCTCGCCGGTTTCGTCGCGCACCATCTGGACGAGCGCCGAAAGCCGCTCGGCGCCGCGCAAATGGATGATCCCCGGAAGCTGCGACACCAGCATCCCGGCGTCGGGCGATGCGAAAATGAAATAGCCGCCGAGCATCCGGACGTCGGGCGGCCCGTCCTGCCGCCCGTGGCGCACCTCGCCGGTCACGCCGATGCTCGCATGAGGGTCGAAGGTTGCCGGCTCGACGGGCTCGAAGCCCGACTGGGTGAAGCCGGGAGTCGCGGGCAGCAGAACGAAATCGCCCGCTTCGAGCGTGATCGGTTCCGCGCCGTCGACCGCGAGGCGGCACGATCCTTCGAGCAAGGTGCAGAAACTCGGATGCCCGAACGCCGTATAGCGCACCGCCCAGCGCCCCGCGCCGCTGATGCCTTTCGAAAAGACCGTGCTGGGACGCAGCAGCGCGATGACGTCGGAGAGCGGGTCGAGCATATCAGGATGATCTATAAAGAAATATGGACTTAGCATTATATATAGTCTTGATCGCGCTGGCTAGAGGCTTTTCATCGCAAGCATGAAAGGACGAAAGATGAAGACCATCCTGATCACCGGCTGCTCGTCGGGCTACGGCCTCGAGACCGCCCGCCACTTCCACGCCCGCGGCTGGAACGTCGTCGCCACGATGCGCAGCCCGCGCCCCGAGCTTTTCGAAACCTCCGACCGGCTGCGCCTCCTGGCGCTCGACGTCACCGACCCCGACAGCATCGCGCTCGCGCTCGAACTCGGGGGCCCGATCGACGTGCTCGTCAACAATGCCGGGATCGGCCTGTTCGGCGCGCTCGAATATTCGCCGATGCAGCGCATCCGCGACGTCTATGCGACCAACACCCTGGGCACGATCGCGATGACGCAGGCGGCGATCCCGCAGATGCGGGCGCGTGGCTCGGGGACGATCGTCAACGTCACCTCGTCGGCGACGCTCGCCTCCTTCCCCTATGCGGCCGCCTATACCGGCAGCAAGACCGCGGTACAGGGCTTCACCTATTCGCTGGCCCACGAGCTCGCGCCGTTCGGCGTGACGGTTAAGCTGGTCGAGCCCGGCTATGGCCCGACGACCGCCTTCACCACGAATACCGATGTCGATCTCGCCGATGTGCTCCCCGAACCCTATGCCGGCCACGCCGCGCCGATCCTCGCGGGCATGGCTGCGCCGGCGATGTTCACGACCGAGACCGACGTCGCCGAAGCGGTGTGGACGGCGGTGCACGATACGAGCGGGCGGCCGCATTTCCCTGCGGGCGCGGACGCGCTGGCGTTGGTCGCATAACCCATCCCCGTCATCCCCGCGAAGGCGGGGATCCGGGTTGATGGCGCAAAAAAAAGGGATTTCCGCCTTCGCGGGAATGACGAAAATTACTAAGCGAGTGAAGGAACGGGCCGCTTCGTCTCCAGCCACCCGGCCAGCTTTGCCACATCCGCCTCGTTGAACAGCAGCCCCAGCTTGCTGCGCCGCCAGAGGATGTCGTCGACGTCGCGCGCCCACTCGTGGGTCATCATCCACTCGACCTCGGCGGCGCTGAGGCCGTGGGCGATCTCGCCGCCGAGCGCATCCCAATCCTCGGCCTTGCCGAGCCATTGGGTAGCTTCGGTGCCGTAGGCCTTGACGATCCTGTCGACGGTCGCCGAAGACAGGAACGGATGCGCGAGCTTGTACCGGGCGCGGAGTGCCGCAGCGCCGCCGGTCGGAAAATCCCCGCCCGGCAGCGGCGCGCTCGCGGTCCAGCGCTTGCCCGACAGCGCGTCCAGATGCTCCGCCAGCTTGTCGACCGCATGTTCGGCGACATGGCGGTAGCTGGTGATCTTGCCGCCATAGATGGTGAGCAAAGGCGCGCCCTCGTCGGTGTCGAGGTCGATCCGGTAGCCGCGTGTCGCCGCCTCGGGTTTCCCCGAGCCGTCCTCGATCAGCGGCCGCACCCCCGAATAGGTCCAGACGACATCGGCGGGGACGACGGGCGTCTTGAAATATTGGCTCGCACCTTCGCAGAGATATGCGATCTCGTCGGCGCTCGCATGAATATCGGCGAGCGCGCCGTCATGGTCCTGATCGGTGGTGCCGATCAGTGTGAAATCGCGTTCGTAGGGAATCGCGAAGAAGATGCGCCCGTCCGGAAGCTGAAAGAAATAGGCATAGTCGTGCTCGAACTTCCGGCGCACGACGATGTGCGACCCGCGCACCAGCCGCATCTTGTAATCGGGCGGCGCCGAGGCGCGGCCGAGCACATCGAGAACCGCCGGGCCTGCTGCATTGACAAGACTCTTGCCCATGAAGCGATAGCTGTGCCCGCGATCGTCGCTCGCCTCGATCACCCACAGCCCGTCCTCGACGCGCATCAGGTCGGCGCGGGTGTGCGTCTTGACGCGCGCGCCGCGATGGGCGGCGTCGCGCGCGTTGAGCAGCACGAGCCGCGCGTCGTCGACCCAGCCGTCCGAATATTCGAAGGCCTTCACATATTGCGGTTGCAGCGGCCCGCCCGCGGCATGATGCTCGAGATCGACCGAACGTGTCGCAGGCAGCTTCCTGCGCCCGCCGATATGGTCGTAGAGGAACAGGCCGAGCCGCAGCAGCCAGCGCGGGCGGAGCCCGTCGCGATAGGGCAGGACGAAACGCAGCGGCCAGATGATGTGCGGCGCGATGCTCCACAGCACCTCGCGCTCCTTCAGCGCCTCGCGCACCAGGCCGAACTCATAATGTTCGAGATAGCGCAGGCCGCCGTGGATCAGCTTGGTCGATTTCGACGACGTGCCCCCTGCAAGATCGCCCGCCTCGAGCAAAAGGACGCGCGCGCCGCGCCCCGCGGCGTCGCGGGCGACCCCGGCGCCATTGACACCGCCGCCGACGACGATGACATCATAGGGGAGGGCGCTGTCGGGCATGGCCGCTCCCTAGGGCAAGTGTGGCGATTTTGCCAAGCGCAGACATCGTATGCGGCCTACGTATGCGCGTTGCATTCGCTGGGGGCATCCGCCAATTCTGAAAAGCTATCCAAGGGGACCCAAGTGAGCGTGAAAGTCGAAACCCTGATCCTGTTCGGCGCGACGGGCGACCTTGCGCAGCGGATGCTCTTTCCCTCGCTCTATAATCTTCACGTCGACGGGCTGCTTGCCGACGAACTGACCATTATTTCTTCGGGGCGCTCCAGGATGGATCGCGCTGCATCGCACAGGCTGGTGCGCGAAGCGCTTGGCGAGCATCTTCCCGCCGATCGCCTCGACGAGGCGCAGATCGCCAGCTTCCTCGAGCGGATCGATTATTGCCCCGTCGATGCGGGCGCGGGCACAGGATATGACGATCTCGCCGCGATGCTTGGCGATCGGCTGGGGCGCCCGATCGGCGCCTACCTCTCGACCCCGCCCTCGATGTTCGGCCCGATCGCGCAGGGGCTGAATGGAGCGGGGATCGCGTGCGCCGAATGCCGGATCGCGATGGAAAAGCCGATCGGCCAGGACCTCGCCTCGTCACGCGAGGTCAACGAGCAGGTCGGCAGCGCTTTCGCCGAAGACCATATTTTCCGCATCGACCATTATCTCGGCAAGGAAACGGTCCAGAACCTTCTCGCGCTGCGCTTCGCGAACATGCTCTTCGAACCGCTGTGGAACGCGCAGGCGATCGATCATGTCCAGATCACGGTTGCGGAGACGGTCGGGCTCGAAGGCCGCGTCTCCTATTATGACGGCGTCGGCGCGCTCAAGGACATGGTGCAGAACCATATGCTCCAGCTGCTCGCGATCATCGCGATGGAGCCGCCCGCGAGCGTGTCGTCGACCGCGGTGCGCGACGAGAAGGTCAAGCTGCTCCGCTCCTTGCGCAAGCTGAAGGCCGAGGACGTCAAGGCGCACAGCGTCAAGGGCCAGTACACGAGCGGGGCGGTGAACGGCGCCGCTGTCGCGGGCTATGCCGACGAACTCGGGCATCCGTCGAACACCGAAACCTTCGTCGCGATCAAGGCGTTCATCGATAATTGGCGCTGGAAGGGCGTGCCCTTCTATCTGCGCACCGGCAAGCGGATGCCGCAGCGCAAGTCGGAGGTGCTGATCCAGTTCAAGCCGGTGCCGCACAACATCTTCGCGCGCGTCGGCGCGGCCAAGCTCGATGCGAACAGCATGATCATCAACCTCCAGCCCGAGGAGAATATCCGGGTCAAGGTGATGGCGAAGCAGCCCGGGCTCGACCGCGGGGGCGTGAAACTGAAAGAGGTCACGCTCGACGTGTCGCTCTCGCACAGCTTCGAGGGCGAGCGACGGCGGATCGCCTACGAGCGCCTGCTGCTCGACTTTATCGAGGGCGACCAGACGCTCTTCGTGCGCCGCGACGAGGTCGAGGCGCAGTGGCAGTGGATCGATTCGATCCGCGACGCCTGGGCGGCGATCGACATGGCGCCGCAGACTTACACGGCGGGAAGCTGGGGGCCGTCAAGTGCAATCGCGCTGATCGAGCGCGACGGAGCGAGCTGGCATGATTGAGCTTACCGAAAACCTTCTCCCCTTGGGGGAGAAGGATACGAAGCCTTGCGCCGCAGGCGCTAGGCGCAGTTGGATGAGGGGTCGCGAGCCTTTGGCTCGCGCGGTCGCTTTGCGACCGCAACCCCTCACCCAGCTTCGACTAGCCAGCAAGCTGGCAAGTCTGCGCAACCCTCTCCCGCAAGGGGAGAGGGTAGAAGGACTGAGATGACCACCCTCCACCCCACCATCGCTGCCGTCACCGACCGCATCATCGCCCGCAGCGCCCCCCGCCGCGCCGCCTACCTCGATCTGATGGAGCGCCAGCGCGAAGCCGGGACCAACCGCGGCAACCTCTCCTGCGGCAACCTCGCGCACGGCTTCGCCGCGGCGGGCGATGACAAGCCCGTCATCCGCACCGGCGGCGCGATGAACATCGGCATCGTCACCAGCTACAACGACATGCTTTCGGCGCATCAGCCCTATGGCCGCTACCCCGAACAGATCAAACTCTTCGCGCGCGAAGTCGGCGTCACCGCGCAGGTCGCGGGCGGCGTTCCGGCGATGTGCGACGGGGTGACACAGGGGCAGGCGGGTATGGACCTGTCGCTGTTCAGCCGCGACAATATCGCGCAAGGCACCGCAATCGCATTGAGCCATGCGATGTTCGAGGGCGCGCTGCTCCTCGGCATCTGCGACAAGATCGTCCCCGGCCTGCTGATCGGCGCGCTGCGCTTCGGCCATCTGCCGCAGATTCTCGTCCCCGCGGGTCCGATGCCCTCGGGGCTCGCGAACAAGGAAAAGCAACGCGTCCGCCAGCTTTATGCCGAGGGCAGGGCGACCCGCGACGAGCTGCTCGACGCCGAAGCGGCGAGCTATCATGGCGCGGGCACCTGCACCTTCTATGGCACCGCGAACAGCAACCAGATGATGATGGAGCTGATGGGGCTGCACATCCCCGGAAGCGCCTTCACCAACCCTGGCACCAAGCTGCGGCAGGAACTGACGCGCGCTGCGACGCATCGCGTGGCGCAGATCGGATGGGACGGCGACGATTATCGTCCGCTCGCGCGCTGCGTCGACGAGAAGGCGATCGTCAACGCCGCGATCGGCCTGCTCGCGACGGGTGGCTCGACCAACCATACGATCCACCTGCCCGCAATTGCGCGCGCCGCGGGGATCATCATCGACTGGCAGGATTTCGACGAGCTGAGCCACGCGGTCCCGCTGCTCGCGCGCGTCTATCCGAACGGCGCGGGCGACGTGAACAATTTCCACGCGGCGGGCGGGATCGGTTTTGTCGTCAGGGAACTGCTCGGCGCGGGGTTGCTCCACGGCGACGTGCTGACCGTCGGCGGGAGGATGGCCGATTATGCCGCCGAGCCCGTGCTGGTGGACGACAAGCTTCACTGGCAGGCCGCGCCTGCGACAAGTCGCGACGACACAATGCTGCGGCCCGTCTTGCAGCCCTTTTCGCCCGACGGCGGGATGCGGCTGCTCGCGGGCAATCTCGGCCGCGCGATCATCAAGACCAGCGCGGTCGCCGAAGATCGCTGGACGATCGAGGCGCCGTGCCGGATCTTCGACGACCAGAACCAGGTGCTGACCGCGTTCAAGGCCGGCGAGCTCGACCGCGATGTCGTCGTCGTCGTCCGCTTCCAGGGGCCGCGCGCCAACGGCATGCCCGAACTGCACAAGCTGACCCCGGCGCTCGGTGTGTTGCAGGACAAGGGCTATCGCGTCGCGCTGCTCACCGACGGTCGCATGTCGGGCGCGAGCGGCAAGGTGCCCGCGGTCATCCACCTCTCGCCCGAAGCTCTGCCCGGTGTCGATGGGGTGAGCGGCCCGCTCGCCTTTCTGCGCAACGGCGACATCGTTCGCGTCTGCGCGGTGAAGGGCGAAGTCGTGGCGCTGGTGGACGAAGCCGAATGGGCGTCGCGCGCACCCGCCATCGCACCGCCGCCCGCGCTCGGCGTCGGCCGCGAGTTGTTTGCGTTGTTCCGTATCCACGCCGACGAAGCGGAAAAGGGCGGATCGGCGGTATTGGCGGCGATGGAAACGGTCATCTGATTTTTCCGTCATCCCAACGAAAGCTGGGATCGCTGGCAGGCAAAACGCGACGATCAATCCGATCCCAGCTTTCGCTGGGATGACGAAGAAAGAGAAATGGGTTCATGACAGACAAGAGCATCGACCAGATCATGCGCCTCGCACCCGTCATCCCGGTGATCGTGATCGACCGGGTCGAGGATGCGGTGCCGATGGCGGAGGCGCTCGTCGCGGGCGGCCTGCCGGTGCTGGAGGTGACCTTGCGTACCCCCGCCGCGCTCGACGCGTTGACCGCGATGAAGGCGGTGAAGGGCGCGGTCGTCGGCGCGGGCACCGTCCTCGATCCCGCGATGCTGAACAGCGCGATCCACGCGGGCGCCGAATTCATCGTCTCGCCGGGTCTGACCGACACGCTCGGCAAGGCGGCGGTCGCCAGCGGCATTCCCTTCTTGCCCGGCACCGCGAATGCCGGCGACATCATGCGCGGGATGGACCTTGGCCTGTCGCGCTTCAAATTCTTCCCGGCGGCGACGAGCGGCGGCATCCCGGCGCTGAAGGCGCTTGTCGGGCCGTTCGGAAGCGCGCGCTTCTGCCCGACCGGCGGGATCACGCCCGCGACCGCGCCCGAATGGCTCGCGCTCGACGCGGTGCTGTGCGTGGGCGGCAGCTGGGTCGTCCCGTCGGGCCCGCTCGACCCGGCGAAGGTTGAAGCGCTTGCGAGAGAGGCAGCGGCGCTCAAGCTCGGTTAAGAAGGCGGTGTTGCCCCGCGAAGGCGGGGGCCCATCACCGGTCGGCGCTGTTTTGAATCACCCGGAGATGGATCCCCGCCTTCGCGGGGACACGCAGACCATTTTTGAGACGCAAGAGCCGCTTGCGCGCCATTGATAAACGCCATCTTTACTGCCATCGTGCAGGGGAAAACGGCAACATAGCCGTTTGGTGGGGAGATGCGCGTGCCGAGGCCGCAGCCGCATTTGGAAGAAGTTCTCGCGTCCGAACCCGGATCGCATATCGCCGCGCTCTTCGATTTCGACGGAACGATCATCTCGGGCTATTCGGCGACCGCAATGCTGCGCGAAAAATTCCAGCGCCGCGAAATGTCGATGGAGGAGATCGCCGAGACCGCGCAGGTCGTCGCGCAGCACAGCCTTGGCCAGATCGGCTTCTCCGGGCTGATGTCCGCCGCCGCCAAATTCATGAAGGGCGTCGACGAGGAAAGTTTCGTCGAGTTCGGCGAGGAGCTTTACAAGAAGCATATCGCGCGGAAGATCTATCCCGAGACGCGCGCGATCATCGAAGCGCATCAGGCGAAGGGCCACCGCGTCGCGATCATCTCGTCGGCGACGATCTACCAGATCGAACCCACCGCGCGCGACCTTGGCATCACCGACATCAAATGCTCGGCCTACGAGATCGAAGACGGCGTCTTCACCGGCGAGATCATCCGGCCCTTGTGCTTCGGCGAAGGGAAGGTGATCGCCGCCGAAGAACTGGCCGAGGAATATGGCCTCGATCTCGATCAGAGCTTTTTCTATTCGGACAGCGACGACGATATCGAACTGCTCGAACGCGTCGGCAAGCCGCGCCCGCTCAACCCGAACATGAAGCTGAAAGCGATCGCCGACGAGCGGGGCTGGCCGGTCCAGCGCTTCGCGAGCCGCGGCACCCCGTCGTGGATCGACTATACGCGCACCATCTATGCCACCGGCTCGCTCGTCGGGGCGTTCGCGGCGGGCCTGCCGATCTGGGCGCTCACGCGCTCGCAGCGCGAGGCGGCGAATTTCTCGATCGGGCTGTTCGGCGATTTTGCGACCGCGATCACCGGCGTCGAGCTGGAGGTCGAGGACGAGCGCCACCTCTGGTCGTCGCGCCCGTGCATCTTCATCTTCAATCACCAGAGCAAGGCGGACGTGATGATCCTCGCCAAGCTCATCCGCCGCGACATGGGCGGGGTGGGCAAGAAGGAGATCAGGGACATCCCCATCCTCGGCAAGCTGATGGAATGGGGCGGCACCGTCTTTGTCGACCGCGCCGACGGCAAGAGCGCGATCAAGGCGATGGAGCCGCTGGTCGATGCGATCAAACATGAAGGCAAGTCGATCTGCATCTCGCCCGAGGGCACGCGGACGCTGACCCCGAAGCTGGCGCCGTTCAAGAAGGGCGCCTTCCATCTGGCGATGCAGGCGGGCGTCCCGATCGTCCCGATCGTCATTCATAACGCCACCGATGTTGCGCCGAAGAACGAGTTCGTGATGCGCCCCGCGACGGTGCGCGTCACCGTGCTGCCGCCGGTCGATACCTCGAAGTGGAGCGTCAAGACGCTGAACGACCATGTCCGCGACGTGCGGAACATGTTCCTGCGCACGCTGGGTCAGCCGGAAGAAGAGGACGAGGTGGCTGAAGCGCCGGCGCCCAAACCGGTGAAGAAGGCGGCGGCGAAGCAGGCGCCAGCCCAAAAGGCTCCGGCGAAGAAAGCGGCGCCCAAAAAGAAGGCTACTCCCCGAAAGGGAAGGAAAGCCTAGCGCATGTCCCACATCGTCATTGCGAGCGTAGCGAAGCAATCCAGAGCGGCCCGCTCAACCCTGGATTGCTTCGCTACGCTCGCAAAGACAGGGGGGGTATAAGCCGGTGGCCGACGGAACGCCCCGCACCCCTATCGTGGCGGAGGAGGCGGCCGAGCGGCTCTATATCATCGACGCGCGCAACGGGGTCGAGCGGCGCATCTTGCTCGACTGGATCCATGCGACGTCGGGCGATGACGAGCCGCAATGGGCGAGTCTCGATATCGAGGACGGCGACCATGCGCTGCCCGTCGATGTACTGCGCGCGCGGCTCGGCGGGGCGGCGTCGCGGCAGGTCGTGCCGCTGCGCGTCGCCTGGCGTATTCCGGGGTTCGACAAGGACCGCGCGCTCAAGCTCCGCCATCTGATCTTCGGCGATCCGCGCCACCCGGGGTCGCTCCGCGCGCGACTCATTCTGCTCCGCGACCGGCGCCGCGCGCAGATCCTCGTCGGCGAGGCGGCGACACTCGACACGCTCCGCGACCGCTTCTGCGCGCAGACCGGTGGCGGCGATGGCGAGGGAACCGATAGCCCGGAATTCGCAGGCTTTGTCGCGCGGCAGGCGGCGCTCGCGCTCGACGTCGCCGAACGCGGTATTCGCGGCACGCGTTACAAAGTGCCGCGCTTCGTCGCCGATAGCCTGCGCACCAGTCCCAAATTCCGCGCCGCGCTCGCCGATCTGGCCGAAAAGACGGGGCGCCCGGTCGGCGATCTCTATCGCGAGGCGCGGCCGCTGATGAAGGAGGTCATTGCGCGGCCGTCGGCGCTTTTTCTCGATCTTCGCGCACGTCTCGACCGGATGATGTTCGGGGGATATGCGCCCGAGATGGAGGTCGATGCCGCCGAAGTCGCAAGGTTACGCAATATATTGCGCGAACATCCGACCGCGATCCTGTTCACCCACAAGACCTATATCGACGGCGCGACGCCCAGCCGCCTGACCTATGAAAACGACATGCCGATGCTGCACAGCTTCGGCGGCGCGAACCTCGACTTCGCGGTCATGGGCGAATTCTTCCGCCGCTCGGGGATGATCTTCATCCGCCGCAGCTTTCAGGACCAGCCGGTCTACAAGCTGGTGCTGCGCCACTATATCGCCTGGCTGCTCGCCAAGCGCTTCCCGCTCTCCTGGGCGTTCGAGGGGACGCGCTCGCGCCTCGGCAAGCTGATGCCGCCCAAATATGGCCTGATGAAATATGTCCTCGACGCGGCGCACGCGACCGGCACCCGCGATGTCCATTTCGTCCCCTTCGTCACCAGCTTCGACCTGATCCGCGACGTCGAGGAATATGCCGCCGAACAGACCGGCCGGACCAAGAAGCCCGAAAGCCTGTCGTGGTTCCTTGGCTATATGAAGAGCCTCAAGGAACCGTCGGGCCGCATCCGCCTCGACATCGGCAACCCGGTAATCATCGACGAAGCCCCCGGCCCCGACGACAAGCGCGCGCTTGAAAAAATCGCCTTCGCGGTCGCGGTCGAGGCGAACCGCGTCACCCCGCTGACGGTCACCTCGGTGATGTGCCTGATCCTGCTCGGCCTCGCCCCGCGCGGTGCAACCGCGCCCGAACTGCTCGCGGCCATCGCGGCGGTCACCGACTGGGCGCGCGAGCGCGGCATCCGCCTCAGCAGCGAACTCGAAAGCCGCGACGACAGCGCGCTCTCCGCCACCGTCGATACGCTCGTCGAAAGCGGGCTGCTGACGCGCTACGAGGCTGGCAGCGAGAATGTCTATTCGATCGACCCGGCCAAGCATCCGATGGCGAGCTATTACCGCAACATCATCGCGCATCATTTCCTCGACCGCGCGATGATCGAGCTGGCGTTGTTCCAGCTTCGCGAAAGCGGCGAGGGCGATGCGACCGCGGCCTTCTGGACGAAGATCGATCGCCTGCGCGACCTGCTCAAATTCGAATTCTTCTATCCGCCCCGCGACGAGCATCGCGCCGCGCTCGAGGCCGAGCTTGCGCGCATCGATCCCGTCTGGGACCGCCGCCTCGCGAGCGGCGACCGCGGCGTCGCGCAGCTGATCCAGCGCTGCCAGCCTGTCGTCGGCCACGCGATCCTGCTGCCCTTCGCCGAGGCCTATTCGGTCGTCGCCGAACTGCTGACGCGCGCGAAGCCGGGCGACGAGGTCGATGCGAAGGCGCTGCTCGACGCCGCGCTGGTCGAGGGGCGGCAGGCCTATCTGCTCCGCCGCATCAGCAGCGAGGCGGCGATCGGCAAGTTGCTGTTCGAAAACGGCCTGTCGCTGATGCGGCATATGGGCCTCGCCGGGACCGCGACCCCCGACAGCCTCGCCGCACGGCGCGCGTTGCTGGGCGAACTTCGCGGGCTCGCGGGCGCCATGGAATCGATGCGCCTGTCGACGACGGCGCTGGCTGATCGGTTACCGGCGGTTGGAGAATGAATGTGCCTTACCCGCCATCGTCATTGCGAGGAGCCGAAGGCGACGCGGCAATCCAGAGTTGCGTAAACCGCCGTGGATTGCTTCGCTTCGCTCGCAATGACGAGGTGTCGGGGGCGGCGAAAGGGAACGATTATGCTTAAACAGCTCAGCGCGCAGGACGCCCAGTTCCTCTACACGCAGACCGCGAATAATCTGACGCACATCATGGGGGTTTATATCTACGACCCCTCGACCGCGCCGGGCGGCTTCGTGCGCTTCAAGGACATCATCCGCCACGTCGAGAGCCGCGTCCACACCTCGCCGCTGTTCAAGCGCCGCCTCCACCGGCTGCCCTTCGACCTCGACCACCCCTATTGGGTCGAGGACGAGCATTTCGATATCGAGGCGCATATGAGCCACGCGCGCCTGCCCGAGCCCGGCGACTGGCGGCAATTCTGCATCGCGGTCGCGCGCTGGTTCTCGAAGCCGATGGACATGAACCGCCCGCTCTGGGACATTTATGTCATCGAAGGGCTCGACAGGATTCCCGGCATCCCGAAGGGCAGCTTCGCGATGCTCCACCGCGTCCACCACGCGGCGGTCGACGGCGCATCGGGCGCGCACGCCTTCATCGCGATGAGCGACATCGATGCGAAGGGCACGCCTGCAATCGCCGAGCCGCCGCCGATCGAAGAGCTTGGCCGCCCGCCGTCGAGTGCCGAGACGGTCACGCGCGCCTGGTCGGCGTCGATGCAGTCGCCGGTCAAGTTCATGAACGCATTGCTCAAGGTCTCGCCCGCGATCGTCGCCTCGGCGCGCAAGTCGATGGCCGAGGGCGGGATGGCCGCGGGCGTTCCCGAGACGCGCTTCAACGTCCCCGTCGGCCCGCACAAGATGTTCGACGGAACGACGGTGGCCCTCGCGGACGTCGCCGAAATCCGCAAGAAGGTGCCGGGCGCGACGGTCAACGACGTCGTGCTGACCACGGTCGGGGGCGCGCTGCGCAAATATCTCGCGAAGCACAAGGAATTGCCGAAGGAGAGCCTGGTCGCGGTCGCGCCGA
The DNA here is from genome assembly GCF_018682675.1 of Sphingopyxis soli. Classification (GTDB taxonomy): domain Bacteria; phylum Pseudomonadota; class Alphaproteobacteria; order Sphingomonadales; family Sphingomonadaceae; genus Sphingopyxis; species Sphingopyxis soli. Next base: position 16,139 of record NZ_JAFMTR010000012.1, read on the forward strand.
TCAACCTGCGCGGCAAGGAAAAGGGCGCGGGGAAAGCCAGCACGCCCGGCAATCAGGTCTCTGCCATGAGCGTGCCGGTGCGCACCGACATCGCCGACCCGCTCGCGCGGCTGGCGGCGATCCGCGACTATACGGTCGAGGCGAAGGAAGCCAAAGCAGGCGTCAGCGCGCGGATCATGACCGACCTGTCGCAGCATATTCCGGGCGCGACGATGGCCGCGGTGGCGCGCATTATCACCAGCGAACGCTTCGCCGTGCGCGGAACGAACCTGTTCATCTCGAACGTTCCGGGCGCGCAGGTGCCGCTCTATCTTGCGGGCGCGCAGCTGGTGCAGCAGCATGGAATGGCGCCGCTCGCGAACAATATGGGGCTGTTCGTCGCGACACCCAGCTATAACGGCCGCATCGCCTTTTCGATCATCAGCGAGCGCGCGATCATGCCCGACATCGCTTTTTTCCGCGAGTGCATCGACGAAAGTTTCGCCGACCTGATGGCCGCGACGCCGAAGGCGGCGAAGGCCAAAGCCGCTACGGCAGAGACGAAAGAAGCGCCGAAGCCGGTCGCCAAACCGAAGGCAAAAGCGAAGCCCGCCCCGAAACCGGCTGGCAAACCGAAGGCGAAGCCAAAATCTGCGGCAAAGGGAAAGAAAAAGCCCCCGGCTTCGTCATCCCGGACTTGATCCGGAATCCATGACGCCGGTGCTGGATTGGATCCCGGATCAAGTCCGGGATGACGGCAGCGGGTATCCGGGTCGACGGGAGCGGGACAGCGATGTCAAAACAGTTGCCAAAGACAACGTAACCAGCAAGAATCGCTGAAAATAGAAACCATGCAGGACCAACGAATGATTTTTGCCCCGACGCTCAGCGCTGACGCCGAGCTTGTACGCGCGTCCGACTACGCCGCCTGGTCGAAAGCGGCGGTCGCCGCGGACGTAAAATCGGGGATGCAGGCGTGGCGCGACACCGACGAGAGCCGACATTTCGATTATAAGGCCATTCGGGCAAGGCTCGAAAAACTGCGCAAGCTGTCGGCGGCGGGGGACGTCAAGGGGCTGCTGTTCGTCCTCAACGAGGGCATTCACGGCAATATCGACGGCATGGGCGCCGAACGCCTTTACCAGAAGGCGCGCTTCGGCACGAAGAAGCTGATCGAGGCCTATGTCGCCGAGGTCGTCGCCGCGCTCGACAAGATCGCCGCATCGCGCAGCATTCCGCGCGAGGAAAAGCGCGATTTCTTCCGCCGCGCCCAGCATTGCTACGGTCGCTCGGCGCTGCTGCTGTCGGGCTCGGGCAGCTTCCTCTTCTTCCACGTCGGCGTCGTGAAGGCGCTGTGGGAACAGGGCGTGCTCCCGAATATCCTCGCCGGATCGAGCGGCGGGTCGATCGTCGCGGCGATCGTCTGCACGCGCAAGGATGCCGACATCGGCCCCTTCCTCGACAGCAAGCGCCTCGCGAACCCCGCGCGCGATCCCGAGATGAAGCGGCTGGCGCCCGACGAAGTGCGCGAACGGCTGGCCGAACTGATTCCCGACCTGACTTTTCAGCAAGCCTATGAAATCAGCGGCCGCCATCTGAACGTCTCGGTCGCACCCGCCGAGAAGCATCAGAACGGCCGGCTGCTCAACGCGATCACCGCGCCGAACGTGCTGATCCGCGAGGCGGTGCTGGCGTCGTGCGCGGTGCCCGGCGTCTTTCCGCCGGTGATGCTGATGGCGCGCGACGAGGACGGCAACCGCGTCCCCTACCAGCCCGACCGGCGCTGGGTCGACGGATCGGTGACGCACGATATTCCGACCAAGCGGCTCGAGCGCCTCTATGGCGTCAACCACCATATCGTCAGCCAGGCGAACCCGCTGGCGCTGCCCTTCGCGACCGACACGCGCAAGCAGATGGCGCCGATCGAGGCCATCCAGCACGCGTCGATCGCGACCTTCAAGGCGTGGCTCAACGCGAACATGGTGATCTTCCAGAAGCCGCTCGAACTGGTGCCGCCATTGAACAGCCTCGCCAATATGGCGCGTTCGGTAATCAACCAGGAATATACCGGCGACATCAACATCATCCGCCCGCCCAAATTCTGGTCGCCGACCAAGATTCTGAGCGATCTCGCGCAGGACGACATCGACGAGCTGATCGATACCGGCCAGCGCACCGCCTGGCCGAAGGTCGAGATGGTGCGCACCCAGACCGCGATCAGCCGCGCGCTCGACGCGATCCTCGCCAAAATCGACAAGGCGGGCGACGACGGCCCCGGCCACCGCAGCCCGGCGCTGAAGAAGGCAGTTCGCTGATCGTGGCGACGGGCGCGCTCGTCCTTCCCGCGGATTCGGCCGGCGCCGGCGCGAAGCTGCACGTCACCCACTGGCTTCCCGAAGGCCGACCGAAGGCGGTGATCCTGCTCGCGCATGGCTATGCCGAACATGCCGGGCGTTATGAGTATGTCGCGAAGCGGCTGACCGGGGCGGGCTATGCGATCTACGCGGTCGATCATTGGGGCCATGGCCAATCCGATGGCGAGGGCGGTTTCGTGCCGCGCTTCTTGGCCTTCCTCGATGGGATGAGCGAATTGCTCACCCTGGTCGAGGTCGATCATGGCGACACGCCGCGTCTGCTCCTCGGTCACAGCATGGGCGGGCTGATCGCGACCCTGTTCCTGATCGAGCGCCAGCAGGCGTTCGTCGCGGCCGCGCTTTCCGGCCCCGCGATCCTGCCCGCCGAACCGCCGTCGCGCTTTACCGTCTGGATCAGCCGCTTCCTTTCGCGCTTCTTTCCGCGCCTCGGCGTGCTGTCGCTCGATGCGACCGGGGTCAGCCGCGATCCGGCGGTGGTCGCGGCGTATCGGGCCGACCCGCTCGTCTATGGCGGCAAGATCGGCGCGCGGCTCGGCAAGGAATTCATGGATGCGATGGCGGTCGCCGAGGCCGACGCGCCGAAGATCCGGCTGCCGATCCTGATCCAGCATGGCGAGGCCGACCGGCTGACCGCGCCCGCGGGATCGCGCTATCTGTTCGAGCATGTGTCGTCGGTGGACAAAAGGCTCGAAATCTATCCGGGCCTGTTCCACGAAATCTATAACGAACCCGAGCGCGATGCGGTGCTGGGCGACCTGATCGGCTGGTTCGACGCGCATGTCGCTGGCGGAGCCCGATCATGAGCCTCTTCATCATCGCCCTTATCTCGGCCATCGTCTTCCTGACGCTGCTCTATCTGTTCTTTCCGGAGCAGATCGTGCTGCTGGCGCGCTGGCTGATGCGCAAGCGCGCGCGGGTCGTCCGCAAGTCGGTGACGGTCGACGGCCGCACCTGGCCTTATCTGGAGGGCGGCGATCCGTCGAAGCCGACCCTCGTGATGGTGCACGGCTTCGGCGCCGACAAGGATCACTGGACCTTCTATGCGCCGTGGCTGACCAAGGATTATCGTCTGATCGCGCCCGACCTGCCGGGCTTCGGCGAGAACGACCGCGACGGCGAATTGCCCTTCGACGTCGGCAGCCAGGCCGCGCGGCTGAAGGGTTTTCTGGATGCGCTCGGCATCGACCGCCCGCATCTCGGCGGCAACAGCATGGGCGGCTGGATCGCGCTGCGCTTTGCGATCGACTATCCGAATGCGCTGCGGACGCTGACGCTGATGAACAATGCGGGCATCCTGGGCGCCGACGAAAGCGAGCTGCAGAAGCTCGCCGCGGACCGCGACTATAACCCGCTGGTCATCGCCAATCTGGAGGACGCCGACCGGCTGATCGCCTTCGTCGTCCGCAAGCCGACCTTTGTGCCGGCGCGGCTCAAACCCGTCATCTACGCCGATGCGCTGAAGCACCGCGACCTGCTCGACAAGATTTTCTGGACCATTGCCGACGAGATGGAGGCGAAGCCGCTCAACGACGAACTCCATAAGGTGACGGTTCCGACACTGATCATCTGGGGCCGCCACGACAGGCTGATCGACGTCAGCTGCGTCGCGGTCCTCGAAAAGGGGATCGCGGACAGCCGCAGCCACATCTTCGAGCATATTGCGCACGTCCCGATGATCGAGGATCCGAAAGCGACGGCCGAGGTCCAGCGCGCGTTTCTGGCCAGCCACTGATCCTCCCTGCGGCGTAGCCGTGGGGAGGCGGACCGCGCGCGTAGCGCGTGGTGGAGGGGCCGCGTCATCGCCCCTCCGTCAGCGCTTCGCGCTGCCACCTCCCCATGCCTGCGGCACAGGGAGGATTAGCGCCTTGTCAATCCTCTGCAATCTCGCCACTCTCGCCCGAGATGGGGAGAGACATATGCGCCTGAAAGTAGGCCTGCTCGGCGGCGGTAGCTGGGGAACGACGGTCGCCTCGGTCGTGTCGCGCAATGCGCCGATCACGCTCTGGGCGCGCGATACCGAAACGGTCGAGAGCATCAACGGGGCCAGCGAGAACCGCAAATATCTGCCCGGCATCAAGTTGCCCGCGGCGCTTCGCGCGACGAACGACATGGCCGAGGTCGTCGCCGGTGCCGATGTGCTCGTGATGGGCGTCCCCTCGCACAGCTTTCGCGGCGTCCTCGAGGAAGCGCGCAACCATCTTCGCCCGTGGGTGCCGGTGATCAGCCTGACCAAAGGCCTCGAACTCGCCTCGGGCAAGCGGATGACCGAACTGATCGAGGAGATCCTGCCCGGCCACCCGGTTGGCGTGCTGACCGGTCCGAACCTCGCCCGCGAGATCATGACGGGGCAGGCGGCGGCGAGCGTGCTGTCGATGGAGGACGAGATCGTCGTCCGCGCGCTCCAGCCGGTGTTCCACTCGGGGCTGTTCCGCGTCTATACCAACACCGACCTGCTCGGCTGCGAGCTGGGCGGGGTGCTCAAGAATATCATCGCGATCGCGGTCGGCATGGGCGACGGGCTCGGCGCCGGCGACAATACGCGCGCCGGGCTGATGACGCGCGGGCTGGCCGAGATCACGCGGCTCGGCGTCGCGATGGGCGGGCGGCCCGAAACCTTTGCCGGGCTCACCGGCATGGGCGATCTGATCGCGACCTGCACCAGCCCCCTGAGCCGCAATCGCCATGTCGGGGTCGAACTCGGCAAGGGCCGCCACATCGACGAGATCATTGCGGGCATGAACATGGTCGCTGAGGGTGTGAAGAGCGCGCCGACGGTGATGGCGCTCGCCGACAAATATGACCTGGCGATGCCGATCGCGCGCGACGTGTTCGACGTGACGCAGGGCAAGCGCGACGCGCGCGAGGTGTTTCGCGGCCTCCTGAAATCGAGCGTCGGCGACGAAGCGCACCCCGGGTGAGCTAAGCCCCCGCCTCGGCCAGCAACGCCTTCGCTTCGTCGCCCTGCCAGTCGATCGCGCCGACGACACGCCATACTTCCTTGCCCTGCGCATCATAGAGAATGCTCGTCGGCAGCGCGCTGGCCGCGGCGTCGAGCAGGCCGTTCTCCGGATCGAGATAGGGCTGCAGCGCCTTGAGGCCCGCCTTCCGGAACCAGGGATCGACGACGTCGGCGCCCTGCAGGTCCTGCGCGACCGCGATCACCGCCATGCGCTCGCCCTGCTGCGCCGCCAGCGCGTCGAGCGTCGGCATTTCGGCGACGCACGGCGCGCACCAGGTCGCCCACAGGTTGACGAGCAATGGCTTGCCGCGGAATGACGCGAGCGTCACCGGCGCGTCGTCGGGCCCGGTAAAGCTCACCGCGGGGGCAGCCTTTCCTGCATTGGCGCGGTCGACGATATGCTTGAAGGCGCCGACGTCCCTCGCTTCGCCGGATGAAATATTTGCTTGGGGCGCGGCGGCTTGCCCGTCGGCCTGCTTTTCCCTATCGCAGCCCGCGATCAGCGATCCCGCCAGCACGAACGGCAGGATCATCGGCAATTTGGTCAGGGCGCGGCGAATGGCGGATACTCCGGACAGCAACAGCATGTGGGGCGGCCGCTTCGGTGGCGGACCCGCGGCGATCATGCAAGAAATTAACGCCTCGATCCCCGTCGACAAGCGGTTGTGGGAAGAAGATATCGCCGCCAGCCGCGCGCACGCGGCGATGCTGGGCACCTGCGGGATCATCAGCCCCGACGATGCGGCGCAGATCGACCGCGGTCTCGCGCTGATCGCCGACGAGTTCGCCGAACGGGGCGTTCCGGTCGACCTCAGCCTCGAAGACATCCACATGACCGTCGAATCGCGGCTGAAGGAGCTGGTCGGCGAGGCGGCCGGCCGCCTCCATACCGCGCGCTCGCGCAACGACCAGGTCGCGACCGATTTCCGCCTCTGGGTCCGTACGGCATGCACCCGCATCGACACCGGATTGAAGGCGCTTCAGGCAGCATTGCTGACGCGCGCCGAAGACCATGCGGACAGCATCATGCCCGGTTTCACGCACCTGCAGGTCGCGCAGCCGGTGACGCTCGGCCATCACCTGCTCGCCTATGTCGAGATGTTCGCCCGCGACCGCTCGCGCTTCGCCGATGCGCGCCGCCGCCTCAACGAATCGCCGCTTGGCGCCGCCGCACTTGCCGGGACCAGCTTTCCGCTCGATCGCCACGCGACCGCATCGGCGCTCGGCTTCGACCGGCCGATGGCGAACAGCATCGACGCGGTGTCGGACCGCGACTTCGCGCTCGAATTCTGTGCCTCGGCCTCGATCGCGGCGATCCACCTCTCGCGCCTCGCCGAGGAAATCGTGATCTGGGCGAGCCAGCCCTTCGGGTTCGTGCATCTGCCCGATGCCTGGTCGACGGGCAGTTCGATCATGCCGCAAAAGCGCAACCCCGACGCCGCCGAGCTGGTGCGCGGGCGCGCCGGCCTGCTGCTCGGCGCCTTCCAGCGCCTGTCGGTGATCGTGAAGGGCCTGCCGCTCACTTACTCGAAGGATCTGCAGGACGACAAGGAAACGGTGTTCGGCGCCTTCGACGCGCTCGCGCTGTCGCTTGCGGCGATGACGGGCATGGTCGAAACGCTGAGCTTCCGCACCGACCGGATGCGCGCGCTCGCCGCCTCGGGCTTCTCGACCGCGACCGACCTTGCCGACTGGCTGGTGCGCGCGGCGGGGGTGCCGTTCCGCGAGGCGCATCATATCGTCGGCGCTTGCGTGAAACGATCGGAGGAGCTTGGCGTTGAGCTGTCGGCGCTGCCCGCCGCCGAGGCCGCCGCGATCCACCCCGCGGTCACCCCCGATGCGCTCGCGGCGCTGACCGTCGAGGCTTCGGTGGCGAGCCGCGTCAGCTATGGCGGTACCGCGCCCGAACGGGTAAGGCAGGCCATTGCCGCGGCCCGCGCCGCGCTGGAAGGACAGGATTGATGGCGACGAAGCGCCTCATCGCGACCATGATCGCTTCCGCCGCGTTGCTCGGCGCGTGCGGCGCGAAGGAAGATCTGAAGCCGGCGGCGAACCAGCCCGCGCCGGTCGTTCCCGTCGGCGCGACAAGCGCCCCGACCACGGAGGAGCTCACGACGCCTGACGCGCAGGCCCGGCCCGCGCGCAGCGACGAACTTCTCAAACGGTCCGAACGCCGCGAACCCGACGATTTCGATTTGCCGCCTCCGGGCTGAGCTTCAGGACTTTCGACCCATGGACCATTTTGAATATCGCGACGGCGTCCTCCACGCCGAAGACATTCCCTTGCCGCGCATCGCCGCCGAAATCGGCACCCCCGTTTATGTCTATTCGCGCGCGACGCTCGAACGCCATGCGCAGGTGTTCGCCGACGCGCTCAAGGATATTCCCAGGAAGCACATCGCCTTCGCGATCAAGTGCAACCCCAATCTCGGCGTGCTGCGCGTCCTCGCGCGGCAGGGCTATGGCGCCGACGTCGTCTCGGGCGGCGAGCTCGAACGCGCGCTCGCCTCGGGCATGGCGCCGCAGGACATCGTCTTCTCGGGGGTCGGCAAGACGCGCGCCGAGCTGGCGCAGGGGCTCGACCGCGGCATCGGCCAGTTCAACATCGAGCATGAGCCCGAGGGCGTCGCGCTCGCCGAAATCGCGCTTGCCAAGGACATGACCGCGCCCGCGGTGCTGCGCGTCAATCCCGACGTCGATGCGGGCACCCACGCCAAGATTTCGACCGGCAAGGCCGAGAACAAGTTCGGCGTCGGCATCGACGCCGCGCCCGAAATCTTCGGCCGTTTGGCGGCGCTGCCGGGGCTCCAGATGCGCGGCGTCGCGCTCCACATCGGCAGCCAGCTCACCAGCCTCGCGCCGCTGGAGGCCGCGTTCGAGCGCGTCGGCCGCCTTGTCGCCGACCTCCGCGCCGCGGGGCACAGCATCACCCACGTCGATCTCGGCGGCGGGCTCGGCGTGCCGTACAAGCCCGACGACAATCCGCCGAGCCCGGCGGAGTATGGCGCGATGGTCGCGCGGGTGACGAAGGACTGGGACGTCACCTTGATGTTCGAACCCGGCCGCGTCATCGCGGGCAACACCGGCGTGCTGCTGACCGAGGTGCTTTGGGTGAAGCCCGGCGCGACCAATCCTTTCGTGATCGTCGACGCGGCGATGAACGACCTCGCGCGCCCGGCGCTCTACGATGCCTATCACGACTTCGTTGCGGTCAGGCCGACGGGCGAGACGATGACCGCGTCGATCGTCGGACCGGTGTGCGAGACGGGCGACACTTTCGCGCGCGACCGCGTGATCGACAAGGTCGGGTCGGGCGATCTCGCGGCGTTCCGCACCGCGGGCGCCTATGGTGCGACGATGGCGTCGACCTACAACAGCCGCAGCCTCGTTCCCGAGGTGCTGGTCGACGGCGACCGCTATATCGTCGTCGCCGACCGTATCGCCGCGGGCACGATCATGGCCGCCGAGCGCGTTCCCGACTGGATCGACTGACGATGCAGCAGCTTCCCGTTTTCCTCAACCTCGCCGGCCGCACGGTCGTGCTGGTCGGGGAAGGCGAGGCGGCCGAAGCGAAGGCACGGCTGGTCACACGGGCGGGCGGGCGCATCGTCCCGGCGTGGGAGGAAGGCGCGGCCATCGCTTTCGTCGCGCTCGCCGATGACGAAGCGGCGCGCGCGGCGGCGGTAGAGCTGCGCGCGCGCGGCCTGCTCGTCAATGTCGTCGACCGGCCGGAACTTTGCGACTTCACGACCCCGGCGATCGTCGACCGCGCGCCGGTGACGATCGCGATCGGGACGGGCGGCGCGTCGGCCGGGCTTGCCAAGGCGGTGCGCCAGCGGATCGAAGCCTTGCTGCCGTCGCGGCTCGGTGCACTCGCATCGGCGCTCCATGCCGCGCGCGATACGATGCGGGCGCGCTGGCCGGCGGCTGCCGACCGCCGCCGCGCGATCGACGCGGCGCTTGCGGCGGGAGGGGCGCTGGACCCGCTCGATCCCGGGGCGGTGGACAGGGTGGGCCGGTGGCTGGCGGAGGAAATCGGGACGGCGGCCTCGCGCCTCGAGATCATTCGCCTGACCAGCAATGATCCCGACGATCTGACGCTGCGCGCGGCGCGGCTGCTGGGTGAGGCCGACCATATCTTCCATTCGCCTGCCGTCCCGGCCGCCGTCCTCGACCGCGCGCGCGCCGATGCGGTGCGGCATCGCGCCGATGCGCCGCCCGGCGATCCGCCGCCGGGGCTGTCGCTGTGGATTTCGGGGAGCGGTAGCTGACGGCCGAAAGGCGACACTATAATATCGTCCTCCCGGGCTTGACCCGGGATCCACGGCAGCGCTGAAGTCATGGACCCCGGATCAAGTCCGGGGTGACGAAAATGGTGAGGCCGAGATGACGAAGGAGTGAAACGGAACGGCAGTTCTCCACCCCCCAAGCTGCCGCCATCCTCGCAGCATCAATGCCCCGCGGTTCCCAGCCCGTCGACCTTCTTCGACTGCTTCGCGATCAGGCCGGGAAAGAAGCGCGACAGCCGCGACAGGCGCTTGGCCATCTTGCCGACGGTGACATGCACCTTGGTGCCGTGAACCGCCTCCCACGCGGCTTCGGCGACGCGTTCGACGGGCGAGATTTCGAAACCGGCGGCCGACAGGCGGCCGCGTGCGGGTTCGTTGCTGTCGGCGCTGACCTGATCGAGGATCGGCGTGTCGATGAAGCCCGGCATCAGCGAGCGCACCTTGATCCCGTGCTTGGCGAATTCGATTTCGAGCGCCTCGGTCAGGCCGCGCACCGCGAATTTTGTCGCCGAATAGACCGCGAGTCCGCCGACGCCATAAAAGCCCGAGGCCGATCCGGTGTTGAGGATCGTCGAACCCGGCGTCGCGCGAAGCAGCGGCAGCGCCATATAGACGCCGTTGACCACCCCGCCGAAGTTGATCGCGATCAACCGGTCGGCCTCTTCCGGCGCCATATCGATGAACTGGCCGCCCGATCCGATCCCTGCATTGTTGAACAGCACGTCGAGCCGCCCGCCGCCGGCCTTTGCGAAATTATCGAGCGCCGCCTTCCACTGGTCGCGGTCGCGGACGTCCATGACGTGGCGTGACGACGCGCCCTCGGGAAGCAGCGCGGCGGTTTCGTCGATCCCCGCCGAATTGACGTCGGCGATTCCGACAAACCAGCCCCGCGCGGCGAAATGGCGCGCGGTCGCGCGGCCGATGCCCGATCCGCCGCCGGTGATGAAAATCGCCTTCCGTGCCACCCTCGTCTCCTTACATTCTTGTCAGTTCAAGAAGAGGCCAGCTTGACCGACAGGTCAAGCGCAAAGGTCGCTTGGCAAGCGGCGTGGGGGATGGCTATCAGGGCGCCGATGTTCCGCCTGCGCCTGATGCTCCTCGCCCTCCTGGCTTTCTGTCTCGGCGCCGCGGTTCCCGCATCGGCCGCGGTTACGGTCAGCTTCTACAGCCACGATTTCGGCGACCGTTTTCCGCACGCCTTCATCGTCGTGAAAGGACGGCTCGACGGCAGCGGGCAGGTGGTCGACAATAATTTCGGCTTCACCGCGAAAAATGTCAGCCCCGCGATCCTGCTCGGTTCGGTGAAGGGCTATGTCCAGACGTCGCAGCCCGACTATATCGCGAAGAGCGACCGCCAGTTCAGCGTCACCGTCGACGACGCGACCTATGGCCGGTTGATCGCGAAGGTTCGCGAATGGCAGGACCGCAAGCAGCCGAGCTACAGCCTGAACAAGGCGAACTGCGTCCATTTTGTCATGGAACTCGCCGAGGTCGTCGGGCTCAGGGTCAATCGCAAGAGCAAATATTTCAAGAAACCCAAGACCTTCCTGATCGAAGTCAGAGAGCTGAACCCGGCGCTGGGGTGACGAACGGCGGGTTGCGACCGGAAGCTGCCCTTCCTTGTCTCGTCACCCCGGACTTGATCCGGGTGTGGATTCACATTTGAAGTGCAACGGC
>NZ_JAFMTR010000101.1 GCF_018682675.1 Sphingopyxis soli
GGAGGTGGCAGCGCGAAGCGCTGACGGAGGGGCAAATGGCGCGAGGTCGCGGCCCCTCCACCATCGCCTGCGGCGACGGTCCCCCTCCCCACGGCTGCGCCGCAGGGAGGATATTCCTTTCTTCGTCATCCCGGACTTGATCCGGGATCCATCGCGGCGTTGAAGTCGTGGACCCCGGATCAAGTCCGGGGTGACGAGTGTCTGGAATCCACCCCAAATCCGCCATCGCCTTCGAAAAGGTCTTTCCTACATTATCCGGCTATGCCAGCCTTCGTCCGGCCCATTCATCCGGGGAACGAAAAGCGGTCGCTGCCCGGTTCGCGGGTTCAGCTCCTGTGGGCCTGCCGGGCGCGTCCAGCACACCGCGAAGTCCAAGCCCGGGTGCGCGTAAGGCTGAACTTTCCTGAACTTTGGCGACGGCCACGCGCCCTCGCGTCGGCCGCACAGCAGGGCTAGGCTGCCTGATCCGCCTCCGCTTCCTCGCGCGCCCGCTTCGCGGCCTGCCGCCGTTCGCGCAGCGCCTCGAGCACGCTCGACGCCTGCCGTCCACCGCCGGCAACGAACCGGTAGTCGCGGCCCGCCGCGATATCGCCCTCGCTGATCTGCATGTCGAGCCGTTCGGCGTCGAGCTGGCGCAGCGCGCTTTCGACATCCTCGATCTCGCGCGGTTCGACCTCGAGCTGGCGCAGCGCCATGAGCCCGAGCGCGATCGAGCTTTCGAACACCTCGCGCACCGCGCCCACGGCCCCGGAGCCCTCGATCGCAAGCAGCTGGCGGCGGTCGAACACCCGCGTCAGCACGCGGGCATTGGGAAAGGCCTCGACGATCGGCGCCAGCGCCGCCGCGTCGATCGTCCGGTCGTCGGTGCAGAAGACGATCAACCGCGCCTCCTCTGCTCCCGCACGCCGCAGCACGTCGATGCGCAGTCCGTCGCCGAAATAGACCTTGGTGTCGAAACGGCCCGACAGCTCGATCTGGCTCGGCTTCTTGTCGATCAGGGTCACCGAACAATCGACGGCATGGAGCATTTGGGCCACGATCTGGCCGAAGCGGCCATAGCCGATGACGATCGACGACCCGCGCGGGGCATTTTCGGGATCGTCGAGGTCGGTATCGACCCCCGGCGAGAATTCGAGGTTGCGCGCGAAGAGCATCAGGAACGGCGTCGTCACCATCGATAGCGTCACGACCGCGCTGAACAGGCTTGCCGCCTCGGGCGCGATCAACAGCGCGTCGGCCGCCTGGGTGAAGAGCAGGAAGCCGAATTCGCCGCCCTGGCTGAGCAACAGCCCGAGCCCGAGGCACATGCTCCACGGCTTGCCGAACGCGCGCACCAGCAGGGTGAGGACGACGACTTTCACGGCGACCAGCCCTGCCGCCAGCGCGATGACCTGAACCGGCTTCTGAAGCACGACATTGACGTCGAGCACCATGCCGACCGCGAGGAAGAAGAGCCCGAGCAGGACGAGGCGGAAGGGCTCGATATCGGCTTCGATCTCGTGCCGGTACGGAGAGTCCGCGAGCATCATCCCCGCGATGAACGCGCCAAGCGCGGTCGAAAGGTGCAGGCTGTGCATGAAGGCGGCGCTCGCGAGCACCGCGAGCAGCCCGACGACGACGAACAGCTCGCGCTCGCCATAGCGGCCGATCAGCCGCAGCAGCGGATTGACCAGGAAGCGCCCGACCAGCACCAGCACCGCGATCGCACCAACCGTATAAAGCCCCATCTGCCATCCCGGCGGCGCCGACGGATCGGCCGGCGCGCGCGACAGCGCAGCGATGATCGTGATCATCGGAACAATCGCAAGATCCTGGAACAGCAGGATCGAAAAGGCCTTCTCGCCGAAAGGCGAGTTGATCCGCCCCGAGCTCTTGAGGCTGGGGAGCACCTGCGCGGTCGACGACAGCGCGAGCGGCAGGCCGAGCGCGAGCGCCGCCTGCCAGCTGAACCCGAGCGTCAGCAGGATCAGCCCCGCCAGGATCAGCCCGGTGATCACCACCTGTGCCGACCCCAGCCCGAAGATCGCCTTGCGCATCTGCCACAGGCGGCGCGGATGGAGTTCGAGGCCCACGAGAAAGAGGAGGAAGGCGATGCCGATCTCGGCGAAGGCGAGCTTCGACTCGCCGCCGCCGACGAGGCCGAGCCCGTGCGGTCCGACCAGCGCGCCGGCGATCAGATAGCCGAGCACGGCGCCGAGCCCGAGGCGGCGGAAGATCAGCACGAGCAGCGTCGCAACCCCGAGCAGGATCGCGCCCTCGAACAGCGCGGTGTCGGTCGCGGTCTCCGAAGCCGATGCGGCAGCCTCGGCCGAGAGGAGGATCGGACTCATGCCGCTGCCGCCTGTCCTGTGAACGCCGCGACCGCGGCATCAAAGGGCAGCAGGATGGCGCCGTGCCGCGCAGGATAATCGCGCGCGGGTGCGAGCAAATCGAAGCCCGGCCAATCGGGCACGGCGCCCCCGTTCCCGAACCAGTTAGCGATCGCGTCACGGGCGGCGCGAATGTCGGCGAGCCCGCGCCCCACCGCATGGCGGGCAAGCAATGCCGCCGACGCCTGCCCGAGCGCGCAGGCTTCGACATGCATCCCGACGGCGGTCACATGACCCGCATCATCGGTATCGAGATCGAATATGATCGCGCTGCCGCACAGCGGCGCGCGCGCGGACACGCGGTGGCGCGGCGCCTCCAGCGGCGGGAAATCGGCGGTCGCGACGGCGAGCGACAAGATGTCGCGATTATAGAGCGGCGCGCTCATTTCGGCGCCGCTGCAGAGGCGCCTTCGGATTCGGCGGCGCGCGCTTCTGCGCGGCGGTCGGCGATCACCTTGCTCAGCGCCCCGCTGGTCGCGTTGAGCGCGGGATAGGTTCGGCTGTCGGTCATCCACGCCGGTTTCTGTGCATCGCCGTATCCGATGTCGTAGAGAAGCGTGACCAGCATGAAGCCGATGGTCGCGATCATCAACCCCTTCACCGCACCGAAGCCGGCCCCCAGCCCGCGGTCGAAGCCGCCGACGAGCGACGCGCGGCTGCGCTGGCCCATCGCACGCGATCCCCATTTGGCGACAGAGAACACCCCGCCGAACAGCAATACGAACGCCAGCACCGCCGCCCCGCCTTCGGTCCCGACCCACGCCTCGAGGAAATCGGTCACAAGGGGGTGGCCGAAACGCACCGCCGCGATCGCGAGCACCCAGGCGAGCAGGCTCGTCACCTCCTGCACCAGGCCGCGCATGAACCCGAGGATCGCGCTGCCGCCCACAAGGGTCAGCACGATGATATCCAGAGCCGTCAGACTTGCCATTCGCCGGTCGCTAGTCGCGCCCGAGCATCAGGTCAACGAGTTCGCCGAGTCGGCCGAAGCCGTTGACCCCGATGCCGTTCACCGGCTTCATCCCCTTCGGCCCCCAGCCTTTTGAAAAACCGAGCTTGGCGGCCTCGCGGAGGCGCAGCGCGTCGTGCGAAACGGGGCGCACCTCGCCCGACAGCGACAGCTCGCCGAAGACGATCGCGTCGGCGGGGACGGGCCGCTCGCTGAACGCCGAAATCAGCGCGGCGGCGACCGCGAGATCGGCGGCCGGATCGGTCAGCCGGTAGCCGCCCGCGATGTTGAGATAGACTTCGGCGCCGCCCATCTGCAGCCCGCAGCGCGCCTCGAGAACCGCGAGCACCATGGCGAGCCGCCCGCTGTCCCAGCCGACGACGGCGCGGCGCGGCGTCGCGCCGCTTGCCAGCCGCACGGTCAGCGCCTGCACCTCGACCAGCACTGGCCGTGTGCCCTCCAGGGCCGGAAACACGACCGACCCCGGGACGTCGCGGCTGCGGTCGGTCAGGAACAGGCTCGACGGGTTCGAGACCTCGCCCAGCCCCTCTTCGCCCATCGCGAACACCCCGATCTCGTCGGTGCCCCCGAAGCGGTTCTTCACCGCGCGGAGGATGCGATACTGGTGGCTGCGCTCGCCCTCGAACGCCAGCACGGTGTCGACCATATGTTCCAGCACCCGCGGCCCGGCAATCGTTCCGTCCTTGGTGACATGCCCGACGAGCACGATCGCGGCGCCGCTGTCCTTGGCGTAGCGGATCAGTTCCTGCGCGCTGGCGCGGACCTGACTCACCGTGCCGGGTGCACTGTCGATCAGGTCGCTGTGCATCGTCTGGATCGAATCGATCACGACAAAATCGCCGGTGCGGCTGTCGAGCGTCGCGAGGATGTCGCGCACCGACGTCGCACTGGCGAGCGCGACCGGCGCATCGCCGAGCCCCAGCCGCTGCGCCCGCAGCCGCACCTGCCCCGCGGCTTCCTCGCCGCTGATATAGACGACCGACTTGCCCGCCTTCGCGAGCCGTCCCGCCGCCTGCAAAAGCAACGTCGACTTGCCGATCCCCGGATCGCCGCCGATCAGCGTCGCCGATCCCGCGACGAACCCGCCGCCGAGCGCGCGGTCGAATTCGGCGATCCCGCACAGCATCCGCTCGGGCATCGGGCTATGCACGTCGAGCGTTTCGAGCGTCAGCGTCCGCCCGCCCCGGCTCAGGTCATGCTTCGCCGAAAAAGCCGTCTCGCCGGCCTCCTCGACGAGCGTGTTCCACTCGTTGCAATCGGCGCATTGCCCCTGCCACCGGTAGGACACCGATCCGCAATTCTGGCAGACATATTGACGTTTCGCTTTGGCCATGCGGTTTCGATTAGCCAGAACAAAGAATGAACGCCAGAAGATAATGACATCGTCATTGCGAGCGAAGCGAAGCAATCCAGGGCGGTTTACGCGACTCTGGATTGCTTCGCTTCGCTCGCAATGACGAGGAAAGGGTTATAGGGGATCGCCAGCATCCGAATCATCTTCCCATAAGGAACGCCAGCGCCATGAAATTCTTCGCCGACACCGCCGAAATCGCCGACATCCAGGAACTCGCCGCGACCGGCCTGCTCGACGGGGTCACCACCAACCCGTCGCTGATCGCCAAGTCGGGCCGCGATTTCAAGGAAGTGACAAAGGAAATCTGCGCCATCGTCGACGGCCCCGTCTCGGCCGAGGTCGTGGCGCTCGACCACGAAACGATGATGAAGGAGGCCGAAATCCTCCGCAAGATTGCCGACAATGTCTGCATCAAGGTGCCGCTGACGATCGACGGCCTCAAGACCTGCAAGGCGCTCACCAGCGACGGCACGATGGTCAATGTTACGCTCTGCTTCTCGGCCGCGCAGGCGCTGCTCGCGGCTAAGGCCGGCGCGACCTTCGTTTCGCCGTTCGTGGGCCGTCACGACGACAATGGCTTCGACGGGATGCAGCTGATCGCCGACATCCGGCTCATCTACGACAATTACGCCTATGAGACCGAGATCCTCGTCGCGAGCGTCCGCCACGGCATCCACGTTCTCGAAGCCGCGAAGATCGGCGCCGATGTGATGACCGCGCCTCCGTCGGTGATCAAGGGGCTGTTCAAGCATATCCTGACCGAAAAGGGCATCGAAGGCTTCCTCGCCGACTGGGCGAAGACCGGGCAGTCGATTTAATTCTGCGCAACCTATTATAACGGTGTGTCCCCGCGAAGGCGGGGATCCATCTTCTGTCGGTTCGAAGTGGCGCCGACCGGTGATGGGCTCCCGCCTTCGCGGGAGCACACCGCATATTTGCACAGCCACCCTTTCCAGTTGACGTAAACGTCAACCACCCGCGATACTCGCCCGAAAGGGAGAGATTCGCGATGACCGACACGACCATCCTCACGACACGCCAAGACCATATATTGATCGTCACGATCAACCGGCCCGAGGCGCGCAACGCGGTCAATGCCGCGGTCCATGTCGGCATCGGCACCGCGCTCGAAACCGCCGAGAACGACCCCGAAATCCGCGCCGTCGTGATTACTGGCGCGGGCGACAAGAGCTTCTGCGCAGGCGCCGACCTCGTCGCTCTGTCGCGCGGCGAAAGGCTCGCACCCGACGATCCGGCGCAGCAGGCGTGGGGCTTTGCGGGCATGGTGTCCCACCCGATCTCGAAGCCGATCATCGCCGCGGTCAACGGCTTCGCCTTTGGCGGCGGCTGCGAGATCGCGCTGATGAGCGACATCATCGTCGCGGCCGATCATGCGCAATTCGGCCTGCCCGAGGTGAAGGTCGGGCTGTTCGCTGCGGCGGGCGGCGCTTTCCGCCTTGCCCAGCAACTACCGCGCAAGCTCGCGATGGAATATATGCTGACCGGCGACCCGATCCCCGCCGCACGCGCCGCCGAATTCGGCCTCGTGAATCATGTGGTCCCGCTCGCCGAACTGATGCCGACCGCGCTGGCGCTCGCCGGGAAGATCGCCGCCAATGCGCCGCTGTCGGTGCAAGCATCGAAGCGCGTTGCGCTCGGGATTCACGATGGCCATATCCCGGCCGACGCGCCCTATTGGGAGCACAATAGCCGGGAACGCAGTGTGCTTATGCGCAGCGAAGACGCCCGCGAAGGCCCGCTCGCCTTCGCGCAGAAGCGCAAGCCCGAATGGAAGGCGCGCTGATATGAGCCTTGCCGATCCCGAGCGCATTCCTGTCATCATCGGCGTCGGGCAGGTCAACGACCGGCCCGACGATCCCGATCGGGGATTGGACTCGCTTGGCCTCATGATCGCGGCGCTGAACGTTGCGGCACAGGATGCCGGCGTCTCGCTGACCGAAATCGACAGTCTCGCGATCGTCGACCAGATCAGCTTCCACAGCCTCGGCAAGCTGCCCGAGCCGCTCGCCGCCGCGATCGGGGCGACCCCGGCAATCAACTACCAGTCGGCCGCGCCACACGGCGACACGCCGGTGCGCCTGCTCAACGAAGCCGCAAATCGCATCGGCGCGGGCGAGGTCAAGCTCGCCGCCATCGTCGGCGCCGAGGCGCTGCGCACCGCCGCCGGCCGCGCTGCCAAGGCGGCGACCGGCGAGGACAAGAGCTACAATGCGATCCGCAAGGTCGCGACGCGGCGCGAACCCAATTATGCGCAGAAGCACGGCCTTGCGGCGCCGGTCGACGTCTATCCGCTTTACGAAAATGCAACGCGCGCCGCATGGGGACAAAGCCTGACCGAGGCTCAGGCCGAGAGCGCGGAAATCTGGTCGCGCTTTTCGGAGATCGCGGCCGCCAACGACGGCGCATGGATTCGCAAACGCGCGACGCCCGATGACATCCTCCGCGTCGACGAGCGCAACCGCCCGATCGCCTTCCCCTATTCGAAGCTGATGGTCGCCAATTCGTCGGTCAATCAGGGCGCAGGCTTTCTGGTCGCCAGTCTGGCCGAGGCACGCCGCCGCGGGATCGCCGAGGACCGGCTGATCTATGTCGGGATGGGAGCGGCGGCGAAGGAGCCCGCAAGCATCCTCCACCGCGATCGCTACGACGGCAGCGTCAGCATGGAAACCTCAATCAACCGCACGCTCGAGCTGAATGGCATGTCGGTCGGCGATTTCGACTATGTCGAACTCTACAGCTGCTTTCCCTGCGTGCCCAAGATGGCGCGGCGCACGCTCGGCTGGCCGGTCGACAAACCCGCAACCGTGTTCGGCGGCCTGACTTTCGGCGGCGGCCCGATCGCCAATTATATGAGCCATGCGATCGTCTCGATGGTCGAGAAGCTGCGCAAAGAAGGCCGCTACGGTTTCCTTTTTGCCAATGGCGGCTTCGCGACCGACAATCACTGCATCGTGCTGGGCAGCGAGCCGATCGCGGCGGCGAGCTTCCCGCAGGATTTCGACTATCAGGCCGAGGCCGAGGCCAAACGCGGCCCGGTGCCCGATTTGGTCGAGGATTATGCCGGGCCGGCGACGATCGAGAGCTATACGGTATTTTACGGCCGCGATGGCGGCCCGAAGGCAGGCGTCGTCGTTGCCCGCACACCGGAAGGGCGACGCACGCTGGCGCACGTCGATGTCGGCGACGCCGCGATGCTGGCCTTCCTTACCGATGGCAAGGTCGAGCCCGTCGGTACGGCGGGGCATATCGTCGCGCTGGACGAAGGCTTCGGCTGGCGGGCAGCCTAACCTTCTCGTCATTGCGAGCGAAGCGAAGCAATCTCCAGCTATCGACCTAGCGCGACATCGATGGCTGGAGATTGCCGCGTCGCCTGCGGCTCCTCGCAATGACGGAGGTCTAAATCTCGAACGAAACCCCCTGCGCCAAAGGCAGCGTGTCCGAATAATTCACCGTGTTCGTCGCCCTCCGCATATATTGGCGCCACGCGTCCGAACCACTCTCGCGCCCGCCGCCGGTTTCCTTTTCACCCCCGAATGCGCCGCCGATCTCGGCGCCCGAGGTGCCCAGGTTGACGTTCGCGATACCGCAGTCGCTCGCGGCCAGAAACCGCTCGGCCTCGCGGATGTCGGTGGTGAAAATCGCCGACGATAACCCGGCCGCGACGTCATTGTGCAGCCGGATCGCCGCATCCAGATCGTCATAGCGCATGACGTAGAGGATCGGCGCGAAGGTTTCTTCGAGCACCGGTCCGACCTGGCCCGGCATTTCGACGAGCGCGGGCCGCACATAGAAGCTCGCGCCCTCGCCGACGCGCTCGCCGCCATGCACGACGCCGCCGGCTGCCTTTGCCGCGCCCAGCGCCTCCTGCATCATCTCGAACGCCGCGCGGTCGATCAGCGGGCCGACGAGCACCTCGCCCTCCAGCGGGTTGCCGACGCCAACGCTCGCATAGGCGGCCTTCAGCTTGGCGACGAAGCCGTCGTAGATGCTGTCGTGGAGGAACAGGCGCCGGGTCGTGGTGCAGCGCTGTCCCGCAGTCCCCATTGCTCCGAACGCCACGCCGCGCAGCGCGAGGTCGAGGTCGGCCGACGGCGCGACGATCACGCCGTTATTGCCGCCGAGTTCGAGGATCGCGCGTGCGAAACGCTGCGCGAGCCGCGGCGCGACCGCGCGGCCCATGCGCGTCGATCCCGTCGCCGACACCAGCGCGACGCGCGCGTCGTCGACCAGCGCCTCGCCCGCCTCGCGCCCGCCGATCAGCAATTGCGACAGCCCCGCGGGCGCATCGCCGAAGCGCGCCACTGCGCGCTCGAAAATCGCCTGCGTCGCGAGCGCGGTCAGCGGCGTCTTTTCCGACGGCTTCCAGACGACACTGTTGCCGCAGACGAGCGCCAAGGCCGCATTCCACGCCCACACCGCGACCGGGAAGTTGAACGCCGAAATCACCCCGACGACGCCGAGCGGATGCCAGACCTCCATCATCCGGTGCCCCGGCCGCTCGGTCGCGATGGTCAGACCATAGAGCTGGCGCGAGAGGCCGACCGCGAAGTCGCATATGTCGATCATCTCCTGCACCTCGCCCGCGCTTTCGGACGGAATCTTGCCCGCCTCGATCGTCACCAGCTTCGCGAGATCGTCCTTCGCGGCGCGGAGTTCTTCGCCGAACAGGCGGACGAGTTCGCCGCGGCGCGGCGCCGGGACGCCCCGCCACGCGCGGAACGCCGCGGTCGCCTGATCGAGCGCCGTGTCGATATCGGCGGCGGCGTCGATGCGCACCGACGCCACTTGCTCGCCGGTGAGCGGCGACAGCGACGGCATCGACCCTTCGGCCCACGCCGCACGGTCGACACCCAATGCGTCGAGCAGCCGCCCGACCTCTTCGCCTATCCCGGCCATAAACGATCCTTTCCAGGGGCGGCACCGCCCTTGCAGTTTGTGGCTCGCGGGTTATCGCAGCCGTCAGACGAGTCAAATCGAAAGCGGGAGAATCAAGCGTGTCCGATCTGCCCCCCTCCGAACCGCTGGTTCCCGTCCCCGCCGACGCCGCCGCGAACACGCATTGCACCGCCGCCGATTACGACCGGCTCTATCGACAGAGCGTCGACGATCCCGACGCCTTCTGGGCCGAGCAGGCGAAGCGCGTCGACTGGATCGCGCCGCCGACGACGATCGCCAACTGGTCCTACGACCCGGTGAGCATCAAATGGTTTGAGGACGGCGTCCTCAACCTCTGTCACAACGCCATCGACCGCCATGTCGCCGCAGGTCACGGGACACGCGCCGCGATCATCTTCGAGCCCGACGCCCCCGACGGCGAGACGCGCACGATCAGCTATGCCGCGCTGCTCGCCGACGTCATCCGGATGGCGAACACGCTGAAGAAGCTGGGCGTCCGGAAGGGCGACCGCGTCACCATCTACATGCCGATGATCCCCGAAGGCGCGGTGGCGATGCTCGCCTGCGCGCGCATCGGCGCGGTGCACAGCGTCGTCTTCGGCGGCTTCTCGCCCGAAGCGATCCACGGCCGGATCGAGGATTGCGCCAGCGACTGGGTGATCTGCGCCGATGAAGGATTGCGCGGCGGCAAGACCGTGCCGCTCAAGGCCAATGTCGACAAGGCGCTCGAGCGCATCGACGTGAAAGCCGTGCTCGTCATCGCGCACACCGGCGGCGACGTGAGCATGAAGGAAGGCCGCGACCATTGGTACGACGCGCTGTCCGCCGACGTCCCCGCCGATTGTCCGTGCGAACCGATGAACGCCGAAGATCCGCTGTTCATCCTCTACACCTCGGGATCGACCGGCAAGCCGAAGGGCGTGCTTCACACCGTCGGCGGCTACAGCGTCTGGACCGCGACGACCTTCTGGTACGGTTTCGACTATCGTCCGGGCGAAATCTTCTGGTGCAGCGCCGACATCGGCTGGGTCACCGGGCATAGCTATGTCGTCTATGGCCCGCTCCAGAACGGCGCGACGACGCTGATGTTCGAGGGGATTCCGAACTATCCCGACCACGACCGCTTCTGGCAGGTGGTCGACAAGCACAAGGTCAACATCCTCTACACCGCGCCCACCGCGATCCGCGCGCTGATGCGCGAGGGCGATGACTATGTGACACGCCACAACCTCAGCTCGATCCGCCTGCTCGGCAGCGTCGGCGAGCCGATCAACCCAGAGGCGTGGCGCTGGTATCACCAGATTGTCGGCAAGGGCCGCGTGCCGGTGATCGACACCTGGTGGCAGACCGAAACCGGCGGGATCATGATTACGACGCTTCCGGGCGCGCATCCGATGCAGCCGGGGAGCGCGGGCAAGCCCTTCTTCGGCATCCGCCCAGAACTCGTCGATGCCGAGGGTAACAAGCTCGTCTGCGAAGAAACGGGCGGCGCGGCCGAGGGAAACCTGTGCATCACGCACAGCTGGCCGGGTCAGGCGCGGACGATCTATGGCGACCATGGCCGCTTCGCCGAGACCTATTTCTCGACCTACAAGGGCAAATATTTCACCGGCGACGGCTGCCGCCGCGATACCGACGGCTATTGGCGGATCACCGGCCGCGTCGATGACGTGATCAACGTCTCGGGCCACCGTATGGGCACCGCCGAGGTCGAAAGCGCGCTGGTGTTGCACGATCTGGTCGCCGAGGCCGCGGTCGTCGGCTTCCCGCACGATATCAAGGGTCAGGGCATCTACGCCTATGTGACGCTCAACGCCGGGGTCGAACCGACCGCCGAGGTCGAGGCCGCATTGAAACAGCAGGTGCGCAAGGAAATCGGTCCGATCGCCACCCCCGACCATATCCACCTGACCCCCGGCCTGCCCAAGACGCGCTCGGGCAAGATCATGCGCCGCATCCTGCGCAAGATCGCCGAGAATGATTTCGGATCGCTGGGCGACACCTCGACCCTCGCCGACCCGAGCCTGGTCGACGGACTGATCGAAGGGCGGAAAAACCGCTGAGCCTTCGCCCTTCCCGCAAGCGGGAGGGGGATTTAGAAATGAAAGTCCGGCAATTCCGCCAGCGCGATCCCCAGCGCTTCGGCCCAGCCGTCGGCGACGCTTTCGAAATAGGGATCGTTGCGCTCGAAGCGCCGCTCGCGGACGGTCGTAAAGTCATCGCGCTCGTGGACCTTGAGATCGATCGGCAGATCGACGCCGGCATTGGCGCGGATCGTCGAATCGAACGAGACGCAAAGCAGCTTCACCGCATCCTCGAACGACATCGCAGGATCATAGGAGCGCACGATGATCGGGCGGCCGTATTTCGTCTCGCCGATCTGGAAGAAGGGATTGTCCTCGCCCGCCTCGATGAAATTGCCTTCGGGATAGACCAGGAACAGCCGCGGTTCGGCACCCTTGATCTGCCCGCCCACGATCAGCGAGGCGCGGAACAGCGACTCCGCCGCCGGTCCCTCGTCATTGTGGCGCATCACGATCTGGCGCAGCGTCTCGCCGACGATCGTCGCGACCGCGAACATCGACGGCGCAGCGAGGATCGAGGGATGGCGTTCCTCGGGAGCCTTGGTCCGCTCGTCGAGCAGGCTGACGACCGCCTGCGTCGTCGCGAGGTTGCCAGCCGACATCAGGGTGATCACGCGCTCGCCCGGCACATGCCAGCTGCGCATCTTGCGGACCTGCGAGATATCGTCGACGCCGGCATTGGTGCGGGTGTCCGACATGAACACCAGCCCCTTGTTCAAACGCATGCCAACGCAATAGGTCATCGAATCCCGTTTCCCCGCCCCGGTTTGAGTCCGCTTATTGCTGGACCTGCAATTGGACAACCAGATTTTCTTGCGCTGCACCATAGCGCATGCCGCGAACCGGGGCGGCGTCGCGATAGTCGAGCCCGGTTGCGACGCGGATATAGCGTCGGTCGGGCGAATGCCCGTTACTGACGTCGAAACCGATCCATCCGATATTGTCGAAATGCGCCTCGGCCCAAGCGTGCGTCGCATCCTGATGTGTGCGGTCGTTCATCATCAGATAGCCCGACACATAGCGCGCCGGATGGCCGAGCTGCCGCATCGCCGAAATGAAGATATGGGCGTGGTCCTGGCACACCCCGCCCTCGCCCGCGAGCGCCGCCTCGGCGGTCGTTTCGGCATCGGTCACGCCGATCCGGTACGGCAGTTTTTCGAGGATCAGCGCCGACAGCGCGTGCGCGCGCTCGATATCCGATGCAAAGTCGCGACCGAGCGACGACACCAGCGCGCGCACCCCGCGTCCCGGCCGCGTCAGCGGCGTGCGGCGCAGGAAACCCCACAGCGGCATCGGTCCGCGATGCGGCCCGATCACCCCGTCCCATGTTACCAGTTCGACCTCGCCGGTGCAGCGGATGACAAGCTCCCTCGCGCCGCCGTCGACCGCGATCAGGTCGACGCCGTTGCCGTGGTGGTCGGTATAGTGGAGCTGCTGGGTCCCGCCCTCGATCGCGATCGTCCAGTCGTGGATCAGTTGTTGCCCGGGCCGCTCCTTCGGCGTCAGCTTGACCTGCTGCAGCGCGTAGCGAACCGGGCCGTCATATTGATAATGGGTGGTATGTTCGACACGCAGTCTCATCGTCATTCCACAAAACGGTAGTCGCGCTCGATCTGCTGCGCGAGCGCGGCGTTGGCGCGAAGGAAGTCGGTGATGAATTCGTGCAGCCCGCCGTCGAAGATCGACCCGATCGGGCGCGACAGGCGTTCGCGGCACATCGACGAACCCATGCGGATCGCGTCGGTCTCCTCGCCATAGGCGCGCTGGAGCAGGCCGAGATTGTCGTTCATCTGGTCGCAGCAGAAGGCAAGACTGCGCGGCATCTGTTTGTAGAGGATCAGGAACTCGGCGATCTTGAGCGCGCTGATCTCGGTCCCGTAGAGCCAGTGATAGGCGCGGTGCGCCGAGACCGAGCGCAGGATCGTCTCCCACTGCACATTGTCGATCGAGCTGCCGATGTGCGCGACCGAGGGCAGCAGCAGATAATATTTGACGTCGAGGATGCGCGCGGTGTTGTCGGCGCGTTCGAGGAAGGTGCCGAGCCGCGCGAAATTATAGCCGTCGTTGCGCAGCATCGTGCCCGAAAATGCACCGCGCACCAGGGCATTATTCTGGCGGATCGCGGCGAGGACGTCAGGCAGATCGTCCTCGCGCACCTGCCGCTTGAGCAGCGCGCCCAGCGTCATCCAGCTGGTGTTCACGGCCTCCCACACCTCGCGCGTCAAATAGGTGCGCGCGGTGCGGGCATTGTCGCGCGCCCGCTTGACCACCGACAATATGCTGGACGGGTTCGCGGGATCGCGCAGCATGAAATCAACGACGCGCTGCGACATATAATCTTCGCCATGCGCCTGCCGGAAATAGCTGTCCTGCCCCGCGGTGACGAGAACCGAGCGCCATTCGGAGCGCGCGGTGCTCGACCGCGTCAGCGCGATGCGGAAGCCCGCGTCGATCAGCCGCGCATTATTCTCGCTGCGCTCGAGATAGCGCGCCATCCAGAAGAGCGATCCCGCGGTCTTGCCCAGCATCAGTCTTCCAATACCCAGGTATCTTTGGTGCCGCCGCCCTGGCTCGAGTTGACGACCAGCGACCCCTTGGTCATCGCGACGCGCGTCAGCCCGCCGGGGGTGATCGTGATCCCCTGCGGCGACATCAGCACGAAGGGCCGAAGGTCGACGTGCCGCGGCGCCAGTCCCGCCTTGGTGAAGATCGGGACGGTCGAGAGCGACAAGGTCGGCTGGGCGATATAGTTGCCGGGGTTCGCCTCCAGCTTTTTGCGGAACGCGGCCACCTCCTTCTTGCTCGCGGCCGGGCCGACAAGCATCCCGTACCCCCCCGAGCCATGGACTTCCTTGACGACCAGTTCGGGCAGCCGGTCGAGCACCTCCTTCAGATGATCGGGGTCGCTGCAGCGCCATGTCGGCACATTGGGCAGCAGCGCCTTTTCGCCCGTATAGAATTCGATGATGTCGGGCATGTAGCTGTAGAGCGCCTTGTCGTCGGCGATCCCGGTCCCCGGCGCATTGGCGATCGTGATCCCTCCCGCGCGATAGACGTCCCAGATGCCCGGCACGCCCAGCATCGAGTCGGGCCGGAAATTGAGCGGGTCGAGGAAATCGTCGTCGACGCGGCGATAGATGACGTCGATCGGCGTATAACCCTGCGTCGTGCGCATCGCGACGCGCCCGTCGACGACGCGCAGATCATGCCCCTCGACCAGTTCGGCGCCCATCTGGTCGGCGATGAAGCTGTGCTCGAAATAGGCGCTGTTGTGGATACCCGGGGTCAGCACCGCGACCGTCGGCGTGCCGTTGCACTTCGGCGGCGCGCAGGCCGAGAGCGACTTCAACAGGTTGAGCGGATAGTCGCCGACTTCGCGCACCGATATTTTGGCGAACAGCTCGGGAAACATCTGGAGCATCGTCTCGCGATTTTCGAGCATGTACGACACGCCCGATGGCGTCCGCGCATTATCCTCCAGGACGTAAAACTCGTTCGGCCCGGTGCGGACGATGTCGATGCCGCTGATATGCGTATAGACGCCGCCGGGCGGGTCCATTCCCATCATCATCGGCAGGAAGGCTTCGTTGCGCGAGATGAGATCGACCGGCACGCGGCCGGCGCGAAGGATTTCCTGCCGGTGGTAGATATCGTGGAGAAAGGCGTTGAGGGCGCGCACGCGCTGTTCGATCCCGCGCGACAGGCGGCGCCATTCGCCCGCCGAGATGATGCGCGGAACGACGTCGAACGGGATCAGCCGCTCGTCGGCCTCATCCTCGCCATAGACGTTGAAGGTAATGCCGGTGGTCCGGAAAAACGCCTCGGCCTGCTGCGCCTTGCGCTGGATGCGGGCCGCATCCTCACGATCGAACCAGTCATGATAATCGCGGTAGGGCGACCGGACCTCGCCCCCCTGTCCGGGACTTGCCTGTCCCGTCATCTCATCGAAAAAAGGAATGCCCCAACCCTTTCCACGCAACATGCCTTCGGTGCGGCCGCACGCGGTGCGCGGCCCCGGTCATCCCTGCCTGCTGCGTCGCTTGTAGGCTACGCGGCCGCCAAGCTTGTGCGACGATGCTAGCACTGACGCGCCGGAAGGCAAGAGCGCTGAAAGCCCTTAAAAACCAAAGAGCAGGCGCACCGCCACAAAGCCGACGAGCAGCGCGGTCAGTCGCCGGATCAGCGTCGCGGGCCCGGTCTTGACCGCGAGCTGGGTACCAGCCGCGCCGCCGACCAGCACCGCGACGAGCAGCGGCCACTGCCCGGCGACCGCGGCGATCATCTCGGCGCCCTTGCCCTTGATCAGCTGGCCGGTCAGCCCGAACAGACTGTTGACGAGGATGAACAGGCTGGCGGTTGCGGCGACACCGCGCGCCTCGGTCCAGCGGATGAGGTGGAGAATCGGCGCAAGGAAGATGCCGCCGCCGATGCCGACAATGCCGGCGAGATAGCCGATCGCCGCGGCGATCGGCAGCAGCAGCTTCGGTGACAATTCGACGGACTTGGCGGTCTGCGGCTGGACCAGCAGCGCGATCGCCGACGCGAGCAGCGTCACGCCGAGCAGAATGACGAGCACGCCCTGTTTCACCGGGGTCAGCCCGCCAAGAAAGGCGAGCGGCGCTGCGACGACGATCAGGGGAAGCGCCTTGGCCCACGGCATCAACCCTGCGCGCGCGAAGCGGATCGTCCCGCCGGTGACGACGACCACGTTGCACGCGAGGGTGATCGCCGGAACGAGCCCCACCGCGACACCACCCAAGAGCAGCAGCGCGGTATAGGTCGACCCGCCGCCGAAACCGACCGCGGCATACAGCAGGGCGGTGAGACCGAAGAGCGCAGCTAGCGTGGTCATCGCTCCGCTTTGCCGGCGGAAAACGCAGCCAGACCCGGCGCAGATATGGCCCCGACTTCGCTAGGCACCGCCCCTCGGCTCCGCTCGGGGAATCGGATCCCAAACTCCATGCAGGACTCTACAGCTGCCCGTGGCAATGCTTGTATTTGCGCCCCGACCCGCACGGGCACGGCGCGTTGCGGCTGATCTCGAGCGCGGCGTAGGGATTCTCCCCGTCGGGAAGGTCCGGGCGCGGCGCCTGCATCGGCGGCAGCGTGTTCGCGATCACCCCCAGCTGGCCGCCGTCGATATCGGCGCTGTCATCCTCGCCGGTGAACGGATCGATATGCGTGGTCAGGAAGTCGGGCAGTTCGGGAAGCGGCATCGCCTCGGGCTCCTGGAACTGGAAATCGATCCGGGCGACGGTGCGCGTCACATCTTCGCGGATATTCGAGAGCATCCGCTCGAACAGCGCGAAGGCTTCCTGCTTATATTCATTGATCGGCTGCTTTTGCGCATAGGCGCGCAGGAAGATTGCCTGACGCAGCGCGTCGAGCGTCGCGAGGTGGTCCTTCCAGTGATGATCGAGCGTCTGGAGCAGGATCGACTTTTCGACGCTGCGCCACGTTTCGGGTTCGACCTGCCCCGCCTTCTCGGCCGCGGCCGCGTCGGCCATTTGCTGAATGCGTTCCTCGAAGATTTCGGGGTCGACCGCGTCCTCCTGCATCCACGCGTCGATCGGCGGATTGAGGTCGAGCACGTCGGCGACGCGCGCCTTCATCGTCTCGATATCCCACTGCTCGGGATAGCTGCCCGGCGGGCAGGCGTCGGCGACGATCGCATTCACCGTCTCGGCGCGCATCGCCATCATCACTTCGTCGACGGTCTCGCTGTCGATGATCTCGCCGCGCTGTTCATAGATGACCTTGCG
The DNA here is from genome assembly GCF_018682675.1 of Sphingopyxis soli. Classification (GTDB taxonomy): domain Bacteria; phylum Pseudomonadota; class Alphaproteobacteria; order Sphingomonadales; family Sphingomonadaceae; genus Sphingopyxis; species Sphingopyxis soli. The sequence continues at coordinate 17,457 of NZ_JAFMTR010000101.1, forward strand.
CTGGTCGTTCATGACGTTGTCATATTCGACGACCTGCTTGCGGATGTCGTAGTTGCGCGCCTCCACCTTCTTCTGCGCGGTCTCGATCGCCTTCGACAACCACTTCGATCCGATGGCCTCGCCATCCTCCAGATTCTTGTTCATCATCTTGGCGAACAACGTGTCCGGCCCGAAGATGCGCAGCAGGTCGTCGTCGAGGCAGAGATAGAATTTCGACAGGCCGGGGTCGCCCTGACGCCCCGACCGCCCGCGCAGCTGGTTGTCGATACGGCGGCTTTCGTGGCGCTCGGTAGCGAGCACGAACAGCCCGCCCGCGGCGCGCACGGCTTCGCGTTCGGCCGCGACCTCGTCGCGGATGCGCTGCTCGGCCGCCTCGCGCTCGGGGCCCGCCGGCATGTCCTTCAGCTCATCCTCGATACGGAACTCTTCGTTCCCGCCGAGTTTGATGTCGGTGCCGCGGCCCGCCATGTTGGTTGCGATGGTGACCGCGCCGGTGCGGCCCGCCTGCGCGACGATATGCGCCTCGCTTTCGTGGAAACGCGCATTGAGCACGCTGTGCGCCACGCCTTCCTTTTCGAGGAAGGACGACAGCAGCTCCGACTTCTCGATCGACACCGTGCCGACGAGCACCGGCTGGCCGCGCTCCTGCGCCTGGCGGATCGTCTTGGCGATCGCGCCGAACTTGTCGGTGATATTCTTGTAGAATTCGTCCTCCTCGTCCTGCCGCGCGATCGGGCGATTGGTCGGGATGGTAACGACGTTCATCTTGTAGATGTCGAAGAATTCGGCCGCTTCGGTCGCCGCGGTGCCGGTCATGCCGCTGAGCTTCGGATACATGCGGAAATAGTTCTGGAAGGTGATCGACGCGAGCGTCTGGTTCTCGGGCTCGATCTGCACGCCTTCCTTGGCCTCGACCGCCTGGTGCAGGCCGTCGGACCAGCGGCGGCCGTCCATCATGCGGCCGGTGAACTCGTCGATGATGACGACCTTGCCGTCCTTCACGATATAATCGATGTCCAGCTTGAACATCTGGATCGCCTTCAGCGCCTGGTTGACGTGATGCACGACCTGCGTGTTCTCGATGTCGTAGAGGTTGCTGCCCTGCAGCAGGCCCGCGGCTTCGAGCAGCCGTTCGACATGCTCGGTGCCTTCCTCGGTCAGGCTGATCGATTTGGACTTTTCGTCCTTCTCATAATCCTCCTCGACGAGCTGATGCACGACCTCGTTGACGCGGACGTACATCTCCGACTTGTCGTCGGTCGGGCCCGAGATGATCAGCGGCGTCCGCGCCTCGTCGATCAGGATCGAGTCGACCTCGTCGACGATGGCGAAGTTGAATTCGCGGTGGACCATCTGCTGGCGGTCGAACTTCATATTGTCGCGGAGGTAATCGAACCCCAGCTCGTTGTTCGTCGCGTAGGTGATGTCGCTGTTATAGGCCTCGCGGCGCTGCGTCTCGTTGAGGTTGGGGACGATGATCCCGGTCGTGAGACCGAGGAAGCTGTACACGATGCCCATCCATTCGGCGTCGCGGCGTGCCAGATAGTCGTTGACGGTCACGACATGGACGCCCTTGCCCTCGAGCGCGTTGAGATAGCAGGGCAGCGTCGCCATCAGCGTCTTGCCCTCGCCCGTCGCCATCTCGGCGATCTCGCCGCGGTGGAGGACGATGCCGCCGATCATCTGCACGTCGAAGTGACGCATGCCGAGCGTGCGCTTCGCCGCTTCGCGCACCGTCGCAAAGGCTTCGGGCAGGATGTCGTCGAGCGTCTCGCCGGCCTCGAGGCGGTCGCGGAATTTTTGCGTCTGCGCCCTCAGATTCTCGTCGCTCAGCGCTTCGAGTTCGGGTTCGAATGCGTTGATTTTGGCGACGATCTTGCGGATCGAGGCGACATAACGGTCGTTGGACGAGCCGAACAGGCTCTTGGCAAGGCTGCCGAACATAATGGATTTCCTTGGAATTCTATGGCTTCAGCGCAGTTTCAAACCGCACGCGAATGATATGCGAAGACCCCCGCGCGAGCGGAGGCGAAGCCCGAAAGGGCGTCGGCAGCCAATACTATTCGAGCGCGCGGTCGCTGCCGGTGAGGAGGCCGGGAAGGTGCGGCGGGCCCGCCTTACGCGGCTTGCCGCCACCGCCCCCGCTGCTGGTGCGGCGGGTCGGCGTGGTCGCGGTGGGGCGACGTTCGCTGTCGCTGGCATCGGCCTTGCCCGCGCTTTCGGCGAGCATGACGAGCGACCCCATCGCCGCCGGAACGGCAGGCGCAGCCATCGCCCGGTCCGCACTCGCGAAGCCGGTGAGCAAAGCCAAAAGGGTCAGCAAAAGCCGCAAGAATCGCCCCTCTAAACGTCCGGAGCCCGGATTATTGCGCCCCGTTCCCTGAACATAGGGTGAAAACGGACCGGCGTCTAGAGTCGGGATCCATTAATTCCACGCTCGAGGCACCGGTTCCGGAGCGGAATTTCCGACCGTCGCGCTATGGAGACGCATTGCGCCGACGGCTTGATGGGCGGCCCAAAAGCCAGACGGGTAAACGGGGCGCGGGGCTGTCATGCCTTCCGGGCATCGCGGCCCGGATTTCAAAGTTCAGGAAAGTTCAGCCCATTGTGCGCCCGTTTGTTGCCCGCAGGGCTGCCGAACGGATCGCACCCGCCTCCCCGCAACTTCACCCGCAAGCCGGGCCGAGACCGCTTTTTTCCCCACCGGATGAAAGCTGGCACAGCAGGATAATGTAGGAAAGGCTTATTTGAGGGTGGTCTCTGCTTTTGGGTGGAGAGCGGACGCCCCCAAGTCCGTCATGCTGGAAATGTCGTGCTTCGGCCGTTTTCAAACCTTCGTCATTCCGGACTCGATCCGGAATCCATTTTTCCAGCGCTGCGCGAAT
>NZ_JAFMTR010000102.1 GCF_018682675.1 Sphingopyxis soli
ACGTTACGCCATTTGCCCCTCCGTCAGCGCTTCGCGCTGCCACCTCCCCATGGCTACGCCACATGAAGGAATTCCGTGGCCGCAACCGGCCGCAACCCGGCCAAAGGAAAAGCCCCGCCGCCGCCCGGGGAAGCGGCGGCGGGGCCAGTGGGGCGCCCCGCTGTTTTCAGCTGTCGGCTTCGAACGCCAGCAAGTCGCCGGGCTGGCACGCGAGTTCGGTGCAGATCGCCTCTAGGGTCGAAAAGCGTATCGCCTTCGCCTTGCCGGTCTTGAGGATCGACAGGTTGGCAAGCGTAATGCCGATACGGTCGGACAGGTCGGTCAGCGTCATCCGCTTCGCGTGGAGCAGGTCGTCGAGTTTCACCACGATCGCCATCACACGGTCCCTTCCAGCTCGTCGCGCATCGCGGCGCCGCGTTCGAAGACCGCGGCGAGCACGAACGCGAGCAGGATCGCCAATATGCCCTGCAGGTTGATCCCGCCCATATCGGCGAACTGGCTCGTGGGTACCGCGATGCTCCGCGCGATCGATCCCAGCGGGATCGCCAGAATTTGAACGCCGACTAGCGCCCAGCCGATGTGGCGCAGCCGCGCGGCGTTGGCCGGGACGAAGGGGTCGCTCGACGCGGTGGAGATCAGCGCCTGCAGCTTGCGCAGGATAAAGACCGCGATGCCAAGCACGAGGAAGAGAATGCCGAGCAGTGCGAACAGCTGCGGCCGCATCGCGTCGGGTTCGACGAATATCCGGCTGTTCTTCGCCTCGACGACGATGTCGGGCCACATGGCAACCAGCGCCGCGCCCGAGGCGATGACGAACAGGAACGCCGCCGCGACCAGCGCCAGCATCAGCCACAACAGGCCGCGGGTCGCGCCCAGCAGGGTGGAATGATCCGTACTCATATCGTTCTCCGATAGTTTGCTTATCGAAGAACGATATATTCTGGCATTTCCTTATCGTCAATCAATAATATTGAAAAACGATAATTCGTCTTCCGACATCGTCATCGCGGGTTGGATCCGGTGGCGACGCGGCCAGCTGGCGTCGGCGCCATCACAGCCGCTCGATCTTTTGCGCGGCTTCGTCGATCAGCGCGACGACGGCGTGCAGCGTCGCCTCGTCGAGGTCGCGGTCGCCCAGCCGGTTCATCAGCACGGCGCGCAGATTGCCCATCGCGCGGCGGACCGAGGCGCTGTCGGTGCGCTGGCGCTCTTCGCCGACTTCGGTCAGGCGCTCGATCAGCGCCTCGACCGCGTCCTGGTTCGCGTCGAGTTCGGCCTGGCCGGCATCGGTGATCGCGAACAGCTTTTTGGCGCCGCCGCTGTCGGCCGCCTCGATCAGCCCCATGTCGCCCAAGAGGGTGAGGGTGGGGTAGATGACGCCGGGGCTCGGCGCATAGGCGCCGCCGGTCAGTTCCTCGATCCGGCGGATCAGGTCGTATCCGTGGCGCGGCTCGTCGGCGATCAGCTTCAGCAGCACGAGCCGCAGTTCGCCGCTGTCGAACATCCGCCGGCGCCGGCCGCGGCCGTCGTCGTCGCCGCGCCCGTGGCGCCCGCCGAAGCCATATCCGAAACCGCGGCCGCCCCTCCCCATTCCGTGCCGCATCGCCTCGCGCATCATCCGCTGCATGGCGTGGCGCTCGCCGCAGCCATGCCGGCTCGTTCCGTGTCGCATCTTGAACTCCTTCATGTGATTCGATGCATCTAAGATATATCTTGAATCAAACTTTGCAAGGGCGATGTGCGGGAAGATCGTCAACTTCCGCGGCGATCCTTGACTTCCCCCCGATTCCGGCTATGAGCGCCCCCGTGTTGCCGCGGGTTCGCCTGCGGCAATTCCGTCCGAGACAGTTGGTGAAGGGAATTGGCCCTTCTTAATTTCCAACCGAGACGGGGACAGTCTTTTCTCGGTCGCCCGCCTGGCATTCCCAGGCGCCAGCGGCTTGACCGACCCCATCGGACATCGTTGCGTGAAGGACAGGCGGGATTCGTCCCGCACGGCTTTTGCGTGTGTTAGCGGCTCGGTTGCGTGCAGCCGGGCATGAGTGGAGAAACAGGCATGGATCGTGCTGAAAAGGCCGAAGCCGTATCCTCGCTGAACGCTACGCTGTCGAATGCAGCCGCGGTTGTGATTGTTCGCAACCTCGGCCTCACCGTCGCCCAGTCGACGGTGCTTCGCGAGCAGATGCGGAACGCGGGTGCAAGCTTCAAGGTCACGAAGAACCGTCTTGCCAAAATCGCGCTCGATGGCACTTCCTACACCGGCATCAGCGATCTGCTGACCGGGCCCACCGCAATCGCAACCTCGACCGATCCGGTCGCGGCTGCGAAGATCGCGGTGGAATTTGCCAAGACCAACGACAAGCTTGAAATCGTTGGCGGCGGCATGGGGGATGTGGTCCTCGACGTGGATGGCGTGAAGGCGCTTGCATCGCTGCCGTCGCTTGACGAACTGCGCGGCAAGCTTGTCGGCCTGCTCCAGGCTCCGGCCACCAAGGTTGCGCAGATTGCGGCAGCCCCGGCTGGCCAGCTGGCGCGGGTCTTTGGTGCCTATGGCGCCAAGGAAGCGGCATAAACTTTTACCTACCGTAACAATTCACCGGGCTTTCCCGGTTCTGATGGAGAATGAAAATGGCTGATCTCGCAAAGATCGTTGACGACCTCTCGGCGCTGACCGTTCTGGAAGCTGCTGAACTCTCGAAGCTGCTCGAAGAAAAGTGGGGCGTTTCGGCCGCCGCTGCCGTCGCCGTTGCTGGCCCGGCCGCTGGCGCCGCTGCTCCGGCTGCTGAAGAGCAGACCGAATTCGACGTCATCCTGACGGGTGACGGCGGCAACAAGATCAACGTGATCAAGGAAGTCCGTGCGATCACCGGCCTGGGCCTGGGCGAAGCCAAGGCGCTCGTCGAAGGCGCGCCGAAGGCCGTCAAGGAAGGCGTGAACAAGGCCGAAGCCGAAGAGCTGAAGGCCAAGCTGATCGCCGCCGGCGCGACCGTCGAACTGAAGTAATTCGGTTCGGGTCCGGCGGGTTCGCCCGCCGTGCTTGCAATGAAAAAGGGCGGTGCCTCACGGCGCCGCCCTTTTTCATTGTCGGCGAGAGAGCCGCTCAGTTGTGCGTCCAGCCGGGCTTCAGATCCTTGCGGATTGCACCGGGCTGCAGGCGGCGCACCTCCTGCTCGGCGGGGGCCGCAGCGGTCTGACGCTGCGAGATTTCCCACGCGCTGACCGGCTTGCGCACCGGGGCTTGTTCGGTCTGCGGCTGGCTGGTCGCCAGCGCCGCGTCATAGGCGGCCCGTTCCTGGCGATCGAGGAACCGCGCTCGGGCGAGGCGCTTGCGCAGCGTCTTAAAAGGATTGTCCGGCGTCGGCCCGGCCATGGCGAGCGCCTCGTGACGGCCCATGCTGCCGCTCGGCACCGGGGTGAAGCCGGGCGCGGCGGCGACGACGGGCGGGGCGGGCACAGGCTCGGCGACGGAGGCAGCAGCGCTGTCCTCACGAGCAAGGTCCTCGCGAGCAAAGGCCGGGTCGGCCAATGGCACCCATTCGGCGCTTCGGCGGCTCTCGTCGAATTCCCGGACTTCGCTCCCGGCGCGGCGGCCGCGCATCAGCGCGAAACCTGCCGCGCCCGCAACCAGCAACGCGGCAGCGCCACCGGCGATTTCCCAAGGGAAGCTGTCCCCGCCGTTCGTCGCCTTCTGGACCGGCGCCGACGCAGATTCGGCGATCGGCTGGACGGGCTCGGCGGTCGGTGCCGCGAGCGGGGCGACCTCCTCGGTCATCACCGGGGCAGCGGGTCCGGCCGACGCGGCGGCGCGGTCGCGGACCGGAGCAGGCGCCTCAGTGCGCTGGCGCGGCGCCGGTCGCGCTTCGCGGACGGGAGCGGCGGCCGCGCGCGGTTCGGCGGCCTTCGGCGCCGATGGCGTTTCGATCACCGTCGGGACACGGATCACCGGCGGCGCCACCGCGGGCTCGGCGGCAGGCGCGGCGGTCGGCGCCGTGGTACTCGGCGGCTGAATGGTCGGCGGCGCCGCCGGTTCGGCGACCGGCGGCGTCATCGGGACGACCGGCGCTTCCTGCGCGAAGGCGATAGGGGTGGACAGGGCCAGGAACGCGGCAATCGCACTCGTGGCGGAGCGGGAGAGGGTAAGAGATTTCGTCATAGCGAAAGGCAAACGAGCCGCAGCCGGAAAGCGCTGCAAAAATGGCGAGGATTCCACGATGAGCCGTGTCGGCCGGGCGGCGCGGTGAGGATTTCGCACCCGCTCGCGTGTTCCGAAGGCACTTTCCCGCTCAATCGACAGGGGCTGAGCGCGGCGCCGCGAAGTGGACCGCCCCTGCGGCCGAGATCGCCGCGCCGATGAGCGACATGTCGCGGTCGAGACGCGCATCAAGCGCGGCGTCAGGCAGCCCGGCCATCTCGGCGAGTAGCGGCATCGACAGCGACAAGCGGAACGTGCCCGCGACCCGACCATCGGCAAGCGGGTGGGTCTTCACCGGCTGGCCGAGCCGGATTTCCTGCCCCAGCCACCGCCGCGTCTCGCGCGCGATCAGCCCGTGCATGTCTTTCGCTGCGTCGAAATCGCATTGCGGCCAACGCGCCGACAGATCGAGCGTGCGAAGCGTTTCGGTTGCGAGGCAATTCGTTCCGGCGCCGGGCACCTCGGCGAGTTCGAGTCGTTTAACGAGGCGCATCACATGGTGGCCAAACCGCGCGGCGACATGGGTAACGCGGTCCTCGGGTAGCACGGCAAAGCGCTCCATTTCGAAGAGCGCTGCCTGCAGACGGAGCAGAAGTCCGAAGTTGGCCGTCGCGTGCAGGCGATCGGCGCCGGGCCAATCCTCGGGCCACTCGGCGCGATTTGAAAGGCGCCGAAATCCCGTCGGCAAAGGGTGCGCACGATCCCGCGCTGAGGCCGGAACCAGCGCAAAGCCGCTGAACGGCGGACCGCCGGCGAATTTCGATCCGGTCATCAATACCACACAGCCGAGCGCGATATAGCGGCGGACCACAGCCGGGGTAATGCGGAGCTGGCAGGCGTCGACGACGATCGTCATCGCATCGCCATGCGCCGCGACGAGCCGCTCGACATCGTTGAGCGCGGGAAGGGTCAGCCCCGACTTCGATCCGTGCACGACGTGCACGACGGCGCGCCGCCGGTGCGCCGCCGCACGCTCGATATGGAGCGACAGTTCGGCGGTCACGGCCGCCGACGATCGCGGGTTGCCCGTGGCGTCGCGCACCGCGATGTCGATCAGTTCGGTTCCGGCGAATGCCGGGTCGATCGCCGCTTGCGCGGCGACGCGCGCGCCGGTTGCGGTTTCGCCTGCGAAGAAGCGGCCGGCGGCGCTATGGACGCAGCCGCTACCGACTTCGTCACGGCCAAGCAGCACCGCAGTCAAGGGACGACCGTCATAAGCGGCGGCGAGACCGACATATTCCAGATCGGTCCCCGACGCTGCGAAGACGATCGCGGCCTCGCCCGCGAGGCCGAAATAATCGCCGACCTGTTCGCGGATCGCGCCCAGCCCCTCGAAATAGTCGGCGCTCGCCACCGGCTGGTCGAGCCGGTCGCGCCAGTGACCGATCAGCATATCGAATGCGTGGGCCGAAATGCTGTTAATGGTCGACGAGCCATAGGCGAGCGCGTCGCTCGGCACGGCGCTCGCATGATATTGATTGCGCCCCTGCGCATCGAGCCGGATGCGCCCGTCGCCTCCACTGGCCAGCACGGAGGCGAGGCGTGCCGCGCATCGGGTGCGCGAGCGTGGGGTGTCGTAGTCGAAACTTTGGGAATTCAGGAGCATCGCCAGCTATCCGGAACGGAGAAGATTGCCTGCAAACTACCGGTGCAGGATGACACTGATTTGGCGGTTTGGTGTCAGCCCGGTCATTGAAAAGTCATCGCGGTGCAATCTCGCCATGGTGAACCCATCCCATGCGAACCACCGACCTCGCGCCGACCCGGCTCCCCGAACGCCTGCGCGACACGCAGCGGCTCCTTTTCGTCGCCAAACATGCGCGCTGGACCGGAGGATTGCATCCCGACGACGGCAATCATGCGCTTTATCATCGCGAGACGCGCGAGATACTCGAGGCGCTGGGGATGCCGCTCGTCATCGCGGATGACTATTCCGACCTATTCGCGAGGCCCGACGCCGATTTCGTCTTCCCGCTGCTCAACCGCGGCGGCTTCTTCAACTCGGAGATGCTCCTGCCGCTCCTCTGCAATCGGCTGGGGATGCCCTATGTCGGGGCATCGCCAATCATCCGCGGGCTCTCCGACGACAAGCATCTGACCAAGCTGGAAGCGGCTGCGCGCGGCATTCCGACCGCGCCCTGGTCGATTTTTCGCCGTGGCGCGCCGGTCGACGTTGCACGCTGCCCGCCCGCGCGGCGGTGGGTCATCAAGCCGAACAACAGCTCGGCTTCGTGGGGTATTCGCGACGCCCAAGACCGGAGCGAACTCGCGCAGGCGGTCGCCGAAATTCATGCGCTGGATCATGACGTAATCGTGGAACCCTTTATCGAAGGGAGCGACGTAGAGGTGCCCGTCATCACGATCGACGGTGTGCCCGCAATGTTGCCGATGATGATATTTGAACAGTCCGACCCGAGCCACCTGCGTACGTATCAGGAAAAGCGCGACCTCGTCGACCGCAGCCAGAAATACAGGCTCGAACTGTTCGACGACGCCGAGGTCGGTGCGCGGCTCGTTCGCTATACGGCAGAGATGGCGGAGGTTTTCCGGCCCTTCGACTATGGCCGCTTCGAATTTCGCGTCGATTTCACGACCGGCGAAATCCGGCTTCTCGAAGTCAATCTCAACTGCAATCTCTGGTCGGAGAAGGTGTTCGGCCGCGCGGCGATCGCTGCGGGCTTCACCCAGGCCGACCTGATCGAGACGATCGTGGCCGAGAGCATGATCCGCCAGCTTGCAGGCTTGGTGCAGAGGAATGCGGCATGAGCGGCTCGATCCTGATCCTCGCCGGGCGCCGGCCGGGCGCGGTCGACGCGCTGGCCGAGGCGCATGGCGTTCGCGACAAATGCCTCGTTCCGGTCGCGGGCCGCCCGATGATCGCGCATGTGCTCGACAGCGCGGCGCAGACCAATGCCGCGCATATTTTCGTCTCGACGCATCATCAGACATTGCTGGATGAGCTTGCCGACGAGGTGGTCGAGCGACTGGGAGACCGGCTGACGATCGTGCCTGCGGCCGGCAATCTGGCGGCGTCGGTGCTGGCGGTTGCCGAGTTGGCCAAGTTTCCACTGTTCATCACCACAGCCGACAATTGCCTGCTGACCCCCGCGACGATCGCCGAGATCGGTGCCGAGGCAGCGCGGCTCGGCGTCGGCGCGGGGGTTGCGCTCGCACGGCGCGAGGATGTGCTCGCGGTTCATCCGGAGGGGCAGCGGCGCTTCTATGAATTTTCCGACGTCGCGGTGTCGAATTGCAACGCCTATTGGATCGGCGACCGGCCGGCACTGCGGGCGGTGGAAGCATTTCGCGGCGGCGGGCAGTTCGTGAAGAAGCCGATGCGCATCATCCGCGCGTTCGGCCTTGTCAACCTGCTGCGCTTTCGCTTTGGGCTCGGGCCGATCCACCATATCTTCCAGCGCATCTCGCGCCACCTGCAAGTCGACATCGCCCCGCTGCTGGTGAGCAACGGGGCGACGGCGATCGATGTCGACAACGAGCGGTCGCTGCGCGTGACCGAGGCGCTGATGAAGCGCCCCGATATGGTCAATCCGCGACCCAGTTGCCGTGAAACCCCGGCGGAACGCGGTGCGGCAGGTGAACCACAGCTTGCGGTGACCCGGTAAAATCGTCGGCGTTCAGGATGACGAGATCGGTGGTCTCGTCGTTCATATCGACGACGAGGCCAATCAGCCAGCCGTCATCCTCAGCGCCCTGTTCGCTGCGCGGGACGAAGACGAATTCGCCGGGATGCCGACCGGGACCGAAGTCGTGCGCGTCGGTGGTGCCCGTGCCGAGATCGTGGCGGAACAACCGTGTATCGGCGAGCTGCCATTCCGACTTGGCCGCCTCGGGAATCGCGACCGTATAGATATAGCGATAGGGCTTGGTGGTCAGCCGTTCGTCGTAACGCGGGAATTCCTGCGCATGGTCATGGATGACGGCGCGGACCGAGGTGCGGGCGGCGGGGTCGAGCGTCCAGCGCTCCATCCGCGCCTTCCGGCTGTCGGGGCCGCGCGTCGATTCGGCGAACATCGTCTCGTGTGCGACGACGTCTACGATCACCTTGCCGTCGGCGGTCTCGAACGCGTTGGCGGGGTGGAAGACATAGCAGGGCTCGACCGCGATCCAGACGATGTCGTCCGCGCTGCCTTTCCTGGGGAGAAGGCCGACGCGCGCGGGATGCTTCTCGTTCCATGCGTAGGGGAAGCTATGGCCCGCGAGCAGGCGCTTCATCGAAAAGGTGACGGGCAGGTCGAGGACGAGCACGTAATTTTCGGTGATCGCGCAGTCGTGGATCGACGGGCCGTCGCTGACCGGGATCGGAAGCTCGCGGATCACCTGTGCCTCGGTGTCGACGACGACGTGCCAGACGGTGTTGAAGTCGTCGCCCTTGTAGGTGATCGAGTGCATCTCGCCAGTGAAGGGGTCGAGGTGCGGGTGCGCGGTGTAGGGGCCCTTCAACGTGCCGTCGAACGGGTTGTGCGCGATCGTGTCGAGCTCATAGCCGAGTTCGACCGGCTTGCCCCCGGCCTCGACGATCGCAAAGGTGCGGCCATCGATGCCGATGACATTGGTGTTCGGCGCGTCGTTGCGTTCGGCGCGGGGGCCGGGGGGAATGTCTTCGCCAAGCAGTTCGCACGCCTCGGCGCCGCGGACCCAGCGGTTGCGATACCAGTCGGCCTTGCCGCCTTCGATGCGGATGCCGTGAACCATGCCCGCGCCGGTGAACCAGTGATAGCTGGCGGGGTCTGGGGCGAGCGCCGGGTTCGGGCCGTTGCGGAGGTAGCGGCCGGCGAGGGCGGCGGGGATCTCGCCGTCGACGCGCAGTTCCTCGAGCGTGAACTCCTCGGTCATCGGGGTGTGGATGCCGGTGAGATAGGGGTGGGCGTCGGCAGGGGTGGGGAGGCGCTTGCGGTTGAAGTCGGCGACGGCGCCGATGCCCTTCTTCACGGCGCCGCGGATCAGGCTTTCTACGTTGCTCGCCATATCGATGCTCCTTAAGTGGAAGGTGACGAAAGTGCCGCGCGGCGTGGGGGTTGTGCGGGCGACTCGGAATGTTTACGGTGGCAACATGACCGAACAAGATAACAGTGTCAACATGGAAAATGCCGGCGGGAAATCTTCGGGCGCCTATCATCATGGCGACTTGCGCGCGGCGGTGATCGCGGCGGGGCTGAAGCGGCTGGAGGAAGGCGACGGCGCCGAACTCAGCCTGCGCGCGCTGGCGCGCGACGTCGGGGTGAGCGCGACTGCGCTCTACCGCCATTTTCCCGACAAGGAGGCGCTGCTCGACGCGCTGGCCGACGAGGGGCTGCGCCGGCTCGGCGCGCTGCAGGCGCAGGCGTGGCTGCGCGTCGGCGGCGGCCGCACCGGCTTCCTGGCGATCGGCGTCGCCTATGTCCGCTTCGCGCACGACGAGCCCGCGGTGTTCCGCCTGAGCTTCACGCGCCAGATGCCCGAACGCCATCAGCAAAAGGGAAGCGACGGCGGCGATGTCGCCTATGGCCTGCTCCGCGCCGGCGTCCAGCAATCGCTGCCCCATCTGGAAGAAAAGGTCGATGTCGCGGCGCTGCACGCCTGGTCGCTGGTCCACGGCCTGGCGATGCTGGTGCTTGACCGCCGCATCGAATGGGACGAGGCGATGGTCGAGCAGGTGGTCGGAATGACCTTTGGCGGGGTCGACTGACGCCGCGATCCAGCCTGCCGGGGGGAGCTATGGCGGCGAAATGCTACAAATCGGGGAAAATCTTAGCGCTTTATTTGCCAGCGTCGACCTAGGGTAATCGCATGACGCGGTCGCACTCCCCCCGAGTCGAAGCGGCGGTTTGGTCGCTGGCCACGGCGTTCGGCTATTTCGTGCTGGCCGCCGTGTCGCTCCATGCCACCAAGGGGGCCGACAACATCGCCGCGGTCTGGCCGCCGAGCGGCTACATGCTGGCGCTGCTGTTGCTGATGCCCGCCCATGCCCGCCTCGCGTCGCTCGTCGGCATGGCGGCGGCAAGCGTGGCCGCGAACATGCTGGGCGGATCGAGCCTTGCCCTGTCGGCCGCCTTCACCGTCGCCAACGGCTGCGAGGCCTGTACCGCGCTCTGGCTGATCCGCCGCCGCGAAGCCGGCGAACTGTCGTTCATGGTCCCGCGCTCCTTCGCCAATTTCTGCGTCGCCGCGCTGTCGGCAAGCGCGCTCAGCGCCTCGATCGCCACGGCGCTCGTCGGCGCCGCTCTGGGCGGGCGCAGCCTCGACTTCTTCCTGTCGTGGCTGACGACGGTCGCGCTCGGCATCCTGATCGTGACGCCGCCGATCGTGACGCTGGCGCGGCTGATCGGCTCGAAGGCGCTGGAGCACGCCCCCGCGCGGATGAAGGGCGAGGCGGTGCTGATCCTGACCGCCACCGCCGCGGTCACCGCAGCCGCCTTTTCGCAGGCGCATTTCCCCTCGACCTTCCTGCCGTGTATCGCGGTGGTCGCCGCCGCCTATCGCCTTGGCCCGTTCGGCGCCGCGACCGCGATGCTGATCGTGACGATCATCACCTCGCTGTTGACCGGCCAGGGGATGGGACCGGTGGCCGCGATCGAGGCCGACCGGACGACGCGCGTCCTGTTCCTGCAATTCTACCTGCTCGCGATGCTGTTCACGACGCTGCCGCTCGCCGCGCTGCTCGTCGCCCAGCGGCGGCTGGCTAGGCGGCTCGAACAGAGCAATCGGTCCTTGTTGCAGGCCGAAGCCGCGGCGCTCGTCGGCCATTGGCGCGTCGACCTGGTGCGCTGGACGATCGAATGGTCCGACCAGACCTATCGCATCCACGGGCTCGCCCCCGGCACGCCGGTCGACGTCGAATACAGCATGGAGCAATATCTGCCCGAGGACCGGGAAATCGCGCAAGGCATCTTGCGCGAGGCGGTGAAAACCGGTCAGCCCTTCGAATATCAGGGAAGGCTGCGGCGCGCCGACGGCGAGGTCAGGCACGTCAAGTCGCACGGGCTGATCGAGACGGGGCGGGGCGGCAAGCCCGTCGGCATCTTCGGAACGCTGCAGGACGTCACCGAGACGGTCGAGAATGCCCGCATCCTCGAAGCCGCGCGGAACGCGGCCGAGCGTGTCGCCAACACCGACATGATGACCGGCCTGCCGAACCGGCGCCACACGCTGGCCTTCCTGGAAAAAGCGATGGTTGGCGCGCGCGACCATGGCGCGCCGCTGGCGGTCGCGATCTTCGACATCGACCATTTCAAGCGCATCAATGACGAGTTCGGCCACGCGGTCGGCGACGAAGTGATCCGCCGCGTCGCACGCCGCGCCAAGGCGTCGCTGCGCGACGAGGACATGGTCGGGCGCTTCGGCGGCGAGGAGTTCGTCTGCGTCCTCCAGCGGTCGAGCGCGCAGGCGGCCGAACTGGTCGCCGAACGGCTGCGCAAGGCCATCGAGGCCGACGACAGCAGCGACGACCTGCCGCCCGCGACGGTCAGCATCGGGCTGGCGGTCTATGACGGCGAGCTGGACGCCGAGGAATTGCTCCACCGCGCCGACCAGGCGCTCTATACGGCGAAGCGCGAGGGACGGAACCGGCTGCGCTTGGCGGCCTGATCCTAATTGGAAGACACAACCTTTCGCACATGCGCGAGGCACGCTGCCGTCTCGCGCGCCACATCGGCGTTCAGCCACGCGACGATCTCGGGCGTTGGCCCTATGTCGGGCTCGAGCAGCGCGAAATCGAGATAGACGGGCGGCGCGATCGGGCGCACCGCGACGTTCAGCCGGTGGAACAGCGGAGCGCTGAACGGTTCGGCGATCGACACGCCCAGTCCCGCCTCGACGAAGGCATATAATATCTGCGAATGTTGCGTCTCCAACCGCCGCGACACCGGGATGCCTGAATCGTCGAGCGCGGCGTCGATCCCGTTCCACAGCGCGTCGGCCTCGTGCATCGGGCCGATGAACTCCTCGCCCGCCAGATCCGCCACCGCGAGTTGCGGCCGCGCCGCAAGCGGGTGGTTCGCGGGCAGGATGCAGACATATTCGGCGCGCGCGAGCAGCGTCGACCTGATGCCTTCGCGCCCCTGCACATCGACGCCGATGCCGAGGTCCGCCTGTCCCAGGAACACGCGCTCCTCGATCGCGCGCTGGCCCAGCGATTCGACCGTGATCTTGATCTCGGGATAGAGGATGCGAAAGCGCGCGATCACCGCGGGCAGCACCGACATCGCGATGGCGGCCAGCGCCGCGATGCGCACCGTGCCGACCGGGTGCGCGCGGATGCGCCGTGCCGCCTGGTCGAGCAGGTCGAGCCCCGCGTAGCTTCGCCGCACCGCTTCGTACAGCGCCTGCGCCTGGGCGGTCGGATGGACGCGCGCGCCGCGGCGGTCGAAGAGGCGGAACCCCACCGCCCGCTCCATGTCGGCGATCAGCCGGCTCACCGACGGCTGGCTGATGTTGAGCATCGTCGCGGCGGCGGTGATGCCCCCGCTTATCATCACGGCGCGAAACGCCTCGACCTGTCTCATTCGCATGAGCCATAGTATAGACGTATGGTTGATGGATGCAATTCGATTGGATGCGATGGCTGGTTGGGCGTATCGAGTCGCTATCGAATAAATCCGGGAGAGACGGAAATGGATTATGCGGCCCAGCGCGAACAGTTTGCGACCGAAGGCTACGCGGTGTTCGAACGCATTCTCGAAGGCCCGCTGCTCGACCTGCTGCGCGAGGAATGCGGCCGCGTCATCGCGCGCGAGGACGCGCGGCTCGACGCTTTGGGGGTCGAGGTCGACGGCATCAGCCACAAGGGCAAGCGCTATTTCGCCGGCGAATGCCAGCGCAAGCAGCCCGACCTGAGGACGATGCTGTTCAGCGAAACGATGGCCGACATCTGCCGCGCGACCCTGGGCGACAACGCCTATTTCTTCTACGACCAATATGTCGTGAAGGGCGCCAGCGAAGGCATGCCGTTCAGCTGGCACCAGGATTCGGGCTATGTCGTCGGCAACGGCGGCCCCGCCGATCACAAGCCGTACCTCACCTGTTGGTGCACGCTCGACGATACCACGGTGGCGAACGGCACCGTGCGCATCATGCCCTTTTCGCAAGCGCCCGAAACGCGCCACGGCATCGTCCCGCACGTCCGCCAACCGGGCAGCAATGACCTTGTCGGCTACACCGGCGACAAGGAGGGCGTCACGATCGAGGTTCCGGCGGGCAGCGTCGTCGCCTTCTCCAGCCTTGCGCTCCACGCGACCGGATCGAATTCGACCCCGAACATGCGCCGCGTCTATCTGGCGCAATATTCGCCCGAACCGATCCTGAACCCCGGCACCAACCACCTTCGCCGCAACGCCATCGCCTTTCTGCGCGGCGGCAGCCAGGTGACCTTCAACTGAGCGAGAGCATCATGATCGATCGTCCCGTTTCGACCCGCCGTCCGCGCATCGTCGCGCTGGGGGGCAATGCCACGACCGGCGGTTCGGCAGAGCGGCTGCTCCGCCACGCGCTTGCGCGCTGCGAGGCGCAGGGTGCCGATACGATGCTGTTCGCGGGCGAAGCGATCGACCTGCCGCTCTATGCCCCGCACCATAGCGAGCGGTGCGCGAGGGCCAAGGCGCTGACCGGCGCGCTGCGCGATGCCGAGGGGATCATCGTCGCCTCGCCCGCCTATCACGGCACCGTGTCGGGCGTGGTCAAGAATGCGCTCGACTATGCGCAGGATCTTGTCTCCGACGCGCAGCCCTATTTCGATGGCCGTGCCGTCGGGCTGGTCGCGGTCGCGGGGGGTTGGCAGGCAGCGGGAAGCACGCTCGCGACCTTGCGTTCGATCACCCATGCGCTGCGCGGCTGGCCGACCCCGATGGCGGTCACCGCGAACAGCAGCCAGCCGCTGTTCGATCCCGACGGGCTGCTCACCGACCGGGGCATCGCGGCGCAGATCGACATCATGACGAGCCAGGTGATGACGTTCGCGCGGATGAAGGCGGCTTACGATGCGGCCGGGACGGAGCGACAGCCGCAGGTTCAGCCGGCTTAGGCGGTATCGACATTCAGCCCATGGCGGCCTGCGACTGGCGATGTGCCGCGCGTCCGGTGCTCATGTACAGGGGGCAGGGCGTATCGCTTGCCCGTTCGCGGCGCCGCGACGAAGCCGTTCCGGCGGTCCTCGGCGTCCCGGCCCTGACGAAGCGGTCGCCCGCCCTCTGCACGGTCGGGAGCGATTGACGGACGAAATCGGTTGATCCCGAGGTGCGCGGCTGCAATGTGCCGCCAGCCGGGCGTACCGGCGGGACGATGCGGGAGGCGGGACGCTGTTCGACACATTGACCCTGGCGGCGTTGCCGCCCGAAGACGAAGCGATCCGTCCCGCGATCCGCGCGCTCGTCGCCGAGGCGGTCGCGGCGCTGCCCGACGATCGCCGCGCCCGGTCGTGGGCTGGGTTCGATGCCGCGTTCAGCCGGCGGCTGGGCGAGGCCGGCTTTCTGGGGCTGACCCTCCCCAAGCGCTATGGCGGGCACGAGCGCGGACCCTTCGCGCGCTTTGTGGTCGTCGAGGAGCTTTTGTCGGCAGGGGCGCCGGTCGCGGCGCACTGGATCGCCGACCGGCAGAGCGCGCCGCTGATCCTCAATTTCGGGACCGAGGAGCAGCGGCAATCCTATATCCCGCGCATCTGCCGCGGCGAGCTGTTCTTCTGCATCGGGATGAGCGAGCCGGGGTCGGGATCCGACCTCGCCAGCGTCCGCACCCGCGCGACGCGGACCGAGACCGGCTGGCGCGTGAACGGGCAGAAAATCTGGACCACCAACGCGATGCACAGCGACTATATGATCGCGCTGCTCCGCACCTCGGGCAGCAGCGACGACCGGCACATCGGGCTGTCGCAGCTGATCATCGACCTGAAGGCGCCCGGCGTCACCGTGCGGCCGATCGTCGATCTGGCCGGCGACGCGCATTTTGCCGAGGTGTTCTTTGAGGATGTCGACCTTCCCGCCGAGGCGCTGATCGGCCAGGAGGGCGAGGGCTGGAAGCAGGTGACCGCCGAACTGGCGTTCGAACGCAGCGGGCCCGAGCGCATCTATTCGAGCGTCGTGCTGCTCGATGCGTGGATCCGCCACCTGCGCGGCGTCGGACGCGGCGACACCGCGACGCTCGATCTGGTCGGCGATTTCACCGCGCGGCTTGGCGTGCTGCGCGCGATGTCGATCGCCTGCACCGCCCGCCTCGCCGCGGGAGAGAGCCCGGTCGTCGAGGCATCGCTGGTGAAGGACCTGGGCACCAGTTTCGAACAGGAGCTGCCGGTGGCGATCGGCGCCGACCTTGCCGCGTGGCCGGACGAGGCCGTCGATGCCGAGCTCTACCGGACGCTGCTCTACGTCACCCACCTCGCGCCCAGCTTTTCGCTGCGCGGCGGGACGCGGGAAATCCTGCGCGGCATCGTCGCGCGCGGCATGGGGCTACGCTGATGGACGCTGCGGATCTGATCGAACCCTTCGTGCGGATGCTCGATACGATCGCGGCGCCCGCCGCGGTCCGCGCCGTCGAGCGCGGCGGCAGCGCCGATGCGATGTGGGCCGAGGTTGCGGCGTCGGGCTTTCTCGACGCGCTGGTCGGCGAGGATGCGGGCGGCGCCGGCCTACCGCTCGCGGTCGCCAATGCGCTGTGGCAGGAACTCGGGCGGCGCGCCGTGCCGCTGCCGGTCGGCGAGACGATGATCGCGCGCGCGCTGCTCGCCGCGGCCGGACGGCCGATCCCCGACGGACCGGTCGCGCTCGCCGTTGCCGGCCAGGATCGGCGCACCGTCGTGCCGTTCGGGCGGGTCGCGCACCATGTGTTGGTCGAGAGCGAGGGGAGGCTGCATCTGGTCGCGGCTGCCTCGGGCGACCCCGAAGCAACCGGCGTGACCGGCGACCTCTCGGCGGTGATGCGCTGGGACGCGTTGCCGGGCGCCGACGCCTTCGCCGCGCCCGAAACCGGACTGCGCGCCCTGGCAGCGGTGCTGCGCGCCGCCTTGATCGCGGGGGCGGCCGACCGGCTCGTCGAAATGACCGCAGCCTATGCCAACGAGCGCATCCAGTTCGGCAAGCCGATCGGGCGCCAGCAGGCGCTGCAGCAGACGATGGCGGTCATGGCCGAGGACGCGGTCGCGGCGCGCATCGCGTCGCAGCTCGGCTGCGGCGGCGCCTTCCCGCCGTCGCTCGCGGCCGCCGCCACCGCGAAGTCGGTCGCCGGCAAGGCCGCGGCGCGGATCGCGGCGAGCGCGCACGCCGTTCATGGCGCGATCGGGATCAGCGAGGAACACGACCTCCAGCTTTTCACCCGCCGCCTGCACGCGTGGCGGCTGGCCGACGGGTCGGAAAGCTATTGGAACCGGCGGCTGGGAAGGCTGCGTCTCGCCAGCGACACGGGATCGGTCGATTTCGCCCGCGCCGAGCTGTTTCCGGCATAGGTGGCCTCCGGGGCGGTCTCCGGGGCGACCTCTGGGGCGCCATCGCGGCCCTGCCGAAGGTCTCTCGCAAGAGTGTGATATCAGTGGACGATTTGGCGCTTTCGTCCAATCGGAACCCGGTCGCGGCGTGTAATTGCGCCCTCGCGACCCAGAAGAGTTCTTCCTCGTTCGAGGATGGAAATCTTCATCTGGCGCCCGCCGGTTCCAATCCGGCGGGCGCTTTTTTTGTCCGGAATCGCCGCCGCGCCGGAAGGCTGTGCGAAAAGGCGCCGGAGCGATAGCCGAAGATCGTGCGTCGCGTCGATCGCGGAGACCGGCGCTCCCCGTCGGCTAAGCGCGCCCTTGCGGGGCGATCATGGATCACGGCTGCTTTTTGAAGTCCACTGGACTCTATGGTGCGGTCGAGAAGACTCGAACTTCCACGGCCTTTCGGCCACAACGACCTCAACGTTGCGCGTCTACCAGTTCCGCCACGACCGCACATCATGATGGTCCGGATCGCGTCCGGCACCAGGTAGGAGCGGGCGCCTAGCAAAGCTTTTCGGGCGATGCAAGCGAGCTGGGGCGCTTTTATTTTTTTGCAGGTGCGAAGGCAGAAATCCGCGGCTGGGGCGGATGTCACCAAATCGACTCCAAAGCGTCACCCAATTGTCATCGCTCTGGCGTCAGACCGTCATCGAATCACCCTAGTGGCGGCGGCACCGGGGGCGAGGCGGCACTCATCCTTCGTTCGCCGGTGGTTTTTCACAGCGCCCGACGCGGCGCACACCGGGAACGGAGAATTTCATGGCGGCTTTCGCACGCGTTCGTTTGATCATGCTTACCAGCGTGGCCTGTTCCACCCTTGCCGCGTGCGGCGCCGACGACATCGCGTCGCCGGGCGAAGGCGGCACGATCATCATCAATCCGACCCCGACGCCGACCCCGACGCCGACCCCCACGCCGACCCCGACCCCGCCGTCGGTGACCCCGGCTGCGGGCTGTCCGACCATCGCCGGCGGCGCGCTGACCGACAGTGGCACGATCAACAATCCGTCGATCGGCAGCTTCCGCGTCTGCACCCTGCCGTCCGTCATCACCGGCAGCACGACGCTGCCGAAGATCGCCGGCCTGGTCTATCGCATCAACGGCCGCGTCGATGTCGGTTCGGACCAGGGACCGACCGAGGAATCGACCGATCCGGCCGACGTCGTGCTGACGATCGAACCGGGCGTCATCCTGTACGGCGAATCGGGTCCGTCGTGGCTGAACGTCAACCGCGGCAACCGGATCTCGGCCGTCGGCACGCCGACGCGCCCGATCATCTTCACCAGCCGCGACAACATGCAGGGGCTGAACACCGAAAATTCGTCCGGCCAGTGGGGCGGTGTGGTGCTGAGCGGCCGCGCGCAGATCACCGACTGCGCTTCGGGCACCGCGACGCCGGGCACCAACGCCTGCGAACGCCAGACCGAAGGCGCGGTCGATCCCGCGCTCTATGGCGGCGTGCTCAACAACGACAACAGCGGCCGGATGAGCTACGTCCAGATCCGCTTCTCGGGCTATATCCTGTCGGGCAACAGCGAGCTTCAGTCGCTGACGCTGCAGGGCGTCGGCTCGGCGACGCAGATCGACCATATCATGTCGTACAACAGTTCGGACGACGCGCTCGAAGTGTTCGGCGGCCACGCCCATGTGAAGCATCTCATCGGCGTCGGCGCCGAGGACGATAACCTCGACACCGACGTCGGCACGAAGGCCAACTTCCAGTACGGCATCATCGTCCAGCGTCCGAACATCGGCGACGCGATGATCGAGGCCGATACCGACAACTCGCTCGACGGCAACACGCCGCGCCAGAACACGCGCGTCGCCAACTTCGTCTTCTACCAGAATTCGCAGAACGCCTCGGCGGACCAGGCGTCGATCCTGCTCCGCGGCGGCACCGACTATGGCCTGTACAACTCGGTGCTGGTCAGCCCGAACAACCCCTGCCTGCGCATCAGCCGCGCGCAGACCGCCTCGGGCACCCAGGACGCGGCGATCGACGAGTTCGGCGCCCCGATCTTCCGTTCGGTGCTGATGCAGTGTTCGTCGACGAAATATATCGACAGCGGCATCACCGCCGGCGCGACGGCGGCGATCTTCGGCACCGGCACGAACGGCAACAACGACGCCTATACGCCGACGCTGACCAGCCTCTACATCAACGGGGCGACCGAAACGGCGGTCACGCCCTTCAACGTCTCGACGCTGAACGGTTCGACCTTCGCCGGCATCGAGCAGACCCGCGCCGGCTTCTTCGACCAGACGACCTATATCGGCGCGGTCAAGGATGCGACCGACACCTGGTTCCAGAGCTGGACCTGCAACAGCGCCACCGCCAACTTCGGTACGGGCAACACCGGTCTGTGCACCTCGCTGCCGACCTACTGAGGCTTTTTGCTTCGACCGGGAGGGAGCGGCGCGCGCCGCTCCCTCTCGCATATCTTCCAGATTTACAAGGATCCCAAGGGGTGATCGCCATGTCCAAGCCGCTCCCGCTCGCCAGCCTGTTGTTGATTTCCACGGCGCTCGTCGCGCCCGCCACGGCCATGGCGCAGTCCGAGCCGGGTGCGGAAACCCCCGCGCCGTCCGCGGTTGACCCCGCCGCCGAAACCCCGGCCGACGCGGTCGAGATGGCCGCCGACGAGGCGGCAGAAGACGAAACCGACGTGTCGATCCCGGGGGCCGAGATCGTCGTCACCGGCCGCCGCAACGCCAATATCGAGCGCACCGCGCCGCAGGTCGTCTCGGTGCTCGGCGCCGCCGATATCGCGCGGACGGGCGAGGGCAATATCGCCGGCGCGCTGGGCCGCGTCACCGGCCTCAGCGTCGTCGGCAACGGCTTCGTCTATGTCCGCGGCCTTGGCGATCGCTATTCGCTCGCGCTGCTCAACGGTTCGCCACTGCCGAGCCCCGAGCCGCTGAAGCGCGTCGTGCCGCTCGATATTTTCCCGAGCGGCATCATTGCCTCGTCGCTGGTGCAGAAAAGCTATTCGGCGAATTACCCCGGCGAGTTCGGCGGCGGCGTGATCAACCTCACGACCAAGGCAGTCCCCCGCGATCCCTTCCTGACGATCGGCGGCAGCATCGGCGGCAATTCGGAAACCACCGGCCAGCTCGGCTACACCTATTACGGCACCGGCAGCGACTGGACCGGCTTCGGCGATGGCGGCCGCAACCTGCCGCCCGCCTATCGCGCGTGGCGCGCTTCGGGCCTTCGCATCAACGATCCCGGCGTCAACCAGCAGGCGATCGCGGGGCAGTTCGTGACCGCGCGCAACGCGCTCGTCCAGACGAACAACGACATGCCCGTCAACTGGGGCGCGAACATCACCGGCGGCAAGTCGTGGACGATCGGCGGGACCGAGATCGGCCTGATCGCGACAGCGGGCTATAGCAGCAAGTGGCGCACGCGCGACGTGACGCAGCAGACCGCAAACGCGCTCGACCTGTCGTCGCTCAACACCGACGTCAACCGCGTGATCACCGACAATCGCGTCGTCGTGAACGGCTTGGTCGGTCTCAGCGCCGAATTCGGCGAAAACAAGGTTCGCTGGACCAACCTGTATATTCGCGACACGATCAAGCAGGCGCGCCTCGGCGCCGAAGACCGTCCCGATACCTCCGACTCCAACCCCGGCGTCAGCTTCATGTACCAGGACACCGCCTGGTATGCGCGCCAGTTGTTCGACACCCAGTTCGTCGGCGAATTCCAGCCCTTCGACAATCTCGATGTCGACGTCCGCGCGGGCTATGCCAATTCGCAGCGCGAAGCGCCGTTCGAGCTGAGCTTCCTCTACAGCCGGTCGAACAGCGCGAGCGATCCCTATGGCCAGTTCTTCACCAACACGCTGAGCACCGGCCAGCGTCCGGGCAGCGCGTCGATCGCCTTTTCGGACCTCAACGAGAATCTCTATTCGGCGGGGATCGACTTCACCTACGAGATCGCGCCGGGCATCAAGGCGGTCTATGGCTACGCCTATAGCGACACGAACCGCGTCACCGAGCGGCGCGATTTCCTGTTCCAGGGCAACAACGATATTCCGCTGGCCGTGTCGTTGCTGCGTCCCGACCTGCTGCTGTCGCAGGCGGTGATCTGTTTCCCGCCGCTCAATCCGCCGACCGACCCTAATTGCCCGGCGAATCCCAGCCCGACCGGGATCAGCCTGGTCGACAGCACGGGTTCGAACCCGACGTTCCGCGCGATCCTGCGCAACCATGCGGCCTATTTCCAGCTGCAGGCCGACCTTCTCGACGGGTTGAACGTCAACGTCGGCGCGCGCTACGAAACCGCGGTCGAGCGCGTGAGCGCGGTGCAGGTCTATGCCGTCAACCCGACGCTGCCGCCCGACACCAACCTCAGTCGCGACTATCTGCTCCCCGCCGCGACGATCACCTACGAGATCCAGCCGCAGATGCAGGTTCGCCTCAGCGCCTCGAAGACGATCGCGCGGCCGCAGTTCCGCGAGCTGGTGTTCCAGTCCTATTACGACCCCGACACCAACCGGAGCTTCCAGGGCAACCCGCAGCTTGTCGACAGCCAGCTCTACAATGCCGAAGGCCGCCTCGAATGGTATTTCGCGCCCGAACAGCGCGTGTCGATCGGCGGTTTCTGGAAGAAGATCAAGAATCCGATCGAAACCTATGCCAGCTTCGACGGCAACAGCGTGACGACGCGCTTTGCCAATGCGCCCGAAGCGACGCTCTATGGCGCCGAGCTGGAAGTGCAGAAATATTTCGACCTCAGCGGTTGGGGCGACGGCTTTTTCGCGACGCGCCGCGGCGTGTTCATCGGCAACTATACCTGGTCGAATTCGAAGCTGAAGGTCGGCGCCGACGATCCGGTCAAGGCCTTCCCCTTCACCGGCGCGACCCTGGCCAGCCAGTTCTTCCGCGACGGGGCGCCGTTGACCGGCCAGTCGGACCATCTGGTGAACGTCGAATTCGGGCTCGAGGATACCGAAAAGCTGTCGCAGCAGACGATCCTGATTTCCTATGCGTCGGACCGCATCACGCGCCGCGGCCCGTCGGGCCAGCCCGATATCTTCGAAAAGCCCGGCATCCAGGTCGATTTCGTCGCGCGGCAGGGCTTCCCGCTGTTCGGCAAGGAGCTGGAGATCAAGTTCGAGGCCCGCAATATTTTCGGGACCAAGTACAAGGAACTGCAGCAGAATGGCGACAACACCATCTATTACAACCTGTACAAGACCGGCACGACCTTCTCGCTCGGCGGGTCGCTGAAATTCTGAGGCAGTCGCCGTACGCCATCCCGGTTGCGGCCGGGATGGCGCTTGCGACGAGCAGGGCAGGGCGGACTCGCCCGGCTGACAAAAAACTGTAATCTTCCCGTCAACTGATTGTCACCGATCGCCCCTAGGCGATTCGCGAGACCGCTTTTCAGTCTGGGGGACAGGGACAAGTTCATGGCGACGCTGATGCCCGGATCGGCCGTTCGGTTGCCCCGCGCGCTGCCTGCCTGGCTTCGCGCGGGCAAAAGGTCGCCGCGCGCGATCCTTCCGCTGTTCGTCATCGTACTGCTCGGCGCGCTGCTCGTCTGGCAGAGCGTCCGGCTCTTATGGACGCTCGTCGTGCCGCTGTCGCCGCTCGGCGCATGGCAGCCGCAGACCGCGATGATCGCATCGCCCGCCGAACGCCGCGCGCTCTTCGCCGGCTTCGATCCTTTCTTCCGCAATGCGGCGCAGGGGCCCGCGAGCGCCACCGTCACCGCGGCGGGGCTGACGCTGTTCGGGGTCAATATCAACGAAGCGACCGGCGGCGGCTCGGCGATCATCGCGGGCGAGGACGGAATCCAGACCAGCTATGCGGTCGGCGACGAAATCGCGCCGGGGCTGAAGCTGGTCGGCGTCGCCTTCGACCATGTGCTGCTCGACCGCGGCGGCGCGCGCGAAAGCCTGTTCCTCGACCAGAGCGGCGCGGCGCCGGTCGCCACCCCGGGCACGGCGCTTCCGGCGCCGACCCCCGAGCCCGGGCCGGCGGGCGCGAACGGCGTCTCGCCGAGCGGCGAGATTTCGCCCGAAGCGTTGAAGGCGGGGGTCGCCTTCGCGCCGCGGGCCGAGAATGGCAAGGTCACCGGTCTGCTCGTCCAGCCGCAGGGCGACGGCGCCGTCTTCCGCGCCGCCGGGCTGCGCCCCGGCGACGTCATCCGCTCGGTCGGCGGCCGCCCGATCGGCTCGGCCAGCGACGCGGCCTCGCTCGCGAACCAGCTTTCGCCCGGTGCGCGGATCTCGGTCGAGGTCGAACGCGGCGCCAGCGTCGTCCCCATCGCTCTCATCCTCTCGAAATAACGGATATCATGCGCCTCAAATTATCCCTTATGCTTGCCGCAGCGCTGGTTTCCGCGACGCCGGCCCCCGCGCTCGCGCAATATACGTTGAACGTGCGCGACGCCGACATCCGCGCCTTCATCCAGGACGCGGCGCGGATCACCGGGCGCACGTTCGTGATCGACGGCCGCGTCAATGGCAAGGTGTCGGTCGTCACCGACCGGCCGCTGTCGCGCAGCGAATATTTCGAGATTTTCCTCTCGACCCTGCGCTCGAACGGCCTTGTCGCGGTGCCGGGGCCGAACGGCGCTTATCGTATCCAGCCGATCGATGGCGCTGCGGCGCAGCCGGGCCGCATCGGCAGCGGCGGCGCGGCGCAGAACCAGTTCGTGACCGAGATCATCCGCCTCAAGCATATCGATGCAGTCGCGGCGGTCGAGACGCTGCGCCCGCTGGTCAGCGCGCAGGGATCGCTGACCGCGAACCGCAACGCGAACAGCCTGGTCGTCGCCGATTTCGCCGACAATATCCGCCGCATCCGCGCGCTCGCGGCGAGTATCGACCGCGACAGCTCGACCAGTCAGATCGTGACGCTGAAAAACGCCGGCGCGCGCGAGATCGCCGCGGCGCTCGCCGCGCTCGTCCCCGCGGCGGGCGAGGGGGCGAAGGCGCCGATCGCGATCGTGCCGGTCGACAGCAGCAACGCGATCGCGCTGCGCGGCGACCAGGCGCTCGTCGCGCGCTTCGTCTCGATGGCGCACGACCTCGACGCGAAGGCGGCGGGCGGCACCGAACTGCGCGTCTATTGGCTCGAACATGCCAATGCCGAGACGCTGCTGCCGACCCTGCAACAGCTCGTCGGCGGCGGCAGCGACCCCGCGCAGAAGGCCGGCTTGCCTCCGGCCTCCTCGTCGTCATCGTCCTCGACCGGCGGCAGCACGCCCGCGCCGACCGCTACGCCCACCGGCTCCACGCCGACCTTGGTGAGCGGCTCGGGCGGCAGCATCGCGACGCGCGGCCCTGCGATCGTAACGCGCTATGAGGGCGCCAACGCGATCATCGTCGCGGCGAACAGCGAGGTGCAGCGGATGCTCGGCGAGCTGATCCGCCAGCTCGACAGCCGCCGCGAGCAGGTGCTGGTCGAGGCGATCGTCGTCGAGATCGGCGACGACGCCGCGAAGCGCCTCGGCGTCCAGTTCCTGCTCGGCGGCAAGAATATCCCGTTCGTCGCGACCAATTACAGCAATGCGCAGCCGAACATCTTCACCCTCGGCGGCGCCTATGCCGCGACCAAGCTCACCGAGGACAAGACGACGGTCGACGGCACCACGGTCGTCACCCAGACGTCGAGCGCGCTCGGCAGCAGCCTGCAGGAAGCCGCCGCGGCTTCGCTGCTTTCGGCGACCGGCGGCTTCGCGGGGTTCGCGGGCGATATCGGCAAGAACACGATCTTCGGCGCGATCATCAATGCGGTAAAGTCCGACACGACGTCGAACCTGCTCGCGACCCCGCATATCGTCACGCTCGACAACCAGGCCGCCAAATTCCTGGTCGGGCAGGAAGTGCCGATCACGACCGGCGAGGCGCTGAGCGACAATTTCGACAATGCCTTCCGCACCGTGCAGCGCGAAGAGGTCGGGATCAAGCTGGAGGTCACGCCGCAGGTCAATGGCGCGGGCGAGGTCAAGCTGTTCCTGCGGCAGGAAGTGTCGAGCGTGGCGGGACCGGTCTCGTCGCGCAACAGCGACCTGATCCTCAACAAGCGCTCGTTCGAAACCGTGCTGACCGTCGACGACGGCGAGATCCTGGCGATCGGCGGCCTGCTCAACGACGACGAGCGCAAGACGATCGAGCGCATCCCGCTTTTGAGCGACATCCCGCTGCTCGGCGAACTGTTCAAATCGCGCAGCCGGAGCCGGTCGAAGACGAACCTGATGGTGTTCATCCGCCCGACGGTGCTGCGCAATCGCGAGGACAATGCCGCGCTGACCGCGCGCCGCTACGGCTATATCCGCGACTTCCAGCTCCAGCGGAATCCGGGCGAGGAGCCCGCTATCGACACGCTGGTGCGCGACTATATGGGCACGGTGCCGCCGGTTCCGAGCGCGGCGACCCCCGCCGATGTCACCGTCGGTCCCGTCAACCTGCAGGAACTGCGCGGCCCCGACGGGAGCGTTTCGACCACCGACGTGCCGCCCTCGATTTCGCAGGCGCCCGCGCCCCCCGCCGGAGACTATCCGTGACCGACATCGAACCGGCGGCGCCTCCCCCGGCGCCGGTTGATATTCCCTATGGCTTCGCGCGAAGCCATGGCGTCGTGATCGCGCAGGAAGAGGGCGGGCGCTGGCTCGCCACGCTGCGCGAAGGCAGCGACCCCGCGGTGCTGATCGAGGTGAAACGCTTCCTCGCGCAGCCGATCCGCGTTGCGACCGCGAACGCGGCGGATTTCGACCGGCTGCTTTCGGACCATTATGCGGTCGACGCCTCCGCAGCGGCGATGGCGGGGACGCTCGATGGCAGCGACCTCGAACTCGGCATTCCGAGCGCCGAGGATCTGCTCGACAGCGCCGACGACGCCCCGGCGATCCGGCTGATCAACGCGATCATCGCCGAAGCGGTGCGACAGGGCGTCAGCGACATCCACATCGAACCCTATGAAAGCGGGCTCGTCGTGCGGATGCGCACCGACGGCGTGCTGCGCGAGCATCTGCGGATGCCGCCGCACGTCGCCCCCGTCGTCGTCAGCCGCATCAAGGTGATGGCGCGCCTCGACATCGCCGAGCGCCGCGTGCCGCAGGACGGACGCATCGCGCTGACCTTGGCGGGCAAGGCGGTCGACGTCCGCGTCTCGACCCTGCCGAGCCGGGCGGGCGAGCGCGTCGTGATGCGTATCCTCGACAAGGACACGGCCGGGATCGACTTCGACGTTCTTGGCCTGTCGGGGGAGGCGGACCGGATCTTGCGCGAGGCGCTGGCCGAACCCAACGGGATCATCCTCGTCACCGGCCCGACGGGTTCGGGCAAGACGACGACGCTCTATGCGGCGCTGAAGCAGCTCAATGACGGCCAGCGCAACATCCTGACGGTCGAGGATCCGGTCGAATATGCCGTCGACGGCATCGGCCAGACGCAGGTGAATGCGAAGGTCGGGCTCGATTTCGCCGCGGGGCTGCGCGCGATCCTGCGCCAGGATCCCGACGTCGTGATGGTCGGCGAAATCCGCGACCGCGAGACCGCCGATATCGCGGTGCAGGCGTCGCTCACGGGGCATCTTGTGCTCTCGACGGTCCACACCAACGATGCGGTCGGAGCGATCACGCGCCTGAAAGACCTGAAGGTCGAGCCCTTCCTGCTCGCCTCGACCCTGCGCGCGGTGCTGGCGCAGCGGCTTGTCCGCAAGCTGTGCGACCATTGCCGCGAGCCGGTGCAGGCCGACAACAGCGTCGCGGCGATGCTCGGGCTCGACATCGGCACCGTGATCTGGCGCCCGAAGGGCTGCGACCAGTGCGGCCACACCGGCTTCAAGGGGCGGATCGGGGTGTTCGAGGCGATCAAGGTCGACGAGACCGTGCGCCGCTATATCTATGCCGGCGGCGATGAATCGATGATCGCGAAGCACGCTTTCCTGAAAGCGCCGACGCTGGCGTCGGCGGCACGCGCGATGGTCGCCAAGGGGCTGACCACGCCCGAGGAGGCGATCCGCATCGCGCGGCGCGAGGATATCGATGCCTGATTATCGCTATGTGGCGATCGACAGCCACGGTCGCGAGCGCAAGGGGCGGCTGACCGCCGCGAACGACGATGCCGCCCGCGCCGATCTGGTCCGCCGCAAGCTCCATATCGTCGCGGTCGAGGAGGCGGGGACGAAGCCCGCGACCGGCCGCTCGCTGCTCGCCTTTCGCCGGGGCAAGCTTTCTTCCAAGGAGCTCGCGCTGTTCACGCGTCAGCTCGCCACGCTTGTCGAGGTCGCGCCGCTCGAAGAGGCGCTGCGCACGCTGACGCGGCAGAGCGAGGCCGAAAGCGCGCGTGCGGTGATCGGCGATGTCCATGCCGGCCTGCTCGAAGGGCGCCGTCTTGCCGACGCGATGGCGCGCCAGCCGGGCAGCTTTCCACCGCTCTATCGTGCGATGGTCGCGGCGGGGGAGACGACGGGCAGCCTGACGACGATCCTCGCGCGGCTTGCCGACCTGCTCGAACGTCAGGCCGAGGTGCGCGGCAAGTTGATAGCCGCGCTCGCCTATCCGGTCGTGCTCGCGGTGGTTGCGATCGGCGTCGTCGCCGCGCTGATGATCTTCGTCGTGCCGCGCGTCGTCGAACAGTTCAACGACGTCGGTCAGCAGCTGCCCTTTCTGACCCGCGCCGTGATCGCGATCTCGAGCTTCGCCGCGAACTGGTGGTGGCTGATCGCATTGCTGATCGCCGCCGCCACCTTCGGCTGGGTCAGCGCGATGCGCCGCCCGGCGTTCAAGGCGGCCGTCGATGCCCGGTTGCTACGCCTGCCGCTTTTCGGGCGCCTGCTGCGCGACCTTTACGCCGCACGCTTTGCGCGCACGCTGTCGACGATGGTGTCGAGCCGCCTGCCGCTGGTCGAGGGCTTGCGGCTCACCGTCCCGACGATCCGCAACGCCGCGCTCGCCGGCGCCACCGCCAGCATCGTCGACCAGGTGCGCGCGGGCGGCAGTCTGTCGGCCGCGCTCCGCGACGCCGGAGTCTTTCCGCCCTTGCTCGTCTATATGACCGCGAGCGGCGAAAGCGCCGGGCGGCTCGAGCAGATGCTCGAGCGCGCCGCCGACTATCTCGAACGCGAGTTCGACCGTTTCACCGCCGCGTCCATGGCCCTTCTCGAACCTGTCATAATTGTCGTTATGGGGTCGTGCGTCGCACTCATCATCCTCGCCATCCTGCTTCCGATCCTCCAGTTGCAGAACCTTGCAGGGCTATAATACATGTCGCTGATGCAGCTTTTCCTTCGCCTCATGATCGATCCCGCGCGTCCCGACAGCCGTCGGCGCAAGAAGGACGAGCGCGGCTTTACCCTGACCGAGCTGATGGTCGTCATCTTCATCATCGGCCTGCTCGCGACGGTGGTGCTGATCAATGTCCTGCCCAGTCAGGACAAGGCGATGGTCACCAAGGCGAAGGCCGATATCGCCACGCTGGAAAGCGCGCTCGAACAATATCGTCTCGACAATCTGACCTATCCGGCATCGACCGACGGGCTGAACGCGCTCGTCGCCGCGCCGCCGGCGCTCGCGCAGCCCGAGCGCTATCGTCGCGGCGGTTACATCAAGAAGCTGCCGCAGGATCCCTGGGGCCGCCCCTATAATTATCAGGCGCCCGGCGCGAACGGAAAGGCGTTCGACGTTTGGTCGATGGGCGCCGACGGCGCGCCCGGCGGGACCGACGAAAATGCGGATATTCGCAGCGAAGAATAGGACGCCGATGGTCGACCGGGCCGTGTCCGCAGTCACGCGCCTGCGGACACCCCCCGCGGGGGCGCGTTCGCCGGCAAGCGAACGCGGCTTCACGCTCGTCGAACTGATGGTCGTGCTGGCGATCATGGCGCTCGCAGCGACCGCGGTCGTGCTGACCATTCCCGGCGAAGAGCGCAATGTGCGCAGCGAGGCCGACCGGCTCGCCGCGCGCCTTGCCGCCGCGCGCGACGTCGCGGTGATCGAGGGGCGCAGCGTGTCGGTCAATCTCGCGCCCTCGGGCTATGGCTTCGAGCGGCGGGTCGAGGGGGCGTGGCAGCCGCTGCCCGGTCGCGCGTTCGAACAGCGGAGCTGGCCGTCCGACGTCCGCTTCGTCGCGGGCGACGGGCAGGGCGCGGCGCGCATCCTGTTCGACCGCGTCGGCACCAGCCCGACGCCGCAGGCGGTCGTGCTGTCGGGCGGCGACGCGCGCGAGATCGTCCGCGTTTCCGCGACGGGGGACGTCAGTCGTGGCGAATAGCCGTCCGTCGGCCGACCAACGAGGCTTCACCCTGCTGGAAATGCTGGTGGCGCTCAGCATCATCAGCATCGCCGCGCTGACGCTCGTTCGGCTCGATGCCTATGCGGTGCGCACCGCCGGCGATCTCGACGAAAGCACGATGGCGGGCATCGTGGCGCAGAACCGGGCGGTCGAGCTGTGGACCGACCCGTCGCCGCCGACGATCGGTGCGAGCGTGGGCAGCGTCGCCAATGCGGGGCGCAACTGGCGCATCGAACAGCGCGTCGCGAAGACCGCCGACGACAGCCTGCTGCGCATCGACCTGATCGTCCGGCCCGAAAGCGGGCGCGGGCAAGCGACGCTGACGATCATCAGGCCGTCGCGATGAAGGGCGAACGCGGCTTCACCCTCGTCGAAATGCTCGTCGCCTTGTCGATCTTCGCGGTGATCGCGGCGATGGGGGTCGGCCTGCTGCGCAGCAGCGTCGACACGCAGGATGCCGTGCAGGCGCGGCTTCAGGGCATGAGCGGGATCAACCGCGTGCGCGCGGTGATGGCGAACGACCTTGCGCAGGCGTTGCAGCGGCCGACGCGCGGGCAGGCGGGCGAGCCCGTCCCGGCCTTTGTCGGGTCGCCTACTGGCTTTGCCTTCGTCCACGCGGGCGCCGGATCGCTGGACGGCAGCCCGCGCCCGAGCGTCGAGCGCGTCGGCTATGCGCTGACCGGCGGCGAATGGCGCCGCGCGACCCAGCCGATGCTCGACGGCACCGCGCTGTCGGACGGCGACCGGCTGATCGGCGACGTCACCGCGGCTGCGGTGCGCTATCGCGATGGGCAGGGGAACTGGAGCGAAAGCTGGAGCAGCGATCCCGGCGACCGCCTGCCGCGCGCGGTCGAGGTGCGGCTGACGCGGACCGGCCGCGCGCCGCTGACGATGCTGTTCCTGACCGGGCCGACGCTGCCGACGCCGCCCGTTGCTGCGGGAGCGCCCCCGGCATGACCGGCCATCCGAAAGGCGAACGCGGCGCGGCGCTGCTCACGGTGTTGCTGCTCGTCGCGGTGATGGCGGTGATCGCCGCGACCGCGCTCGACCGCCTGACGCTCGCGACGCGGATCGCAGGCAGCACATCGACGGTCGATCAGGGGCGCGCCTATGCCTTCGCCGCCGAGCAGATTGCGCTGCGCCGGGTTTCCAGCCTCGTGTCGCGCGATCCGACGCGGCTGACGCTCGACGGGGGGTGGCTCGGGCGCGATTTCACCTTGCCGCTGCCGGGCGGGCAGGGGCGCGCGCGGCTGACCGACGCGAACAATTGCTTCAACCTCAACAGCCTTGCCGCCGAGACCGCGCCGGGAAGGCTGAGCCAGCGGTCGGGATCGGTGCGCCAATTCGCCGAATTGATGAAACTGATCGGGATCGGTGACGGGCAGGCGCAGCAGATCGCGGGCGCGGCGGCGGACTGGATCGACAGCGACAGCAACGAAGGGCCGCTCGGCGCCGAGGACAATGTCTATCGCGGGATGCAGACGGGCTATCTCGCGGCGAACCGCAAGATGGCCGACGTCAGCGAATTGCGCGCGGTGCGCGGGGTGACGCCGAAAATCTATGCGCAGCTCAAACCCTGGGTCTGCGTGCTGCCGGTGACCGATGCAGTGAAGCTCAACGTCAACACGCTGACCCCCGAACAGGCGCCGCTGATCGCGATGCTGCTGCCCGGCCAGATCAGCGTCGCCGACGCGCGGGCAGCGCTGGCGGCCCGGCCTGCGGGCGGCTATGGCAGCAGCGTGCGATTCTGGGAGGGGCGGGCCTTTGCGGGCCGCGAACCGCCGCAGGATGTCGCCGAACAGGCCGGGGTGAACAGCCGCTGGCTCGCGCTGACGACGAATGTGACAATAGGGGACGGGGTTTTGACGGCAAGATCGCTCATCGACGCGAACGGCGGGGCGGCCAGCGCCGGCCAGGCCGCGCCGACCATCGTCCGCCGCGACTGGGGCGAGACCGACTGAGGTGAGCCGCACGCTTGTTCTCTGGCTGCCCCCGCAGGCGGCGTTGTCGGGCGAGGATGCCTTCCGCCCCGCATGGCTGCGCGTCGATGACGGCGTCATCGTCGATTCGGGGCAGGACGACGGCTGGGTCGACGCGTGGGAGAGGCCGGCGGACGGCGACGCCGAGGACCGGCTGGTCGCGCTGGCCCCTGCCGCCGATATTCCGGTTCGCTGGTATCATTATCCCGACGCCGCGCCCGCGCAGGCCGCTGCCGCGGCGCGGATCGATGCGCTGCGCGGCAGTCTGGGCGACGCGGCGGCGCTCCACGTCGTTGCCGGACAGCCGACGGGGGACGGGCAGGCGATTCCGGTGGCGGTGACCACCCATGCGGCGATGGCGGCCTGGCGCGACTGGCTCGCGGCACGGGGGCTGTCGGCGGCAGCGATCGTTCCGTCGGCCGCGACCGTCCCGCCGCCCGAGCCCGATGCGCTGTGGACCGCCGATGTCGGCGGCGAGGCGATCGTGCGCACCGCCGACCGCGCCTTCCTGTCCGATCCCGCGCTCGATCCGCTGATCGCGGGCGAGCGGGTGATTGCGCCGCTGGCGGCCGAGCCGATGCGCGAGGCGCTGCTGCTGTCGCTTGCCACGCCGCCGATCGACCTGCTGACCGGCGCGTGGAAGCCGAAGCGGAGCTGGTCGCTCGATCCCGCGCTGGTGCGGACCGGCAAGCGGCTGGCGATCGCGCTCGTCGCGGTGAGCCTGCTCATCCCGATCGTCCATGCGGTGCGGTTGACGAGCGATACCGGCCGCGCCGACGAAGCGGTTGTCGATCTTGCACAAAAGGCCGGCATCGAAGCCCGGGATGCCGGCGCGGCCGAGGCCGAACTCGACCGGCGCCTCGCCGCGGCGGGCGGCGGACCGCTCGCTTTCTCGGTACCCGCATCGGCGCTCTACGACGCGATGCGCGATACGCCGGGGGTGGCGCTGAAGACGCTGTCGCACCGCACCGACGGCACGCTGTCGACAACGCTTGCAGCGCCGCGCGTCGAAGACATCAACACGGTGCTGCTGGCGCTGCAGGCGCGCGGCTATCGCATTACCGCGCAGCCGATGGCGGGCACCGACGGCCAGCAGATGGCCAATGTGACGATCCGGGCGGTACCATGATGGAAGCGATGAAAAACTGGTGGGGCGGGCTGTCGACACGCGAACGCTGGCTGGTCGGCGTCGCGGACCTGCTGGCGGTCGCGGTGCTCGGCTGGGCGCTCGGGCGTCCGGCGGTCGCGGCGTTCCTCGACCTCGAAAGCCGCCATCGCGCCGCGATCGAGCGCGAGGGGCGCGTCGCGGCCAAGATCGGGCTGCTTTCCCGGCGCCCGGCGAAGTCGGTCGCGGCGGCGGTCGATGCGGTGGCGATCGACCAGTATCTCGCGCAGTCGGCGGCAGAGATCGGTCTGACGCTCGACCGCAACGAGGCGCGGGGGCAGCGGCAGGTGACGATCGCGATCGCGACGGCGAAGGCGCCGGTGCTGACCGACTGGCTCGCCGGCCTGGAAGCGCAGGGTTTCGTCGTCGACCAACTGACGATCACGCCGGCCGCGGACGGCACGGTCGGGATGACCGCCGAACTCAGAAAGGGCGGGCAATGAGCGCACGGCGACGCTGGGCGATCGCGGCCGCGCTGTTTGCGCTGCTGCTGATCGCCGCGACCTTTCCGATGCGGCTCGCGCTGTCGCTGGCCGGCGCCGCCGACGCGGGGGTGTCGGCGCGCGAAATTCGCGGATCGATCTGGTCGGGCGCGCTGATCGACGCGCGGCTTGGCGCGCTGCCGCTCGGCACGGTGCGCGCGAGCCTGTCGCCGATCGCCCTCTTGGGCGGCAGCACCGAACTGACCTTCGAACGCGCCGACGACCGGCTCGGCGCGCTGTCGGGGCGTCTTCATGGCAGCGACCCGCGCGGCATGTCGGACGTCAACGGCACCACCCCGCTTGCGGGGGGCCTGGGCCTGATCCCCGCCGACACGATCCGCTTCGAGGGTGCGACGGTGCGTTTCGACGATGCCGGGACATGCGCCGAGGCGGCGGGACGCATCCAGCTGTCGGTCGCCGCGCCGATCGCCGGGCTCGACCTGTCGCAAGGGCTGTCGGGGCCGCTTCGCTGCGCAGGCGGGCGGGCGCAGGCGGCGCTGGCGAGCCAGTCGGGGATGGAGCGGCTGACGCTCGCCTTCGACGGCAAGGGCGCCTATCGCGCCGAATTCGCGATCACCGTCGACCGCGACCCGGCGATGGCGGCCGCGCTGGCGGTGCTCGGCTTCAAGGCCGGAGCGAACGGGTTCGTGCTGGCGACTTCGGGCCGCTTCTGACGTGACCATCCTCGACGCCTTGCCCATCGGCGCGGGCGTTGTTCTGGCAGGGCTGATCGGGCTTGTCCTCGGCAGCTTCATCGCGACGCTGGTGTTGCGCTGGCCGGCAGGCCGGTCCGTCCTCGGGCGGTCGCAATGCGACGGCTGCGGGCGCCAGCTAGGTGCGCTCGATCTCGTGCCGCTGCTGTCGGCGATCGCATCGCGCGGGCGATGCCGCGAATGCGGCGGGGCCATCGATCGCTTTCACGGGCGCGTCGAGCTGGGATCGGCGTTGCTCGGTGTCGCGGCGCTGGCGATCATGCCCGGCACGGCGGGATGGCTCTGGGCGCTGTTCGGCTGGCTGCTCTTGCCATTGGCTTTGCTCGACGCGCGGCATTTCTGGCTTCCCGACGGCCTGAGCGCGCTGCTTGGCGTTGCCGGGCTGCTCGTCGCGGGACCGTTGCTGCAGACCACGCTCGTCGACCGTTGGATCGGAGCCGTCGTGTGCGGGCTGACGCTCGCGGCGATTGCAGCTCTCTATCGCAAGCTGCGCCTGAAGGACGGGATGGGCGGCGGCGATCCGAAGCTTGTCGCCGCGATCGGCGCTTGGCTCGGCTGGCAGGCGTTGCCGCTCATGCTGCTGCTGGCG
Organism: Sphingopyxis soli; assembly: GCF_018682675.1. Classification (GTDB taxonomy): domain Bacteria; phylum Pseudomonadota; class Alphaproteobacteria; order Sphingomonadales; family Sphingomonadaceae; genus Sphingopyxis; species Sphingopyxis soli. The sequence continues at coordinate 33,826 of NZ_JAFMTR010000102.1, forward strand.
AGCCTCGGAGGGATTGTTTTTGCGGTCCTCGGCAAGAGAAAAGGGGACCGGCCGCTTGGTGAGCAGCCGATCCCCTTCGGTCTTTTCGCGTGCACCGCGGCGTGGGTCGCGGTGCCGCTGTGGCCTGTCCTTATCGCCCGATGACGACGGTCACCGCGCGGCGGTTCTGCGCCCAGGCTTCCTCGGTCGAGCCGAGCGCCGCTGGGCGTTCCTTGCCATAGCTGATGACGTCGATGCGCGACGGATCGACGCCGATCGAGGCGAGATAGTTTTTCGCGGCATTGGCGCGGCGTTCGCCGAGCGCGATATTATAGTCGCGAGTGCCGCGTTCGTCGGCATGACCCTCGAGCGTCACGCGCACCGCGGGGTTGCGGGCGAGCCACTGCGCCTGGCTTTGCAGCGTCGCCTGATCCTGCGCATCGACATTATACTGGTCGAGATCGAAGAAGATGCGGTCGCCCATGGCGCCGACGCTGGCGAGGAAGTCTTCCTGCGATCCCGGAACGACGCCGGTGCCGGTTCCGGCACCCGCGTCGGTGCCGCTGCCATCGGGCGCGGGCGGAAGCGTATCGGGTGCTTTTTTCGCGCAAGCCCCGACAGTCAACATGGTGATCGCGGCGATCATCGCGGTGGTTTTGCGTATCGTCATGGGTTCTGTCCTCTTGTTGCTCGGTCTTCAGTCGTGCGGATCGGGGATGAACTCAAGTTGAACCCCGCGGGTTTCCTCTGGTTCCGCCGCTCGGTCAAGGCAGGATCGGGCCCCAGCTCGGGTCCGATCCGTCCTGCGGAGTGGGCAGGCGGCGCAGGTTCACGCCGGTCAGGTCGACCTGCCAAAGCGTCGATTTGCCCTCGCGGCCCGGCGAAGTGCGGAAGAACTGGATGACGCGGCCGTTCGGCGACCAGGTCGGCGCCTCGTCCTGCCAGCTGTTGGTCAACAGCCGTTCGCCGCCGCCCGTCGGCGTCATGACGCCGACGCGGAACTCGCCGCCGCCCATCTTGGTGAAGGCGATCAGGTCGCCGCGCGGCGACCATTCGGGGGTCGCATAGCGCCCGCCGCCGAAGCTGATCCGCTGCTGGTTCGAACCGTCGATATTCATCGTATAGATTTGCTGGCTGCCCGAGCGGTCGCTTTCGAACACGATTTTCCTGCCGTCGGGCGAAAAGCTGCCGCCGACGTCGATACCCGGCGTGCTCGTCAGCCGAACCGGGGTGCCGCCGTCGGCCGAGACGCGATAGATGTCGGTGTTGCCGCCGACTGCCATCGAATAGAGGATCTGCCGCCCGTCGGGCGACCAGCGCGGCGCGAAGGTCGCGTTGCTGCTTTCGGTGACGAGCTTCTGCGTTCCCGCGTTGATGTCGTAGATGAACACGCGAACGCGGTTGTTCAGATAGGAGACGTAGACGATCTTCTTGTAATCGGGCGAGAAACGCGGGCTGATCGCCAGCGCCTGGCCATTGGTGATGAAGCGGTGGTTGCCGCCGTCCGAATCCATGATCGCGAGGCGTTTGATGCGGTTCCCCTTGGGTCCACTCTCGGCGATATAGGCGACGCGGCTGTCGAAGAAGGGCGATTCCCCCGACAGGCGCGAATAGATGGCGTCGGCGCATTTGTGCGCGGCGCGGCGCCAGTCGCCGGGCTGGATCTCGTAACCCTGGCGCACCAGCTCGGTCCCGAGCGCGGTGTCGTAGAGATAGCAGCCGACGACGAGTCCGCCGGTTCCGCTCGCCTGGACGAAGCCATGAACGACATTGTCGGCATTGCGCGCCTGCCAGTCGGCGAACTGCGGCGCGCGCACTTCGCCCATCGTGATCGCGCGGACGCTGCCGGGGCCAAGCGGCGCATAGAGCCCGCTGCGTTCAAGGTCGGCGGCGATGACGTCGGCGATCTGGCGGCCAAGGGTGCCGGTGCTGAGGCCCGCGACATTGACGACGGCGGGGGTCGCAAAGGCGGGGACCGCGATGACGGTGCGCTCGGTCGAGACTTCGGCGACGACCTCGGCGGTGCGCGGCGTGTCGCCGGTGGTCGCGGGCGGCGTCTGGGCCGCCGCGGGAAGCGCTGCGAACGCGCCCATCGCGGTGGCGACAAGGGTGAGCCGGGTGGCCAGCGAGCGTTTCATCACATTCCTTTCGCTCGGAAGGTCACGTCCCAGACCTTCCACTGATCATAATATTCGTCGGGCAGATCGAACGGCGAGGCCTGCCGGATCGACCGCTCGGCGCGCTCGACGAACAATTTCTGCTGCGGCGCGTTGCTGTCGGTCTTGCCGGTGAGTTCGCCGACCTGGGCGATGTTCGTGATCCGTCCGTCGCGGCTGAGCTGGATGCGCAGCACGACGCGGAGCTGGTCGATATCGACGCCCGAAGGCACGTTGCGGCGCCAGAAGGGCAGGATCTTGCCGTCGATCGCGACGTCGATCGATCGCTTCACCTCGGCCGCGGTGGCGGCCGCGGGCGCACCCCTGGTTTGCGTCGATTTGCTCGGCGCCCTGCTCAGCCCTTCGGCGATGCCGTCGAGGCGGCCGGTCGGGCGCGTCGGAGTTTTCGTGGGCGGCGGTGCGGCCTTGGGCGCGGGTTTGGGCTGCGCCTTCTGCGCGGGAGGTTGCGTCTTCGCGGGCGCCGGGGTCGGGCGCTGCACCAGCCTGGGCGCGGGCGCCGGGGTCGGACGGACGATCGGTTCGGGGACCGGGGGAGCGGGGACGGGTTCGGGCGCGGCGATGTCGGTCGCGTCATCTTCGCCCAGGCGGGTGGCCGGAGCCTCCTCGCTGATCACCGGTGCGGTCGATTGCGGCGCGGTCTCGGCGACCAGATCGACCTCCATCGGCGGATTGTCGAAACGCCGGTCGCCGCGCGTCCACTGCACCGAGAGCAGACCGATCACGACGACATGCAGCAGCACCGCCACCGCGATGCCGATCCGCTGATTTGCCCCTGGCGCCGTGTCCGCAACCATGACGTAACCCTATTGGCCGCTATCTGAACCGGCGGTGACCGCCGCCGGCGCATCCTCCGATCCCGTGGTAACGAGCGCGATGCGCGTCAGCCCGGCGCGGTTGAGTTCGCCCATGATCCGCATCACGCGGCCGTAGTCGAGGGTCTTGTCGGCGCGCAGCATGATCTGGCGCGGCTTGTCCCTGCCCTCATTCGCGCGCGCGATCGCATCGAGGCGCGCGGGAAGCTCGGCCTCGGGCACGACCTGGTCGCCGATGTAGATCGTGTCGTCGCCATTGATCGACAGTTGGACCGGTTCCTGCTCCTCGGTCTCGACCGGCTTTGCGCGGCTTTCGGGCAGGTCGATCGGAACGGCGGAGGCGAGCAGGGGCGCGGTGATCATGAAGATGATCAGCAGCACCAGCATGACGTCGACGAGCGGAGTGACGTTGATGTCGGCCATCGGCGCGCGGCGTCCGCCGCGCCCGCGCCGCCGTCCGCCCGGACCGCCGGAAGGGCCGGACATCGCCATCAGGCGTCCGCCTCCAGCTCGCGGCTAAAGGTCGCGTGCAGCCCGTCGGCGAAGCGGCCGAGGCGCGATTCGAGGCGGTTCAGCCGCTGCGAGAAGGCGTTGTAGGCGATGACCGCCGGGATCGCCGCGAACAGGCCGATCGCGGTCGCGAACAGCGCCTCGGCAATGCCCGGCGCGACGACCGCGAGGCTGCTGTTATTCTCCGCCGCGATCGCGGTGAAGCTGCGCATGATGCCCCAGACGGTGCCGAACAGGCCGACGAAGGGTGCGACCGCGCCGATGGTCGCGAGCGTGCCGATCTTTTCGGCCAGGCGGTCGACCTCGCCCGCGACCGCCGAATTCATCGCGACGCCCAGCCGCTCGCGCGTTCCGTCGCGATCGATCACCTTGCCCTTGGTCGAGCGGCGCCATTCGCTGATCCCGGCGCCCAGCACCTTCGCGCTCGGCAGCTCCTCGCCGCCATTCTTGTCGAAAAAGGCGTCGATATTCTCGGCGCGCCAGAAATCGCGCTCGAACTGTTCCGACGCGCGCATCAGCTTGCCGACGCTGCGGCCGTGGGTGAAGATCACCGCCCAGACATAGATGGAGGCGAGCAACAGCCCGATCATCACCGCCTTCACGACGATGTCGGCCTGGATGAACAGCGCGACGGGGGACAGCGTCGCCGCGTCGGCGGCCAGCTTGATATTGTCTAGCAAGGGTTCGTCTCTCCATTCATGATCGCGGTAAAGCGTTCGGCCCAGCCCGCGGGCTGACGGCGCGGCCGGCCTTCGGGCGACAGAAAGGCCGCGGTAACACGTCCGCCTGTCAGCACTTCCGGCGTTAACTCATCCTGACCGCGAAGGATGCGCTGCGCGATGATGACGCTCGCGCCGCGCACCGCCTCGACGGTGCTGACGACGGTCAGGTCGTCGTCGAGCTTCGCGGGCCTCAGATATTTGATGGCAAGGTCGGTAACCGCCCAGGCGCCTTCGCCCGCTTCCATCGCGGCGCGCTGGTCGATGCCCGCGAGGCGCAGCATGTCCGAGCGGGCGCGCTCCATATAGCGCAGATAATTGGCGTGATAGACGATGCCGCTGAGATCGGTGTCTTCGAAATAGACGCGCAACCGGTAAAAATGCGCCGCCCCGACGAAGACGCCGGGGACGAAGGGGGGAGGGCCGCTGACCATGGTCAAGACCGATAGCGGGTGGGCGAGTCGGCGGGAACCCCTCTTCAACGGTTCGTCGCACCCAAAAGCCGGTTGGTGGAATGAAAGGCGCAGGAATCGGCGCTATTTTCCCTCGTCGAATAGCCCGTCCTGTGTGCCTTGGGGCGGATTGAGCCCGAGGTGCTTCCACGCGCTGGCGTTGAGCATCCGGCCGCGCGCGGTGCGGGCGATCAGCCCGGCCTGCAGCAGATAGGGCTCGATCACATCCTCGATCGTGTCGCGCGGCTCGCTGAGCCCGGCGGCAAGGGTTTCGACGCCGACGGGTCCGCCGCGATAGATGTCGGCGATCATCGTCAGGTAGCGCCTGTCCATCGCGTCGAGACCCAGCGCGTCGACCTCCAGCCGGTTGAGCGCCGCATCGGCCGCCTTCGCATCGACGATCGCGTGCCCCGCGACGGTCGCAAAATCGCGGACACGCCGGAGCAGGCGGCCGGCGATGCGCGGCGTCCCGCGCGAGCGCTTCGCGATCTCCAGCGCGCCGTCGGGCGCGATCGGCAGCGCGAGCAGGCGCGCGGCGCGCGAAATGACCTGTTCGAGCTCGCCATGCGTGTAGAAATTGAGCCGCACCGGAATGCCGAAGCGGTCGCGCAGCGGCGTCGTCAGCAGGCCTTGCCGCGTCGTCGCGCCGACGAGCGTGAATTTGGGGAGGTCGATCCGGACGCTGCGCGCCGACGGCCCTTCGCCGATCATGATGTCGAGCGCGCGGTCCTCCATCGCGGGATAGAGGATTTCCTCGACCGCGGGCGACAGGCGGTGGATTTCGTCGATGAACAGGACGTCGCCGTCTTCGAGGTTGGTGAGCAGCGCGGCAAGGTCGCCCGCCTTGGCGATCACCGGGCCGGAGGTCGAACGGAAACCGACGCCGAGCTCCTTGGCGACGATCTGCGCCAGCGTCGTCTTGCCGAGCCCCGGCGGCCCATAGAAGAGCACATGGTCGAGCGCGTCCGACCGCGCCTTTGCCGCCTCGATGAAGACCCGCAAATTCTCGCGCGCCGCCGCCTGGCCGACGAATTCGGCGAGCGACTTCGGCCGCAGCGCGGCGTCGGCATCCTCGGGGGTGCGCAGGGGGGTAGTGAGGTCGGTCACGGTGCCGCGATACCCCTAAACTTCGTCATGCTGAACTTGTTTCAGCATCCATGGCGTGGCACGCGATATTTCGACGTATCGCTGCCACAGCCACAACAAATTCGGTTTGGCCAGAAGGAATGCCGGGCGGCCTCCAATTCGAAGCCCCTTGGGGGCATGCTGTCAAAGACCGATTGGCCGCATTCGGGACAGCCCTTTGATGCTAGGCGCAAACCCAGGCTTTCGCAAAATGGCGAAGCATCTGCGTCCGGCCGCCACCGTCCCCCAGCGATCACCCCGCCCACGACAAAAATCCAGACCGGCAAAAGCTCGCCGTCGATCCCGGCGACGGCATCCATCAAGACCGACATTGCATGCAGGAACCACCCCAATATCATCAGAATGCCCAATAGCCCGAGCAGGCGCATTGAAAGCCAAACATAATAGGGCGGTCGACCTGATCGAGTTGGCTGCTCACTCATAATGCTCGATTCCATCGCCCGCGATCGAAACCCAAGGCTCCATGCGCTCTTCATAGACCGAATAGTCGGGGACGAAGCCGTGGCCGGGCTCGAAATTGCCGAGCGGGATCGCATAGGCGTCATGATGGGGCCGCGCCCGGTACCAGACGCCCGAGCCGCAGGTGGCGCAGAAGAAGAAGTCAGCGGTGTGGCCGCTGGCGCCGGTATATTGCCACATCTTCGCGTTCGCCTCGCCCTCGACGCGGACCTGTTCGGCGGGAAAGCGCACCTGCGCGGCAAAGGCGCCGCCGCTCCGCGCCTTGCAATCGCGGCAATGGCACACCGACACGCGGATCGGCTCGCCGGTGCAGGCGATGCGGATCCGGCCGCAGCGGCAGGAGGCGTGGCGGGTGGGATCGGTCACTTGGCCGCCTTTTTGAGCGCCGTGCGCACCAGCGCGTCCAAGCTCGCACCGACGCCTAGCTCTTCGCTCGCCGCCGCAACCGCGACGCTCGCTTCGCCGGGCTTGAAGCCGAGGCCGGTCAGCGCGGCGACGGCGTCGCCGAGTGGGCCGGAGGTGGTGCCCCTGGCCGGACTCGAACCGGCGATGCCGCCCAGCGCCCCCGCCTTGTCCTTCAGTTCATGCGCGATCCGCTGCGCCAGTTTCGGGCCGACGCCGTTCGCCCGCGCGATCATCGCGCTGTCGCCGCTGGCGAGCGCGCGTTGCAGGTCGCCGATCTCAAGCGCCGACAGGATCGCGAGCGCGACCTTCGCGCCGACGCCCTGCACGCTGGTGAGCAGGCGGAACCAGTCGCGTTCCTCGGCCTTGGCAAAGCCGAGCAGGCGCAGGAAATCCTCGCCGACCAGCATTTCGGTGTGGATGGTGACATCGCCGCCGACCGGGCCGAGCGCGTCGAGCGTGCGCGCCGAGGCCTCGACCAGATAACCGACGCCGCCGACGTCGATCACCGCATGGCCTGCGCCGCTTGAATCGAGCCGTCCCGTCAGTTTTGCGATCATGCGTCCGTGCTAGCGCGGGGAGAACGAAAAGGGAATCAATTTCCCGTCTTCGTCATGCCGGACTTGATCCGGCATCCATCGCGGCGCTGGGTATGGACCCCGGATCAAGTCCGGGGTGACGAATGTCTAGACGCGCGGCCGGTGGTTCGCATGGCAGATCGCCACCGCCAGAGCATCGGCGGCATCGGCGCCCGCGACCTTTGCGCCCGGCAGCAACACGCGCAGCATCGCCTGCACCTGCTCCTTCGCGGCGCCGCCGGTGCCGACGATCGCCTTCTTGACCAGACGCGGCGCATATTCGCCCACCGGCAAGCCGCCGCGTGCGCAGGCGAGCAGCGCGACGCCGCGGGCGTGCGCGAGCTTCAGCGTCGATTGCGGATTGTCGTTGACGAACACTTCCTCGACCGCCGCGCATTCTGGCGCATGATCGGCGATCACCGCGGCGAGTACCGTGTCGAGATGCGCGAGCCGGTCGGGCAGGGGCGCCTTGGCGTCGGTCTTGATCTGGCCGTTGGCGATGTGGCTGATCCGGCTGCCCTCGACGCGGATGACGCCCCAGCCGGTGCAGCTGAGCGAGGGGTCGAGACCGAGGATGATCATATTTTCAATCCTCCCTGTGCCATAGGCATGGGGAGGTGGCAGCGCGAAGCGCTGACGGAGGGGCTTTGGCGCGAACGTCGCCGCCCCTCCACCACTCGCTTCGCGAGAGTGCTCGGTCGCCCAGTCCCCCGGACTGGGCTTGGATTGCCGGGGGCAATCCAACCACGCACTCCCCCTCCCCATGGCTTCGCCACAGGGAGGAAATTCATCAACCCAGCTTCTCCATCACCGCGTCGGGGATTTCGTAATTGCCCCACACGGTCTGGACGTCGTCGTCGTCGTCGAGCGTGTCGATCAGCTTGAACAGCGTCTGTGCGATGCTCTCGTCGGCCACTTCGCTCTTCAGCGTCGGGCGCCAGGCGAGCTTCACGCCCTCGGCTTCGCCGAGCTTGGCTTCGAGCGCCTTGGCGACTTCGTGCAGGCTGTCGACGCTGGTCCAGATGTCGTGGCCTTCGTCGGACGATTCGACGTCGTCGGCGCCCGCGTCGAGCGCGGCTTCGAACACCGTGTCGGCGTCGCCCGCCTTGGCGGGATAGTTGATCAGGCCGAGGCGGTCGAAGCCGTGGCTGACGCTGCCCGAGGTGCCGAGGTTGCCGCCATTTTTGCTGAAGGCGGTGCGGACGTTGGTCGCGGTGCGGTTGCGGTTGTCGGTCAGCGCCTCGACGATCAGCGAGACGCCGCCGGGGCCATAGCCCTCGTAGCGGATTTCCTCGTAATTCTCGCCCTCGCCGCCCGACGCCTTGTCGATCGCGCGCTGGATATTGTCTTTCGGCATCGACTGCGCCTTCGCCGCGTTCACCGCGGCGCGCAGGCGTGCGTTCGCATCGGGATCGGGCAGACCCATCTTCGCCGCGACGGTGATTTCACGCGCAAGCTTCGAAAAAAGGGCGCTGCGCTTTTTGTCCTGCGCGCCCTTGCGGTGCATGATGTTCTTGAATTTACTATGGCCGGCCACGGCCTACCTCCATCGAAACGGGAAATGTGGCGCCGCCCTAGCGTGCCGACGCCGATCAGACAACCACAGCGGTTCCCGACGCGCTGACCATCAGCATCGAACCATTCTGGCCGAGCACTTCATAGTCGAGGTCGACGCCGACCACCGCATTGCCGCCGAGGCGCGCGGCTTCGCTTTCCATCTCGGCGATGGCTTCCTTGCGCGCGCGGGCGAGGACGTCCTCATATTTGCCCGATCGGCCGCCGACGATGTCGGTGATGCTGGCGAAGAGGTCGCGGAACAGATTGGCGCCGACGATCACTTCGCCGGTGACGATGCCCAGATATTCGCGGACCGGATGGCCTTCGACGGTATTGGTCGTTGTGCTGAACATGGTGCTGGCTCCCTCTATTCCGTTCGGGCCGGGCTTCGTGGAAGCCCAGTCCCCGGTTTCCACGTCTACAAACAAGAAGGGTCCTTCGACAAGCTCGGGACGAACGGAACGGGAGGTCGAAACTCAGACGATGCCGAGCGCCGATTTGTAAACGTCGAGGATCGCTTCCATTTCCCTGCGGTCGTGGACGGGCATTTTGCGCAGGCGGACGATCTGGCGCATGATCTTGGGATCATAGCCCTGCGACTTCGATTCCAGATAGACGTCGCGGATATCGTCGGCGATGCCCTTTTTCTCTTCTTCCAGCCGCTCGATGCGCTCGATGAAAAGGCGCAGTTGTTCGTCGGACGGGGTGGCTTCGCTCATTTTGGACTCCGGTGGATTGGATGGTCGGGGGCGAGAATCGCCCGGGGCGCCCGATTAGCGGGGTCAGGGATTCTTGGCCATGCTTTCTTCCATCCGCTTGAGCTGTTGGGGGGTCGCGGCGACATGAAAGCGCGCTTTCCATTCGGCGGTCGGCATACCGTGGACGATCGCGCGGCCGGCTTCCATGTCGATGCCGCCGGCTTCGGCGATCCAGTCGCCGAGGCAGTTGCGGCAGAAGCCGGCAAGCCCCATCAGGTCGATGTTCGCCGCGTCGCTGCGGTGCTGGAGCAGGCGGACGAGACGGCGAAAGGCCGCGGCGGCGACGGCGTCGTCGAGCGTATCGAGAGCGTCGGTCGGGGCGGGCGTATCGTCGCTGCAGGACATGGCGGCTTTCCTTCTGGTCGGCGGATGAATAGCTATACGCGGCTTGCCTTGGCCGGGGCAACGCGACTAGGCAAGCGGTCTGAATTCCCCCACGTCATCGGAGCATTTGTGGCCCAGAGTTTCACCCCCCGCCAGCGCAAGGTGCGCATCCTGGCGACCCTTGGCCCCGCCAGCGCGAATCCCGAAATGATCGCGGCGCTGCATCGCGCCGGGGCCGACGCCTTCCGGGTGAACATGAGCCATGGCGACCATGAGGGCCACGCACAGGTCATCGCCGCGATCCGCGCGCTGGAGAAGGAAACCGGCCGCCCGACGACGATCCTCGTCGACCTGCAGGGGCCGAAGCTGCGCGTCGGGACGTTCAGGGACGGTCCCGCCGAGCTGGTGAAGGGCCAGCCGTTCGCGCTCGACACCGACAAGGCGCCGGGCGACGCGAACCGGGTCCACCTGCCGCATCCCGAGCTGTTCGCGGCGCTCGAGCCCGACACGCGCCTCCTGATCGACGACGGCAAGCTGGTGCTGCGCGTGAAGCGCGTGACGAAGGATTGCATCGAGACGATCGTCGAGGTCGGCGGCAAGATCTCCGACCGCAAGGGCGTCAACGTCCCCGACGTCGTCGTGCCGCTGGCCGCGCTGACCGAAAAGGACCGCAAGGACTTGGCCTTCGCGCTCGAACAGCATGTCGACTGGATCGCGCTGTCCTTTGTCCAGCGCCCTGAAGACGTCGCCGAGGCGCGGCGGCTGATCGGCGGCAAGGCGGCGCTGCTCGTCAAGTTCGAAAAGCCGTCGGGCGTTCAGCGCATGGACGAGATATTGGAGATCGCCGATGCGGCGATGGTCGCGCGCGGCGACCTGGGCGTCGAACTGCCGCCCGAGGCGGTGCCGCCGCTGCAGAAGCGCATTGTCGCAACCGCGCGGCGGATGGGCAAGCCCGTGGTCGTCGCCACGCAGATGCTGGAGTCGATGATCGTCTCGCCGACGCCGACGCGCGCCGAAGTGTCCGACGTCGCGACCGCCATCTATGACGGCGCCGATGCGATCATGCTGTCGGCCGAGACCGCGGCGGGCGCCTGGCCGGTCGAAGCCGTCACGATGATGGATTCGATCGCGCGTTCGGTCGAAGGCGATCCCGACTATTTCCGCCGCCTGCATTTCACCGAGACGCAGCCCGACGCGACGACCGCCGACGCGCTCGCCGAGGCGGCGGGCGACATCAGCGCGACGGTGGGCGCCGATGCGATCATCTGCTTCACCTTTTCGGGATCGACCGCGCGCCGCGTTGCGCGCGAGCGCCCGGGCGCGCCCTTGCTCGTCCTGACCCCGAAGAAGGAGGCGGCGCGGCGCATGGGGCTGCTGTGGGGCGCCCATGCGGTGCCGACGAAGGATATCGGCAGCTTCGAGGAGATGATCGCCAAGGGCAAGCGCATGGCGCTGCGCCATGGCGTCGCGTCGGCGGGGTCGAAGCTGGTGATGATGGCGGGCGTTCCCTTCGGTACGCCGGGGTCGACCAACGTGCTGCACGTGGCGACGCTGACCGGCGAGGAACTGCGCGGATATAGCTGACCGGGGGCTCGCTTCATCCCGCCGTCCCGCCTTCGGCGGGGTGACGATTTGCGAAACATGGTCCGGACCGGCGATGCGGGTGACCGTCCCCTGTGCCTTTTTGATTCAGTCCGGCACAAAAGTTACCGCGCGATTCAGAAAATTCCGGGACTGATTCAGTTCGGCACGAACAAAAATGGTAAATAGACTTTGCACCATTGACCGGGCGCGGCATATTCGCTGCATGTCGTGCATCGGACCCGCATCGGGGGGATCCGCATCATCAGCTGGGAGGTCCAATCCGCGTGTCCGCACCGTTCCGTTTCCCACGCTTTTTCGTCACGAGTCCCGCGCCGTGCCCCTATCTTGAGGGCAAGACCGAGCGGAAGGTTTTCACCGAACTCAGCGGAAACAATGCGAGCGAGCTCAACGATGCGCTCGGCCGCATCGGCTTTCGCCGCAGCCAGTCGGTCGCCTATCGTCCGAGCTGCGCCGATTGTTCGGCGTGCGTTTCGGTGCGCGTGTGCGCGAGCGAGTTCGTCCCCAGCAACTCGCAGAAGCGGACGATCCGCCGCAATCGCGATCTCGTCGCCACCGCGTGCAAGCCGTGGGCGACCGAGGAGCAATATGTGCTGCTCCGCGCCTATCTCGGCTCGCGCCACCCCAATGGCGGCATGGCCGACATGGACGAGCAGGATTTCGCCGACATGGTCGAGCAGACCCCGGTCGACAGCTATATGATCGAATATCGCGAGCCGACCACCGACGGCAGCCGCGGCCGCCTCGTCGGTTGCTGTCTGACCGACCGGCAGGGCGACGGGCTGTCGATGATCTACAGCTTCTTCGATTCCATGCATCCGATGCGCGAAGGGCTCGGCACATATATCATCGCCGACCATGTCCTGCGCGCGGCGAAGGCGGGGCTGCCCTATGTCTATCTCGGCTACTGGATCGAGGGGTCGTCGCGCATGGCGTACAAGGCGCGTTTCCGCCCGCTCGAAAAGCTCGGCCCCGACGGCTGGTCGCGTTTCGAGCCGGCGACGTCGGACCGCATCGCCGCGATGTTCGAAATCGCGTAAATTCGCGCTATTGCGAACGTCTCGCAGCAGAGGAAAACTGTCCCTCGCCGGTTGACCTTTTCCCGCTTTCAAGGGCATAGCTCTTCGTCCAGGACATAGTCCGGGTCGCATCCAGTTTGGTGGTCGTCCAGGGGTGGGCGATTAGGGGGATCAGGATGCCCGTTCGCGCGTTCGTCTGCATCAGGGCCGGGACCAGCCGCAGGGGCGGCGAGGGCGCGCGCGCATGACCGAGCCCGTCAAGGTCGCGATCATCGGATCGGGCCCCGCGGGTCTCAGCGCCGCGTCGCGCGCGGGCCAGCTCGGGCTCAGCCATGTCCTCCTCGAAAAGACCGATCACCTCTCCGACACCATCTTCAAATATCAGAAGGGCAAGCGCGTCCTCGCGACGCCCGAACGCCTCGACCTCCGTTCCGACTGCCGCTTCGCGGAGGGCGCGCGCGAATATATTCTCGGCAATTGGGACGAGGATGCAGTCAACAACAAGGTGAATGTCGTCAAACATGCCGAAGTCACCGCGGTGACCGGGCAGAAGGGGGCGTTCGAGATCAAGACCGCCAAGGGCGACGTCTATCATGCCGAGACGATCGTGCTGGCGATCGGGACACAGGGCAATCCCAACCGGATGCGCTGCGAGGGGGCCGACCTGCCGCACATCATCTATCAGGTCGACGATCCCGAGGATTTCAAGGACAAGCATATCACCGTCGTCGGATCGGGCGACGCGGGGATCGAGAATGCGCTGGGCGTTGCCGAGGAAGCGCTGGAAAACACCGTCACCATCCTCAACCGCTCAAAGGATTTCGCGCGCGCCAAGGCGAAGAATGTCTCGGACATGATGGAGGCGGGCGAGAACGGCTTGATCTCGATCCGCACCGAGACTCAGCCGAAGCTGGTCGAACCCGGCTGGCTGACGCTCGAAACCCCGACCGGCGACGAGAAGATCCCGTGCGATGTCATCGTGGCGCGGCTGGGATCGGTCGCGCCGCGCGGCTTTGTCGAGTCGATGGGGATCGAATTTACCGGCCCCGACCGCGAAGCCTTTCCGAAGCTGTCGCCGACCTTCGAATCGACCGTGCCCGGCATCTTCGTCATCGGCGCGCTCGCGGGCTATCCGCTGATCAAGCATTGCATGAACCAGGGCTATGACGTCGTCGAGTTCATCAACGGCAACAAGAACCTGACCCCCGCCGACGAAAAGGATCTGGCGGCGATCTTCGCGAACCTGCCGCAGAAGAAGTCGGTCAGCGAATGGCTCGACTATCTGCGCGAGCGGGTCCGCATCTTCGCCGACGTGTCGCCGCTGCAGATGCGCGAATTCATGCTCGATTCCAAAGTGGCATATTATCGCAAGGGCGACGTCGTGTTCGAAAAGGGCGAGCCCGGATCGTCGCTGTTCGCGATCGCCGACGGCCATGCCGAGGTCGAGGTCGGTCCCGGTATCACCGTGCCGATCGAACAGGGATCGATTTTCGGCGAGGTCGGCCTGATTTCGGGCCGCAAGCGCGGCGCGACGATCCGCGCCGGCGCCGACAGCATCTTTGTCGAGGTGTCGCGCACGGCGGCGCTCAAGCTGATGGCGGCGGTGCCCGGTGCGAAGCGCGTGATCAACCGCATCTCGCTCGAGCGCCAGCTTCTGCAGATCTTCAAGGGCGGGCTGACGGTCGAGGATCTGGCGCCGGTCGTCGACGCCGCCGAGGTCGAGCGCGTGCCCGCGGGCAAGGTGGTGCTGACCGAGGGCGAGCAGGGCGACGATGTCTATGTCATCCGCTCGGGCTCGATGGTGGTCGAGAAGGATATCGGCGGCAAGCCGATCTTCCTGCGCTACCTTCCCGCCGGAAGCTTCTTCGGCGAGATGGGCGTGCTCAGCGGACAGCCCCGAAATGCAACGGTCAAGGCCGCGGTCGGCGCCGAACTGATCAAACTGACCGGCGAGAGCTTCCGCAGGATGCTCGCGGCGCGGCCGCAGGTGCGCGAGGCGACCGAGGCGGCGGTCGCCGAACGCGCGCAGATGAACAATTTCATCGAATCGCGCAAGGCGACCTATTCGAGCGCGGTCGATCTCTATTCGGACACCGCGAGCTTCATCATGAAGGAGGGGCTGGGCGAGGCGACCGACGCGCTGCTGATCGACGAAAATCTTTGCGTCGGCTGCGACAATTGCGAAAAGGCGTGCGCCGACAGCCACGAAGGCCTGTCGCGGCTGGATCGCGAGGCGGGCAAGACCTTCGCGCACCTGCATGTGCCGACGAGCTGCCGCCACTGCGAACATCCGCACTGCATGGCCGACTGCCCGCCGAACGTCATCCATCGCGGGCCGGACGGCGAGGTGTTCATGGAGCCGGGCTGCATCGGCTGCGGCAATTGCATGCGCAACTGCCCCTATGGCGTGATCCGCATGGAGGCGGCGCCGCCGCCGAAGCCCGGCCTGCTGCGCTGGCTGCTCACCGGCTTCGGCCCCGGCCCGGGCGAGCCGTCGCCCAAATGGACGAAGAAGCAATTGGGTGACGAGAAGCCCAAGAAGATCGCGGTCAAATGCGACATGTGCAAGGGGATTGCGGGCGGCCCGGCCTGCGTGCGCGCTTGCCCGACCGGCGCCGCGATCCGTGTCTCGCCCGAGGAATTCCTGTCGATCGCGCGCCTGCAGGAGGATGCAGGCTGATGGCGTCGCTTTTCCAGCGCCGCCGCAGCAAGGCGACCCAGACCGAGCGTGTCCGCGAGCGGCGGCACGAGGGGTTCCTGCGCTATGCCAATTTCCGCTGGGCGAAGATTTCGGGCGGGCTCTGCCTGCTCATCATCGTCTCCTATGCGCTGATCGACGTCACGCCGCGGCCCAATGGCGGGAGCTGGTACGGCTATACGCTCGGGACGATCGGCGCGGGGCTGATCCTGTGGCTGACCGCGCTCGGCTATCGCAAGCGCAAGATGACCAGCGATCACTGGTCTTTGAAGGCCTGGACCTCGGCGCATGTCTATCTCGGGCTCAGCCTGATCGTTATCGGGACGTGGCACACCGGCTTCCAGCTCGGCTGGAATGTCCACACGCTGGCGTGGGTGCTGATGATGCTCGTCATCCTGTCGGGGCTCTATGGCGTCGTCGTCTATTCGACCTTGCCCGCCGCGCTGTCGAACAACCGCGACGAGATGACGCAGATGCAGATGCTCGAGGCGATCCGCGCCTTCGACCGCCAGCTTCACGCCGCCGCACAGCCGCTGACGCCGCAGGATACCGCCCCGGTGCTCGCCGCGCTCGACGAGGATCCCTTCGCGGGCGGCATCATGGCGCGGCTGTCGGGCCGCTATCCCGATTGCGCGACCGCCGCGGCGCTGCGGGCGCTCGGGGCGTCGCGGAGCAGCGATGCCGGCGCGCGCGAGAAGGTGGTCGGGCTGCTCTCGCAAAAGGAGGTCGCGCTCGCGCGGCTGCGCCAGCATCTCCGCATCCGCGCGCTGCTCGAAATCTGGCTCTACGTGCATGTGCCGCTGACCTTCGCGCTGATCGCGGCGCTGTCGGCGCACATCGTCAGCGTCTTCTTCTACTGGTGAGGCGGGGACGATGAGCTTCATCCTGCGCCGGATCTCGACGACCAAGACGGGCAAGCAGATCGTCCGCGACCAACCGTTGCCGGGCGATGCCATCACTCTCGGCCGCGAGGGCAGCAATGTCATCCACATCGCCGATCTGGCAGTGAACCCGCATCATGCGACGATCACCAGCGCCGACGGCCGCCATGTTCGCGTGCAGGCGAGCGAAGGGCTGGGGTTCGACTTCAACGGCCGCACGGTCGACGCCGCCGACATCGACAGCGCCGCGGGCGCCGAGCTGCGCTTCGGCGGACACCGGCTGACGATCGCGCGCGAGGATGAGAAGATCATCCTGCTCGTCGAGCGCATCGACGAACTGTCGCAATCGTCGAAGGATGTCGACGAGGCAAAGGCCTTCTCGCTTGCGGGCGTGATGCCCGGCAAGCGCATGGGCGCGTGGGTGTTCGGCGTCCTTGTTCTGCTGGCTTTCCTGATCGGCCCGATCTGGGCATGGAGCAGCTTCAGGAATGTCGACGAGCGCCCGCAGGGCTATCATGCCGACCAGGCTTGGCTCTCGGGGCCGCTGTCGAGCGCGCACAAGAGCCTTAAGAACGACTGCCAGTCGTGCCACGTCGAGCCCTTCGTCGCGGTGACCGACAAGGCGTGCGTCGGCTGCCACACCGGCGAGCACAAGGCGATGAGCATGGCGCATGCCAATGCGCCGACCGCGATGCTGCTGGCGGCGCGCCACCCGCCGGGGGTTGGCGAGCGTATCCTTGCGGGCTTTGCGAAAACCTTCAACAAGCCGCAGGGGCGCTGTGTCGGTTGCCATACCGAACATGAAGGGGCGGGGCCGATGCCCGCGACGCCGCAGAAATTCTGCGCCGATTGCCACGACGGCATGTCGGCGCGGCTGATCGATGCGGGCTTCAAGCCGACGGTCGCCGATGCCGCCGATTTCGGCACCATCCATCCCGAATTCCGCCCGCTCGTGCGGCCGTCGCCGGGCGCGAAGCCGATGCGCGCGATGCCGGGCAAGGGCGCGCTCGTCGATTATGACGGCCTCAAATTCCCGCACGACCTGCATTTGCAGGCGACCGGCGGCGTCGCGCGGATGGCGGCGAGTTTCCGCGGCCGGTACGACTTCGGCAACAAGCTCGAATGCGAAAATTGCCACCGCGTCGAATCCGACGGCGTACGGGTCAAGCCGGTCGAGATGGAGCGCGACTGTGCGATGTGCCATAGCCTCGCGTTCGAGACCGTCGGGGGCGTGACGCGCACGCTGCGTCACGGCGAGCCCGATCAGGTCGTCGCCGACCTGATGGCCTATTATCGCTCGACACCGCCGACGCGGCCGCTCCAGCTTGGCGGGATGGAGCGCCGACGCCCCGGAAACTATGCCGAAGGGCAGGTCTATAACATCTATTTCCGCGAGGTTGCGGTGCGTCCGAACCGCGCCGAGGATGCGGTGCGGGCGGTCTTTTCGAAGGGTGGGGCCTGTTACGACTGCCACACCATCTTCGCGCCGCAGGCCGGGACCGGCTGGCGCGTGATGGCGGTCGACCAGACGCCGCGTTTCCTGTCCAAGGGCTGGTTCGACCATGATGCGCACAAGGAGACCGATTGCGCCGACTGCCATACGGCGGCGCGGGGATCGAAGGCGTCGACCGACTTGCTCATACCCGGCCTGCGCCAGTGCCGCGACTGCCATGTCGGCGAGGGCGGCGCGCGGCTGGTGAAGGTCGAAACGGCGACCGAATCGCCTTGCGCGATGTGCCACGAATATCACTCGGACGGCGGCAAACCGTGGATGCCGGCGCGTCAGCGGAAGGTAAACAGCGCGGCAATCACAAATAAACCTCTTCGCGCTACCTATGGTGTGAGCATGGTCACAGGCTCGGCGGAGCGGGGGCTCTATGATGTGACGTGGCGCACACCCGCCCTGCACGGGGCAAGGCGGGGCGGCTAGGATTGGGTCCGGGGACGACCGGTGGGAGCAGGGGGCGGATATGCTGATCGCGCAGATCACCGATATCCATATCGGGTTCGATCCCGACAATCCGGCGGAATATAACCGCAAGCGGCTCGACGACGTGCTCGACGTGCTGATCGAGGGGCCGAATCGTCCCGACCTGTTGCTGGCGACGGGCGACATCACCGACCGCGGCGATTCCGACAGCTACCGCCGGCTCGCCACCGCCTTTTCGCGCTGCCCGTTCCCGGTCTGGCCGAGCGTCGGCAATCATGACCTGCGCGACAATTTTCATGCCCAGTTCCCCGGTTTCGGCGACGGCAACGGCTTCGTCCAATATGTGATCGACCTGCCCGAACTGCGCCTCGTCACCGTCGACACGCTCGAGGAAGGGCGCCACGGCGGCGCCTTCTGCGAAGCGCGTGCGGCGTGGCTCGATGCCGAACTGGCGAAGGATCGCGGCAAGCCGACCTATATCGTCATGCACCACCCGCCGGTCGAAAGCGGGATCGAGTGGATGAACACGCACCCTGACGAGCCGTGGGTCGCGGTCTTCACCGAAGTTGTCCAGCGCCACCCGCAGGTGCGCGGGCTGATTTGCGGCCATCTCCACCGCAGCGTCACGGTGGCGTGGGCGGGGCGCACCGTCGCGATCTGTTCGTCGACCGCGCCGCAAGTGTCGCTCGATCTCCGGCCGATCGACGAGAATCATCCCGACGACCGCCCGATGATCGTCGCCGAGGATCCCGCCTATGCGCTGCATCGCTGGAACGGGCGCGAACTCGTCAGTTTCTACGACCATGCCGGGGCGCACACGATGCTCGCCAAATATGACGAGCGGCTGCAGCCGCTGGTGCGCGAGCTCAAGGCCGAACGGCCGGGTTAGGCGACCCCGGCGAGGGCAAGGACACCGTCGATCCCGCGTGAGGTGATGGCCGGGGCGACATCCAGCGTTTCGGCCGGCACGTCCAGGCGGTTGACCCATGCGGTGCGATATCCGAACCACGTCGCGCCGACCGCGTCCCAGCCCCCGAACGCCGCGAAGCCGATCTCGGCGCGGGGCAATCCCCATGCATCGACCGCCATCGCATAGGCTTTGGGCGACGGTTTGAAAGCGCGGACCCGGTCGGTGCTGAGCGGGGGGTCGAAATAATGCGCAATGTCGTTGCGCCGCATATTCGCGGTGAGCGTATCGGCGCCCAGGTTCGAAACGAACGCCAGACGGATGCCGGCGGTGCGAAGTTTTTCGAGGGCGGGGCGCACGTCGGGCCAGATCTCGAGCTCGCCATAGGCTGCGACAAGGGCGGCGCGCTGGGTCTCGCCCAGCGGAATCCGGAGCGCTGCCGCGACATGGCGCAACGATGCGTCGGCGAGGGCGCCGAAGTCCTGATATCGGCCCGCCGCGGTTTCGAGCCAGCTGTAGCCGAATAATTTCGTCGCCCATTGCGCCGCCAGCATTTCGCCCTTGTCGCCGACGATCGCCCTGGCGCGTGCGGCGACGCTGCGGGGATCGAAGATCGGGAAGCCGTCGAAGCCGATGGCGCGGATCGGGGCCGGTGCGGCGCGCGCGGGGAGGGGGGCGATCAGCGAAGAGGCCGCAGCGCCGACCAGGAGCCAGCGGCGATCGATCGAATTATCCATGAATATCCTCTGCAAAGCGGGAAGCGCTCTGCTTCCCGTTCGCAGTCGGGATCGGAAAGGTGACAGGTGATCGCGATCAGTAGCCCAGCGCCAGGTCGACGCGCGGTTCGACGGCCTCGCCCCGTTTCCAGCGATCGAGATTCTCGAGGAAGCGCTGCGCCGAGCGCATGAACATCTTGTCCTGTGCGCGGCCCGACAGATGCATGGTGATATGGGCGTTGTCGAGGCTCCACAGCGGATCGCTGTCGGGCAAAGGTTCGGGCGTGGTGACGTCGAGGAAGGCGGCGGCGATCTGCTGCGTGTCGAGCGCCGCGACCAGCGCGTCCTGATCGACCACGCTGCCGCGTGCGATGTTGACGAGGGTCGCGGTGGGCTTCATCGCCGCAAGCTCGGCGCTGCCGATCATGCCATCGGTCTCCGGCGTGGCGGGGACGGCGAGAATGACCCAGTCGAAATCGCCGAGCCGCGCGCGCCACTGGTCCGGCCCCAGCGTGTTCGGGCCGGGCGAGCGGCGCACGACGGTCACGTCGACGGCAAAGGCTTTCAAGCGCTCCTCGACCAGTTTGCCGATCGCGCCATAGCCGAGCAGCAGCGCTTTCGACCCGAACAGTTCGACCTTGCCGGGCGAGTCCATCAGCCATTCGCGCCGGTCCTGCGCACGGACGACCTCGCGATATCCCTTGGCGACCGTCAGCATCCCCATGACGACATATTCGGCGATGGTGATGGCGTTGATCCCGGCGCCGTTGGTGACCACGGTGCCGCGTTCGCGGAGCAGGTCGAGCGGCATCCCGTCGACCCCGGCATAAATCGAGTTCAGCCATTTGAGGTTCGTCGCGGCGCCGATGACCGCGGCCATGTCCTTCTTGTCGTACATGTCGAACCAGCCGATTTCGGCCTCGGGCGCGAGGCTCATCGCTTCGTCTTTCGACATGAAGAAGCGCGGCTCGACCCAGTCGGGGAGGTGGCTTTCGACGAGGGGGCGGATGAGGCCGGACAGGACGGTGACGGTTTTGGTCATAAACGATCCTTCTGATCCTCCCCATCGACTTGCGATGGGGAGGTGGCATCGCGAAGCGATGACGGAGGGGCTTTGCCGAATGCCTTCAGACGGCTTTCGACGATGTCGACAACAGATTGAGCGACTGTTTCGGCGCTGTCCAGCGCGTCGCGCGCGCTGATGCGGAGCGCGTCGATGCGATTTGCACAAAGCCATGCGTCGCGTTGTTCGTCGTGCGAGGGATTGTCGCCCATATCGTGCGCAATGCCGTCAATTTCGACCGCGAGATTGGCGCGGGCGCAAAAGAAATCGAGGATGTAGGGGCCGGCGGGATGTTGCTTGCGGAATTTATGGCCGTTCGGCGAGGTGCGGAGGAGCTGCCAAAGCATTGCTTCCGGAAGTGTCAGAATATGCCGCAAGCGTCTGGCGCGGCGCGCCGATCTTGCCGGTTTATCAGGACGCATCGTTGTTGCCCCTCCACCACCCGCTTCGCGGGCGGTCCCCCTCCCCATCGCAAGTCGATGGGGAGGATTGGCTATTAACGATCCTTCCTAACAACTTGCAATGTGCGGCAGCGGTGAAGCGCTGACCGAGGGGCGGGCTACGTCTCCAGCCGCCAGTCCCAGCCGAGCGGGTCGCCGTCCATTACCTCGACGCCCGCCGCGATGAGTTCGTCGCGGAGCTTGTCGGACGTTGCGAAGTCCTTGGCGGCGCGCGCCTCTTTGCGGCGGGTGAGGATGGTTTCGATTTCGGCTTCGGTGATGACGGCAGTTTTAGGGCGGATACGAAGGACCCGCTGAGCCGAACCCCAGAAGAGTTCCAGGCCAAGCACTTCGTCCATCTTGTGGGCAGCACGAACAACCTGGCGAGGATCGAGTTTCTTGTTGCCGAGAAGTTCTTCGAGAGAAACGAGCGCAGTCGCTGTGTTCAAGTCATTGCTGATCGCTGCATCGAAGCGGGCAAGAAACTGCTGGACGTGGGAGTCAATCATCACTTGCTCATCCGGCATCGGACCCCCATCGGGCGCTTGAACGTGCATCCTCATTTGCGCGTTTCCAACGGCCAAACTTAATCGTTTCAACCGCGTCAGCGCCGCACCCAGCCCCTCCCACGAAAACTCCAGCTCGCTGCGGTAATGCGCCTGCAGGCACATCAGGCGGTAGGCGAGGGGGTGGTAGCCCTTGTCGATCAGCAGTTGCAGGCGCAGGAATTCGCCGCTCGACTTCGACATCTTGCCGGAGCGCTCGATCAGGAAATTATTGTGCATCCAGATGCGCGCGCCGCTCGCGTCGGTGCAGCTATGCGCCTGGTTCTGCGCGATCTCGTTCGGGTGGTGGATTTCGCGGTGGTCGATGCCGCCGGTGTGGATGTCGAAGGGAAAGCCGAGCAGCGCCTCCGACATCACCGAACATTCGAGGTGCCAGCCGGGAGCGCCGCGCCCCCACGGCGAATCCCATTCCATCTGGCGCGTCTCGCCGGGCGGCGTCTTGCGCCAGATCGCGAAGTCGGCGGGGTGGCGTTTGCCTTCGACCGGGTCGATACGGCTTTCGCCCTCATCGGTGCCGTGGCGCGCGAGGCGGCCGTAATTGCTGACGGTTGTCGTATCGAAATAGAGGCCGCTCTCCAGCTCGTAGCAATGCTTGCCCGCGATCGCTTTGGCGAACTCGATCATTTGCGGCACATAGTCGGTGGCGATCGACCAGTGCGCCGGCTGGCGGATATTGAGCGCCTTCACATCGGCCCAATAGGCCTCGGTATAGTGGCGCGCGATGTCCCAGATCGACTGTGCGCGTTCGGCCGCGGCCTTTTCCAGCTTGTCCTCGCCCGCATCGGCGTCGTCGGTCAGGTGCCCGACGTCGGTGATGTTGATGACGTGGGTCAGCTTGTATCCCTTGTACGACAGGGTCCGCCCCAGCGTGTCGGCGAAGACATAGGCGCGCATGTTGCCGATATGCGGGTAATTATAGACCGTCGGGCCGCACGAATAGACGCGCGCCTCACCCGGGTGGACGGGCTGGAATTCTTCCAGTTGGCGCGTCAGGCTGTTGAACAGCTTGAGCGGTGCGCCGGAGGCAGGGGCAGGGGCGTCGGTCATGCCGCCGCCCATGCCTTGCCCCGAGGCAATTCGTCAACCGAAAGGCTTACGGCTGCTGGGTATCGGTCGTCGGCGTCCACAGATCGTCGTTGCCCGCGCCCGTCACCGGATCGTCGAGCAGCGGCTCGCCCGAGAGCGGGTCGAGATCGCGCATCGTGATGAGCGCGGTCGGCAGGCTGGTGCCGTCGCCCTCATCCTCGCTGCCGTCGCCGATCTCGTCCTCGATCACGTCCTGGACCGGGAAATTATTGTCGAAATCGATGCGGACGGTCGTGCAGGATGCGACGTTCGAGATGAAGCAGCCGTTCAGCGTCGATTCGGGATCGTAGCTGCCCGTCGCGCTATTCGCGGGCGCGCCCGCTACCGTCAGGAACTGGAGCGTGTCGAGGCCGGTGACCTGTCCGCTCGCCCCGAGCTGCACGCCGTTGAGCACGATCCGCGACGAAGGCCCTTCGGTCAGGACGTCGAGCCCGCCCGCGCCGAAGGTCAGGCCGCGGCGCAGGCCGAAGTCGGTGCCCGTACCGCTGTTCTGGACATAGACGCCGCCGATCACGTTGAAACGGATTCCACGCGCAAAGAGCGCCCCTTCGTCGATCGTGACGCCGTCGTTCTGGCCGAGACGGGTGTTGATCGCCGCCATCGAGCTTGCGTTGGCGACGTCGGCGATCGCTGCGGTCGTTGCGACGATGATATCCTCCGATGCCATGTTCAGCTGTCCGCCCGGCGCGTTGTTGGCGCCCAGCAACCGGACGGTGCCCTGGCCGAGGATGACTTCCAGCGCTTCGTCGGCGAACAGGTTGAGCGCGTTCGTATCCGAAAGCCCGGTCAGTTGGACGTTGCCTGTAACCCGCATCTTGCCCGGCGTGCGGATCGTCAGCGACCCGCCCGCACCAAGGTTGGACCCCGCGGCGCCGCCGGCGAGCGTGAAGCTGTCCACGATCACGTCGGGCGGCGCGCTGCTCCCGACCGATTGCTGGCTTACCGCCCCGACTTCGGGCGCAAAAATGACGATATCGGAACCGAACAGGCGCGTCAGTTCCGCGGCGTCGATATGATAGCCATTGCGGGTGCCGGTGCCGCCGACGAAGGTTTGCCGCTGGTCGTCGGTGTTCATGACCGACAGCGCTTCGGTCGTGCCGGCCGTGCCGACGCGCGCCGCGGTGTCTATCGTGATGTCGCTCGACCCCAGCGAAATGCTGCGGCCGGTTACGATGCCGCTGATCAGCAGCGATCCGCGGGCGGTGGCTGTGAGGTCGTCGGTGACCGAGACGCTGTTCAGCGTGACGAACCCGCCGGTTGCCTCGATCGAAGCGCTGTCGGCGGTGAGCGCGTCGACGCCCACCCGTTCGCCGGTGCTGCGAAGGGTGGCGCGGCCCGCGATGCTGCCGTTCTGGACGAAGAGGTCGCCGCCGGAGACCACCGATGCGTCGCCGACATCGGTGACCAGATTGGCGAAGATCATGTCGCCGCCGCCCGCGACGTTGATCGTGTCGCCCTGCGCATCAATCTCTCCCGCCGACACCAGCGCGCCGATGTCGATCGCGCCGCCGGTGGCGAGCAGCGTCGTTGTGCCGATGCTATCCAGCCGGCGGACCGAGAGGTCTTCCGCAGCCGAAATGACGGTATTCCCGCCGCTGGCCGTGCCGATGAGGTCGACGAATGTTCCGGCGTCCAGATTGACGTCGCCCTGCGCGAGCAGGCTGCCTCCCTCGATCGCGTTCGCCGATGCAAGGCTGATCGTTCCATCGGCTGCCAGGGTCGGTACGGGCGTCCCGTTGGTTTCGCTCAATTCGGCGATCCCGATGCTGTCGGCATTGATCGCGATGTCGCGGCCCGCATTGACCACGCCATCGGCGCTCGCCGCGCCCGCTGCGTCGATCAGCACGTCGTCGAAGGCATCGAGCCCGGTCACACTGGTGTCGCCGCCCTGGGTGCGAATGTTGCTGCCGCCGGCCGTGACGCCGAGACCGAGCGTCGTCGCATCGCTGAGGCGGATGGTTCCGCTGGCGAGCGCGATGATGTCGTCACCCGCCGACAGGGTCGTCGCGTCGATACCGCTGCCCGACGACAGGACGATATCCGATCCGTCGGTCGCCGAGCTGCCTTCGCCCACCGTGATCGTGAAGCCGCCAAAACCCGAGGAGGCGGGGGGCGTATAGTTCAGGAATGCGTTATCGGGGCCGGTGCCCGTCGTGCGGACGTTGACGGCAGTGATGGCGCCGGGCGCGCGAACGTTGACGTCGTCGCCCGCGCTGACATCGTTCAGCGACGCGGTCGCGCCCGCGACGACGAGGACGTCTTCGCCCGCACTGGCGGCCCCGACGCTGGCGGATCCGCCCGCATTGATGCCGAGCATCCGCGCCGCCGCCCCGCCGGTCAGCGTGACATCGCCCGCCGCGTCGATATAGACGTTGCCGTTCGTCCCGATCC
Organism: Sphingopyxis soli; assembly: GCF_018682675.1. Classification (GTDB taxonomy): domain Bacteria; phylum Pseudomonadota; class Alphaproteobacteria; order Sphingomonadales; family Sphingomonadaceae; genus Sphingopyxis; species Sphingopyxis soli. The sequence continues at coordinate 58,998 of NZ_JAFMTR010000102.1, forward strand.
CGTTCGGGTCGATATAGGTCCCCGCCGCGCTCGCCGATACGGTGACGTCGCCATTCGCATTCAGAAGAACGTCGCCGCCCGCTGCGTAATTGCCGGTGAGGTCGCCGTCTGCGAAGATCGAGATGGTGCCGTCGACATCGGCCCGGTTGACCGCCACATTGCCGTCCGTCCCGAAGGCGAAGAAGGAACCGGTGCCGGTGACGTCGCCGCCGAGCGCGATGCTGTTGCCGAACAGTGTGATCGTGTCGCCCGCGTCGATCGAGCCGCCGCGAATTCCCTCGGCGCCCGCCACGGCGCCGATCGCGGTGAGGTCGACCGTCTCGCCCGCATCGATGTTGGTAAAGACGATCGACTCGCCCGTTACCGAGACGAACCCGCCGGCGCTCGAATTGCCGAGGTCGACCGCGCCCGGCGAGGTGATCGAAATGTCGCCGCCGGTGATGATCGAATTGAGCCCGGTGCGGAAACTGCCTGCGCTCGCGGTGAAATCATCGTCGGCTTCGGCATGTTCGACGCTGGTCGCGCCGGTGCTGGACATGACGACCGTGCCGCCTTCCACATGGTCGACGCCGATGCGCCCGGTGGTCCCCAGCGCCGTCAGCGTGACGACGCCGCTTGCAGCCAGCAGCGAACCCGTTGCGCCGCGGATCGTGGTGCCCGCCGTGATCGACAGATCGCCGCCCGCGAACAGCGTCCGTTCCTCGGACGCACCGCGCATGTCGTGACGGATATCGACCTGGTCTGCGGCATTGATCTGGAACAGGTCGCCGGCGCGCACCTGTCCGCCGCCTTGCGCATAGGCGCCGAACGACCCGCCGGTCTGGACGGTCAGGTCGTCCGCAACCTCGATCGACCCGCCATTCGCCGCGAAGAAGACGCCATAGGCCGACAGATCGGTGTCGTTGTTGGTCGGCTGCGCGAAGCCCGCCGCATTCGCATCGAGGCTGGCGAGCGAGATGCTGCTCGAACTGCGCAGCTCGATCCGGCCCGCGATGAAGCCGTTGGCCGCGATAGTGGTGTCGCCGAGCGTGATCTGGCCCGCGCCGGCCTCGGTCGATTCCGACCGGAAGACAACACGGCCGCCGAGATCGACGAAGCTGGTGCAGCACGAACCGGTGCCGCCCGAGCCGACCCCGCCGTCGCCGCCATTGCCCGAGATGCCGGAGACCGAGATGTCGACCGGCGCGCCATCCGACGTGATCGTGCCGCCGCGCGCGAGCAGCGTTACCGTGCCGCCGGTGCCTGCTCCGCCGAACCCGCCGTCCCCGCCGGTCAGGCCGAGAAAGGTGTCGTCCGCCGTGAACAGCATCCCGTCGGGGCCGGGTTGCCTGATCGTGTTCGGATTGTCGGCGCCGCGGCCGCCGTCGCCACCGTTGCCGACGCTGCTCAGCGTCCCGCCGCCGGAGCGGCCGATACCGAGGCCGACCGTGCCGCCATCGGTCGCGACGATACTGATCTCGCCGCCGATGCCTTCGCCTCCGTCGCCGCCCCTGCCGGCGACTTCGGGGGTTGAGAAAAAGTCGGTGAAGGCCGATCCGCCGGTGCCGCCGGTCGCGACGGAGACGAAATTGGACTGCGAGACGACGACATTGCCGTTCGGTCCGCGCGCCTCGACCATCATGGTGCCGCCGCGCGCCGAGCCGCCGTTGCCCCCCGCACCGTCGTAGCCGATACCGCCGTTGCCGCCGGTTGCCGAGCCATCGAGCGCGATCGACAGTTCGCCGGCGTCGAAATCGTCGACCAGCACCTGCGCGACGCCGCCCGACGCATTGCCGCCGCCGCCGCCGCTGGTTCCCGATCCGCCGACGCCCCCCGACGCCGTTGAATAGGTGGTGATGCTTTCGGTGATGTTGACCAGCGTCGGACCGAGGCCGATCGTCGCGAAACCGCCGAAGGCATCGCCGCCGCGGCCGCCGGTGCCGACGCTTGTCGAGGGGCCGGAACTGCTCGACAGGAAGGCGCTGCCGCCTGCGCCGCCGAAACCGCTGGCGTCGACGGTCACGGCGTCGCTGGCAAGCTCGCCGCCGTTCAGGCGGATCGTCGCGTTGCCGCCGCTGCCGAAGCCGGCGTTTCCGCCGTTACCCGGCACACTGCCGACCGTGCGATAATCGCCGCCGTCGCCGCCCCTGCCGCTTGCATAGGCGGCAAGGACGGTGGTGTTGACAATTGCGGTGTCGGAGATGGTGATACCGGCTTCGCCCCCCTGGCCGTTGCCGCCGTCTCCCGCCGCCGTCGGGTTCAGGAAGTCGAAATCGTCGCCGTCGAAACCGCGCCCGCCTTGGCCCGATGCCGACAGGCTGACGTCCGAAGCGGTGAAGGTGCCGCCGCTGATCTCCAAGGATGTGTCGCCGCCGATCCCGTCGCCCGACACGCCCCCGCCCGCGGGTCCGGCGAAGTCGCCGCCAATGCCGTCGGCGTTGAGGGTCACGTCGCCGAGCGCCGTATCGCCGCCGATCTGCGTGAAGGTGACGGCGCCGCCACGGCCGGTGCTGTTACTGCCGCTGGCGCCGCCATAGCCGTTTGCGGTGAGGAAGAGGCCGCCGCCGGTCAGGCTGCCGCCGCTGACCTGGACGTCGATCGTGCCGCCCTGGCCGTCGCCCGACGTGTCGCGCGGCAGGCCGGGGGAGGCTTCGACGTCGACCGAGGTTCGGCCGTCGGCGTCCGCGCTGAGGCCGCTGCCGAGGTCGATGCCATGCGCAGGATCGAAGCCGGTGCCGATCTGGATGAGCCCGCCGATCCCGACCACGCCGGTGGCGTTGGGGTCGGTCGCGCCGCCCGAAACCCCGCTGGCGGAGAAAACGGGATTCGAGAATTGCATGTCAGCTTCGTTGGCGAAGATTGTGATGCTGCCGCCCGTCGCCGAGCTGCCCGCGGTGCTGACGCCCGTCTGCGCGCTGACGTTGAGCTGGTCGACGCCGTCGTTCGTCGCCCCGATGAGGCCGCCGTTGAGTGCGGTCATCGTGATGAAACCGCCCTGCGCCGGCCCATTCGTGCCGCTGACGTTGACCACCGACGCCCTTGCGTCGAGGCTGTAGTTGCTGGCGGAGATGGTGCCGCCGAGATCGGCGAGAAGATCGATCGTACCACCCGTGCCGCTGCCGGCGACAACCGGGACGGCGCTGCTCTCGCTGCCGCCGAACGCCGTGACGTCGATCGTGTCGCCGACGGAAATCGTGCTGTTCTCGATCGCCGACAGATTGACGCCGCCGCCGGTCCCGCTGCCGACATTCTCGCTGGAGACGGCGCGCCCGCTGACGTTGATCGAAAGCCCCGTGCTGACCGCGAGGGTCGAGACGTTGCTCGTCCGGAGCAAGGCGGTCCCGCCCTGCGCGTCGCCCGAGCGCGCGGTGTTGCCCCCGCTGCTGGCGCTCGACGCGCCGCCGCTGTTGGCGCTGGCGTCGATGCTGAGCTGGCTCAGCGCAACCGTGCCGCCGCCATTGGCTTCGACCAGCACGTCGCCGCCGACGGCGTTGCCGCCGGCCGAACCGTCGCCATTGGCGCCGCCGCCCGTCCCCGACGCATTCACCGAAACCGCGCCGACGCTGACCGAGGAGCCGCTATCGGTCCCGAAGGTGAGCAGCGCCGCGTTCCCGACGCCATCGCCGCCATTGGCCGACAGCACCGTTCCATAGACCGGATCGGAAATCGAGCCGCCGCCGACACCCGCGGCATTGACCGTCGTCTGCGGCGCGGTGAAGGTGGTGCCCGCACCCGTCACCTGGATCCGCGCATCGCCGCCGGTGCCGTTGCCCGATTGGTCGAGCCCGACGCGGCCCCGACCGGCGGCGCTTGCGACGACCCCGACGGTCGCCGTGACCTGCGCACCGCCGCTGACGCTGATCGCCGCATTGCCCCCGATGCCGTCGCCGCCATTGTCGGCGACGATCGCATTGCCGGTGACGGCGTCGAGGGCGAGAGCGCCGCCCAAACCATCGGCGCTGGCGGAGATGGTGTCGCCGATCAGCAGGCTGCCGGTCCCCGAAACATTGATCGCCGCCGTCCCGCCGGCGCCGGTGCCGCCTTCGCCGCCATCGTCGAACCCGCCGAAGCCGTCGGCGGCAACCGTGAGGTCCAGCCCGGCGCCCATCTGGCCGCCATTCAGGACATTGAGCGTCGCGGTGCCGCCCTGGCCGAATCCTGTCGTGCCGTCCGGGGCGCCGGTTGCCAGCAGGCTGATGTTTCCTAGCGCCACCAGGCCACCGCCGTCGACGGTGATCGTGGCGCTTCCGGGCCCGGCGGCGGTGCCGTTCGCCTGCACCAGCAAGTCGCCGGTGACGATGCTCTGCCGTCCCGCGTTGATGGTCAGCGTCGCGCTGTTCTCGCCGACGAACGTGCCGTTGCCTTGGATCGAGAAACGGCCCTGCCATGCCGGCGGGGGAACGGTGAAGGGGCCGCCTGTCGGCACCACGCCGAGCGGCTGGCCGAGGAAGTCGTTGCTGGCGTGCGCGGTGACGTCGCTCAGGAAGACGATGTCATTGACCGAGATATTGGCCGCGGTGTTGTTGGCCGGCGTCTCGTTCATTGCGCCCGCAGTGACATTATAGCCCGCGGACAGGACGATCGAACCGTTCGAGACCGTCGCCGACGATGCGTCGTTATAGCCGACCTGTCCCGACACCAGCATCGTGACGGCGTCATTTTTGGGAATCGCCACCATATAGATGCGGTGCGCGAGCGCGCCCGTCTGTTCGGGGCCGGTCGTGATGCCGCCGTGGGTGATGACATTGCCGCCGTTCGCGCCGGTGGTCACGTTGATGTCGAACAGGCCGTTGGCGGCGTTGATCGTGATATCCGCGACTTCCGCCGCGACATAGGCGGCCGATCCGTTGACGTTGACGATGCCGTTCTGGACGACGCGCGGCGCGACGAGCGCGACATAGCTGCCGCCCGCGACGCCGTTGTCGGCGCCGATGAAGGCGTTGTTCGCCACCGTCACCGTCGCATTGCTGTTCGGCGCGCCGCGGAAGCGGATCGTGCCGCCGGGGGCGAGGCCACCGGTCGTGTCGATGTCGTTGGTGGTCAGCACGAGACTGCCGACGTTGATCGCCGCGCGCGAGTTGATCAGGATGCCGCCCGCATTGTAGAACCAGATGTTGCCGCCTTGCGTGTCGGGGACACCCGCCGCGGTGCGAAAGCTCTGCACCGTGCCGCTGAGCGCGATGGTGTCGCTGATCGACGTGCCCGAGCCCGAAACGAAGCGGTTGAGGACCGTGTAGCCGCCAAGCCCGCCGCGGAATTCCAACGTATTGCCGACCGGCAGGAAGTCGATGACGCCGTCGGTCGGCGTGCCCGAAGGGGTCCAGTTGACGATCGCTTCGTTGGTGGTGATCGTGACCGTCGTCTTGTTCGCGGAATCGGTGATCGAGCCGCCTGCGCCGCCGGTCGTGATAACCCCCGTCCCGACCACGCCCTGCGCCATCGCGGGGCCGCCATAGGCCAGGGCGACCAGCCCGGCGGTGATCGCGCAGCTCTCGAGCAGGCGCCGTTTCCCCTTGCGGGCGGGCGAGGGGGCGGGGTGGGCACGCATGGCGGTCGTCCTTGATGCAATGGTCATGGTCAGCGCGCCTTCACGCCGAACTGGCTTGTGAACGAAATCAGCAGCCGGGGATCGGGCCTTTCGGCCAGGAAGCCGCCGCGGTTGAGCGGGACGGCCAGCGCGACGTCGAGCCGCGCGCGGTCGCCCCACGCGACCCGCATCCCGCCGCCGGCCGAATAGAGTTTTTGCGGGTTGAGGCCGTTGAAGGCGCTGTCCTTGTTCCACACCCATGCGGCGTCGAAGAAGGCGAAGGGCTGGAAGGCGAAGGCCTTGCGGTTCGCGGGGACGAACGAGCCGTAGCGCGCCTCGGCCGAGACCGCGACGCCCTTGTCGCCGATGATCGTGCCGGGGTCGAATCCCCGCCCGACTGTGAAGTTGCCGCCCGAAAACTCCTCATAGGCGACGAGCGGATCGCTCGCCCATTGCGCGCGCGGTGCGAGCGACAGCGTGAACAATTTTGTCGGGCGCCACTCGGCCTGCGCCTGCGCGCGAACCAGAAAGGCGTCAGGTTTCGCCTCGATGCGCGTCAGGGGCACCGCGCCGGGCAGGAAACAGGCCGCGCCGCCGGGACCGCAATCGTCGCTCGCGCCGAGGAAGCTGACGCCCTGCCTGGCCTCGACCGAGGCGCCGAGCGACCAGTGGGGCTCGGACGGGCTGTAGCCGCGCTTGCCCGCGACCGAGGCGGGATCGATCCAGATGCCGTCGGCGCGCAGGTTGAAGACGCGAATGCGATCGCGGTTCAGCGGCGTGCCGCCCAGTTTGATGTCCTGATCGATGATGTCGAGCCCGCCGCCGAGCGTGATGCGCTGCGCCTGCGTGAGCACCAGCGGATAGGAGGCGAACAGGCTGACGATCTGGGTGTTCGACCTGATGTTGAAGCCGGTGATGTCGGGGCGCGTCCACGCATAGGTGTAGCTGGCGCCGAAACGCAGCCCTTCGCCGCCGACGCGGAATTCGTGCGCGAGTTGCAGCACCTTCTGCTCGTCGAAATCGGGGGTCGAATAGAAGCTGACCGTCGTCATGTCGCCCATGCCGGTCAGGCCGGTGAAGCGCGCGCGGTTGATGCTGCCCCAACGGCCGACATCGCGCGATCCGTAATTCTGGGTGCTGCCGTCGATCAGGATCGGGGTCCGCGTGACGGTGACTTCGCCGACGACTTCGCCGGGCGCGGCGCCGGGGCGCAGCGTCAGCCGCGCGTCCATTCCGGGAATATCGCGCGCGAGCAGGAGATAGCGTTCGGCATCGACGATGTTGAACACCGGTTGGTCATCGAGCCGCGACAGATAGCGCTGGAGCAGGCCTTCGTTGGCGCCTGCGTCGCCGCGCACCTCGACCCGCGTCAATCGCGCCGACAATATATCGAGCTTGACGATGCCGTCGCTGATCGTTTGCGGCGGCACGCGGACCGCAGCCAGATAGCCTTTCGCGCGCAGCATCGTCGCGGCGCGGTCACGAATGTCGCAGACGACCGAGACGGGCTGGTCCTGCCCGACCTTGTCTCGCCAGCTGGCGTCGAGCATCGACGTATCGATCCCCTCGACCTCGGAAAACCGGACGCTGCGCACGGTGACGCGGACATTGGCGAATTCGGGGCTGGCGAGCGGGCAGGGCGCGCGTTCGATGTTGTCGTCGGCGGTGACCACCTGTTCGCCCGGGGGACTGGCGGGGGGCAGGGTCGGGCGCTGAATTTCCTCACGCGTCGGGACCGATGGAGCGATTTGCGCCTGCGCCGCGAAAGATGCCGACAGCGCCGCCAGGCCCGCCGAACAGATCAGCGCCCTGCGACCCGTGCGCCGCGCGGCCCGCGCGACACCGACGGACTCCATTACCCCCAAATCGGTCATCACCACCCCTTGCGTACATATGCGCCGGCGGCTGCCGGTACGCACAAATTCATAAGGCTCTGCCGTCGGTTCGGCAGTGCGAATTTTCGACCCAAGGAAAGGACTTACCGCTTTTTGCGGCTGCTTTTGATCCAATTGTTACCAGATGGTCCGGAACGGTTCAATGCCAAGGCGATTCCGTTAACCACCCGCTGTCTCGGTTTCCGACATCGCGTCGACGAGGCGGTTGAGCTGCGGCGTGCAGCCCTTTGCCATCAGCATGTCGACCGATCCCTCGACGGTGTCGGGCACGGGGCCCATCGCCGTGAACCGAACGGTCACCGGGCTCCGCAGACCGCCACCCGACAGGCGATAGTCGACCCCATATTGCACCGGCAGCGTGTCGGTCGGCCATTTGCGGAAGTTGGCGCCGTCGACGATGGCGACTGTCGCCTTTTTGCCGCCGCTTTCGATTTCGAGCGCGGTGTCGCCTTCCATGTTCGGGCGCCAAAGCATCAGCGTCGCCGGATCGACGACGCAGAAGGTGCCCGCCTCGCGATAATCGAGCAGCCAGACGTTCGGCGCGCGGACGTTGACCGGCGCAGCCTCTTCGCCGCCGCGGGAAAACCCGCCGCGCGAACGCATCGTCGGGCCGGTCGAAAGCATCCGCGTCACCGTCGCTCCCATCGACTGGTTCGCCTGGATCGTCGCGGTGGCGCCATAGGTGCCGGGCCCCGACAATGTGCGCGTCTTGCCCGCCTGCATCAGCACGACCTTGTCGCCCGAGACGAGGGTGATCTTGTCGGTCGATTTGAGCTTCGTCCCGCTCGGATATTTTCCGGCAGATGGTCCGGTCGAGCGGACGACCATCGACTGCGCGGAGGCGACGCCGGCGACGGCGATCGCAGCGATCGCGGCGGCAGCGGTCAGGCCGATTCGGCGCATCGAGAAGTCAGGAAAGGACATAGCTTTCTCCTTTTTGGGTCTCGTTCAGACGTTCTATCAGGAACATTATGGCTGGATCCTGACCGAATTCGTCGGCCAGTGCTGTGGCGCAGGTCACATAGGCCTTTTTATTGCCCGCGGCGTGCGCCTCGACCAGCGCCGCGATGCGGGCGCGCTGTTCCGCGGAAAGATCGGGACGCGGCGTCAGCACGTCGACCGGCTGCGCCCGCCCGCGCAACGTCACGCGCCCCATCGGGACCAGATCGTCGCGCGCCGCGCCCGCCGCGGCCTCGGAGGAGATCAGCACCCGTGTCTTGAGGCTCTTGTTCGCCGATTCAAGCCGCGAGGCGGTGTTCATGCTGTCGCCGAGCGCGGTGTACTGGATGCGGTCCTCGCCGCCGAAATTGCCGACGATCGCGTCGCCGACGTGCAGTCCGACGCGGGTCATGCCGATCGGCGGCACGTCCTCGCTTGCCAGATCCTTGCGGAACTGTTCGCCCACCGCATGCATCGCGATCGCCGCTTTCGCGGCCTGCGGGCCGTCGTCGGGGCGGCTGATCGGCGCGCCCCAGAAGGCGACGATCGCGTCGCCGACGAACTTGTCGATCGTCCCGCCATGGTCGAGCACGACGTCGGACAGCCGGTCGAGATATTCGTTGAGCAGCCGCGCGACGGTTTCCGGGGTCACCGCGTGGCTGAGCTTGGTGAAGCCTTCGAGGTCGGTGAACACGCAATAGATGTTGCGCCGCTCGCCGTGCAGCGAGAGCTGATCGGGGTCGCGCATGATCTGCGCTGCGACGTCGGCGGGCAGATATTTGCCGAGCGCCGACTGGGCAAAGGCGCGCTGGCGCGACCCGATCGTGCGCGCGGCCGTGCCGACCGCGGCATAGCCGAGCAGCCAGCCCATCGCCCAGCCGAAGGCGGGAAGGGTGGTCGTGTCGACGCCATGCCCCTGCAGCCAGAAGGGAAAGGCGACGAAGAAGGCCATTTGCCCGAGAAAGGCCAGCGCCACCCAGCGCGCGCGCAGGTCGATCAGGCTGGTGAGGCCGCCCGCGAGCACGACGAGCACGGCGAGCGCCCACAGCGACGGGCCCGGCAGCGGGCGCGGCCAATCCCGATCGAGCTGCTGCGCCAGCATATGGGCGTGCACCTCCAGCCCGATCATCGTTTCATGCTGGCCGGTGATCGGGTCGGTGAAGCGGCTGAGCGGCGTATTGAACTGGTCGTTGTCGATGATGTTGCCGCCGATCAGCACATAGCGGCCCCGGATCATCTCCGAAAAGGCCGCACGCGTCTCCGCATCCATCGGCGCGGCGAAGGCGTCGATCGGGATCTTGGAGAAAACGGGCTCCTCCGCACCTTTGGTCACGCGGGCGGGGACGAGGAAGCGGATATTGCCCTGATAGTTGGCGTGCGCCGGATCGACCGGCGCGAGCGCGTTGGCCATCAGCGGCGGCAGATTCTTCGGCCGGTCGGGCCAGTTGCGGATCACGCCGTCGCTGTCGGTGCGGAACAGCACGCTCGTCGGCTTCGTCCGGGCGGTGGTGACCTCGGCCAGATAGGCTTCGAGATATTTCTGCTGTTCATAGAAGATGGTGTTCGGGTTGCTCGCCTGCTCGGCATAGGCGAGCCAGGTCGGCGTCTTCATCGCGCGAAGCTGCGCCTTGAGCAGCGGGTCGTCGGGACGCGGCGAATCGAAGACGATATCGATGCCGATCGCCTTCGGCCCCATCTGGTCGAGATTGGCGAGCGCATTGGCTAGGTAGGTGCGGTCGAGCGGCGAGCGGATGCCGGTGTTGAACAGCGTCTCGTCGTCATAGGTGACCATGACGATGCGCTGGTCCTGTGCGACATGCGGCGCCATTACCATCGCGCGCGCATCGTACAGCGCGCGCTCGGCGTCGCCGACGAGCGGCATATCCCAGCTGAAGCGCGCGAACAGGGTGGCGACGATCAGGAACAGGATCGTCGCGGCCATACGCGACGGGCCGAGCTGCATGACCAGTCGGCGGATGCGCTTGCGCAGTGATATGGTCGTGGGCGGCGCCTGGGGCGCTGCCGCGTCGATCGTCGTGGTCGCCATCAATTCAGCGGGCTGCGCGGCCCGCAGTCCCCCCATGTTGTGCCGTCGTCGAAGGCGTGTCGTGCAACAGCGCCTGTCCGCCGTCGCCGATGATCGCGAAGCCCGCCCAATAATAGGGATGCGAGGTCTGCCTGTCGTCCATCAGCTTCGTCTGCGTCGCCCACAGCGCATCGGCGACGCTTTCCCCCTGCGGCGCCGCGAACAGCCCGCCGATCAGACGCTTGGTCGCGTCGAAATCGTCGGGCGCCGGCCAGTGGCTGGCAATCACCGAACGGCCGCCCGCGCCGATGAAGCTGCGCACCAGCCCGTCCAGCGCGTTGCCACCGCCGCTCGCGACACCCGCCTCGCGCGTCGCGGCGACTGTCGCGGCGCCCGCCGTGTCGCACGCCGAGAGGATGACAAGGTCGGCATTGATCCTGAGATCGAAGATTTCCTGGAAGGTCAGCAGCCCGTCCGAATCCTGGTCGCCGAACGAGGTGACGAGCGCGGGCCGCGCCGGGCATGACGGACGCGGCGCGGTGACGAGGCCGTGGGTCGCGAAATGGATGATGCGATAATCGCCAAGGTCGCCGCGGTTCTTGACCGCCGTATCGGTGAAGGCGCCGCCGGTGAGCAGGGTCGCGGCGTCGCGGTTCATCGTCCGCGTCGCGGTGACCAGCTCGTCGGCCGAAATCGGACGGCTCCACTGGGTGACGTCCCACTGGCAGCTGTCGTCGACGCCGCCCGCGATGCCGCCGCGCGTTCCGGTCGAGGGCAGGATGCCGCCCTTGACCGGCAGATTTTCGCCGAGCCCGAAATATTCGCGCGCCGCGCTCGACGGCGGCGCCTGCCTGGCGTTGCGGAAGGCCAGCGCCGACACCGCCGTGCTTGGCCGCGTCGTCCGCCCCAGCCACGCGATTCCACGCATGTCGAAGGCATCGGCATTGGGATCGGCGACGCGCTGCTCATATTCGGCAAGCCCCTGGTCCGACGTGATGAGCAGGTTGATCGGCAAGCGCAGCATCGCGCCATCGGGTTCGAAGATCAGGTGCGGGATCGACGGCAGCCGGTCGGCGGCAGGCGCGAAAAGCCGAGTATAGAGCTTGCGCGCGGTTGCGGCGTCGAAAGGATAGGTGACGCGCTTGCCATTCTCGACGATCGAGATCGTCGAGCGGATCGTGTCGACGGCGTTTTCGAGACCCTGCGCGCCGATATCGCTCTTCCAGAGCAGCGCGCTGTCGGGACCGATCAGCATCGCATAAACCGCATCGCCGACGACGAGCATCTTGAGATAGGCTTCGTCGGGGCGCAGCACCTGCTGCAGTTCGGCGAGGTCGAGCTTGCCCGGCGCGACGACGCGATATTGCGGAAACGCCGACAGCTTCGCGATCGTTTCCGCCTGCTGGAACGACAGATTGTCGAGCTGGGTCTTGAGGTCGGCGCGCAGCGCGTTGATCTCGGGCGTCGCGGGCATTTGCCCGAGCCGCGCGTCCTCGATCCGTGCGCGTTCGATGTCGCGATTGAGCGTCGTCGCCTGCCGGAAGAGGCGCGCGCCGTCGCTGCTGCCGCTCGACAGTTCGCGCGCCAGTACCGCCTGCGTGTCCGCGACGCCTGGGCGGACCTGAAGCTGGCTGGCGACAAAGAAGTCGCTTGCGGCCTTGGGATCGGTTGCGGCGCGGGCGGCGAGCAGCCGGTAATAGGGCGCCATCATGTTCGCCATGCCCGTCGTCGAACGCTGCGACCCGGCGAGCGCGGTCACGACACCCTGATAGATTCCGAGCGCCTTGTCGTCCTGACCGTGCCGCGTGAGGAAAGCGGCATAGCGCGCCTGCGCCGAGGCGAGCGCGTTGGTTTCGGGATATTCGACCGCGAGTGCGTTGATCGATTCCTGGAAGCGGGCGTCGGCGGCGGCATTGTCGCCCAGCGCTTCCTCGGCAAGCGCGAGTTCGCCGAGCATCTGCGAGCGCAGCCGGATGATCGAGGTGACGCGGCCTTCGCGCACCGCGATCGCGTCGGTCAGCCCCTTGAGCTGCGCGCTCTTCGCTGCCCCGGGATTGCCGCGCAGCCGTTCGACGGTGCCGAGCAGGTGGGTCGCCTGTGCATCGATGATCTGCGCGCGCTCGACAGGGGTCAGCCGCTCGCGGTCGCTCGCCTGGCGTACCGTGCGGGCGTTCGCGCCGCTGTTGATCCCCGCCGCGATCTCCGGCGTCAGCGTGACCGCGCCGTCCTCGACCTTCACCGCGTCGGTCAGCGGCGGGATCGGCGTCTGCAGGATGGCGGCCGCACCGTCATAGTCGCGCTGGTTGAGCGCATGGATCGCGCGGAAGTTGCGGCGGAGGCGAAGCTGGACCGGGTCGCTGGTCGGGATCGCCTCGACCTCGCCGAACAGCCGGTCGGCCTCGGCAAATTCGCCGAGGTTCGAGCGCTGGAGCGCGCGGTTGAGCGTGAATTCGGTCGGATCGATGTCGGCCGCGGCCTGATCGTCCAGCGCGCGCCGCGACAGCGCCTCGAAGAATTCGGCGGCCTCGGCGTAGTCGCCGCTGTGATTGCGGCGGTACCCTTCGGCCAGCGCCTTGTCGACGTCGATCGTTCCGGCGAGGGTGCGGGCGAAGCCGTCGTTACCGCCGACCGAGGTGGTCGCGACCTTGATCTGGCCGGGGACGACGCGTTTCTCGCGGATCGAGGCGAGCGCGATCCTGAGCGCGTCGTCATAGGCGCTAAAGCCTTCGACGGCGTAGGCGGTGTTGCCGTCGGCCTCGACGCGCGTCGTCCAGCCGATGGCGCTGTCCTTCACCGTGCAGGCGTCGCCGACGCAGCTAATCGTGCCCGAGCGACCGGCGTCGATCCGCGCGCGCGCTTCCCCGGGGGTCGCGCGCAGCATCCGGACATAGCCGACGGGCTGGCTGGCGTCGCGGCAGACGATCAACCACGCGCGGTCGAACATGCCCTTGATCACCGAATCGCGAACGGTGGCCTGCACCTCGCAGAGCGAGCCGCCCTGGTCGCCGATCGAAAAACTATCGCGCAGCGTCGGGTCGCCGGCCTGCGCCAGCGCCGAGCCCGGCGCCGTTAGAGCCAGCGCCGCGACCAGCGACAGAAATTGCGGACGTCGAGCGGTCATCACCAAATCCCCCAAACCCAAGCCTGAAGGCGCCGTGCCCGCGATATCGGCGGCAAGGCGCAGTCTTTAACGCTGCGGTACGACCCATCCCGTCGGCGCGGACCCTAAACCCATCATCCGAAAAAGGGAAGTGATCTGCGGCACAGCGCCTTGCGCGCTTTGGCACAGCCACCTATCTGGACGCTGAAACCCCAAATTTCCGGTGAGGACAAAGATGAGCGCATTCGACGATCGTGAACGGGCATTCGAGGCGAAGTTCGCCCGCGACCAGGAAGTGCAGTTCCGCATCATCGCGCGCCGCAACCGCCTGGTCGGCGAATGGGCAGCCGAGCGCATGGGGCTGACGCCGGAAGAGACCGACGCCTATGCCAAGGCGGTCGTGCAGGCCGATTTCGAGGAAGCGGGCGACGAGGACGTCATCCGCAAGCTGGCGGGCGACCTGACCGCGGCGGGCGTCGAGATCAGCGATGCGGAAATCCGCGCGGTGCTCAACGACAAGACCGCCGAGGCGCGCCGCCAGTTCATGGACAGCCAGAACTGAGGCGGCCGTCATGGGTATGCGCGAGGATGATCTGAAGGCGATGATCGAGGCGGCGTTTCCCGATGCCATGGTCTCGATCACCGATCTGGCAGGCGACAACGACCATTATGCGGCGCATGTCGTCAGCGAATCCTTTCGCGGACTGACCCGCGTTGCCCAGCACAAGGCGGTCTATGCCGCGCTCGGCGGGCGCATGGGCGGCGAACTTCATGCCTTGCAATTGACCACCGGCGTTCCTTCATAGGGGCGAGACGCAATTCCTTTTTCGGCGCGACGCGCCACCGGAGACATTCAAATGAGCGATCCCGCCGTCCACGACCGTATTTCAAAACTGGTCGCCGATCATCCCGTGCTGCTGTTCATGAAGGGCACGCCGCTGTTCCCCCAGTGCGGCTTTTCCTCGCGCGCGATCGCGATGCTCGACCGTCTCGGTATCGAATATGACACCGTCGATGTGCTGCAGGACATGGAGATCCGCCAGGGAATCAAGGAATTCTCGGACTGGCCGACGATCCCCCAGCTTTATGTGAAGGGCGAATTCGTCGGCGGTTCCGACATCATGATGGAGATGTGGGAAGCAGGCGAGCTTCATCAGTTGATGGACGGTGTTCCGACGCGGGCGGAATAGGTCCGGTCGAAATGCGATGGTTGCAGGGGCGGCCTTGGGCCGCCCTTTTCTTGTACGCCCTGTCTGTCTTGGGGTGGGGAGCGGCCCTTCAAATCCTCCCCGCAAGCGGGGAGGATCTTATGGCCACGTCCGGTCGTTGCCGGTCATGGAAGCCAAATATCATCTTTCACCCGAAACCCGCCGCTTCCTGCATGTCCTCGACCGCATCGAGCGACGCAGCGATCGCGGCCCATACCGCCGCCAGTTCGTCCGGTGCGATACAATAGGGGGGCATGAGGTACACCGAATTGCCGAGCGGACGGAGGAGGACACCCCGGTCGCGGTAGAAGGCGATCAGGCGTGGGTTGAGGTTCGAAAGATAGCCTCCGTCGGACACGACGATGTCGAGCGCCGCGATGGTGCCGAGGCGGCGGGGATTGGCGATCCGCGGGTCGTGCGACAACATAGCGAGGTGCGCAGCTTGCGCATCGGCGAGGGTGTCGATCCGCTGTTGAACGGGTTCGTCGCGCCAGATTTCGAGGTTCGCGTTCGCCGCCGCGCAGGCGATCGGGTTCGCGGTGTAGCTGCTCGAATGATAGAAGGTTCTGGCGCGGTCGGTCGAATAGTGCGCCTGATAGATCGGCTCGATGCAGAGCGTCACCGCGAGCGGCATCGCGCCGCCGGTCAGACCCTTCGACAGGCAGACGATATCGGGGATCACACCCGCAGAATCGCAGGCGAAGCGCGTGCCGGTGCGGCCCCAGCCGGTCATGACCTCGTCGGCGATGAACAGGACGCCGTGGCGGGCGCAGATCGCGCGCATTTCGGCGAGCACCCATGCGGGATAGATGAGCATCCCGCCCGCGCCAAGGATCAAAGGCTCGACGATGAAGGCGGCGGGCGCGCTGCCCGTTTCGCGGCCTGCGCACGCCGCTTCGAGCGCGTCGAGCGTCGCTTGCTCCATCCCTTCGCGCGGGAAGGGGATGGTGCCGACGTCGAACAGCAAAGGTTGCCAGGCGCGGTTGTAAACGCCGCGTTCGCCGACCGACATCGTGCCGATCGTGTCGCCGTGATAGCTATGCTCGAGGACGAGGATGCGGCTGCGCGGCTCGCCGATGTGGAACCAATAGCCGAGCGCCATCTTGAGCGCGACCTCGACGCTGGTCGAACCCGAGTCCGAGAAGAAGACGCGCGTGAGCGGATCGGGGGTGATGCGGATCAGCTCGGCGGCGAGCGTCTCGGCGGGCGCGTGCGTCCAGCCCGCGAAGATGAGCTGGTCGAGCCTTTCGGTCTGGTCGCGGATCGCGGCCATGATGCGCGGGTGCGCGTGGCCGTGGGTCGTGACCCACCAGGACGAGATGGCGTCAATCCAGCTGTTGCCCTGCGCGTCATACAGGCGAGCGCCTTCGCCGCGCGCGATCAGCGGGATGCGATCGCCGAGGCCGTGCTGGGTGAAGGGGTGCCAGATGGGGGATTGGTGGTCGAGCCTCATAGGGGTGCCTTATATTGCATCGTCATCCCGGCGAAGGCCGGGATCTCAACTTTGCACTCTGACGCGCCGGCGAGATCCCGGCCTTCGCCGGGATGACGAACTATCGGAAGTCGGCGCAATCGAAGTTCGCCTCGAACGCGGCCGCGAGGGTGTCCGGCGTCAGCGGATCGACGATCGGCAGGCGACCGAGGCGGCGCACACCGCCCATCTCGGGGATGATCGCTTCGCTGTCGGGCATGGCCTCGCCGAGAAACGCGATGCCGTGGATGGGGACGCCGCGGCGCTTCAGCGCCTCGATCGTCAGCAGGCTGTGGTTGATCGTCCCGAGGACGGTGCGGGCGCAGACGATCACCGGGATCTGCCAGCGCGCGAAGAGATCGGCGTAGAGCAGATTGCGCGTGACGGGCACCAGCGCGCCGCCTGCGCCTTCGACGATCAGCTCGCCTTCGGGCGGGGTGAGCGCGTCGGGTTCGACGGTGACGCCGTCGATCTCCGCGGCGAGGTGCGGCGAGGCAGGGGTGACGAGGCGGTACGCCTCGGGCCGCACGCGAACCCCGGCGAGACGCGCGACAGCCTGGCTGTCGGTTTCCTCGTCGAGGCCCGACTGGATCGGCTTCCAATAGGGTGTGCCCATCGCGCCCGCGAGTGCGGCCGAAAAGACGGTCTTGCCGATGCCGGTGTCGGTGCCGGTGATGACGAAGCGGGTCATGCCGCGGCCATAGCGGCCGAAAGGCTCTCGGTCATCGCGTCGATTTCGCGTTCGCCCACGTTCAGTGTGATCGCGATGCGCAGCCGCGCGGTGCCGTGCGGGACGGTTGGCGGGCGGATGCCACGGATGTCGAAACCGTCGGCCTGCAGCGCGGCGGCGATCCGCATCGTGCGGGCGTTGTCGCCGATCACGACCGGGATGATCTGGCTGCCACTGGCGGGGAGACCGAGCGCGGCGAGGCGCGCTTCGGTGCGGCGGACCAGGCCGTGGAGGCGGCCCTGCCGTTCGGGCTCGTTCGCGACGATCTCGAGCGCCTGGCGCACGAGCCACGCCATCAGCGGTGAGGGGGCGGTCGAGAAGATGAAGGGGCGGCCGCGGTTGACGATGAAGTCGCGGACGATCGCCGGGGCGCAGACCAGCGCGCCTTCGCAGCCCAGCGCCTTGCCGCAGGTGTGCAGCGCGATCAGATTGTCGCGGCCGGCAAGGTCGTGCGCGAGCCCTTGCCCGGCCGGGCCATAGACGCCCGTCGCATGCGCCTCGTCAACGATCAGCACGCCGTCGTGGCGGTCGGCGACCTCGGCGAGATCGGCGAGCGGTGCGCGGTCGCCATCCATCGAATAAAGGCTTTCGACGGCGATCCACGGCGTGCCGACCCCGCCGCCCGCGCGCCAGCGCCGGATGATGTCGTCGAAGGCCTGCGCGTCATTGTGGCGCGCCTCGACATGCCCGGCGCGGCCGAGCTTCATGCCGTCGTGCGCGCTCGCGTGGATGAGTTCGTCGTGGACTACGAGGTCGCCGCGCTGCGGCAAGGTGGAGAAGATCGCGGCATTGGCCGCGAAACCCGTCGGAAAGAAGAGCGCAGCCTCGCTGCCATAATGGCGCGCGGCGTGCGCTTCGAGCGCTTCATGCTCGTCATGATTGCCGCGCAGTAGGCGCGATCCGCCCGAGCCCGCCGGCAGGCCGCGCTGCAGTCCCTGCGCGACCGCTTCGTTCAGCGCATAGGAGCCCGCGAGGCCGAGATAGTCGTTCGAAGCGAAATCGAGCCCGGTGCGCGGCGCGAGCGCACGGCGGCGATCGTCGGCGGCGAGCGCTTCGAGGTCGGCGCGGTGGGCGGTGAAGATATTCGCCATTTTGCCTCATATGTCCGAGACGGTGGTCGTCAGCGGCCGTTTCGATCCTCCCCGTGGCGGAGCCATGGGGAGGTGGCAGCCCGCAGGGCTGACGGAGGGGCTGGTAGCGTACCTTTGCTGGCCGCTCCACCACGTCCTTCGGACGCGGTCCCCCTCCCCATGGCTGCGCCACGGGGAGGATTCCGATCAGTTCTTCGACTTGTCGACGAGCTGGTTCTTCGCGATCCAGGGCATCATCGCGCGGAGCTGTGCGCCGGTCTGTTCGATCGGATGCGCGGCGGCGGCTTTGCGGCTGGCCTTCAGCTCGGGCTGGCCGGCCTGGTTGTCGAGCACGAAGTCCTTCACGAAGCGGCCCGACTGGATGTCGGCGAGGACACGCTTCATTTCCTTCTTCGTTTCTTCGGTGATGATGCGCGGGCCGGTCTTGATGTCGCCATATTCGGCGGTGTTCGAGATCGAATAGCGCATGTTCGCGATGCCGCCTTCATAGAGGAGGTCGACGATCAGCTTGGTTTCGTGGAGGCATTCGAAATAGGCCATTTCGGGGGCGTAGCCCGCCTCGACCAGCGTTTCGAAACCGGCCTGGATCAGGTGGGTGATCCCGCCGCAGAGCACAGCCTGTTCGCCGAAGAGGTCGGTTTCGCACTCTTCCTTGAAGGTCGTCTCGATGATGCCGCTGCGACCGCCGCCGACCGCCGAGGCGTAGGAGAGGGCGAGCGCCTTGGCGTGGCCGTTGCCGCTGTTGCCGTTCGCTTCCTGCGCGACCGCGATCAGGCAGGGGACGCCGCCGCCCTTCTGATATTCGCTGCGCACCGTGTGGCCGGGCCCCTTGGGCGCGACCATGAAGACGTCGATGTCGGGGCGCGCCTCGATCAGGCCGAAGTGGATGTTGAGGCCGTGCGCGAAAGCGAGGGCGGCGCCGGGCTTCATGTTCGGGCCGATGTCGTCGGCGTAGATCTTGGCCTGATGCTCGTCGGGGGCGGCGATCATGATGACATCGGCCCATTCGGCGGCTTCCTTGTTCGTCATGACCTTGAAGCCCGCCGCTTCGGCTTTCTTCGCGGTCGCCGAACCGGGGCGGAGCGCGATCGCGACCTCCTTCACGCCGCTGTCGCGCATGTTCTGCGCGTGCGCGTGGCCCTGGCTGCCATAGCCGACGACGGCGACCTTCTTGCCCTTGATCAGATCCTGGTCGGCGTCGCGATCGTAATAAACCTGCATGTCATTCTTCCCCATAGTGTGTCCCCGCGAAGGCGGGGACCCATTTGACGTTGACTGGACCCCCGCCTTCGCGGGGGAGCACGAAAGTGAAACTAGAGCGCCTCCGACCCGCGGCCGATGGCGACGACGCCGGTGCGGCCGACCTCGACCAGCCCGCATTCGCGCATCAGCGCGATGAAGCGGTCGACCTTGTCGCTCGTTCCGGTGATTTCGAAAATGAAGCTCGACAGCGTCGTATCGACGACCTTGGCGCGGAAGACGTCGGCCATGCGCAGCGCTTCGATGCGCTTGTCGCCGGTGCCCGCGACCTTCACCAGCGCGATCTCGCGTTCGACATGCGCGCCCTGGTCGGTGAGGTCGGTGACCTTGTGCACGGGAACGAGCCGGTCGAGTTGGGCGATGATCTGGTCGATCACCGCGGGCGGACCCGAGGTGACGATGGTGATCCGCGACAGCGCATGGTCGGCGCTGATGTCGGCGACGGTCAGGCTCTCGATATTATAGCCGCGCGCCGAGAACAGCCCGGTGATCTTGGCGAGGATGCCCGCCTCGTTGTCGACGGTGACGGCGAGCACATGGCGCTCGCCCGCTTCGGTTTTGATTTTCACAATGCTAACCTTCCCCTCTCCCCTTGCGGGGGTGCGGGGTTGAATTGCCCCCGGCAATTCAAGTTCGTGCCGGGGGCACGAACGACCCCGCGCCGGATGTGAAGACTTGGCAGCTTGCTGCCTAGTCGGAGCTGGGTGAGGGGTATGCGAGCCGCGGGCTCGCGCGGTCCGGCGGACCGCTCCCCCTCTCTAAGACTTGCTAGGCGGCAAGCCGCCAAGCCAAGTCTTGTCTCCCCCGCCAGGGGGGAGAAGATTGAAGTTGCGATCATCACACCAGCGCTTTCGCTTCGTCGTCCATCGTTCCGACGATGTCGTTCGGCTGGAGGATCATGTCGGTATGCGCCGCGCCCGAGGGAATCATCGGGAAGCAGTTGGCAAGCTTCGCAACGCGGCAGTCGACGATCACCGGGCCCGGGGTCTCGATCATCGTCCGGATGCCGTCTTCGAGCTCGCCGAGCGTGTCGATGCGCAGCCCCGTCCAGCCATAGGCGTCGGCGAGTTTCACGAAGTCGGGCAGGCTGTCCGAATAGCTGTTCGAATAGCGGCTTTCATAGGTCAGTTCCTGCCACTGGCGGACCATCCCCATCCATTCGTTGTTGAGGATGAAGATCTTGACCGGCAGGCGGTACTGGCTGACCGTGCCCATTTCCTGGATGTTCATCTGAAGGCTGGCTTCGCCCGCGATGCAGATGACGAGGCGGTTCGGGTGCGCGATCTGCGCCCCGACCGCGGCGGGGAAGCCGTACCCCATCGTGCCGAGCCCGCCCGAGGTGAGCCAGCGGTTGGGGGCCGAGAAGCCGAAATGCTGCGCCGCCCACATCTGGTGCTGGCCGACCTCGGTCGTGATGATCGGGTCGCGGCCGCGCGTCGCGTCGAACAGCGCTTTCACCGCGCGTTGCGGCATGATGTCGGCTTGCGGCTCCTTCGCCTCGGGGAAGTCGAGGCAGCGCGTCGCGCGCCAGCCGTCGATGCGCCGCCACCATTCGCCATAGTCGCGCGCCTTGAGCCCCTTGTCCTGCCACGCCGCGATCAGCGCATCGAGCGCGCGGCCGGCATCGCCGACGACCGCGAGGTCGACGGGGACGATCTTGTTGATCGAGCTGCGGTCGATGTCGATGTGGATCTTCTTCGCCTCGGGCGCGAAGGCGTCGAGGCGGCCGGTGACGCGGTCGTCGAAGCGCGCGCCGACCGCGATGATCAGGTCGGCGCGGTTCATCGCCATGTTCGATTCGAACGTGCCGTGCATCCCGAGCATCCCGAGCCATTTCGGATCGTCGGCAGGAAAGGCGCCAAGGCCCATCAGCGTCGACGTGATCGGGGCGCCGGTCAGCGACACGAACTGGCGCAGCGCCGCACTGGCGTCGGGACCGGCGTTGATGACGCCGCCACCCGTGTAGAAGACCGGGCGCTCGGCCGCGGCGATCAGGTCGATCGCGGCGTCGATCGCATCGGCGTCGGGCTCGACCTGCGGACGGTAGCTTTTGTGCTCGATGATCCCGGGCACCGTGTAGGTGCCGGTCGCGACCTGCACATTCTTCGGAATGTCGATCACGACCGGACCCGGGCGGCCGTGGGTCGCGATATGGAAGGCCTCGTGGATGATGGGCCCGAGCCGGTCGGGGTCCATGACGAGATAAT
This sequence comes from Sphingopyxis soli, assembly GCF_018682675.1. GTDB lineage: Bacteria > Pseudomonadota > Alphaproteobacteria > Sphingomonadales > Sphingomonadaceae > Sphingopyxis > Sphingopyxis soli. Next base: position 80,431 of record NZ_JAFMTR010000102.1, read on the forward strand.
TATGCTTGGTGCAGTGGCGCGTGATACCCACCGTGTCGCATTCCTGGAAGGCGTCGGTGCCGATCAGCGTCGTCGGAACCTGACCCGTCAGCACGACCATCGGGATGCTGTCGAGCAGCGCGTCGGTGATGCCGGTGACGGCATTGGTCGCGCCCGGCCCCGAGGTGACGAGCACGACGCCGGGTTTGCCCGTCGAACGCGCATAGCCTTCGGCCGCGTGGGTTGCGGCTTGTTCGTGGCGGACGAGGATGTGCTTGATCGTCGGGTGTTTGTAGAGCGCGTCGTAAATGGGAAGGACCGCGCCGCCCGGATAGCCGAACACCGTGTCGACCCCGAGGTCGACCAGCGCCTGAACCACCATGTCGGCACCACTCATTTCCGTCACGACGAAACTCCTTTCTCAACGCCTGCAAACCCAGGAATCCGCACATTGTGCGTTGCAGCAGGTCGGCGGGCAATAGGTGTATGATTCTATCCTGTCAACAGCTTATCACGTAATTTAATTGCAATTTTGTTGACATTATAATTGTTTAATGATTCGACATGGCGTGGCCAATCGGCGGGAAATTGATGGCGGAACCACGTATATTGGCGCTTGGCGTATTGGCGGGTCGCCGCCTGCGCCTGTTCGAGCGCGTCGGCGCGGCCGATCTCTCCGCGAAGACAGGCGGCGATCTGGGGGACGCCGATCGCGCGCATGACGGGCAGGGCGGGATCGAGATTGCGGCGCAGCAGCGCCTCGACCTCTCCGATCGCGCCGCGGTCGAACATCGTCGCGAGGCGTTGGTCGCAGCGGTCGCGGAGCCAATCGCGCGGGGGGAGCAGGATCAGCGGGGCGAGCGCGATGGTGCCGGCGATGCCGCCCTCGCGCGCCTCCTGCCATGCCGCCAGCGTCCGGCCGGTCGAACGGACAACCTCGAGCGCGCGGGCGACGCGGGTGGTGTCGGCAGGATTGAGGCGCGCCGCGGCTTCGGGATCGGCTTTGGCCAGCGCGGCATGGGCCTCAACCACGGGAAGCGCGCGCACGGCATCGCGGATTTCGGGGTCGATCTTGGGCACCGGCGCAATCCCGTAAAGCAGGGTGCGCAGATAAAGTCCCGTACCGCCCACGAGAATCGGAACCTTCCCGGCGGCATGGGCGTGGGAAATGACGCCGCGCGCCTCGTCGGACCAGCGCGCGGCATTATGCGCTTGCGAGCCGTCGATATGGCCGAAAAGATGGTGGGGCACGCCCTCCATCTCCTCGCGCGACGGACGCGCCGAAAGGATGGCGAGGTCGGCATAGACCTGGCTCGCGTCGGCATTGACGACCAGCGCGTCGGTGCCCGTCCCGCTCAGGGATGTCGCGAGCGCTACCGCCAAAGCGCTCTTGCCGCTCGCGGTTGGTCCGGCGATAAGCGCGACGGGCGGCAGGCCCGCGCGAACGAAAGAGACAGAAGGAGAAGCCATGTTCGTAGCCACGCTGATAGCAGCCGGAAAGCTGACCGACGAGGTGGTTCGCGAAGCGATCGACCGGCTCGATATGACGGGGCACGACGTGGGGGCGCCGCACTGGCTCGACGAGCATGACGCGGCCGATATATATTTCCAGGGCAGCCTGGTCAGTGCGCGGAGCGAGCTGGCGAAGATGGACCATGGCGCGCTCGACGTGGTCGTGCAGCCGATGGGCGACCGCGCCAAGAAGCTGATCATCGCCGACATGGATTCGACGATGATCACGGTCGAATGCATCGACGAACTCGCCGACTATGCCGGATTGAAGGATCAGGTGGCGGCGATCACGAAGCGCGCGATGGCGGGCGAACTCGATTTCCGCGCCGCGCTGGAGGAGCGCGTCGCGCTGCTTGGCGGCATGTCCGAAGGCGTGCTCGCCGAATGCCGGTACGAGCGGGTCAAGCTGACGCGCGGGGCCCGCACGCTGGTCCAGACGATGAAGGCGCATGGCGCGCATTCGGTGCTGGTCACCGGCGGCTTCACGGCCTTTGCCGGGCCGGTCGGCGAGGCGATCGGGTTCGACAAGGTGGTTGCGAACGAACTGGTGATCAAGGACGGAATGCTGACCGGGAAGGTCGCGGAGCCGATCGTCGACAAGGATGCGAAGCTCGCGACGCTGACGGCCGAAGCGGCGAAGCACGGGCTGCCGCTCGCCGAGACGCTGGCGGTCGGCGACGGCGCGAACGACATTCCGATGATCACCAGCGCGGGCCTCGGCATCGGATATCGTCCCCACCCCGCGGCCGAGGAAGCCGCCGACGCGGCGATCCGCCACCATGACCTGACCGCACTGCTGTGGGCGCAGGGTTATCCGCGCCGGAGCTGGGTGCTGGGATAAGAGGCGGCGAGGCCGTTCAGGCCTTTTCGCCGAACAGTTCGCGTTCGGATTCCTCCAGCGCCTCGAAATAGCGGCGGCGCGCGTGGCGTTCGCCGACGACGCCCATGACATGGTCGCGGTCATCGAGCACGGCGAGTTCGTCGGCAGCGGCTTCGTCGAAAAGCGTCAGGATCGACCGTATGTCCATCTCGGGGCGCAGCGCGACGCCGACATGCGTCGCCAGCGCCGCGACCGGTGAGGCGGGATCGAGGTCGGGATGGAAGGCCGCGGCGGTCGGGACGATCCCCCGATAGGCGCCGTCGGCGTCGAGCAGGATCGCCTTCGCGGTCTTGCCGAGCGGCACGGCAGCGCGGAACGCGCCAACCGACATCGCCCGATCCACTGCGACCCAGTCGGTCCGCATGATCCGCCCGGCGGTCATCGTCGTCAGGCGGCCGATATCGCGCGGGCTGCGGATCGTCGAACCGCGCAGGTGCAAGCGCCAGGTCGAGAAGGAATAGCCGAAGATCTCGCGCGTGAGCGCACTCGACACCAGCGTCGCGGCCAGCACCACGCCCATCAGCGCGAAGTCGTGCGTCGTTTCGAGCATCAGCACCGCCAGCGTCATCGGCCCGCCGACGATCGACACGCTGAGCGCCGCCATCCCGACGAGCGCCGCGTCGTTGGGGTCGATCGCTAAGCCCAGCGGGCTGAGATTGACCAGCCCCGCGAAAAGCTGGCCCATCAGCGAACCGAGGAACAGCGAGGCGAAGAACAGCCCGCCGCGAAAGCCGAAGCTGAGCGAGATGACCGATGCCGCGATCTTGAGCAGCAGGACCGAGGTAAGAAAGGTAAGCGCCGGACGCAGCACAAGGTCGAGATGCAGCGCGCCGTGACCCGCCGACAGCGTCTGCGGCGAGAGGAGAGCAAGCGGGATGAGAACAAAGCCGCCGACCACGGGTTTCCACCCGGCGATCCTTTGCCACGCGCCCACGCGAAGCTCGGCGAAGGCCACGACTCGCATCATCCCCATGCCGACGACGGCGCACAGCGCGCCAAGCAGCACGTAGAGGAGATAGTCGGGCAGGGCGAAGCCGCGGGTGGCGGTCGTCGCGATCAGATAGGGTTGTGCACCGAGCAGCCGGGTGACCGATACCGCCGATAGCGACGCCGCCATGACCGGAGCGATCGCAGCAGGGGTATAGTTGCCGATGACGATTTCGAACGCGTAGAAGGCGCCGGTCAGCGGTGCGCCGAAGGCGGCGCCGATCGCGCCGCCCGCACCGGCGCCGACCAGCGTGCGCAGGTCATTGCGGCGCAGCCGGAACCACTGGCCGAGTTGCGACGCGACCCCGCCGCCCATCTGCGCATAGGCCGCCTCCAGACCGACCGATGCCCCGGCGCCGTTGGAGATGACGGTCTGCGAGGCGATGACCAGATTGTCGGCGAAGGGGATGCGCCCGCCGTGGAGGGCGTTGGCCTCGACAACGTCGACCGGCACGCGCCCGCGCCGCCGGAGGCCACGCGCGAACAGGACGAGCAACAGGCCGCCGGCTGGCAGGGCGAGCAGCTTCCACGGATGGTGGATGCTGCCCAGCGCGCTGAGCCGGTTGATGGTGACGCCGTAAAGCAGTTGCTGCAGCCCGTGCGCGATCGCTTGCAGCAAATTGGTAAGTGCGCCGGCTGCAAGCCCGGCGACCGCGGCGAGGAGGATGAACGCGGCCTCGCTTTCGCGCAGGCGGCGGCGCTGGCGTGCGACGGCGAGGATCAGCGAGAATTTGCGCGAACGGGCCACTGAGGTTCCAAGCGCCTGCCGACGATGGAGGTCAAGCCCTTTCGTCGGCAAACGCGCAGGCGAGCCTCCGACGGAATTGCGCAATCGCCTCGCTCGCGGCGCGCCATCGGCCGCATGAGCCAGTAGCGGGCGGTGTCATTCCGGTCGCGGATTCGCATGCGAAGGGTGCAGCGGGGACAAGCGCGGCGGCGATATCCCCGGGGTCAATTGCGCGCGGACGGGCGCGCGCCGGAATGACGCCTATTTGCTCACGACCATGCACGCCTGGCCGCCCTTGCGGACGGTAGCGCAAAGATTTTCCGCATCGCTCTTGCTGGCGAAGCCGCCGGCCTGCAGGCGGGTGACCGTTCCCGCCTTCACATAGCTCGGCTGGCGCGCGGCGACGGCAGGAAATCTCTTCTCGAGCGAGGTCCAGAGGCTGCGGGCGTTGGCTTCGACGCCGAAGGCGCCGAACTGGGCGCGCCACGGGCTCGCGCCATTGTGGACGGTCACCGGCTTTGCCGCCTGCAGGGCCGGCTTGGCCGCTGCGGGGGCCGCCTTCGGCGCCGTCGATGCGATATTGACCGGTTCGCCCCTTGCGACCGCGGCCGCGGTCGTGGCTTCGTTCGCCGCATTGGCTGCTGCGACCGCCGCCGGGGTCGACAGGGCCGGGGCGGGTTTCGACACGGCCGGAGCCGGTTTCGCGGTCGGCGCGATGACCGGCGGCGGGGTGTAGCTGGTACCGGGCGTCGACGCGGGCAGGCTCGCGGTCTTGACCGGCGAAGGTGCAGGCGTTGCCGGTGCCGGGGCGGCCGCGCTTACGGCGGCGAGGCGCGTGCGTGCCTCGTCCTTTTCGATCTGCGGCAGCATCGCGAGCCCCGCCTGCCGCTGCTCGAGCGGGATCAGGCGGTCGAGCTGGGCAAGGCGCGCCGATGCGATCGTCAGGCCCGCGTCGCTCGCGCGCTTGGTGAGCGCATAGGCGCGCGGCCAGTCCTTCGTCGCATAGTCGCCGTTGAACATCGCGGTGCCGAGGACATATTGCGCCCGCGGCTCGCCGCGATCGGCCGATGCCTTGATATAGGGCATCGCCTCGTCGCGCTTGTTCGCGGTGAACAGGATCAGGCCGAGATTGTCCTCGGCCTGCAGATGCCCTTGCTTCGCGGCGCGGCGGTACCAGCTTTCGGCCTGGCCAAGGTCGGCGGGAACGCCCCGGCCGAGCTTGTACGCCTGGCCCAGGTTGAACTGTGCGTCGGCATCGCCGGCGACGGCCAGCGGGCGCCATTCGGCCACCGCCTTTTGATAGTCGCCCGCCTGCCAGGCATCGACGCCGTCCTTGACGTCCGCGAAGGCGGGTATGGCCAGTGCTGCCGCAGCTGCAGCGAGCGGCAGGGCGATGGCGGCGGTGAGTGCTCGCATCCTTATTCTCCAATGACTTGCGCAGCCGGTGGCCGGATCGCAGTCCCCGGAAAGCCCTTTAGGGGTAAAGTGGCTAACACCCCGTTAGCAACGCCTAAGGGCGGCACGAACCTGCCCCGCTTCGGAACAGAATCGACATAACCGCGTGTTTACCATGGAAGCGAGCCAATCGTTTACCGTCTTTTTATCATCGTTAACTCAATTTTAGCGCCCTGCATGGCATCCAACCGCCTGATTTTGGTTTTCCAGGGGGATAGCTGTGCGCGTTTTGGCATTGGCTTCACAAAAGGGAGGGTCGGGTAAAACCACCCTGTCGGGGCATCTCGCGGTGCAGGCGCAGCTTGCCGGCGCCGGGCCCGTCGTTCTCATCGATATCGACCCCCAGGGCTCGCTCGCCGATTGGTGGAACGAACGCGAAACCGACCTTCCGGCCTTTGCCCAGACCACGGTAGCGCGGCTGGCCTCCGACCTTGAAATCCTGCGCCAGCAGGGTTTCAAGCTCGCCGTCATCGACACGCCGCCGGCGATCACCATGGCGATCCAGAGCGTGATTTCGGTCGCCGAACTGATCGTCGTTCCGACGCGCCCCAGCCCGCACGACCTGCGCGCTGTCGGGGCCACCGTCGACCTTTGCGAACGCGCAGGCAAGCCGCTGGTGTTCGTCGTCAACGCGGCGACGCCCAAGGCGAAGATCACCAGCGAGGCCGCGGTCGCGCTGTCGCAGCACGGCACCGTCGCGCCGGTCACCTTGCACCACCGCACCGACTATGCCGCGTCGATGATCGACGGGCGCACGGTGATGGAGGTCGATCCGAACGGGCGATCGGCCGAAGAGATCCGGCAGCTGTGGACCTATATCAACGACCGGCTGGAAAAGAATTTCCGCCGCACCGTCTTCTCGACCCCGATGCCCGCGCAGCCGGGTTACGGGACCGTTCGTCCGATGGGTGGCGGCTTCGGCCGCCGCATCGCCGGCCAGTGACGGGAGACATCGGAACCATGGGCGAACCCAAACCTCTCGCTTCGCTGAGCGCCGGACTTCTTGCCCGCAAGGGTGGAGCGCGCCCCGCCATGCGCCGCCAGCCGCTGGGCAGCGGACCGATGCCGATCGGCCAAGGTTATGACGACCTTGGCTGGAATGACATGGGCTATGACGTCGATCCGGACCAGAATGCCGCCGAATCGGCGCGCATGGTCGACCTGAAGCCTCTGCTTGCCGGGTCGGTGCTCGAACATAATGCAGCCGCCGAACATGCGGTCGATGCGGCGCCGGGCCACGCCCTGACGCCGGGCGTGGGGCCCGACCTCGCCGACGCGTTGTCCGACTCGTACCAGCCCGAGGCCGTCGAGTTGCCGCAGGTCGTGCTCCAGCAGGAATCGCTGATCGATCGCGTCGCCGCCGTCGCCCGCAAGGTCGAGGCGCGCCCCGAGCCGAGCGCGAGGAAGGAACGCGCGCCGCGCGCCCAGCGCGCCCGCGAAAAGGCGGCCTTCACGCTGCGCCTCGATGCCGAGCGTCACCTTCGTCTGCGCCTTGCGAGCGCGGTGACGAACCGCTCTTCGCAGGTGATCCTGACCGATTTGCTCGACGAATATCTGTCGTCGCTGCCCGAGATCGACGCGATGGCCAGCCGCCTGCCGGCGGCGCGCCCGACGCGCCGGAAAATGCCGTAGACGTACCAAGGGGGACCTTCCATGAAGCGCAAATTGTTGGTGAACCTGGCCGTTTCGGGCTTTGTTCTGAGCGTCGCCACGGGATGCAGCGGCATGGGGAAGATGGCCGAAGCGGCGCCACAATCGCCCGGCACCTCGGCGTCGGCCGCCAAGTCGGCCGAAAAGGCGCGCGAAGCGCTCGAAGCCGGCAAGGCGAGCAAGGCGGTGACGATGGCGGAAGCCGCCGTCGCCGGCGCGCCGCGCGACGCGAGCTATCGCGCGCTGCTCGGCCAGGCCTATCTCAACGACGGGCGTTTCGCGTCGGCGACCAGCGCGCTTTCCGACGCGATGGAACTGGGCGCGAAGGACAGCAACACGGTTATCGCGCTGACGCTGGCGCATATCGCGCAGGGCAAGAATGGCGAAGCCGCCGATCTGCTCAAGCGCAATTTCGACGCCATTCCGGCGTCGGACCTGGGGCTTGCGCTGGCGCTGGCGGGCGATCCCAACTCGGCGATCTATGTGCTGACCGAAGCGGCGCGCGCCAAGGATGCCGACGCCCGCACGCGCCAGAATCTTGCGCTGGCTTTCGCGCTGTCGGGGCGTTGGGCGCAGGCGCGCGTTCTTGCCGCGCAGGATCTGTCGCTCGACAAGGTCGAGGGCCGCATGGCCGAATGGTCCAAGCTCGCCGAGCAGCCCGATGCGCGGATGCGGGTCGCGAGCCTGATCGGCGCCACGGTTCGCGCCGATGCCGGTATGCCCGTGCGCCTGGCGCTGAGCAACTTCACCGATACGCAGATGGCCGCCGCCGACGCGCCGGTCGAACTCGCGAGCGCCGACCCGGCGCCCGTCGCCACCTATGCGCCGCCGCCGCCCGCCGCCGAGCCATCCGCGCCCGCCGCGATCCTCGCATCGGCCGAACCGGCGATCCGCACGGTCGAACTGCCGATGCCGAAACGCGACGAAAATGGCGTCGTGCCGGTCACCGAACTGCCGCAGCCGCAGGCTACACCCAAAGCCGCAGAGGTCATCATGGCCGACGCGAAGCCATATCGTGCCGCGCCGCGCGTCGCTGGCGAACAGGGGCGTATCCGCCCCGCACAGAAGCAGGCGCTCGACCTTGCGACGAGAATCCTGCCGCGGGCGATGGCGTTCGATGCCAAGAAGCCCTCGGGTTGGGCCGTCCAGCTTGGTGCCTACGACACGCTCGGCATCGCAAAGGAAAAGTGGACGACGCTGAAAAAGCGCACGGCCATGCTCGCCGGTTATCAGGCCTCGAGCCATTCGGCCGTCGTGGATGGGCGCACCTTCTATCGCCTGACGGTCAACGGCATGGCGACGCGCGCCGATGCATCGAAGCTCTGCGGCGAACTCAAGGCGAAGGGGCAGACCTGCTTCGTGCGCCAGATGGGTGGAGCCGAATCGATCCAGTGGGCGTCGGCGCCTGGCGCAAAGCCGGTGCGTCTGGCCTCGCGCTGACCATTATTGGGGCGCCTTCTGCGATGCGGAAGGCCTAGGGGGAGGGGCGCGGCTGCGGGGCTGCGCCCCCTTTCCTTGGGGTCATGCCGACCGTTGCCCGGCGGCGAGCTCAATCAATGAAAAAAGGCCGCCGCCGGCATCT
>NZ_JAFMTR010000103.1 GCF_018682675.1 Sphingopyxis soli
CTGAAACAGCGAGGCCATCGCCGCAGCCAGCATGACGAGAATTGAAAGGCTGGAATCCACCCCGTAACCGACAAAAAAGGGGCCGCCTTTCGGCAGCCCCTTCTCTTTTCCGGTACCGGAAGGACTTAGTCCTTCAGGAAATCGGGCACATGACCCTGGTCTTCGGGACCGTCGTTGCGCTCGCGGCGTCCTTCGCCGCGGGGGCCGCGGTCGCCGCCGTCACGGCGGGGGCCGCGATCGCGGTCACGGCCACCACCGCCACGCGGGCCGCGGTCACCGTCACGGCGCGGACCACGATCGCCGCGCGGGCCGCGGTCTTCGCGGGGCTCGCGCGCCGGGCGGGTGTCTTCCAACTCTTCGCCGGTTTCCTGATCGACGACGCGCATCGACAGACGGACCTTGCCGCGCGGGTCGATCTCGAGCACCTTGACCTTGACGTCCTGGCCTTCGCTGAGGACGTCGGCGACCTTCTCGACGCGCTCGTTCTTGATTTCGCTGACGTGGACGAGACCGTCCTTGCCGCCCATGAAATTCACGAACGCACCGAAATCGACGAGGTTGACGACCTTGCCGTCATAGATCTTGCCGACTTCGGCTTCCTCGACGATGCCGGCGATCCACTTGCGGGCCGCTTCGATCTGGGTGAGGTCGCTCGACGAGATCTTGATCAGACCTTCGTCGTCGATGTCGACCTTGGCGCCGGTGGTCGCGACGATCTCGCGGATCACCTTGCCGCCGGTGCCGATGACGTCGCGGATCTTCGCCTTGTCGATCTGCATCGTCTCGATGCGCGGCGCGTGCGCCGACAGTTCGCTGCGGGTTTCGCCGAGCGCCTTGTTCATCTCGCCCAGGATGTGCGCGCGGCCTTCCTTCGCCTGGTTGAGCGCGGCTTCGAAGATCTCGCGCGTGATGCCCGCGATCTTGATGTCCATCTGCATCGTGGTGATGCCTTCGGACGTGCCCGCAACCTTGAAGTCCATGTCGCCGAGGTGATCCTCGTCGCCCAGGATATCGCTGAGGATCGCATAATCCTGGCCCTCGAGGATCAGGCCCATCGCGATGCCCGAGACGGGACGCTTGATCGGCACGCCGGCGTCCATCATCGCGAGCGACCCGCCGCACACCGACGCCATCGACGACGAACCGTTCGATTCGGTGATGTCGCTGGTGAGGCGGATCGTATAGGGGAATTGGTCCTTCGTCGGCAGCACGGGGTGCAGCGCACGCCATGCCAGCTTGCCGTGACCGACTTCGCGGCGGCCGGGCGCGCCGAAGCGGCCGACTTCACCGACCGAATAGGGCGGGAAGTTATAGTGCAGCATGAAGTGCTGGTACGACAGGCCGTTGAGGCCGTCGATCATCTGCTCGGCGTCCTTGGTGCCCAGCGTGCAGGTCGCGATCGTCTGGGTTTCGCCGCGGGTGAACAGCGCCGAGCCGTGCGCGCGGGGCAGGAAGTGCGTTTCGGCGACGATCGGGCGGATCTGCGTGGTGGTGCGGCCGTCGATGCGCTTGCCTTCCTTCAAGATCGCGGTGCGGACGATTTCGGCTTCGAGCTTCTTGGTGAGCTTGATGCCCGCCATCACCGCCTGCGGGTCGAGCCCGTCCTCCGCGAACATCGCCTTCGCCTTGTCGCGCGCCGCGTTGAGGGCGTTCGAGCGCGCCGACTTGTCGGTGAGCTTGTAGGCGGCCGCAATATCCTTGCCGATCAGCTTCTTGAGCTTGTCCTTGAGCGCGGCATTGTCGTCCGAAGGCGCGATCTCCCAGGGTTCCTTCGCGGCCTGTTCGGCGAGCTTGATGATCGCCTTGACGACCTCCTTGCACGCATCGTGCGCGAACATCACCGCGCCCAGCATGACCTCTTCCGACAGCTCGTTGGCTTCGGATTCGACCATCATCACCGCGTCGTGCGTCGCCGCGACGACGAGGTCGAGGTCGCCTTCGGCAACCTGCTCGTCGGTGGGGTTCAGGATATATTCGCCGTTCAGATAGCCGACGCGCGCCGCGCCGATGGGGCCCATGAAGGGGACGCCCGAAATGGTGAGCGCGGCCGACGCGGCGACCATCGCGAGGATGTCGGGCTCGTTATGGCCGTCATAGCTCAGCACCTGGGCAATGGCGTTGATCTCGTTATAGAAACCTTCGGGGAACAGCGGGCGGATCGGACGGTCGATCAGGCGGCTGACCAAAGTTTCCTTTTCGGTCGCGCCGCGTTCGCGCTTGAAGAAGCCGCCCGGGATGCGGCCGGCGGCCGAATATTTTTCCTGATAATGGACGGTGAGCGGGAAGAAGTCCTGCCCGTCCTTCACCGACTTCGCGGCGGTCACCGCGCACAGGACGACCGTTTCGCCCAGCGTCGCCATCACGGCGCCGTCGGCCTGACGGGCAACCTTGCCCGTTTCGAGAGTCAGCGTTTCACCGCCCCACTCGATCGATACTTTTTTCACGTCAAACATGTGGTTTCCTTCGCCCGCCGGGCCCTATGCCGGGCGGGGCCTCTGATTCCGGGCAATCCGGCCCGGGGCGGTGTAGGGCGTCTGTCTGCCCTGATGGCGGTCCCGCCGGATGCGGGAGCGGCCCAAACTCTTTTCGTCATCCCCGCGAAAGCGGGGACCCAGTTCTGCCAGTGCGGTATGGAACCGCGCTGGGTCCCCGCCTGCGCGGGGATGACATAATACGCAAACGGCCCCCGAAAGGGGGCCGAGCGATTATGTCACTTGCGAAGACCCAGCTTCGCGATCAGCGCCTGGTAGCGGTCCTCGTCCTTCTTGCGGAGATAGTCGAGAAGGCTGCGGCGCTTGTTGACCATCATCAGCAGCCCGCGGCGGCTGTGGTTGTCCTTGTGATGCGCCTTGAAATGCTCGGTCAACGTATTGATGCGGTCGGTCAGGATCGCAACCTGGACTTCCGGCGAACCGGTATCGCCCTTTTCGCGGGCATTGTCCTTGATGACTTCGGCTTTGCGCTCTGCGGTAATCGACATATTTCTTCCTTCGAACATCGTGTCATATGTTGAAGCCCCGCACGACTCTTAGCGTTCCCGCCAAAGCCTCGATCAGGGCGACCGGCCGACTATCGGCATCGCGTCCCCAATAGAGCCCGTCGTGCGTGCTTTCCCCGGTCCAGACGCGACCCTGACGGATCGCCCCTGCCGCTTCCGGGGAAAGGTTCAGAGCCGGGATGTCGACCAGCCCTGCCTCGAGCGGCAGAATGATATCTGATTGCGCGGCGCCTTGGCCGAAAGCGTTCAATTTGTCCAGCGAAATCGCTTGTCGCAGGTCGAACGGCCCCGCTTTGGTGCGGCGAAGCATGGTGACATGCCCGACGCTGCCTACCGCCCGCGCAATGTCGCGCGCAAGGCTGCGGATATAGGTGCCCTTCGAGACATGGGCGGTGAGGGTGATGGAGGCGAGCCGCGCCTCTTCTGCTTCGTCACCCCGGACTTGATCCGGGGTCCATTGTTCGTCCGGTGCAATGGATGCCCGATCAAGTGTCGAACGAGGCACGCGACTCGTTCGACCATGATGAAGACTGAAGACCGTCACCGCCCGCGCCTTCATCTCGACCGTTTCGCCAGCCCGCGCACGGTCATAGGCCCGCTGCCCGTCGATCTTGATCGCGGAGTAAGCGGGTGGCACCTGCTCGATCGCCCCGGTAAAGCGCGGCAGCACCGCCTCGACCTCGGCGAGCGTCGGCCGCACGTCGCTGGTCGCAACCACCTCGCCTTCGGCATCGAGCCCCGCGGTCTCGGTCCCGAACTGCACGGTGAAGTCATAGATCTTGCTGGCATCGAGCATCCGCCCGCACAGCTTCGTCGCCTCGCCGAGCGCGATCGGCAGCACCCCCGACGCCAGCGGGTCGAGCGTGCCGCCATGGCCGACCTTGACCTTGCCAAGCCCCGCCTCGCGGCAGACGCGCTTCACCGCGGCAACCGCCTGCGTCGAACCGAGCCCCACGGGCTTGTCGAGAATGATCCAGCCGTTCATCCCGCGCGCCCTGCTAGCGCGCGGGGCGCTTGTCAATTTGCCTCGGCGGCTTTCATCGCCTTTGCGGCTTCCGCGGCCGCTTTCCGTTCGGCCTTGGTCGGCGGCGGCGCCGACGTCACGAAGGAGACAAGCTGGCAACGCTCGCGACCGACCAGAATCGCCGCGAACCTGTCGAGCTGCGACGTGCCGCGATTGTCGATGCCGATGCCGTGCGCGAAATCAAGGTCGCGGCAGATCGTCGCGAACTTGCCGTAATACCAGTCGCGATGGCGGGTCTGAATCCAGATGCCGTCCTCGCCATCGGCTTCCCACGTCTTGATCGTCGCATCGTTCGGAAAGGCGATGCTCGATTCGACGCCGAGCGGGCGCGGCTCGTCGGCGGGCCTGGCAAGCACGGGCGAAGTGGCGGGGAGAAGCAGGACGGCGGCGAGTGCGAAGGAGAGCGTCTTATTCATGTCCGGGTCTTTCGATTCACGAATCCCTGCCCTGCCCGGTCCCATAGCAACTGGACCCTGAACCCGGGCTGACCCTCCAGAGGCTCATGCGCGCGCCCTCCATTCGTCCGCAAGCAGCGACCACAGCCCGGTATCGCGGACATGGCCCGTCCAGGTGATGCGTTCGGCGCGCAGCACCCCCTCCTTGGTGCAGCCGAGCTTTGCGACGGCAGCCTGGGACCGCTTGTTGCGTTCGTCGATGCGAAACTCGATGCGGCGGATGCCGACGGCAAAGGCATGATCGATCATCAAGCGTTTGAGCCGTCCGTTGAACCCCGTGCCGCGTGCGTCGGGATGGATATAGCTGTTGCCGATCTCGATCGTCTGCGCTGTCCAGTCGGGACGCAGCCAGGCGGTCATCCCGACGAGCCGGTCGCCGCCGAAAATCGCATAGGGCATCCGGCTTTCGTGTCCGATCAGCGCCGCGAAGCTCGCATCGAAATGTGCGGGATCGAAGCTCGACGAATAGATCGGCCAGATGTCGGCGTCGGCGGCGCAGGCGACGCGCAGCGGCTCGCGGTGCGGTTCGGCCAGCTTGACGAGACGCAGGTCGCCGTCGCCGAGTTCGGCATAGAGCGCGTCACGCATTGGCGCCTGCCGCGGTTGGTACGCTTGCCGCCTCGCGCCGCTTCTCCATGAAGTGGCGGCGGCACATCGCGACATAGCGGTCGTTGCCGCCGATCTCGGTCTGCGCGCCCTCCACGACCGCGCGGCCGCTGTAGTCGACGCGCAGGTTCATCGTCGCCTTGCGCCCGCATTCGCACACCGCCTTCAGTTCGACGAGCGCATCCGCGAGGCCGAGCAGCGCCGCAGAGCCGGGGAAGAGCTCGGCCGCGAAATCGGTGCGCAGACCATAACAGAGCACCGGAATTCCAACCTCATCGGCGAGCCGGGCGAGATCCAGCACTTGCGCGCGGGTCAGGAACTGCGCCTCGTCGACCAGCACGCAGGCAAGCGGGCGTTCCATATTCTCGGCACTCACTGCTTCGAACAAATTGCTTTCGGGGTCGAACTTGTGCGCCTCGGCCATCAGCCCGATGCGGCTCGTTACCTGTCCCGCGCCGTAGCGGTCGTCGAGCGCCGCGGTCCACAGCATCGTCTCCATCCCGCGCTCGCGGTAGTTGAAGTCCGCCTGCAGCAGCGTCGTCGATTTGCCGGCGTTCATGCTGGCATAGTAGAAATAGAGCTTGGCCATTGCCGGCTGCTAGCCGCTCGTTTCGGGACAGGCAACGGGACTCCGCTCGGCGTCGCTTGACTCACCCACCACCCCTGCCATGCTGCGCAACAAAGATGCAGCATAAGAGTGGGGAGAGCTGCCATGCGGTTGATGCCGATAAGCGACGCGATGTTCCTGGTCGGGGAAAGCCGCGAAATGCCGATGCATATCGGCGGCATCAACCTCTACACGCTGCCCGACGATGTCGACGAGACCGAATGGCTGAACGACCAGCTCGCCCTGCTGCGCCAGTCGGAGGGACTCCGGCGGCCGTTCAGCGAGGTGCTCAAGCTCACCCCGCTCGGCCAGTACGGCCCGATCCGCCTCGAACCCGACCGCGACATCGACATGCATTACCATGTCCGCAGCGCCGCGCTGCCCAAACCGGGGCGCTATCGCGAAATGTTCGAGCTTGCCTCGCGGCTGCACTCGGGGCTGCTCGACCGCACCCGGCCGCTATGGGAAATCACGTTGATCTCGGGCCTGCCAAACCGGCAGATCGCGACCTTCAAGAAAATTCACCACGCGCTGATGGACGGCGCGGCAAGCATCCATTTCTATAATTCGATGCTGTCGCCCGATCCCAAGGAGCGGCGCGCCTATTCGCCGCTCTCGGTCGAAGCCTATGAGGCGTATAAACGCCAGTTCCCCGCGCCGAAAAAGCCACCGCGCCCGAACCTGATGGACATCAAGGCGATCGGCGATTTCCTGAAGGAGCAATGGGGCAACAGCGTCGGGGTGACAAAGGCGATGAACCAGTATCTCGCCGCGATGTTCGGCCTTGGCGGCGACGGGCTGGTCACGCCCTTCGCCGGGGTGCCGCGCACAAGCTTCAACCGCAACATCACCGGCGCGCGGAGGTTCGTCGCGCAAAGCTGGTCGCTCGACCGCGTCCGCGCGGTCGGCAAGGCCTATGACGGGACGATCAACGACGCGGTGCTCGGCATGTGCGCGGGGGCGATGCGCAAATATCTGCAATCGCTGAACGAGCTGCCCGACAAACCATTGAAAGCGATGGCGCCGGTGTCGATCCGCCCAAAGGACGATATCGATTCGGGCAATTCGGTCGCGTCGGTCACCGCCAACCTCGCAACGCATATCGACGATCCCGCCGAACGCATGGCGGCGATCCAGGAATCGATGAATTCGGCAAAGGCACAGCTTCGTGCGATGACGGCGGGGCAGATTCAGCTCTACACCGCGCTCACCAGCTTCCCGATGATGCTCACCGCGCTCACCAAGACCGCCGACAAATTCCCCGCTTACTCGGTGACGATCTCCAACGTCCCCGGCCCGCGCGAGCAGATGTACTGGAACGGCGCGCGGCTGGACGGCATGTACCCCGCCAGCATCCCCGTCGACGGCATGGCGATGAACATCACGCAGGTGTCGAACTTCAAGAACATCGACTTCGGCATCACCGCCTGCCGCCGCAGCGTGCCGCACGCGCAGCGGATGATCGACTATCTTGAAGAGGCGCTGGTCGAGCTGGAAGCGGCGGCGGGGATCAAGGGGAAATAGCCCTTAGAGTGCGTTCGGTTTTGATTGAATCAACACCGGCACTCCAGATTCTTGTTTTGCCGTG
>NZ_JAFMTR010000104.1 GCF_018682675.1 Sphingopyxis soli
CGCCATCGCCCCTCCGTCAGCGCTTCGCGCTGCCACCTCCCCATGGCTTCGCCACAGGGAGGATATATTTCCTACAGCTCGAGCCCCGCAAAGCTCGTCTGGTCGAACTTCAGCTTGAAGGTGACATAGGCGCCCGAGCGCGAGAAGCGCGCGTTTTCGAAGTCGCGGTCGTGAAATCCCGCGAAATTATAGCCGAAGGTGATGTTGGCGTTCTTCACCGGCGCCAGCGTTACCGTCGGACCGCCGACCCACGCGACGGTGTCGCCGCCGGTGCCGATGCGGGCGGTCCCCGAGGCGCCGACATCGACATTTTCGGTCAGGCTGAAGCGGACGTCGGCGCCGAGCAGGTTCGACCAGCCCTCGACATCGTCGGCGCCGAAGCGGTCGAAATTGTAGCGCATGCTCCAGAACAGGCCGATTTCGGCGCGTTCGTACCAATTCTTGCCGCTGCCAATCCCGCGGTTGCCGAGCGGGGTCCAGTTGATCGACAGGCTATTGAGCAGGCGACGGCTCGTCGCGTCGCCGTCTATCGTCAACGGAATGTCGCCGACGGGGCCGACCTGACCCGCAATGGCATCGCGAACCTTGTCCGAGCGGAACTCGCTCTTGTTGAGCCACGAAATTTGCGAGTCGGCGGGGCGATGCGCCCAGCTTGCCTCGAAGGTGATGACTTCGGTCGTCGGGGTCGAGCCGCTGCCGCTGGCCTTCGCATAGGTGAAGAGCGCGCCGAGTGCCTGGCCCTCGCCGAACTGGCGGAGGCCGCCGAGCGTCAGGCCATAGCGGTTGGCCAGCTCGCCATCGCGATATTCGGCGCGGCCGGTGATCGTCCAGCGCTGCGTGCGATACGTCGCCCCCGCGCTGATCGCGGTGAAATCCTCGGCCAGCGTGCCGTTATCGCCCAGGAAGCCGCCCGAGGCGGCGGGCTGGTCGACGTTGAGCACGTCGCTGGCGCGGATGCCGCCGATGGTGCGGTTGCCGTCGAGCGAGAGGTCGACCGACCAATGCTCGTCGAGCTTCAGCGACTGCGATAGGCCATAGGCGGCGAAGCTGCGCGGGCCATATTCGCCGATTTCCTGCTGGTTCGCAGTCGCGAGCAGACGTGCGCCGGCCCACGGCGCAAGGTCGAAGCCGATGCGCGCGGTGCGGGCGCGCACCGTGTCGCCATCGGCGATTTCGTAACTGCCGACGAGGTTCACGTCGCGCGTCACCGCATAACGCGCACCGATGCGATGGCGGGTCGGAAAATCGACGCTCCCGTCCTCGCCGCCGAGCGCAAATTCGGTCTGGGCATCGAATTCGAGCTTTTTGTCGAACAATCGCTGCGTCGCGCCGAACTGGACGATGTTCGAGGTGTTGCGCGAGCCGTCCGACAGGCGGTCGTCGGCATGGGTCAGACCCGCGCGGAGGACCGTCGCGCCAGTATCATATTCGACGAGCGCTTTCGCGGCGCGGCGGCGTGCATCGACGTCGAGATAATCTTCCTGCCAGGCGCTTCCGGTCGCCGACAGATTGCGCGTCGCCTTCAGGCGGGCGTCGAAGCCGAATTTGCGCGTGCCGTCCTCGCCGCTGTTGAGCTGACCCGTACCGAAACCCGCTTCGCGCTCGCGGACATAGGCGAGGAAGTCGGCGTTGCGGCTGTGATGTTCGGCCTCGATCAGCCACGCCTTCGCGGTCCCGGCCGCGGCGACGCTGCTGCCGTTCCTCGCCTTGGCGTCGCTCACCGCATATTCGGCGCGCACTTCGGTATCGACGTTCGGGCGATAGCGAGCATCGACTCCGCCGAGGTTGGTTTTGGTGCTGTTGTCCTCATCGTGGATGAAGGTGGCGCCGACGCGCAGCTTTTCGTCGTTTGACTGGTAACTGACCCGGCCGCCGCCGTTGAGCACGCGCTCGCCGACGCCGTCCACTTCATATTCGGCGACGATGAACTGCGGATCGAGGTTCGACGAACGGCTGAGCACCGGCGAGCGGAAGCGGATCGTGCCGGCGAGATAGTCGATGTCATAGTCGATGTTACGCGTCAGGCTGACGCTCTCGACGATCCGCTCGCTGTGCAGGCGGTCGCGCGTTTCGATGACGATGCGTTCGCTGTTCGGCAGGATGTCGCGCGCACCGAGCTGGTAGGGGCCGGTCAGGCCATTGCCCTGGATTTCGTCGCGGCGGAAGCGGTATGGCGTGTCGGCAATGAAAGCCGTCGCCGCGAGGTTCCTGCCGCGATACTCGGCCTTGCCGCCATTGAGCGCGCGCTGATAGCGGGCGAGCTCGGGTTCGGAGATCCCCGTCTCGATATCGCCGAACATCGCATAGAATTGCGGGCGTTCGAGGCGCAGGTAGAGCTTGCGCACCGACGCGGCGTCGTAGCGCGTTTCGTTGCGGTCGGCATAGATGGTGTAATAGGCGCGCGGGTCGATCATGCCGCCAAAGCGGGCGTCGTCCTGATCCTTGTCGCTGTCATACGCCAGCGTCATCAGCCATTTGCCGCGCACGCGGCCCTTCGCATAGAGCGCAAGGCGGGCGTCGGCATTGATATCGTCGAGCGCCTCGGCGACGGGCTCCATGCGGTCGTCGAGCGTGTTATAGCCGAGCGTTCCTGCCGCGAAGCCGACGACGGTCCATGGCCGATTGCCCGGATCGAGCCAGGTTTCGATCGTTTGCTTGCGCGTCACCTTGTCGTCGCGGAAACTGAAATCCATCGTCAGCGTGCCCGACGCCGTCGTCGGCTCGAGCTCGATATAGGCGATGCCGTCATCGCCATCGATGCGCCAGACGGGCTGCGCGCGTTCGAGACCGGCGAGTTGCCGCGCCTGCTGTGCATCGGCTTCGACCGCGGGATAATAGGGGGCAGGGACGCTGAAATCGCCGGTCAAGCCCGAACGGACCGGTTTGCCGTCGCGGTCGGTCAGGCGCACCGCGATCACCGGGCGCGTCACGCCGTCGGCGATCAGTACCGACTTTTCGCGGATCAGCGTCGCGCGCATCGCGGTGATCGAATAATGGACGCTGCGTTCGAGCGTTTCGAGCACCGCGCCATTTTCATCCGTCACCTGCGCGACGAGTCTGTTTTCGCCTTCGCGGATCTCGACGGCGCGCCAAAGGCTGACCGCGACCAGCCCGTCGGCCGACTTGCTCGTGCCTTCGAAGGTGAGCGGATCGACGGGTTTGCCGTTGATCGTCAGTGTCACCTTCTGGCCCGTTGCGTGCTTGATCGCGGCGCGGATCGACTTGGTACGCGGATTATGGCCGGCTTCGGGGAAGAGCCAGCCGATGCCCGGCGCCTGCCCCTCAAGCCAATTGCGGTTCGCGCCCGCGGCCTCAGGGTCGCCGACCGGCTTGGGCGCTTCGAAGGCCGCGGTTTTCGGCGCTGCTCGCGGGGCGACCGCAATGGCGCGGAAGTCGGCGCGCTTCAGCGAGCCCCCGCGACCCTCGACGAAGCGCGAGATCGCGCTGCCCGCGCTGGCGGTCGAACGCGCGCAATCGATGGTCTCGCGGTCGAGCGGCAGGGTCGACGGATCGATCTGGACGACATGGAGCCCGGGACGGACGCCCTCGAAATGATAGCGGCCATCCTCGTCGGTGACGGTGTAACTGCCGTCCTGCAGCATCACGCGGACGCCCGCGACGCCCAGCGCCTTGGCAGGGTTCGCGCTGCAGCCGCCATCGGTGATGCGACCGATGATCGTCATGCGGTCGCCAAGCTGGTCGCGTTTGATCGCGATCGTCGCTTCGGCAATGTTGCTTTCGGTGCGCCGGTTGTCGACTGCGCTCGCGCGGTTGAGCGCGTTGCCGGGCTGGGCGGACACCGTCACTTCGGCGACATAGGTCAGCAGAATGGTCGCGTCGGGCGCGAGCGGGGGCAGGCTGACGGTGAAATCGCGGCCGTTGGCGTTCGTGACGGCGTCGATCCGTTGGCCGTTGGCGCGCACGGTACCGGGGCGCAGACGCATCCCGGCGGGCAGTGCGTCGCTGACGGTGACCGAGCCGGTCGAGCGGCGCGCGTCGCGGTTGGAGACTTCGATGCGATATTGCACCACGTCGCCGGGCACGGCGGTCTGCGTCGAGGTCGTCTTGCGCAGGATCAGCGGCAGGCCTGGCCGATCGACGGGCACATCCACGCGAACAGGCGCGGGGCTGTCGAGCGTGAAGGCGCGGCTGTAGCTCGCATCGGTGATGGTGAAGGGCAGGCCGTCGTCGGGACGACGCAGCGCCGCGAGATCTGCGGGGCTTGAAGCCGACGGTGCGGTGTAGGGCGCGGGGGGTTCCACGACAAGGCGATAGGTGCCGGGTGCGACGAACGGAAAGCGGTAGTCGCCGGGCGGATAGCTGTAGAGTTTGCCGCTGCCGTCGGTGACGGTCTGACCCGTTACGACGGTCGAAGGGTAAGCCGATACGCCGTCGTCGCCGAACACCTGCGCGGGCTGGCCGGTCGCGGCGTTGACCAGCGTGACGCGGCTACCCGGGACCGCAGAACCATCGCCGCTGTCGAACACGATGCCGAAGGGGTCGACGAGGAAATCGATCGTCGCGGTGGCGACGAGGCTGGCGTTCGCCTGATCGGTGACGCGAAGCTGGAGCGGCGATCCTGGATTGACCGACAGGCGGCAGTCGCCCTGGACGACGGCGGGCGGCACACCGATCGTGTTGATGAAACCGGTGAATTCGCCGCTGTTCGATGCGGTCTCGGTAAGCGTGATCTGTTCGCGATCGCCGTTGGCAAGATCAAGGACGGCCGCCAGCGTATCGATCGCGTTTGGATCGATATTGGCCGAGGCGAGGGTGAGGCCGATCACCAGCACTTCACCGGCGCGAAACGCGTTGCTGCTCTGGAGCGAGGCTGGAGTCGTCGGGAGCCCGGCATATACTCCCGACAACTGGATGAGGTTGCCGCTGCTGGCGGCCCCCAGATTCTGCACCGCGATGATCGAGCCCCCGCATTGCGTGGGACGCAGCGGCGCCGATTTGTCGCCGCCGTTTTCGAGCAGCCGATAGGTCTGGATCACCGGCTGTTCGGGCGGGGGTGACCGGACCGTCACGTCGACGCGGTTCGACAGCGTTTGACCCGCGCGACCATTGTCGGTCCAGTCGGCGGTGGCGGTATTGGAAATGACCTGCGCATGGGCCGCCGGCGCCGCGGGCAGCAGCGCTGCCGCGACCGCGGCGGTCACGAACGACAGATATTTCCGGTGGAACTGCATCGCTGGCCCCGGGGCGGGCAGCGGAAGCACGCCGAACGCCTTCCGCTGCCCCGCCGGATCAGTTGACCGTCGCGCGGAAGACGAGCGTGCGCGTGGCGCCCGCCGCGATCGTTGCGATCGTGCCCGACACGTTGGGCGCCGCGTAGCTGCCGCCGGCAGTGCCGTCGGCGTTGCAGGTGCTGCCCGTGACCGTGCCGTTCAGCAGGATGGTGCCCGCGTTGAACGTCAGCTGGCCCGGGACCGGGTCGGTGATCGCGACCGAAGTCGCCGCGGCGCTGCCGCTGTTCGCGACCGCGATGCAATATTCGACGACGGCGCCGGGGATCAGCTTCGGATTCGTCGTATTGTTGAACGGATCCGAAATGACGCGGCTGGTCTTGGTGACCGCCAGCGTCGCTGTCTGCACCGTATAGTCGTCGTTATCGCTATGCGACCCGTCGCGCGCGGTGTCGCCGGTGACGCCGGCCGTGTCGGCGAACACCGTGTCCTTGCCCGACGTGTTGGCACCCGTCGTCTCGGTGATCGCAGCGCCCTGTGTGCTCGCGGTGCCGCCCTCGCGCGCTGTCGCGCGGAGCGTGACCCCGGCGACCGCACTGTTGGCGAGACCCGTCGGAATGTCCGCGACGACAAACAAGGTCGCCGATGCATCGGCGGCGAGTTCGTCGACATAGGTGACGAGCGTGTCGGCTGCGTCCCAGCTGCCGACCGTGCCGCTGGTGCTGTCGCGATAGATTCGGACATTCGTCGCGTCGAACGTGTCGGTACCGCCGTGCGAGGCGGTGCCGCCGGTGATCTGCGACGCGACGAGCGCGAAGTCGAGCACCTCGTTCGAATTGTTGGTGAGCTGGAAGGTCGTCACCGCATTGGTCTGTCCCGGGACGACATTGGTCGTAACGGTCCCCACCTCGGCGACGGTCAGGTTGATCTTGCGGTCGACCGTGAACGTGTCCGAAGCGGTCTGCGCGCCCTGTGCGACACCCCCCACCTGGTAGTTGACGGTCGCGGTATTCGTTATCGAGGTTCCCGCGGTGGTCCCGGCCGCATAGGCCGGGCCGGCAGCGGCGCCGAACGCGACTGCCAGACCGATGGAACCCCAGTAAGTCAGCTTGCTGGTCATAGCTGAATTCCTAGGCTTTGCTGGTCGCCAAATTCCCCACCGCCGGCAACCGTTAAGCGGCTTACTTCAAAGGATTATTTGACGACCCCCCGAAACATGACCTTTCCGCTGCCCCCCGCCGGAATGGGTTTCTGGAACGCCCAGCGGATGTGCGTGACGTCGGCGGGTTGCGCCGGACGGCGGGTGCCATCGGGCTGGATGACCGAGAGCGTGTCGAGCGCACCCCATGCCTTGCCGCCGTCGACCGAGACGATCGGGCTGGCGTCGCCCGCTCCCGCGAAGCGCACCGCCGACGGCATCGGATTGGTGATGACGAACTTGTCGGCAGGCTCGCCGCCCGCGTTGCGATAATTCAGCACGAACACCAGCCGGTCGCCGGGAACGACGACCTTCGGTTCTTCGAGCAATACGCGCTGCTTGCCGCTCGCGTCGGTCGTGACGCGTTCGACGAAGACGCTGTTGTCGAGCGCGACCTGGTTGGCGGCCAAGGCCGGCGCCGGTGCAAGTGTCGCGAGCAGCAGGATAAGGAGCTTTCGCATCAGTTGATCCTCGTGCGGAAGGTGACGGTACGGGTCTGGCCGCCGGCAACGGTGCCGAGGCCGATGTGAATGCGGGTGCCGTTAAAGTCGCCCGCGTCGGCGTCGGCGGCGTCGGTCAACGGACTGCCGCCGAGCGTGATCGATCCCGCGACATAGGCAGTGTCGGCGGGAATATTGTCGTTGATCGCCAGTCCGCTGACCGATCCCGACCCGGCGACGGTGGCGGTGATCGTGTAGGTGATGATCGCGCCGGGAACCGGTTCGCTGCCGCCGAAGGGATCGACGATCGTCGCCGATTTGACGAGCGAGACGGTGGCGGCGGAAACGAGGAAATTGCCATTGTCCTGGCCATCTGCGCCGGTAGAGCCGACAATCGCATCGCCGCCGCCTTCGCCCAGGCCGGCAAAGGCTGTGCCGGGGGCGCCGGTCCCGGTCTTCGCCGCCGCGACGAGCGTGACGATGCCGCGATTGCCGTCGGCGACGCTCCCCGGGGTCGTCGCGAGGACGAAGACGGTCATCGTCGCGTCGGGCTGCAGCGCGCTTTCCGAACCCGCGACATAGAGGGTGTCGGTCCCGGCGTCATAGGTGCCGTTGTTGTTGGCATCGATGTAGATCTGGGCGACGACCGGATCATAGTCGTCGCCGCCGACATTCGCGATCGTGCCGAGCGCAAAGGCTTCGGGGCCGTTGCCGGTGTTCGTTACGCGGTAGGTCAGAACCTGGTTCGTCGCGCCGGGGGTCGTCGGGACGTCGGTTGCCTGGTCGGCGACCACGACGTCGAGCACCTCGTCGACGCGCATGTCGACGGTGTTCGAATTGATCGTCTGGTTCCCCGAGCCATTGTCGAAGCTGGCGCTGGCGGTGTTGCTGATGGTCGTGCCCGCGAGCGTGCCGGCTGCTTGCGCCGGCATGGGCGTCATCAGCGCCACGGCGAGCGCAACGGTTGAAGAGGGAAGAAGAAGCGTATGATGCCTCGCGCCCCCCACAGGCGCTTTCACCATGATCTTTGACTCCAAATGCTGGTCCTTGGCCCCCGGCATCGGCGAAAAAGTGTAATTTCTGGTTAAAATTTCGGTAGAAATCAGCATTCTGCTTCAAATGGGGACAGGCGAAGCGCGCGGTTTGCCGCAAATATGGCCGGGTGGCGCGGCGGCTGAAGCTCGCGTAAGAAGAAGCGGTTAACCGGGAGGCTCGAGGCGTGGCTGAAGACAGGGGGAGGGCGAAGGCGGAGTCGGCGCGCGATAGTACCCTGCGCCAGATCGAGGTCGACGATTTCCGGCGCGACCGGTTGCTCGCCGCGCTTGCGCTGATCCTCGGCGCCAGCTTCTGCCTGGGTTTTCCCTTTGCGCTTAAGGCGGGAGCCGAGTTTTTCCTGCCGCTCACCGCCGCGATCGTGGTGTCGATTGCGCTCGTCCCGCTGCTCGAATGGCTCGAGCGACGGGGGTTGCCGTCGGCGCTCGCCGCGTTTCTGGCGCTCGCGGGATTCGTGGCGCTGGTGAATGCGGCGCTGGCGATCATCGTGCTGCCTGCGACCGGCTGGTTCGCCCGCATTCCCGAATCGATCCCGCGCATCCAGAGCAATCTGGCGCCGCTGATCGATTTCTATTCGAGCCTGCAGAAGTTCGTCGACCGGACGCTGACGTCGGTCGCGACGGGGACCGAGGCGACCGCGCAGGCGGTCGCGGCGACCGCGCCGTCGTCGGTTGTCGACTATTTCATCTCCGCAGCGCCATCGGCGGCGATCCAGCTGTTCTTCGCCGTGCTGGTGATTTTCTTCTTCCTGTCGGGATGGACGCGGCTGCGGCGCGCGACGATTCGCCGCCGCGGCAGCTTCGACGGCGCGATGCAGACCGCGCGAGTGATCCAGAATGTCGTCGATGCGACCGCCGATTATCTGGCGACGATCACGATGATCAACGCGATCCTGGGGCTTGTCGTCGCGTTGCTGCTCTGGGCGCTCGGTATGCCGTCGCCCTTCATGTGGGGCGGGATCGTCAGCATCTGCAATTTCGTGCCCTATCTGGGGCCGATCGTTGCGGCGGCGTTGCTGGGGCTCGGCGGTCTGATGACCTTCGATGCCGTGGGATTCGCGCTGCTGCCTGCCCTGCTCTTCATCGGCGTCCATCTGGTCGAGGCGAATCTCGTCACGCCGCTGGTGCTCGGCAAGCGGCTCACCATCAATCCGCTGCTGATTCTCGTGTCCTTGAGCTTCTGGGGGTGGGTGTGGGGTACGCCGGGGGCGCTGCTTGCGGTGCCGCTTCTGCTGATTCTGCAGACCATCCTGGCATCGACAGGAACGCCCGATCTGGCGGGTTTCCTGTTCGAACACGGCACGCTGACCACCGCCGAAGAGGTGCGCGACCGGTTAAATCGAAAAAAGGAGGATGGCGACGGTTGACAGGCCGGAGCGCGGCGCATATTGGCGCCTCTCCCAAGCACACGCGGGTGTAGCTCAGTTGGTTAGAGTGCCGGCCTGTCACGCCGGAGGTCGCGGGTTCGAGCCCCGTCACTCGCGCCATTTTCTGCCCTTTCGGGCGAAATGGCCACCGCAGCTTGGGACATTTCCAAAACGGAATTCATGGACTGGCGCGGCTTTTCAGCCGCGCCACCGTCCCAGTTCCATCCAGCGCAGCAGCGGTTTCAAGGGCAGCACCCAGATGATGCCTGCGACGAGATAAAAGGCCGCCTGGACGAGCATCGGCCACTCGCCGACCCAGGGCGACAGCGCGACGACGCACGTCGCCCAGATCGCGATCAGCAGCAGGATCAGGAACATGCCCGCCGGCTTGCGCCAGCTCGGCTGCGGGTCGGGAAGGGGCGGGGTCACAGACGGTCTCCGGTCACGATGAATTCCTGTTCGGTCAATATGGCGTCGAGCCGCGCGTCGGTCGGTTCGGTCGGAACAGCGTCAACTTCCTGCACCGACCAGGCGATTCCGATGCGCAGGATGCCGGGGTGGGCGGCGAAATAGCGGTCATAGTGCCCGCCCCCCTGTCCGAGCCGCCCTCCGGCGCGATCGAAACCGAGCAAGGGGCAGAAGATGAGGTCGGGGACGACGGTTTCGCCGCTTTCCTGAGGCTGTTCCGTGCCCCACGGCCCGGGCTCCAGTTTATCGCCCGGCCGCCAGGGGTGAAAGCTCATCGTGTCGACGCGTCCCGCGTGATGGGGCAGGGCGAGCATCCGGACGCCTGTTAACATCGGCAGAATGTCCGGCTCGTCGCGCCACGCACTATAGGCGGCGACGCAGCGAGCGGCGGCAGTCAAATCCGCAAGCGGAGCTGGCAGAACCCTGAAAGCAGCAAGCCGCGCCATCGGATCGAGATTCGCGGCAAAATGTTTGCAACGGAATCGAAGCTTGCCCCGCAATGCCTTCTTTTTGTGTGAAAGATCGTCGGATCGGTCTGTCATCGCCCTGATCCGGTCTTTCTGCCGCGCTCGGTGGGTGGGTGGCGGGACCACCATGGGTCGGTTGCCGGAAGATCCTCTGACGCCAGTAACGTCAGGTGGGGGCCATGTACGTCGGACCAGGGTCCGGGCAGGGACAGCTCCCGTGGATGATGTATCGCCTCAGGGATTTTCGCAACGGCTCGTGCCGGGCAGTTCCCGCCGCCTCCTATGTAGGGTGCGCGGCGCCGCGGCTCAAGGGATTTGCTCGACCTTTTCGGCCAGCGCCTCGATACGATCGGCGATCTGCAACAGCGCGCGGTCGTTGCCCGACGGGGTGTTGACGGCGTCAGCATTGGCTTTCTTGAGTGCGTTGAGCTCGCTGAGCGCCGATTTGAGCTCGTCGCGCGCCTGCGCCTCGCGGCTTTCGGCAAGCGCCACGGCGGCGCGGAGCGAGTCGGATTGGGGTTCGGCCTTGTCGGCCTTTCCCTTCGCCTCGATCGCCTCGTCGGCCAGCATCAGCGAAGCGAAGAGCAATTGGCGCGTTTCGGTGCCGCCGGGCATGGCGCGCACCTTTTCGTCGACGATCGCCGCCAGCCCGACAAGCTGCTGCTCCTGACCGTCCTCGCAATGCACGTCATAGATGCGCCCTGCGATGTTGAGCTTTACGTCACCCATGCTTCGCCTCCGATATCAGTCGGTCCAGTTCGCCGATCACGGCAACGACTTCGGCTTTCAGCGCCGATTGATCGTTCGCGGCGGGTTCGGGGGCGGGGCGGTTCGCGCGTTCGGTCAGCGCCTTTTCGATCCGGCTGAGCGCCCGTTCGATGCGGCCGATGGCGAGGCTGGATTCGTCGAGATCGAGTTCCATGTCGAAGGGTTAGCAGCGCCAACGGAGGGGTGCAATCGCCTCTCCGTACCGAAATGCGCGCTATTTTATGCCGCGGGCGGTTGACTCCTGCCCCTGCCGCCGCAAAGGGCTGTCCCCACCGAATCCCGTCATCTTCATATCCTGTCCCGGGGGACCCATGACATTGCCCGAACGCCAGCTCGCCAACGCTATCCGGGCGCTTGCGATGGATGCCGTACAGGCCGCGAACAGCGGTCATCCGGGGATGCCGATGGGCATGGCCGATGTCGCGACGGTCCTCTATTCGGACTATCTGAAGTTCGACCCGACCGATCCGAAATGGGCCGATCGTGACCGATTCGTCCTGTCGGCGGGCCATGGCTCGATGCTCGCTTACGCGACGCTTCATCTCGCGGGCTATGCGCATCCGACGATGGATGAGATCCGCAATTTTCGCCAGCTGAGCAGCCCGTGTGCGGGCCACCCGGAGAATTTCGAACTCGCGGGCGTCGAAACGACGACGGGGCCGCTGGGGCAGGGGCTGGCGACCGCGGTCGGCATGGCGATCGCCGAGCGGCATTTGAACGCGATCTATGGCGACGATCTTGTCGATCATCGCACATGGGTGATCGCGGGCGACGGCTGCCTGATGGAAGGCATAAACCACGAAGCCATTGGTTTAGCTGGACATTTGCAGCTTGGGCGGCTGATCGTGCTGTGGGATGACAACATGATCACGATCGATGGCGCGACCGACCTGTCGACGAGCGAGGATGTCAAAGCACGCTATGCCGCCACCGGTTGGCACGTCGACAGCTGCGACGGGCACGATCCGGCCGATATCCGCCGCGCGATCGACGGTGCGCTGGCCGACAATCGGCCGTCGCTGATCGCGTGCAAGACGCTGATCGGCTTCGGGGCGCCGAACAAGCAGGGCACCTCGGCGACGCACGGTTCGCCGCTGGGCGCCGACGAGGTTGCCGCTGCCCGCGCGACGCTGGGCTGGACGGCCGAGCCGTTCGTCATTCCGGCCGATGTCGCGGCGGCATGGGCGGGATTTGGCGAGAAGGGCAAGAAACTTCATGCCGAATGGAATAATCGCCTTGCAAACAGCGAAAAGAAAAAGGAATTCGAGGATCGCCTGAGCGGCAAAATCGCGCCGGGCGATACGTTCAAAGCCTATCTCGACGGGCTGGTCGACGAGCCGCCGAAGGTCGCGACGCGCAAGGCGTCGGAGAATGCGTTGACCGCGCTGACCGCCGATATCGCGTCGCTCGTCGGCGGCAGCGCCGACCTCACCGGTTCGAACAACACCAAAACCGCGTCGACCAAGCCGCTGACCAGGAATGATTATGCGGGCCGCTATATCTATTACGGCATCCGCGAGTTCGGCATGGCGGCGGCGATGAACGGCATGGCTCTCCACGGCGGCGTCGTGCCCTATGGCGGCACCTTTCTGGTCTTCGCCGACTACTGCCGCGCGGCGATCCGCCTGTCGGCGTTGCAGAGGCAGCGCGTCGTCTATGTGATGACGCATGACAGCATCGGCCTTGGCGAGGATGGTCCGACGCACCAGCCGATCGAACATCTCCAGTCGCTACGCGCGATGCCCAACCTGCTCGTCATGCGTCCCGCCGACGCGGTCGAGACCGCCGAATGCTGGGCAATCGCGCTGGCACAGGAAGAGCGGCCGTCGCTGCTTGCGCTGACTCGCCAGAATCTTCCTGCGCTGCGTCATGACGTCACGGAAAATCTGTGCGTCAAAGGCGGTTACCGCCTGCGCGGAGCCTCGGCGGCGCGCAAGGTCGTCCTCGTCGCGACGGGCTCGGAAGTGTCGCTCGCGCTCGAAGTCGCCGACAGGCTGGAAGCCGCCGGGCAGGGCGCCGACGTTGTGTCGATGGTCTCGACCGAACTCTTCGACGAGCAGGATGGCGCCTACCGGGCCGATATCCTGCCCGACGATGCGCTGATCGTCTCGATCGAGGCCGGCACGACCTTCGGCTGGGAGCGCTACACCGGCCGCGATGGCCTCCGCTTCGGCATCGACAGCTTCGGCGCCTCGGCGCCGATCGAAGACCTATTCAGGCATTTCGGCCTTACCGCCGATTCTATCGCACCCCAGATCCTGGCACGGCTCGGCGCGTAAGACCCAAGCCTCCACACGCAGAAAGGACTCCTCGACATGGCAGTGAAAGTCGCAATCAACGGTTTCGGACGCATTGGCCGCAACGTGGCGCGCGCCATTCTGGAACGGACCGACCACGACCTCGAACTCGTGTCGATCAACGACCTTGGCGATGCCAAGGCGAATGCCCGCTTGCTTCGCCATGACTCGGTGCATGGGCCGTTCAACGGCAGCGTCGAAGTCGACGGCAACGACCTCATCATCAACGGCAAGCGCATCCAGGTGACCGCAGAGCGCGATCCGGCCGCGCTGCCGCACGCCGCGAACGGCATCGACATCGTGATGGAATGCACCGGCTTCTTCACCGACAAGGCGGGCGGCCAGAAGCATCTGGATGCGGGCGCCAAGCGCGTCCTGATCTCGGCCCCCGCCAAGGAAGTCGACCTGACCGTCGTCTATGGCGTCAACGACGACAAGATCACCGCCGACCACCGGATCATCTCGAACGCGTCGTGCACGACCAACTGCCTCGCGCCCTTCGCCAAGGTTCTGCACGAGGCAATCGGCATCGAGCGCGGCTTGATGACCACCATCCACGCCTATACCAACGACCAGAAGATCCTCGACCAGATCCACAGCGACCCGCGCCGCGCCCGCGCCGCCGCGATGTCGATGATCCCGACCTCGACCGGCGCCGCCGTGGCCGTCGGCCTGGTGCTGCCCGAACTCAAGGGCAAGCTCGACGGTTCGTCGATCCGCGTGCCGACCCCCAATGTCTCGGTCGTCGACCTGACCTTCACGCCGCTCCGCGACACGACGAAGGAAGAGGTGAATGCCGTGCTCAAGGCGGCCGCCGAAGGCCCGCTGAAGGGCGTGCTCGGCTATACCGACGAGCCGCTGGTTTCGATCGACTTCAACCATAATGCCGCGAGCTCGACCATCGACAGCCTTGAAACCGCGGTCATCGACGGCAAGCTGGTGCGCGTGCTGAGCTGGTACGACAATGAATGGGGCTTCTCGAACCGCATGGTCGATACCGCGGGCGTGATCGCCAGGTTTCTGTAATTCGATATTCTGATGTTCCCCCGCGAAAGCGGGGGGCCATCTTCGACCATATCGAAATCGCGCGAACCGCAGCGGGCAACGAGAGCGCAGGAGATGGCCCTCCGCCTTCGCGGGGGAGCATTTCAGGATTGGAGCGAGGAAAAGTGGCGAATTTCAAGACCCTCGACGATATCGGCGACGTCACCGGCAAGCGCGTGCTCGTCCGCGTCGACCTCAATGTCCCGATGATCGACGGCGCGGTCAGCGACTCGACGCGGATTCAGGCGGCGATGCCGACGATCCGCGAGCTTTCGGACAAGGGCGCGATCGTCCTGCTGCTCGCCCATTTCGGGCGACCCAAGGGCGCGAAAAACCCGACGCAATCCCTGAGCCTCGTCATGGGCGGGGTCGAGGATGTGCTCGGCCATTCGGTGATGTTCATCCCCGAAGCCGTCGGCGAGGGCGCGAAGGCAGGCGTTGCCGTCCTGGCGCCGGGCGACGTTGCGGTGCTCGAGAATAGCCGCTTTTATCCGGGCGAGGAAAAGAACGATCCGGCCTTTGCCGATGCGCTCGCCGAAATTGGCGACCTTTATGTCAACGACGCCTTTTCGGCGGCGCACCGCGCGCATGGCTCGACCGAGGGCATTGCGCACCGGCTGCCCGCCTATGCCGGCCGCGCGATGGAGGCCGAACTGAAGGCGCTCGACGCGGCGCTCGGCAATCCGGCGCATCCGGTCGCGGCGGTCGTCGGCGGCGCGAAAGTGTCGAGCAAGATCGAAGTGCTGCGCAACCTGGTCGGCAAGGTCGACCATCTGATCATCGGCGGCGGCATGGCGAATACCTTCCTGGCCGCGCGCGGGGTCGATGTGGGCAAGTCGCTGTGCGAGCATGACCTTGTCGATACCGCCAACGCCATCTTCGACAGCGCCGACGCCGCGGGCTGCACGATCCATCTTCCCTATGATGTCGTGGTGTCGAAGGAATTCGCGCCCAATCCGCCGACGCGTACCGTCAACGTCCATGAAGTCGCGGTCGACGAGATGATCCTCGACGTCGGCCCCGCCGCGGTCGAGGCGCTTGCGGACGTGCTCAAGAACTGCCGTACGCTCGTCTGGAACGGCCCGCTCGGCGCGTTCGAGACGCCGCCGTTCGACACCGCGACCGTCGCGCTCGCCAGGACCGCGGCGGCGCTGACCCGCGAAGGTTCGCTGATCTCGGTCGCGGGTGGCGGCGATACCGTTGCGGCGCTGAACCATGCCGGCGTCGCCGATGATTTCTCTTTCGTCTCGACCGCGGGCGGTGCCTTCCTCGAATGGATGGAAGGCAAGCCGCTGCCGGGCGTCGACGCGCTCAAAATCTAGTTTATCGTCGCATTGGCTTCCCCGGCGCGGGAAGCCATGCGCGCCACCGCATACCTATGCAAAGTCACGGAGAGTTTATGACGACCGCCAATGCCGAGATGCTGGAACAGATCAAATCGGGGCAGGGCTTTATCGCCGCGCTCGACCAGAGCGGCGGCTCGACGCCCAAGGCGCTCAAGGGATACGGCATAGAGGAAAATGCCTATTCGAACGACGAGGAGATGTTCGCGCTGATCCACGACATGCGCAGCCGCATCGTCACCGCGCCCTGTTTCAACGGCAAGAAGGTGATCGGTGCGATCCTGTTCGAGCGCACGATGGACGGCGAGGCGGGCGGCAAGCCGGTTCCGGCGCTGTTGTGGGAGCGCGGCGTGGTGCCGTTCCTGAAAGTCGACAAGGGACTTGAGGACGAGGCCGACGGCGTCCAGCTGATGAAGCCCAATCCGGGTCTCGATGTGCTGTGCGAACGTGCGGTCGCCAAAGGCGTTTTCGGCACCAAGATGCGCAGCGTCATCAATCTTGCCAACCCCGCCGGGATCAAGGCGATCGTCGCGCAGCAGTTCGCCGAGGCGGCGCGAATCGCGGCGCATGGGCTGGTTCCGATCATCGAGCCCGAAGTGAACATCAAGAGCGCCGAGCGCGACGCCGCCGATCGCCTGTTGCTCGAGGAGACGCTGGCCGCGCTCGACGCCTGGACCGGCGCGCCGGTGATGCTCAAGCTGTCGCTGCCGACCGAGGCGGGGCTGTTCCAGCCGCTGGTCGATCATCCCAAGGTGCTGCGCGTCGTCGCGCTGTCGGGTGGCTTCGCGCGCCCCGAGGCGTGCGTCGAGCTGGCGAAGAATCCGGGCATCATCGCGAGCTTCAGCCGCGCGCTGCTCGAAGACCTGCGCCATCAGATGAGCGACGAGGAATTCAATGCGTCGCTGGGCGGCGCGATCGACGAAATTCACGCGGCCTCGGTGGCCTGATGTGATGGGAGAGGGGTGGCAAGCCGTCGACGAGTATATTGCCGGCAAACTGCTCGGCGCCGACGATGCGCTTGCCGCCACCCTCGCCAACAACGAGAAACAGGGCCTGCCGCCGATCGACGTGTCGCCGCCGCAGGGAAAGATGCTGTTCCTGCTCGCGCAGATGGCGGGCGCAAGGCGCATTCTCGAAATCGGGACGCTTGGCGGCTATTCGACGATCTGGCTGGCGCGGGCGCTGCCCGAGGGCGGCTTGCTGGTGACGCTGGAGATCGATCGCAGGCACGCCCGCGTTGCCGCCGAAAATGTCGAGCGCGCCGGGCTCGGCGACCGGGTTGATATCCGTGTCGGGTCGGCGAAGGACAGCCTCGCCGCGATGGCGCCGGGCGAGCCGTTCGATTTCATTTTCATCGATGCCGACAAGCAGGGCAATGCCCATTATGTGACCGAGGCGATCCGGCTCGGGCGCAGCGGCACGACGATCGTCGTCGACAATGTCGTGCGCGAGGGCGGGGTTCTCGACGCGAACAGCGGCGATCCGCGGATCGCCGGCACGCGCGCGTTGTTCGAGATACTGCACGGCGATTCGCGCCTCGACGCGACCGCGGTGCAGACGGTCGGATCGAAGGGGTGGGACGGCTTCGTGCTGGCGCGGGTGCTCTAGAGGCCGCCGGCGAAGCGGAAGCTGAACCGATAGTCGCCGGGTTTGATTGTTGCGTCGGTGCGCTTCTCGGGCCGGACCGATTCGAGCGTGAACCGGCCATCGGCAAGCTGGACCGGCTCGCCCAGCGTCGCCTCGAACGGCTGTTTCTCGCCATTGCCGCGAATCCACACCATCTGCACCTTCACGCGGCCCGCCCAGATGCAGCGCGCGTTCATCGGGCAGCGGCTGTCCTCCAGCACCGCGACCGGCTGAACCAGCGGGCCGTCGACATAGGCGCGCTGGCCGAGCGCGACGTCGCTGCCGTCGGCAAGCGGCGCATCGCGGCCCGTCGTGGCGCAGGCCGAAAGCGCGAGAAGGGCGGCGAGGGCCGGGGCGGCGATGCGGGTCATGTTCTGCATTTGCCCGCGTCTGGCGCCATCGCTATGAACCCGCCATGACCACGACTTGCCAGCTTTACCTGATCTCGCCGCTCGACGTCGGCGGCGACTTTCCCGACCGGCTCGAAGCCGCGCTGTCCGCCGCGCCGGTCGCGGCGTTCCAATTTCGCGTCAAGGGTCTCGACCAGCATGAGGCGGCGCGGCTTGCGGCGCCGTTGCAGGCGATCTGCGCGGCAAAGGATGTCGCCTTCATCGTCAACGACGATATGGCGCTCGCGAAGCGACTCAAGGCCGATGGCGTGCATCTGGGGCAGGGCGACGGCGATCCGAAAGCGGCGCGGAGCCTGCTCGGCCCCGGCGCGCAGATCGGTGTGACCTGTCACGCGAGCCGTCACCTCGCGATGGAAGCGGGAGAGGCGGGCGCCGACTATGTCGCGTTCGGCGCCTTTTTCCCGACGACGACCAAGGAGGTCGAGCACCGCGCCGACCCCGAGATCCTGACCTGGTGGCAGGGCTTGTTCGAACTGCCGTGCGTCGCGATCGGCGGGATCACGCCCGACAACGCGAAGCTGCTGGTCGATGCGGGCGCCGATTTTCTCGCGGTGTCGGGGGCGGTCTGGAACCATCCGGAGGGGCCGGCAGCGGCGGTGAGAGCCTTTGCCGCGATTCTCGAAAATCAGCCGGCCGGATAGTCGCGGCCCGGCGATTTTTCCGCCTTGCCCTCGCGCGGCGGCGCGCCGTCCTTGCGCCAGCCGAACAGTCCCGCGCAGGGGGCGGGGCGCTTTGGCAGCTTGGCCGCGCTGGCACGGGACGGCTGGTCGGGGAGATCCACGTTCATCATGAAGCGCCTTTTGCGCCGAGGCGGCGGAAAGGGATTGGATCGATACGTCAAATCATCGTCGGTTCATCGGTTTTTTGCTTGTGTGGGTCGCCAAGTCACCGCAACACGGCGCCCTTGAATAGGCGGAAGGACGATTATGAACCGCGATGGCACAGCGATGCGCGAACTGACTTTACGGGCTGTCCTGCTGGGTGGGTTGCTGACTTTGATGTTCACCGCGGCGAACGTCTATCTGGGTCTCAAGGTCGGGCTGACCTTTGCGACATCGATTCCCGCCGCCGTGATTTCGATGGCGCTGCTGCGCTTCATGTCGGGATCGACGATCCTCGAGAATAATATCGTCCAGACGATCGCGAGCGCCGCGGGCACGTTGGCGGCGATCATCTTCGTGCTGCCGGGGCTGATCATGGTCGGTTACTGGCAGGGTTTCCCGATGATCGAGACGACCGCCATCACGATGCTCGGCGGGATCCTCGGCGTGCTCTTTTCGGTGCCGCTGCGCCGCGCGCTGGTGGTCGAGGCCGATCTCCCCTATCCCGAAGGCCGCGCGGCGGCGGAGGTTCTGCATGTCGGCGCGGCGAGCGCCGAGGGCGCGGCCGAGAACAAGGCGGGGCTGTCGGCGCTGCTGTGGAACAGCGTCGTCGCCGCAGCCTTTACCCTGCTCACCCAGATGAAGCTTGCCGCGGCCGAGGTGTCGCGCTGGTTCAATGTCGGGGCTGGCGCGACCGGCGTGGCGGGCGGGCTCAGCTTCGCGCTGTTCGGCGTCGGCCACCTTGTCGGCCTGTCGGTCGGTCTTGCGCAGCTCGTCGGCATGGTCACCGGCTGGTGGATCCTGCTGCCGATCCTGACGCAGGGCGCGAGCGGCGCCGATGTCGAGGCGATTGCGAACGACGTGTTCCGTGCCGACGTCCGATTCTTCGGGGCCGGCGTGATTGCGGTCGCGGCGATCTGGACGCTGCTCAAGATCGCCGGGCCGGTGATCGGCGGCATCCGGTCGGCGATGGCGGCGAGCAGGGCGCGCACCGCCGGCGAGGCGCTGGCGGTCGGCGAGCGCGACATTCCGATCGGCTGGGTGTTCGGCGGTTCGCTGCTGACCTTGCTGCCGATCGCCTGGCTGCTCTGGTCGGTGCTTGCGGGCGGACCGCTGGCGGGTTCGGCAGCGATTCTTGTCGTCGGCGCCCTGGTGTTCGTGATCGTGATCGGGCTGATGATCGCGTCGGTCACCGGCTATATGGCGGGCCTGATCGGGGCGTCGAACTCGCCCGTGTCCGGGATCGGCATCCTCGCGATCATCGCGTCGTCGCTGCTGCTCGTCGGCCTGCTCGGGCGCGGCGGGAGCGCGGACGCGAGCGCGGCGATGGTCGCCTATGCGCTGATCGTCACCGGCGTCGTCTTTGGCATCGCGACGATCTCGAACGACAATTTGCAGGATCTGAAGACCGGCCAGCTCGTCGGCGCAACGCCGTGGAAGCAGCAGGTCGCGTTGATGATCGGTGTCTTTTTCGGCTCGCTCGTCGTGCCGCCGGTGCTCAACGTGCTCAACGAGACGCTGGGCTTCGTCGGGGTGCCGGGGGCAGGGCCGAATGCGCTGGCGGCGCCGCAGGCCGGGCTGATCTCGTCGCTCGCCAAGGGCGTGCTTGGCGGCGACCTCAACTGGACGATGCTGGGCTACGGCGTGCTTGCCGGCATCGGTTTCATCCTCGTCGACGAACTGCTGGGCCGTGCGCGCAAGCTGCGCCTGCCGCCGCTCGCGATCGGGATCGGCATCTATCTGCCGATGACGGTGATCCTGCCCGTCGTGATCGGCGCGATCGGCGGCTGGTTCTACGACCGCTGGGCCGAGCGCCGCGCCAACCCCGAATTTGCGCATCGCATGGGCGTGCTGACCGCGACGGGGATGATCGTCGGCGAGAGCCTGTTCGGCGTTTTCTACGCCGGCCTCGTCTATGCCACTGACAGCGACGCGCCGCTCGCGGTGGTCGGCGACGGATTCCATGTCCCGTCGATCTTCGTCGGCCTCGGCCTGTTCGTCGTCCTCGTGGCGATGAGCTATGCGCGGACGCGCAAGGCCGTCGCGACGACCGCGTGACGCACGCGCCGCTTGCCCTTCGCGCGCCACGCGGCTAAGGGCGCGCTCCTGTGACCGGCGCAGGCGATGCGCCGGCGGCTCTTTCCATCCTTGAACCAGCGAGTGTGCGCGATGAAAATCACCGGCGTTGAAATCCGTCCCGGCAATATTATCGAATATGAAGGTGGCATCTGGAAGGTCACCAAGATCCAGCACACCCAGCCGGGCAAGGGCGGCGCCTATATGCAGGTCGAAGCCAAGAATCTGATCGACGGGCGCAAGCTCAACAACCGTTTCCGCAGCGCGGATACGGTCGAGAAGGTCCGCCTCGACACCAAGGATTTCCAGTTCCTCTATGCCGAGGGCGACGACCTGGTGTTCATGGACAAGGACACGTTCGAACAGATCAACATTTCGAAGGACGTCGTCGGCGAGGCGCACGAATTCCTGCAGGACGGCATGGAAGTCGTCCTGGAGCTGTGGGAAGAACGCCCGATCTCGGTCGAACTGCCCGAGCAGATCGAAGCCACGATCGTCGAAGCCGACGCCGTGGTGAAGGGCCAGACGGCGTCGTCGTCGTACAAGCCCGCGATCCTCGACAATGGCGTGCGCGTCATGGTGCCGCCGCACATCACCAGCGGCAC
The DNA here is from genome assembly GCF_018682675.1 of Sphingopyxis soli. Lineage (GTDB taxonomy): Bacteria > Pseudomonadota > Alphaproteobacteria > Sphingomonadales > Sphingomonadaceae > Sphingopyxis > Sphingopyxis soli. Next base: position 21,172 of record NZ_JAFMTR010000104.1, read on the forward strand.
GCGCATCGTGGTCAATGTCTATGACCGCGAATATGTTCGCCGCGCGGACTAATACTCGTCGCCCCAGCGAAAGCTGGGGCCGCTAACGTTCTTGTTTGCCGATAGCGATCCCAGCCTCCGCTGGGATGACGGCTTCGGAGGAATTGATATGGCCATTTCCGGCATCATCACCGTCATGGAACGCGCCGCGCGCAAGGCCGGCACGAAGCTGCGCCGCGACTTCGGCGAGATCGAGCATCTGCAGGTTTCACAAAAGGGGCCGGCGGATTTCGTGTCGAAGGCCGACCAGGCCGCCGAGCGCACCCTCTATGACGAACTGACCCACGCGCGTCCCGGCTGGGGCTTCCTGATGGAAGAGGCCGGCGAGATCGAGGGCGAGCCGGGCAAACCGCGCTTCATCATCGATCCGCTCGACGGCACGTCGAACTTCCTCCACGCGATCCCGCAGTTCGCGATCTCCATCGCGGTGCAGGAGCCGAAGCTGGGCGGCGGCTGGGGCGACGTCACGGCCGCGCTGGTCTATCAGCCGGTCACCGACGAAAGCTATTGGGCCGAGCGCGGCCGCGGCGCGTGGCTGCACGACCGGCGCCTGCGCGTCGCGTCGCGCCGCCAGCTGAGCGAATGCCTGATCGCCACCGGCATCCCGTTCATGGGGCATGGCGACATGGCGCAGTGGAGCCGCATCTTCGGCGCGGTCGCGCCCGAAGTCGCCGGCATCCGCCGCTTCGGCGCCGCCAGCCTCGACCTCGCATGGGTCGCGGCGGGCCGCTTCGACGGCTTCTGGGAAAGCCAGCTCAACATCTGGGATGTCGCCGCGGGCATGTTGCTGGTGCGCGAGGCGGGCGGCTTCGTCAGCGATTTCCGCGGCGGCGACCGCGCGATCGAGCGCAGCGAATTCATCGCCGGCAGCGGCGCGGTCCATTCCAAGCTTCAGAAGCTGGTCGCGGGCGCGCTGCGCAACGCCTGACGGGCCTTAGCCCTTCCATCGTCATGCCGGACCCTTCGACAGGCTAAGGACAGGCTTGATCCGGCATCCGTCCCGGCGTCGATGCTATGCACCCCGGATCAAGTCCGGGGTGACGAAGGAGGGGCGGGGCTGACCTAGGTGGCCATCACTTTTCGAAAACATACTCGCGGAAACTGTCCATCAGCGATGACCAGGTGTTGAGCGTCTCGCCGAGGTTTTCGCGCGGAATGCCGGCGAAGTCGACATCGACGTCCATTTCGAGCACCGGATCGCCTTCGTCATCGCGATAGGCGCGGGCGAAGCGCTTGGTCCGGTTCCATTGGTTGAGTCGGTCGAGCGACACATCCTTCGCGTCGCTGAAACCCATATAATATTGCAGGGTCTTGCAGTTCCGGTTGTCCTCGCAGTTCATGAACAGGACGAGGAATTTCAGGCCGTTCCGGTTGCTTTCGATATAGGGATCGTCGCCGTCCTTGGTGACAAGCGTCGCCGGCCAGCCCTGCGACTCGAGGATCGCCTTGATCGTCGCGGGATTCTTCGCATTCACCAGTTCGGCATGGGCTTGCGCCGCCGAGAGTGCCAGTGCGGCGGCCGCTGCGACGATGGCGCGATGAAAAATTGGTCCCATAAAAGCTCCCCAGTTTCGAAACGGGCGCCAAAGGCCCGAAATATCGACCCCTGCCGTCCGCGTATCATGAGGATAGGGGCGCGTTCCAGCGCCGTTTGTGCTTTTGGTCACAACGGCAACGAATTTCCTCGCCGCAGCGCTTGCGAGGCGCGGCTTGCTGGCCTAAAGCGCGCCCAACAAAGGGGTGGTAAACGCCTTAAAACAGACTGCGAGCTCCCATGGTCGATCTGACGCAATATCTGCCGATCCTGATCTTTCTGGTCATAGCCGTTGGCCTTTCCTCGGCCTTCGTCTTTCTGCCGATGGGCGTCGCGCGCCTGACCGGCGCACACAAGCCCGATCCGGCGAAGCTGACCGAATATGAATGCGGCTTCCCCGCGTTCGAGGATGCCCGCAGCCAGTTCGATGTGCGCTTCTATCTCGTCGCTATCCTCTTCATCATCTTCGACCTCGAAGCCGCCTTCCTCTTTCCCTGGGCGGTCAGCCTCAAGGAAATCGGCTGGGCCGGTTGGGCCACGATGATGATCTTCCTTGCCGAACTCGCGATCGGCCTTGTGTACGCGTGGAAAAAAGGCGCGTTGGATTGGGAATGAGCAGCTCCAGCATCATCATGCCCGGCCAGATGCCGGTCGCCAGCCCTGTCGCTCCGGGAACCAACCCCGATCAGAGCTTCTTCGACGATCTCAACAGCGAGGTCGGCGACAAGGGCTTCCTTGTCACCTCGACCGAGGATCTGTTCAACTGGGCGCGTACCGGCTCGCTGTGGTGGATGACCTTCGGCCTCGCATGCTGCGCGGTCGAGATGATCCACGTCAACATGCCGCGCTATGACATGGAACGCTTCGGCGTCGCGCCGCGCGCCAGCCCGCGCCAGTCCGACGTGATGATCGTCGCGGGGACGCTCTGCAACAAGATGGCCCCGGCGCTGCGCCGCGTGTACGACCAGATGTCGAACCCCAAATATGTCATTTCGATGGGTAGCTGCGCCAACGGCGGCGGCTATTATCATTACAGCTATTCGGTGGTGCGCGGCTGCGACCGCATCGTGCCCGTGGACATCTATGTCCCCGGCTGTCCGCCGACTGCCGAAGCGTTGCTCTATGGCGTGATGCAGTTGCAGCGGAAGATCCGCCGCACCGGGACGATCGAACGCTGATGGCCAGTCCCGCTCCCCTGATCGCGGCCCGCGAGGGCGTCGGCCCCGCACTGCAAAAGCTGCTCGGCGAGGATCTCATCGAGCATATCTTTGCCGTGGGCGAGGACAGCATAACCGTGCGCCGCGAAGCGGTCGCCGGTGTGATGGTCATGCTGCGCGACGAACTCGACTATCAGCAGCTGATGGAAATCGCCGGGGTCGACTATCCCGAACGCGCCGAGCGTTTCGAGGTCGTCTATCACCTGCTCAGCGTGACGAAGAACCACCGCCTGCGCGTCCGCGTGTCGACCGACGAAACGACGCCGGTACCGAGCATCGTGCCCGTGTGGCCGGTCGCCGGCTGGCTCGAGCGCGAAGTGTTCGACATGTACGGCGTGCTGTTCGCGGGCAACCCCGATCTGCGCCGCATCCTGACCGACTATGGTTTTCAGGGCCATCCGCAGCGCAAGGACTTTCCGCTGACCGGCTATACCGAGCTGCGTTACAGCGAGGAGGACAAGCGCGTCGTCTATGAGCCGGTGAAGCTGGCGCAGGATTTCCGCAACTTCGACTTCCTCAGCCCCTGGGAAGGCGCCGACTATGTGCTGCCCGGCGACGAAAAGGCCGGCGGCACCGGCGAAGCGCCGGGCAAGGGCGCGCCGTCGCCGATGACCGCGCAGCAGGTCAAGGTCGCCGACGACAAGGCCGCCAAGAAGGCGCCTGCTCCGACGCCGAAGACGACTGAAAAGCCCGAACAGACCGGCGCGGGCGCGAAGGCGAATGTCAAGGCCGCGAAGACGAGCCGCGATGGCGCCAAGGCGCCCACCGCGGCAAAGGCCAAGACGCCGGCTACCAAGAAGGCGGAAAAGGCGCCGGCCAAGCCCAAGGCGCCCGCCAAGCCGCGCAAGCCCAAGACAGGAGGTGACGCATGACCGACTCTCCTCAGGTCAAGCACCACGGCAGCGATATGTTCGCAGGCTATCCGGTCGACACCGCGAACACCGCGGGCGATCAGGCGGTCACCAACTACACGATCAACTTCGGCCCGCAGCACCCCGCGGCGCACGGCGTGCTGCGCATGGTGATGGAGCTCGACGGCGAGATCATCGAGCGCGTCGACCCGCACGTCGGGCTGCTCCACCGCGGCACCGAGAAGCTGATCGAATACAAGACCTATCTGCAGGCTTTGCCCTATTTCGACCGGCTCGACTATTGCTCGCCGCTCGGCATGGAGCATAGCTATGTCCTCGCGATCGAGAAATTGCTCGACCTCGAAGTGCCCGACCGCGCGCAGTATCTCCGCACGATGTTCGCCGAGCTGACGCGCATCTGCAATCACATGCTCAATATCGGCAGCCACGTCATGGACGTCGGCGCGATGACCCCGAACCTGTGGGTGTTCGAGCTGCGCGAGGATTGCCTCAACTTCTTCGAGCGCGCGTCGGGCGCGCGGATGCACTCGGCGTGGTTCCGCCCCGGCGGCGTGCATCAGGACGTCCCCGAAAAGCTGCTCGTCGACATCGGCGAATGGTGCGAAACGCGGCTGCCCAAGCTGTTCGGCGACGCGATGAGCCTCGTCATCGACAACCGCATCTTCAAGCAGCGCAACGTCGACATCGCGACGGTCAGCAAGGAAGACGCGCTGGCGTGGGGCTTCTCGGGCCCGATGATCCGCGGCAGCGGCATTCCCTGGGACATCCGCAAGGCGCAGCCCTATGACGCCTATGCGAAGATGGACTTCGACATTCCCGTCGGCACGCGCGGCGACTGCTACGACCGCTTCATGGTCCGCGTGCAGGAAGTCTATCAGTCGCAGCGGATCATCCTGCAGTGCATCAACGCGATGCCGAGGGGACCGGTCGCCAGCCTCGACCGCAAGGTGGTGCCGCCGAAGCGCGGCGAGATGAAGCAGTCGATGGAATCGCTGATCCACCACTTCAAGCTCTACACCGAGGGCTTCCACGTTCCGGCGGGCGAGGTTTATGTCGCGACCGAAAGCCCCAAGGGCGAGTTCGGCGTCTATCTGGTCAGCGACGGCACCAACAAGCCGTACCGCTGCAAGATCCGTCCGACGGCGTTTTCGCACCTGCAGGCGATGGACATGATGTCGAAGGGGCACATGCTCGCCGACACCACCGCGATTATTGGCGCCATCGACGTCGTGTTCGGGGAGTGCGACCGGTGAACCAAACCGAAGCGGCAATGAAATTTGGTGAAACGCTTGGTTACATCATTTGGCCAATTGCGTTTGTTGCAATCGGATATGTCGTTGCGCGCCGGATCAATAAGGATCGTGATTTCGACAATCAGGTCAAATGGCCGATTGTAGTTGGTTCCTCTTTAGCGTTGTTAATGGTTGTTAGTTTATGCGTTCCCAATCCGAATCAACTTGGACCGACAGACGGCGTTTATATCGAAACTGCCGACGGCGGTGCCGCTGAGCCGTTGCCTGGCCCCTACGATATTAGCCGAGACTCCTTGGCTGCCGTCAAGGCGTTTCAAAAAGAGAGGGTCGTGAAGTTTCTCGACTCCAAAAGCTGGCCTCATCCTGGCCCGGATAAATTTGAATCCTCCGTTGTTCCTGTGGACTATGCTGGGAATACCGTCCTGAAATCGAGGTTCCGGTCGCTCGGTCATTTCGATTTATTGATTCACGAAGGTGTCGCGAAGGGGCGAGCCAAAACGGTTGTTTGCGTTGCAAAGGGTCGAGCAAATATTCGCTTTGAGAATAGCCGGTGTGCCCAGGCTGTTTACGATACATTTGCACGCAGCGAACCTTCGCCGGAGAAGTTATAGTTTATGGCTGACGCACCCCAAATCCCCGATGAAGCCGAGGTTCGCGCGCGCTGGGGCGCTTTTGCGTGGACGGCGGAAAATGCCGAGAAGGCGAAGGCGATCATCGCGCGCTATCCCGCGGGGCGCCAGCGTTCGGCGGTGATGCCGTTGCTCGACCTCGCGCAGCGCCAGGTCGGAGCCGAGACCGAGACGCAGGGCTGGCTGCCCGTGCCGGTGATCGAATATGTCGCGGCCGAGCTCGATATGCCGTTCATGCGCGCCTATGAGGTCGCGTCCTTCTACACGATGTACAATCTGGCGCCGGTCGGCCGCTATCATGTGCAGGTGTGCGGGACGACGCCGTGCCTGCTGCGCGGCTCCGACGACATCATGGCCGCGTGCAAGAACCGCGGCATGACCAAGGGCAAGACCACGCCCGACGGGCTGTTCACGCTGACCGAGGTCGAGTGCATGGGCACCTGCACCAACGCGCCGATGGTCCAGATCAACGACGATAATTACGAAGACCTCGATTACGACTCGATGGTCCGCATCCTCGACGATCTCGCGGCGGGCAAGCAGCCGAAGACCGGCACGCAGAACCCCAAGCGCCACACGAGCGAGCCCGAGGGCGGGCCGACGACGCTGAAGGAAATGGTCAAGGCCAACCATGACTATCGGAAGGAGTGGTGATGATGACAAACGCCTCATTCCTTCGTCATGCCGGACTTGATCCGGCATCCATCGCAGCGCTGAAGTCGTGGACCCCGGATCAGGTCCGGGGTGACGAGTTGGGAGCGGCCCGATGAGCCTCGCCGACAAGGATCGCATCTTCACCAATCTCTACGGCTTCCAGCCGTGGAACCTCAAATCCGCGCAGGCGCGCGGGGATTGGGACAAGACCAAGGATCTGATGAAGCGCGGCCAGGACGCGATCATCGAGGAGATCAAGGCGTCGGGCCTGCGCGGCCGCGGCGGTGCGGGTTTCCCGACGGGGCTCAAATGGTCGTTCATGCCGAAGGAACCGCGCGCGGACCGCCCGAGTTTCCTCGTCATCAACGCCGACGAATCCGAACCCGGGTCGTGCAAGGACCGCGAGATCATCCGTCACGATCCGCACAAGCTGATCGAAGGCGCGCTGATCGCGGGCTATGCGATGCGCGCGCGCGCCGCCTACATCTACATCCGCGGCGAGTTCATCCGCGAGGCCGAGACGCTCTTCGCCGCGGTGCAGGAGGCGTATGACGCCGGCCTGCTCGGCAAGAATGCGGCCAAGTCGGGTTACGACTTCGACGTCTTCGTCCACCGGGGCGCCGGCGCCTACATCTGCGGCGAAGAAACCGCGATGATCGAAAGCCTCGAGGGCAAGAAGGGCCAGCCGCGCCTGAAGCCGCCCTTCCCGGCGGGCGCGGGGCTTTATGGATGCCCGACGACGGTGAACAATGTCGAGAGCATCGCGGTCGTCCCGACGATCCTCCGCCGCGGCGCGGTCTGGTTCTCCTCCTTCGGGCGCGAGAATAACAAGGGCACCAAGCTCTTCCAGATCTCGGGCCATGTCGAGCGCCCGTGCGTCGTCGAGGAAGAGATGGGAATCAGCTTCCGCGAGTTGATCGAAAAGCATTGCGGCGGCATCCGCGGCGGCTGGGACAATCTGCTCGCGGTGATCCCCGGCGGCTCGTCGGTGCCGCTCGTTCCGGCCGCCGAGATCATGGACGCGCCGATGGACTTCGACGGGCTGAAGGCGCTCGGCTCCGGCCTCGGCACCGCCGCGGCGATCGTGATGGACAAGTCGACCGACGTCGTCCAGGCGATCAGCCGCATCAGCTATTTCTACAAGCATGAAAGCTGCGGCCAGTGCACGCCGTGCCGCGAGGGAACCGGCTGGATGTGGCGCGTCATGGAACGCCTGCGCACCGGCGACGCCGACATCAGCGAAATCGACACGCTCTACGATGTCACCAAGCAGGTCGAAGGCCACACCATCTGCGCGCTCGGCGATGCGGCAGCGTGGCCGATCCAGGGGTTGATCCGGCATTTCCGGCCGGAACTCGAACGGCGTATCCGCGAGAATGGCGGCGCGTTGGAGGCGGCGGAATGAAGTCCAACCTCTCTTTCCTCGTCACCCTGAACTTGTTTCAGGGTCCATGGCCGGTCGGTGCGGCAATCGCAGCGGCTATGGATAGCGATGGGCCATGGATGCTGAAACAAGTTCAGCATGACGAATTTAAGGCGAGTGCCGATGCCTAAAGTAACCGTAGATGGCGTAGAACTCGACGTCCCGCAGGGCGCGACCGTTCTGCAGGCGTGCGAGATGGCGGGGAAGGAAATTCCGCGCTTCTGCTATCATGAGCGCCTGTCGATCGCCGGCAACTGCCGCATGTGCCTGGTCGAAGTGTCGCCCGGCCCGCCGAAGCCGCAGGCATCGTGCGCGCTGCCGACCGCCGAGGGGCAGGTGATCAAGACCGACAGCCCGATGGTGAAGAAGGCGCGCGAGGGGGTGATGGAGTTTCTGCTCATCAACCACCCGCTCGACTGTCCGATCTGCGATCAGGGGGGCGAATGCGACCTGCAGGACCAGTCGGTCGCCTATGGCCGCGGCGCGACGCGCTATGACGAGAACAAGCGCGCGGTCACCGAGAAATATATGGGCCCGATCGTCAAGACGGTGATGACCCGCTGCATCCAGTGCACGCGCTGCGTCCGCTTTGCGGAGGAAGTCGCGGGCGTCGAGGATATCGGCGCGATCTATCGCGGCGAGAATATGCAGATCACCTCGTACCTCGAACATGCCGTTGCGAGCGAATTGTCAGGCAATATCGTCGATCTGTGCCCGGTCGGCGCGCTGACCAGCAAGCCCTATGCGTTCGAAGCGCGTCCGTGGGAGCTGACCAAGACGCTGGGCATCGACATGATGGACGCGGTCGGCACCAACGTCCGCATCGACAGCCGTGGGCGGCAGGTGCTGCGCGTGCTGCCGCGCGTCAACGACGATGTGAACGAGGAATGGGCGAGCGACAAGACGCGCCACCATGTCGACGGCCTGATCCGCCGCCGCCTCGACCGGCCCTATGTACGCAAGGGCGGCCAGCTCGCCGAAGCGACGTGGGCCGAAGCGTTCGACGCGATCAAGGCGGCGAAGGCCGGCAAGTCGGTCGCCGCGATCGCGGGCGACCTCGTCGATTGCGAAACGATGTTCGCGGCGAAGGCGCTCGTGAATGCGCTCGGCTCGACGCTGCTCGAAGGCCGCCAGACCGGCCTCGACTATGACGTGTCGAGCCTGTCGGCGGTCAATTTCAACACCACCATCGCCGAGGCCGAAAATGCCGACGTGATCCTGCTGATCGGCACCAACCTGCGCTGGGAAGCGCCGCTGATCAACACGCGCATCCGCAAAGCGGCGTGGAAGAAGGGCGCGAAGGTTTTCGCGGTCGGCCCCGAGAAGGACCAGACCTACAAGGTGACGTGGCTGGGCGACGACGCCTCGCTCGTCGCCAAGCTGCCCGCCTCAGCGCTCGACGCGCTGAAGAGCGCCGAGCGTCCCTTGATCATCCTCGGCGGCGGCGGCCTTGCCGTTCCCGGCGTCCATGGCGCGGCGCTGGCGCTTGCCAAGTCGGTGAACGCGGTCAAGGACGGCTGGAACGGTTTCAGCGTCGTCCATATGGCGGCGAGCCGCATGGGCGGGCTGATGCTCGGCTATGCGCAGGCGGGCGGCATCAAGGACATCGTGGCGGCGAAGCCGAAGCTCGCCTTCTTCCTCGGCGCCGACGAGGTCGATTTCACCGCCTTCGACAAGACGCTGAAGGTCTATGTCGGCCATCATGGCGACAAGGGCGCGCATGCCGCCGACGTTATCCTGCCCGCGGCGGCGTGGACCGAAAAGGACTTCACCACGGTCAACACCGAGGGCCGCGTCCAGCGCAGCGAGAAGGCGGTGTTCGCGCCCGGCGACGCGCGCGAGGACTGGAGCATTTTCCGCGCGCTCGCCGATGCGCTCGGCGCGTCGGTCGGCTTCGACAGCTTCGACGAGTGCCGCGCGGCGATGATCGCCGCGGTGCCCGCGCTCGGCACCGAAGGCCTTGCCGGTTACGGCTGGTCGGTGCCCAAGCTCGACGCCAAGCCTGCCAAGGGACCGATCCCGTCGCCGATCAAGGATTTCTATCTCACCAACGCCATCTGCCGCGCGTCGCCGACGATGCAGCGCTGCTCGGAAGAGCTGGTCCATGGCGCGGATTTTGCGGAGGCGGCGGAATGATCGCGGCTGCATATTTCAGCCCTTCTCCCCTTGCGGGAGAAGGATACGGAGCCTTGCCGCTGCAAGCGGCTAGGCGCAGTTGGATGAGGGGTTGCGCGCCGCAGGCGCGCGCGGCCGCGGAACGGCCGCTCACCCCTCACCCAGCTTCGACTAAGCGGCAAAGCCGCCAAGTCTTCGCAACCCTCTCCCGCAAGGGGAGAGGGGAAGGGGTTGCGTTCCGATGACCGAATATTTCCAATCGCTCGGCATGTCCTACGAATGGGCGTGGGGGGTCGCGACTATCGTTGGCATCCTGCTCATCGCGCTGCCGCTGATGCTCGCGGTCGCGATGATCATCTATGCCGACCGCAAGATCTGGGCGGCGATCGCGCTGCGCCGCGGCCCGAACGTCGTCGGCCCCTTCGGCCTGCTCCAGAGCTTCGCCGACGGCCTCAAGGTCTTCCTGCAGGAAACGATTATCCCGAGCTCCGCCAACCGCGGGCTGTTCCTGATTGCGCCGATCATCACCTTCACGGTGGCGCTGATGGCGTGGGCGGTGATCCCGTTCAACTCGGGCGCGATCCTCGCCGACATCAACGTCGGGCTGCTCTACATCCTCGCGATCTCGTCGCTCGGCGTGTACGGCGTGATCCTGTCGGGCTGGTCGTCGAACTCGAAATATCCTTTCTTCTCGGCCATGCGCGCCTCGGCGCAGATGATCAGCTATGAAGTCTCGATCGGCTTCATCCTGATCGGCGTCGTGCTGTTCGCCGACAGCTTCAACATGAACGACATCGTCAAGGCGCAGCAGGGCCACGGGCTCGGCTTCGTCAACGCCTTCGGCTTCAACCTGCTGCTGTTCCCGCTCGCGGTGATGTTCCTCATTTCGGCGCTCGCCGAAACCGCGCGCGCGCCGTTCGACCTGACCGAGGCGGAATCAGAGCTCGTCGCGGGCTATCAGACCGAATATTCGTCGATGAGCTTCGCGCTCTTCTGGCTCGGCGAGTACGCTAACGTGCTGCTGATGTGCGCGCTCAACGCGATCCTCTTCTGGGGCGGCTGGCTGCCTCCCGTCGACTGGGCGCCGCTCTATGCCGTTCCGGGCATCATCTGGCTGTTCGCGAAGATCCTGTTCTTCTTCTTCGTCTTCAGCTGGGTCAAGGCGACCGTGCCGCGCTACCGCTATGACCAGCTGATGCGGCTAGGCTGGAAAATCTTCCTGCCGATTTCGCTCTTCTGGGTCTTCCTGATCTCCGGCTATCTGATGCTGACGAGGTATTCATGAGTTACGTTGCCCATCTCGTCAAAAGCTTCACCTTGTGGGAGTTCGTGAAGGCGCACGCCCTCACGCTGAAATATTTCTTCAAGCCGAAGGCGACGATCAACTATCCGTTCGAGAAGAACCCGCTGAGCCCGCGTTTCCGCGGTGAGCATGCGCTGCGCCGCTATCCGAACGGCGAGGAACGCTGCATCGCGTGCAAGCTGTGCGAAGCGGTGTGCCCGGCGCAGGCGATCACGATCGAGGCGGAACCTCGCGACGACGGTAGCCGCCGCACGACGCGCTACGACATCGACATGACGAAGTGCATCTATTGCGGCTTCTGTCAGGAGGCCTGCCCGGTCGACGCGATCGTCGAGGGGCCGAACTTCGAATTCGCGACCGAAACGCGCGAGGAGCTGCTCTATGACAAGGCCAAGCTGCTCGCCAATGGCGACAAATGGGAACGCGCGATCGCGGCGAATCTTGCCGCCGACGCGCCCTATCGATAAGGGCGCGCGCACATGATTCAGCTCATCGCCTTTTACCTCTTCGCGACCATCGTCATCGCCTCCGCGGCGATGGTGATTTTCGCGCGCAATCCCGTCCACAGCGTGATGTGGCTGATCCTCGCCTTCTTCAACGCGGCGGGGCTGATGCTGCTTGCGGGCGCCGAATTCATCGCGATGCTGCTCGTCATCGTCTATGTCGGTGCGGTCGCGGTGCTGTTCCTGTTCGTCGTGATGATGCTCGACATCGATTTCGCCGAACTGCGCAGCGGTTTCGTGCGCTATCTGCCGCTTGGCGCGCTGGTCGCGATCGTCCTTGCCGCAGAGCTGGTGTTCGCCGTGGGTGCATGGCAGGCGGGTGGCGTCGATCTTGCGGCGCGCGCGGCGCCCGCCGCGACCGATACCAGCAACATCCAGCAGATCGGCGAGCTGCTCTACACGCGCTATATCTTCCTGTTCGAGGCGGCGGGTATCGTCCTCCTCGTCGCGATGATCGGCGCGATCGTGCTGACGCATCGCCAGCGCGGCGGGGTGCGCATCCAGAATATCTCGGCCCAGAACCGCCGCCGTCCCGAGGACGCGACGCGCCTGGTCGATCCGGGCGTCGGGCAGGGGATGGAACTGTGATTTCGGTCGGCCATTATCTCGCCGTTTCGGCGGTGCTGTTCACGCTCGGCGTGCTCGGCATCTTCATCAACCGCAAGAATATCATCGTCATCCTGATGGCGATCGAGCTCATCCTGCTCGCGGTGAACATCAACCTCGTCGCGTTCAGCGCCGCGCTGAACGACCTCGTCGGGCAGGTCTTCTCGATGTTCGTGCTGACCGTCGCCGCCGGCGAAGCCGCGATCGGTCTTGCAATCCTTGTTATCTATTTCCGCGGCCGCGGCACGATTGCCGTCGACGATGCCAACCGGATGAAGGGGTAAGCCGGTGATCCAGGCGATCGTTTTCCTGCCGCTCTTGGCGGCGCTTGTTGCAGGGCTGGGCCAGCGCGCCATCGGCCCCTTTGTATCGAAGCTGGTCACGACCGGCGCGCTGTTCGCGAGCTGCGCCCTGAGCTGGCCGATCTTCCTGTCGTTCGTCGCGGGAACGGGCGAGGCCGGCGTGACGCCGGTGCTGCACTGGGTCTCGTCGGGCGCGCTCCAGTTCGACTGGGAGCTGCGTGTCGACACGCTGACGTCGGTCATGCTCGTCGTGATCACGACGGTGTCGGCGCTCGTCCACCTCTATAGCTGGGGCTATATGGAGGAAGACCCGGACCAGCCGCGCTTCTTCGCCTATCTGTCGCTCTTCACCTTCGCGATGCTGATGCTGGTGACCGCGAACAATCTGGTCCAGATGTTCTTCGGCTGGGAAGGCGTCGGTCTGGCGTCCTATCTGCTGATCGGTTTCTGGTACAAGAAGCCGAGCGCCAATGCCGCGGCGATCAAGGCGTTCGTCGTCAACCGCGTCGGCGACTTGGGCTTCATGCTCGGCATCTTCGGCACCTTCCTGGTGTTCGGCACCGTCTCGATCCCCGAAATTCTGGCCGCTGCGCCGGGCATGGCGGGCAGCACGATCAGCTTCATGGGGATGCGTCTCGACACGATGACGATCCTTTGCCTGCTCTTGTTCATCGGCGCGATGGGCAAGTCGGCGCAGCTGGGCCTGCACACCTGGCTCCCCGACGCGATGGAGGGTCCGACCCCGGTGTCGGCGCTGATCCACGCCGCGACGATGGTCACCGCGGGCGTGTTCATGGTGTGCCGCCTGTCGCCGATGTTCGAAACCGCGCCGGTCGCATTGGGCGTCGTCACCTTCGTGGGCGCCGCGACCTGTTTCTTCGCCGCGACGGTCGGCACGACGCAGTGGGACATCAAGCGCGTCATCGCCTATTCGACCTGTTCGCAGCTCGGTTACATGTTTTTCGCCGCGGGCGTCGGCGCCTATGGCGCGGCGATGTTCCACCTGTTCACGCACGCCTTCTTCAAGGCGCTGCTGTTCCTCGGCGCGGGCTCGGTCATCCACGCGATGCACCATGAGCAGGACATGCGCTATTACGGCGGCCTTCGGAAGCATATCCCGCTCACTTACTGGGCGATGCTGATGGGCACGCTGGCGATCACCGGCGTCGGCATCGCGGGCGTCGCGGGCTTTGCCGGCTTCTACTCGAAGGACGGCATCCTCGAGGCGGCCTTTGCGGCGGGCGGCGGCGGTCAGGTTGCGTTCTGGGTCGGCATCTTCGCTGCGCTGCTGACGAGCTTCTATTCGTGGCGCCTCGTCTTCCTGACCTTCTTCGGCAAGCCGCGCTGGGAACAGAGCGAGCATATCCAGCACGCGGTGCACGACGGTCACGGGCATGGCGACGATGCGCACGACGATCGTCACCACCATGATGCGCACAGCGATGGCACCGCGGGGTATCACCCGCACGAAAGCCCGCTGAACATGCTGATCCCGCTCGGCGTGCTGTCGATCGGCGCGGTGTTCGCGGGTGTCGTCTTCCACCACCAGTTCATCTACCCCGAAGAGGGCATGGCGTTCTGGAAGGGGAGCCTCGCGTTCGACGCGCATCTGATGCACGCGGCGCATGAAGTGCCGCTGTGGGTGAAGTGGATGCCGTTCACGGTGATGGCGATCGGGCTGTTCCTCGCATGGAACAGCTATATCCGGAACACCAGCCTGCCGGCGAAGTTCGTGGCGCAGTTCCGGCTGCTGCACCAGTTCCTGTACAACAAATGGTATTTCGACGAGCTCTACAACTTCCTCTTCGTAAAGCCCGCTTTCGCGATCGGCCGCTTCTTCTGGAAGCGCGGGGATGAAGGCACCATCGACCGCTTCGGTCCCGATGGCGCCGCAGCGCTCGTCGCCGGGGGGACCCGTCTCGCGGTCCGGCTGCAATCGGGTTATGTTTATGGATATGCGTTCGTGATGCTGCTCGGTCTTGTCGGCCTCGCCAGCTGGGCCATGGTGAGGTTCCTGTGAGCGGTGTTCCCATCCTTTCGTTGATGCTGGCGATCCCGACGGTCGCCGCCATCGCGTGCCTCTTTGCGGGCGACCGCAATGCGCGCCTGATCGCGCTCGCCGCGACGCTGGTCGACTTCGCGCTCGGCGTCATGCTGTGGGCGAATTTCGATATCGGCGGCGCGCAGTGGCAGTTCGTCGAGTCCGCGCCCTTGTTCGGCCGCTTCAACTATGCGCTCGGCATCGACGGCATGGCCCTGATGCTGATCATGCTCAGCGTCTTCCTGATGCCGCTCTGCATCCTGGCGAGCTGGGAATCGATCACCAAGCGCGTCGGGCTCTATATGGCGATGTTCCTGATCATGGAGGTCGTCATGATCGGCGTCTTCATGGCGCAGGATCTGCTGCTCTTCTACGTCTTCTTCGAGGCCGGCCTGATCCCGATGTATTTCATCATCGGCATCTGGGGCGGGGCGAACCGCATCTATGCGGCGTTCAAATTCTTCCTCTACACGCTGCTCGGCTCGGTGCTGATGCTGATCGCGATGATCGCGATGATCCGCGAAGCGGGCACGACCGATATCCCGACGCTGCTCAACTACAACTTCCCGCCGGAAATGCAGACCTGGCTGTGGCTCGGCTTCTTCGCCAGCCTTGCGGTCAAGATGCCGATGTGGCCGGTCCACACCTGGCTTCCCGACGCGCATGTGCAGGCGCCGACCGCGGGCTCGATGATCCTGGCCGGCGTGCTGCTGAAGCTCGGCTCCTACGGTTTCATCCGGTTCATGATGCCGATGTTCCCCGAAGCCTCGGCCGAGTTCATGTGGCTCGTCTTCGCGCTGTCGATGGTGGCGGTGGTTTACACCAGCCTCGTGGCGCTGGTGCAGAGCGACATGAAAAAGCTGATCGCCTATTCGTCGGTCGCGCACATGGCGATCGTGACCGCAGGCCTCTATGCGCTGAACCAGCAGGGGATCGAAGGCGCGCTGATCATCATGCTCAGCCATGGCGTCGTCTCGGCCGCGCTCTTCTTCTGCGTCGGCGTGATCTATGACCGGCTCCACACGCGCGAGATCGACCGTTACGGCGGGCTCGCGGTGAACATGCCGGCCTATGCGCTGTTCTTCATGCTGTTCACCATGGCGTCGATCGGCCTGCCGGGCACCAGCGGGTTCGTCGGCGAGTTTCTGAGCCTTGCCGGTATCTACGAGGCGTCGAGCACGGTCGCGTTCGTCTGCACCACCGGGATCATTCTCGGCGCCGCGTACATGCTCTATCTCTATCGCCGCATCGTGTTCGGCGAACTCACCAAGGACGATGTGAAGGCAATGCCCGACCTCAATCCTCGCGAATGGGCGATCCTCGCGCCGCTCGCCGCCGTGGCGCTGTGGATGGGTGTCTATCCCGAAAGTTTCCTCGCGCCGATGCGCGGTGACGTGACGACCGTGGTCGCGCGCCTCGCGCCCGCCAAGCCTGCCGGCGACGCGCATCTTGCCGCGGGCAAGCCAAAGCCGGCCGCTGCAGGCCACGGAGAAGCATCGGGCGAAGCGCATCATGCGGGAGGCGTCCAATGACCGCCGATCTCGCGCTCATCTGGCCCGAACTGATCCTGACGATCGGCGGGCTGGTCACGCTGATGCTTGGAACCTATGCGGGTGATCGCCAGGTCGGGCTCTATCAGCTCGCCGCGATGGTGACGCTGGCGGCGGCCGCCGCGGCGGTGCTGGCGCTGTTCGGGACCGACGCGACGGTCTTTTCGGGGACGCTGTCGGTCGACAGCTTCGGCGGTTTCGCCAAGCTGCTGATCTATGCCGCGAGCTTTATCTGCGTCGTCATCGCGCCGCGCTTCTTCAAGGATGCGATGCGCGCCGAATATCCGGTGCTGATCCTGTTCGCGGCGCTTGGCATGGGGATCATGGCGTCGTCGCGCGACCTGATGACGCTCTATGTCGGACTCGAGCTCAACAGCCTGGCCTCTTATGTGCTCGCAAGCTTCATGCGCAGCGACGAGCGGTCGAGCGAAGCGGGGCTCAAATATTTCGTCCTCGGCGCGCTCGCGAGCGGAATCCTGCTCTATGGCATCTCGCTGCTCTATGGCTTCACCGGCTCGACCGATTTCGCCACGATCGCCGCGGCGCTGGGCGGCGAGCTCAGTATCGGCATCATCTTCGGCATCGTGTTCGTGATCGCGGGCCTCGCTTTCAAGATCAGCGCGGTGCCGTTCCACATGTGGACCCCCGACGTGTACGAAGGCGCGCCGACCCCGGTCACCGCCTTCTTCGCCACCGCGCCCAAGGTCGCTGCCATGGCGCTGATGACGCGTGTCGTGATCGGCGCGGTGGGGCCGGCGGTGGGCGCTTGGCAACAGATCGTCATCTTCCTCGCGCTCGCGTCGATCATCCTCGGGGCGGTGGGCGCGATCGGGCAGAAGAACATCAAGCGCCTGCTTGCCTATTCGTCGATCAACAACGTCGGCTATATGCTGATCGGCCTTGCCGCGGGAACGCAGCAGGGGGTCGAGGGCGTGCTGACCTATCTGCTCGTCTATATGGTGACGACAATCGGCAGCTTCCTGATCGTGCTGCAACTGCGCGACGACCGCGGCAACCAGATCGAAAGCATCCCGGCGCTCGCGGGTTATTCGCAGCGTCGCCCCGGCCTCGCCGCGGCGATGGCGGTGTTCCTGTTCAGCCTTGCCGGCATTCCGCCGCTCTTCGGCTTCTGGCCGAAGTATCTGGTCTTCGAGGCCGCGGTGAACGCCAACCTCGTGCCGCTGGCGGTGGTCGGTATCGTCGCTTCGGTGATCGGCGCCTTTTATTATATCGCCATCATCAAGACGATGTATTTCGACGAAAAGTCGGACACCGAATTCCCGCGCGGAACCGGCACGGTGGTCGAGGATGCGGTGATCACCGCCAGCGCGCTGTGGCTCTCGGTCATCGGCTATCTCTTCATCGGCGTCCTGGCCGCGCTGTCGGCGACCGCTGCGGCGGTGCTGTTCTGATCCCGCCGATCGAGCGGATCGCGGAGACAGGTTCGACCAACGCCGACCTGCTGGCGCGACTGGCCAGCGGCGAGCAGGTCGGCGAGGGGCATTGGCTCGTCGCCGACCGCCAGACCGCCGGACGCGGCCGTCTGGGCCGGGCGTGGGGCGATGGCCACGGCAATTTCATGGGATCGACGGTCGTTCACCTGACCGCGGGCGACCCGTCTCCCGCGACCCTTGCGCTGGTCGCCGGGGTCGCGCTCGCAAGAGCCGTCGCAGCGCTCGCACCGGGCGTGACCGCGATCCTCAAATGGCCGAACGATCTGTTGATCGACGGCGCGAAATGCGCCGGCATATTGCTGGAGCGGACGGGCGCCAGCGTCGTCATGGGTATCGGGGTCAATCTGGTCTCCGCCCCCGATCTGCCCGATCGCGCCACTGCATCGCTCGCCGACAAGGGTGCGCGCCTCGACCGCGACCGCTTCGCCGAGGCGCTGGCGATTGCGATGGCGGATGCCTTGTGGACGTGGCGGCAGGAAGGTGTCGGCAGCATCGTCAACGCCTGGCTGCCCAGAGGGCATCCGGTCGGAACGCCGTTGCACGTGTCCGAACAAGGGATCGACGGCCTATTCGACGGTCTGGCGCCCGATGGCGCGCTGCGCTTGCGCGTTGCGGGCGGGGGGACCATGCTGCTTCACGCGGGCGACGTCGAATTGCGGCCCGTGGAGGGGAATTAGGTGTCCATGCAAATTCTGCTCGCGATCGATGTCGGCAACACCAACGCCAAATTCGCGCTGTTCCGGGGAACCGAGCTGCTCGCGCGCTGGCGCATCGCCACCGACGACCGGCGCACGGCCGACGAATATATGGTCTGGCTCGACCAGCTTATGCGGATCGAGGGGCATGACCGCGCCGAGGTTGGCGCGGTAATCATCTCGACCGTGGTGCCGCGGGCGCTCCACAATCTGCAGCTGCTCGCGGTCAAATATTTCGGCGTCGACGCGCTCGTCGCGGGCCGCGACCCGGTGAGCTGGGGCATCGCGCTCCGGGTCGACGAGCCGCAGTCGGTGGGCGCCGATCGCGCGGTCAACGCGATTTCGGCGCAGGCGGTCGAACCGGGCAGGGACAAGCTTGTCATCAGTTTCGGCACCGCGACGACGCTCGACCATATCGGCCCCGAGGGCGCCTATCTCGGCGGGATCATCGCGCCCGGCGTCAACCTGTCGCTCGAAGCGCTGGTCGCCGCCGCCGCCAAGCTGCCGCGCATCGCGATCGAGGCGCCCGCGTCGGCCAGCGTCATTGGACGCACCACCGAAAGCCAGATGCTGATCGGCGTTTATTGGGGCTATGTCTCGATGATGGAGGGGCTGATCGCGCGGATGAAGGCCGAGATCGGCAAGCCGCTGACCGTGATCGCCACCGGCGGCCTTGCGACGCTGTTTCAGGAACAGGCGCACCTGTTCGACCGCATCGAACCCGATCTGACGCTGAACGGGTTGATGCACCTCTATAACCAACGGAACGGAAATATATGACGACTCCGGGCAAGGAGCTGCTTTTCCTCGCATTGGGGGGATCGGGCGAGATCGGCATGAACGCCAATCTCTATGGCTGCGACGGCAAATGGATCATGCTCGACCTCGGCGTGACCTTCGGCAGCCAGGATTATCCGGGGATCGAGATCGTGATGCCCGACCTCGAGTTCATCGAGGACCGCAAGGACGACCTGCTCGGCATCGTGCTGACGCACGGGCATGAGGACCATATCGGCGCCATCCCCTATCTTGCTGCCGACCTCGGCGTTCCGCTCTATGCCAACCGCTTCACCGCCGGGCTGATCGCGCACAAGCTCGCCGAAGAGGGGCTGGAGAAGGAGGTCGAGATCCGGGTCGTCGATATCGACGAAAGCTTTCGGATCGGGCCGTTCGGCATCCGGCTGGTGCCGCTGGCGCATTCGATCCTCGAGATGAGCGCGGCGGTGATCGACACCCCCTATGGCCGCATCTTCCACACCGGCGACTGGAAGCTCGACGACGATCCGATCCTCGGCACGCCGGCGAGCGCAGCGGCGCTGACCGCGATCGGCGACGAGGGGGTCGACGTGCTCGTTTGCGATTCGACCAATGCCTTCAATGCCCAGGCATCGGGCAGCGAGGGCAGTGTGCGCGACGGGCTGATGAAGGCGGTCGGCGCGGCAAAGGGCAGGGTGGTCGTCACCACCTTCGCGTCGAACGCGGCGCGGCTCGCGACCCTCGGCGCGGTTGCCAAGGCGACGGGGCGCACCCTGTGCGTCGCGGGACGCTCGCTCGACCGCATTCTCGGCGTCGCGCGGACGGTCGGCTACCTCAAGGATTTTCCGGCGACGGTCGATTTCGACGAGGCGATGCGCCTGCCGCGCGACAGGCTGATGGTGATCGCGACCGGCGGGCAGGGCGAGCCGCGCGCCGCGCTGGCGCGCATGGCGGCCGACATCCACCAGATCAAGCTGGAGGCGGGCGACACGGTCGTCTTTTCGTCGAAGCAGATTCCCGGCAACGAGGTTGCGATCGGGCGGATCATGAACCAGCTCGCCGCGAAGGACGTGCTGACCGTTACCGAGAAGCAGGCGCATATCCATGTCAGCGGCCATCCGGGGCAGCCCGAGCTCGCCGCGCTCTATGGCTGGCTGCGGCCGAAGCTGGTCGTGCCGGTGCATGGCGAGATCCGCCATATGCACGAGCAGGCGCGCTTCGCGCTCGAACGGGGCGTGCCCGATACGCTGGTGCAGGAAAATGGCGACCTTGTCCGCCTCGCGCCGGGGCCGGCGCGGATCGTCGAACGCGTGCGGTCGGGCCGCCTGATCCTCGACGGCGACGTGATCCTGCCCGCCGATGGCGAGACGATCAACGAACGGCGCAAGCTCGCGCTTTACGGCCAGATTTCGGTCGCCGTGGTGCTGTCGGACGGCAAGTTCGAGGGGAGCGCGATCCAGTATCGCGGCGTGCCGGTCGAGGATGACCGCGAGAGCTTCCTCGAGGAGCTGAACGAAGCCGCCGAGCAGGCGGCGACGGGTCCGGCGCGCGACCGCGAGGCGCTGAAAGAGGCGATCCGCCTCGGCGTGCGGCGGGTCGCGACCGACTGGACGGGCAAGAAGCCCATCACCGACGTGCTGATCGTGGATATCTGACGCATGAAATGGACGTCTATCCTGGCGATCTACACGCTCTTCTGGGCCTTCAGCGCCTTTTTCGTGCTGCCCTTCCACGGCCGCCGCGCCGAGGATGACGCGGCGCCGCTGGTGCCTGGGCAGGATCGGGGCGCGCCGGCCACCGTGCGTCCGGGACGCATCCTGCTGCAGATGACGATCGTCGCCACGATCGGCTTCGTGCTTTATTACATCGCCTATGTGAACGGCTGGGCCGACCCCGATGTGCTGAGCGGGCGGGCCTGAGCGGTACCCTGGATCTGGCGGCCTTGGAGGTGGACCTTCGTCGTGCCGCCTTTCGCCATCGCGGCCCGAATTTCCAAAGTTCAGTAAAGTTCAGCCTATTGCTCCGCCCGTTTTGGACCGGAGATTGCCGGACCCATCACACGTGCGTCGCTGCGGCGGCACCTGCCAGCCGGAGCCGCGGGATGAAGGCTGGCACAGCGGGATAATGTAGGAAAGAGATATTTGAGGCGGAGTCGGCTTTGGGGTGGGAAGCAGACGATATGGTCCTCCCCATCGACTTGCGATGGGGAGGTGGCGGCCCGAAGGGCTGACGGAGGGGCCGAGCGCGCAGCGCTCGCTAACGCTCGCCGCCCCTCCACC
>NZ_JAFMTR010000105.1 GCF_018682675.1 Sphingopyxis soli
CCGCGCGTTCAACCCCCGCGCGGGCCGCAACTTTCCATACCCCGGCGCGCAAGGTGCGCCCCGGCAAGGCGGAGGAAGCGCGCAACCCGCGCGCGCGTTCGGCGACGCTGCGCAGCGCGGTGCGCACCTCGGCCCCCGCCTGGCCCGAAAATTCGACGAAGGAGTCCATGTCATGCTGATGGCGGCGCGCAAGCTACAGGGGATCGGCCTGGTCCTGCTCGTGCTCATCTTCGCGATGATGCTCTACCCCGTCTCGCTCAAGGTGGCGGCGACGCGCAGCGAGCTGACGCGCGTCGAGCGGCAGATCGACCGGACGCGGGCGAACATCCGCTATCTCGAATCCGAACTCGCGGTGCGCGCTTCGATGCGGCAGCTCGAACAGTGGAACGCGGAAAGCTTCGGCTATTCGGCGCCGTCGGCCTCGCAATATCTCGCGAACGAACGCCAGCTCGCTTCGCTCGACGGTCTGCCGCGCGCCCGCGGCGCCAATGACGTCGCCCCGGTGCTGATGGCCATGGTCAGCCCGGTGGGCGCGCCCGCCGCGACGCCTGCCGTAACCGGGGACGCGGGTGCAAAGCCTGTGGCCAAGCCGGTCACCGCCAAGCCCGTTATCCTTGCGCAGGCCGAAGCCGGCGTCCGCAGCGACGTTGCGCCGCGCATGGCGCCGACCCGCCGGCGCGAACAGCTGAAGATGATCGAGGACCAACTCCTCGCCGAATCGACGCTCGCCGACCTCAAGAAGGCGGCGGCGCGCGAAGCGAAGGAGGGCAAGTCCGCCCAATGAACACGCTGGTCGTCCGTCCGACCCGGGTCCGAACCGCAGGGGTGCGTCAGCAGATCTTGCTGACCGCGCAGCAGCGTCTGATGATGCTGATGCTGCTGTTCATGGCGGCGTTTTTCCTGATTTCGGTGCGCCTGCTCTATTTCGCGCTGTTCGACACCTCGTCGGGGCACGGCAATGGCTCGGCGGCGTTCATTCCCGCACGCGCCGATATCGTCGATCGCAACGGCGTGCCGCTGGCGCGGACGATCGACGGCTATTCGATCCGCGTCGTGCCATCGAAGCTGCTCAACAACCGGCAATATCTGGCCGACGAACTGGTCAAGATCTTCCCCGACACGCCGCGCGAGGAATTCGTCGCCAAGCTTTCGGGTTCGAAACCCACCTATATCCGCCGCCGCGCGCTGCCCGACCAGGTCGCGGCGGTGAACGCGATCGGCGACGTCGGCTTCGACTTCCCGCGCGAGAAGGAACGGCTCTATCCGCAGCTCACGCTCGCGGCGCACGTCCTCGGCTTCACCGATGCCGAGGGTCATGGCGTCACCGGCATTGAGGGCGCGTTCGACAAGCGGCTGACCGACAAGGCGACGCGCGGCGAGCCGCTGACGCTGTCGATCGACGCGCGCGTCCAGGGAATACTCGAGAGCGAGCTTTACAACGCGGTCACGAACCTCGAAGCGATCGGCGGGGCGGGCGTCATTCTGGATGTCCACACCGGCGAGGTGCTGGCGATGACCTCGCTCCCCACCTATAATCCGAACAAGCTGGTCGCCGCCGACGCGCCCGCCCGCCGGAACGCCGTGACCTATAATCTCTACGAACTCGGGTCGACGTTCAAGCCGCTGTCGATCGGCGCTGCGATCGACGACGGCGTCGTCACCAGCATGGCGCGCCGCTATGACGCCAGCCAGCCGCTCGCGATCGCGGGCTTCCGCATCCGCGACAGCCATCCCGGCCGCTGGTACAATGTCCCCGAAACGCTGATCCAGAGCTCGAACATCGCGACCGCGCGCATCGCCGACGAACTCGGGCGCGAAAAGATGGAAGCGCTCTTCCGCAGCCTCGAATTCAACAAGCGGCCGGAGATCGAACTCAAGGAGCGCGCCTTTCCCCTGTGGCCCAAAGAATGGGGCCGCCTGTCGACGATGACCACCGCTTATGGCCATGGCATCGCCGTCACCCCGTTGCATCTCGCCAGCGCCTATGCCGCGCTTGTCAATGGCGGCCTCTGGCGCCCCGCGACGCTCGAAAAGCTGGGCGACAAGGCGCCGCCGCCGGGCCGCCGCGTGTTCAAGGCGTCGACCAGCGCGCGGATGCGCCAGCTTCTTCGCCTCATCGTCACCGACGGCACCGGCAAGCAGGCCGATGCACCGGGTTTCCGGGTCGGGGGCAAAACCGGATCGGCTGAAAAGCCGGGGGTCGGCGGCTACCGTCGCAGCTCGGTCGTCGCGACGTTCGCCGCCGCCTTCCCCATGGACAATCCCCGCTATGTCGTCATCGCGATGGTCGACGAGCCGAAGGGCAATGCCTATAGCTCGGGCCAGCGCACCGCCGGCTGGACCGCAGCGCCGGTGGTCAGGAAAGTGGTGATGCGCGCGGGGCCGATGTTGGGCGTCTATCCCGACGAAAGCCGCGATGTCGACGTATCCGAACTCATTCCGCTCGTACGGAGAGACGGGGAGGGGGAATAATGCGTCTCTCCGCGCTGCTCGGCGATCATGGCGCGGCAGGCGAGGGTCCGGTGGTGACCGGCCTCGCGATCGACCATCGCAAGGTCGCGCCGGGCACGATCTTCGGCGCCTTCGTCGGCGAGAAATTCAACGGCGAGGATTTCATCCCGGCCGCGATCGCTGCCGGCGCCATTGCGATCGTCGCGCGGCCCGAGGCCAGGGTCGAGGGCGCGGTTCATATCGCCGACGCCAATCCGCGCCGCGCCTTCGCGCATATCGCGGCGCGCTTTTTCCATCGCTTCCCGGCGACCTGCGTGGCGGTGACGGGAACCAACGGCAAGACCTCGACGGTCGAGATGACGCGCCAGCTCTGGCGCATGGCGGGCTTCAACGCCGCGTCGATCGGGACGCTCGGCATCACGACGTCGCAGGACAGCGCCTCCACGGGACTCACGACCCCCGACATCGTCACCTTCCTGTCGAATATGTCGGGGCTGGCCGCCGAGGGCGTGACGCATGCGGCGTTCGAGGCGTCGAGTCACGGGCTCGACCAGTACCGCACCGAGGGACTGACGGTGAAGGCGGCGGCCTTCACCAATCTCAGCCACGACCATCTCGACTATCATGGCACGATGGAGGCCTATCTGGCCGCCAAGCGCCGCCTCTTCACCGAAGTGGTCGAGCAGGATGGCGCGGCTGTCGTCTGGGCGGACGACGAATATTCGGCGCCGGTGATCGAAGCGGTGAAGGCACGCGGCGTACGCCTGTTGACCGTAGGCGCGCATGGCGAGGCGCTTCGCCTCGTCTCGCGCGAACCGACCCAGCTCGGCCAGTCGCTCGTCATCGCGGCGGGCGACCTCACGCAAAAGGTGAATCTACCGCTGATCGGCGCCTATCAGGTCGCGAACGCGCTCGTTTCGGCGGGGCTCGTCATCGCGACCGGCGGCGATGTCGGCCAGACGCTTTCGAACCTTGCACGGCTTCAGCCGGTACGCGGCCGCCTCGAGCGCGCCGCGATCACCAGGGCCGGCGCGCCGGTCTATATCGATTACGCGCATACCCCCGATGCGATCGAGGCGGCGCTCGACGCGTTGCGTCCCCATGCGGCAGGCCGTCTGATCCTCGTTTTCGGCGCGGGCGGCGACCGCGACCAGGCGAAACGGGCCGAGATGGGCCGTGTGGCGGCCGCCAAGGCCGATATAGCGATCATTACCGACGACAATCCCCGCGGCGAGGATCCGGCGTCGATCCGTGCCGCGATTGCCGAGGGCGCGCCGGGCGCCGAGGTCATCGGCGACCGCCGCGCCGCGATCGCCGCCGCGATTGCCGAGGCTCGCGCCGACGACATCGTCTGCATCGCGGGCAAGGGGCACGAACAGGGCCAGATCGTCGGGCGCGGCGAGGAAATGCGGGTCATTCCGTTCGACGACGTCGCGGTCGCGCGCGAGGAGGCGGCATGACCGCGCTCTGGACCGCACGCGCCATCGCTGCGGCGACCGGCGGGACCGCGGCTTCCGACTTCACCGTAAACGGCGTCGCCTTCGACTCGCGCGAAGTGACGAAGGGCGACCTCTTCATCGCGATGAAGGGCGAAGCGACCGACGGCCACAAGTTCATCGACAAGGCAATCGCCGCGGGAGCCGCGGGCATCGTCTGCGAGACCGAAATCGACCACCCGCACGTCCGCGTCGCCGACAGCGCGGCGGCGCTGAACGCGCTGGGCATTGCATCGCGCGCGCGCAGCCACGGCCGGATCATCGGCGTCACCGGCTCGGCGGGCAAGACGGGGACGAAGGAGGCGCTGTTCGCCGCGCTCGATCGCTTCCGGCCCGGCAAGGCGCACCGCTCGGTCAAAAGCTACAACAATCATGTCGGCGTTCCGCTCAGCCTGTCGCGCATGCCCTCGACCGCCGACTTCGGCGTGTTCGAGATGGGGATGAACCATGCCGGCGAGCTCGCGGCGCTGACCCGCATGGTGCGGCCGCACGTCGCGATCGTCACCACCATCGCCCCCGCGCACATGGAGTTCTTCAGCGGCGAAGAGGCGATCGCCGACGCGAAGGGCGAGATTTTCGAAGGGCTCGAACCCGGCGGCACCGCGATCGTGCCGTTCGACAGCCCGCATTACGCCCGCCTCCGCGCCAAGGCCGAACAGCACGCCGCGCATATCGTCAGCTTCGGGTTGGGCGAGGGCGCCGACGTCCGCGCGGTCGACTGGCTTTCCGACGGGCAGGGCGGCTCGCTCGTCACCGCGCAGGTGCAGGATGCGCTTCTCTGCTTCACCATCGCGCAGGCGGGCGCGCATTGGGTGTCGAACGCCATGGCGGTGCTCGCGGCGGTGAAGGCGGTCGGCGGCGACCTGCCCGCGGCGGGGCTCGCCTTTGCCGAGATGGGCGGGCTCGCGGGGCGCGGGGCGCGTCATCGGGTGCCGGTTCCCGGCGGCCATATCCTCGTCATCGACGAGAGCTACAACGCCAATCCTGCTTCGATGGCCGCAACGATCGGCCAGTTGGCGACCGAATCCGGTGACCGGCGGATCGCGATTCTCGGTGCGATGCGCGAGCTTGGCCCGGGCAGCGAGGCCTATCACCGGGGGCTCGCGGCTCCGCTCGTCGCGGCCGGGGTGCAGTTCGCCCTGCTTGTCGGCGAAGAGATGGCGCCGCTCGCCAAAGCGCTTGAGGGGCGTATCGATTTCGAGCATGTGGCCGCGCACTCGGCCGCGACTGGGCGGCTGAAGGACTTGATCCGCCCCGGCGACACGGTGCTGGTCAAGGGGTCGAACAGCGTCGGCCTGTCGCATGTCGTGACGGCGCTGACCAACGGGGATTATTGATGCTGTACTGGCTGGCGGAATGGCTTGGCTTTCCGGGGGTTCTCAATCTCATCCGCTATCTGAGCTTCCGCTCGGGCGCGGCGGTCGCCACGGCGCTGATCATCGGCCTCTGGATCGGGCCGCGCTTCATCCTCATGCTGCGGATGCGGCAGGGGAAGGGGCAGCCGATCCGCGACGACGGCCCGCAGAGCCACCTCGCGAAAAAGGGCACGCCGACGATGGGCGGGCTGATGATCCTGATTTCGCTTATGATTTCGGCTTTGCTGTGGATGGACCTGTCGAACCGTTTCGTCTGGGCGTGCATCTTCGTGACCGGTGGCTTTGCGCTCGTCGGCTTTCTCGACGATCTCGACAAGGTGACGAAATCCAGCCACCGCGGGATTCCGGGGCGCGTGCGCCTGCTGGTCGAATTTCTGATCGCCGGGGTCGCGGTGCTGCTGATCGTGTCGCGCACCGGCACCGACCTGTATCTGCCTTTCTTCAGCGGCATCGTGATCCCGTTGGGCCCGCTCTATTATGTTTTCGCGATGGTGCTGATCGTCGGTTTCGGCAACGCGGTGAATCTCACCGACGGGCTCGACGGGCTCGCGACATTCCCGGTGATCATCGCCAGCCTGACCTTCCTCGTCATCGTCTACCTGTCGGGCAACGTGAAGTTCGCTGGCTACCTCGGCATCCCGCACGTCCCCGGCGCGGGTGAACTTGCGGTGTTCGCCGCCGCCATCATCGGCGCGTGCCTCGCCTTCCTGTGGTTCAACGCGCCCCCGGCGGCGGTGTTCATGGGCGACACCGGCAGCCTCGCGCTGGGCGGCGCGCTCGCGACGATCGCGGTGACCGCGCAGCACGAGCTCGTCCTGGTCCTCGTCGGCGGGCTGTTCGTGGTCGAGGCGCTGTCGGTGATCATCCAGGTCTTCTGGTACAAGCGGACGGGCAGGCGCGTCTTTCGCATGGCGCCGATCCACCATCATTTCGAACAATTGGGCTGGCCCGAATCCACCGTGGTCATCCGCTTCTGGATCGTCTCGATCGTCCTCGCGCTCGCGGGGCTCGCGACCTTGAAGCTCCGGTGATCACCTCGCGCGTCTTTGCCGGCCGCCGTTACGCGGTGCTGGGACTGGCGCGCTCGGGGCTGGCGACCGTCGAGGCGCTGATCGCCAGCGGCGCGGGGGTCACCGCATGGGACGACCGCGAGGAGGCGCGCGACGATGCGATGGCGCTGGGCGCCGACATCGGCAATCCGCTCGATATCGACCTGATCGGCTTTGCGGGCGTCGTCGTCTCGCCCGGTGTGCCGCTCAACCGCCACCCGATCGCCGCGCACGCGCGCGCGGCGCACGTGCCCGTGATCGGCGACATCGAACTCTTTGCGGAGGCGGAGGGCGATCTGCCGCCGCACAAGGTCGTCGGCATCACCGGCACCAACGGCAAGTCGACCGTCACCGCGCTGGTCACCCACATGCTCGAAAGCGCGGGCTTGCCGACCCTGATGGGCGGCAACATCGGCTTGCCGATCCTCAGCCGCGAACCGTTGATCCCAAATGAAAACGGCGTCGGCGTCTACGTCCTCGAGCTGTCGAGCTACCAGATCGACCTGTCGCATAGCCTAGCCTGCGACGTCGCGGTGCTGACGAACCTCAGCCCCGACCATCTCGACCGCTACGACGGCTTTGCGGGTTATGCCGCGTCGAAGGCGCGGCTCTTCGGCCTCCAGCACCGCGATCAGGTCGCGATCGTCGCGACCGACGACGATCCGTCGCGGATGATTGCGGGGCGCATCAATCATCGTCTCCATCGCGTCTCGGCAAAGGATATCGATCCCGCCGATCAGGCGCGCTGGCCCGCGCTGCAGGGCCCGCACAATGCGCAGAATGCCGTCTGCGCGATCGCGGTCTGCCGCGTGCTCGGACTCGACGACGAACAGATCGAGCGGGGGCTCGCGACCTACAAATCGCTCCCGCACCGGATGGAATTGGTCGGCGAAGCCCATGGTGCCCGCTGGTTCAACGACAGCAAGGCGACCAACGCGGCTTCCGCTGCACCGGCGCTGGCGGCTTTCCCGCCGGCGCCGGACCAGCGTCTTCACTGGATTGCCGGGGGGCAGGCCAAGGGCGACGGGCTTTCCGCCTGTCGTCCCTGGTTCGGACACGTCAAGCGCGCCTATCTGATCGGCGAAGCGATGGACGCCTTCGCGGCCGAGATCGGCGACGCGATCCCGGTCGAGCGCTCGGGCGACCTTGCGGCCGCGGTGGGGCAGGCGGCGGCGCTGGTCGCGCCGGGCGACGTCGTGCTGCTTTCGCCGGCCTGCGCCTCGTTCGACCAGTTCAAGGATTATGAGCAGCGGGGGGACATGTTCCGCGAGCTTGTCCGGGCGCTGGAGCATGAGTGACGATATGCGCGGGGGAACCGAACCGATGGATGCAGCCGAACGACCGGTGATCGCGGCAACGACGCGGACGGCGAAGCGGCGCGGGCCGCGCCTGAGCCGCGCCGACCGCACCCCGCTTGGCCTGTGGTTCTGGGAAATCGACCGCGTCTTGCTGCTGCTCGTCTCGATGCTGATCGCGACCGGGCTCGTCGCGGTGGCCGCGGCGTCGCCCGTGGCGGCGCAGAAACTGTCGACCGCGACCGCCAGCCTCGACCCGCTCTATTATTTCTATCGCCAGCTCATGTGGGTCGTCGTCGGCGTCCCGGTGATGCTCGCGGTGTCGATGCTGCCCAAGGCGCAGGCACGGCGCTTCGCCATCTATGGCACGATCGTTTTCATGGCGCTGCTGTTCCTCGTGCCGTTGATCGGCACGACGGTGAACGGCGCGCAGCGCTGGCTTGGCAGCGGCATCTTCCGCCTCCAGCCTTCCGAGTTTCTGAAGCCCTTCTTCGCGGTGACGCTTGCGTGGATCCTGTCGCTGCGCCTCCACGACCAGAGCCTTCCCGTCGTGCCCTTGTCCTTCCTGCTCACGGGCGTCATCGGGGTGTTGCTGATGGGCCAGCCCGACCTTGGCCAGACGATTATCTTCATCGGCACCTGGCTGGTGCTCGTGATGGTCGCGGGGCTTTCGATGCGGATCATCGGCGTCCTCGCCGCGAGCGGTCTTGCCGGGATCGTCGTCGCCTATTTCACCTATTCGGTCGCGCACCAGCGCATCAACAGCTGGCTGTTCGGCGAGGGCGACAGTTTCCAGGAGGACAAGGCGCACGCGACGATCACTGCCGGCGGGCTGATCGGCTCCGGACCCGGTGCGGGGCTCGCCAAGTTCAAGCTGCCCGAAGCGCACACCGACTATATCTTCTCGGTGATCGGCGAGGAGTTCGGGATCATCGCCTGCATCGCGATCGCGGTGCTGTTTCTCGCGATCATCGTCCGCGTGCTGGTCCGCCTGCTCGACGAGGAGGACAGCTTCCTGATCCTCGCGGTCGCGGGGCTGATTGCGCAGTTCGGCGGACAGGCCACGATCAATATGGCGGTGAACACCCAGTTGTTCCCGTCGAAGGGCATGACCCTTCCCTTCATCAGCTATGGCGGCTCGTCGTTCATCGCTTTGTCGATCGGCATGGGTTTGCTCTTGTCGCTGACCCGCCGGAACCCCTATGCGGCGCGGGTGTCCCTCACCCGCAACTGGAACAATAAATGACAGCGACCCGCCACTTCCTCCTCGCCGCCGGGGGAACCGGGGGGCATATGCTGCCCGCCTATGCCCTCGCGGGCGAGCTGATCGCGCGCGGGCATCGCGTGGCGCTGGTCAGCGACGATCGCGGCCTCAAGATTCCGGGCGCCCCTGCCGAGCTCGAAACGCATGTCCTTCCCGCCGGCCGCGTGTCGGGCGGCCCCGTCGGCTGGGTCAAGGCGGCGCTCGCGATCCGCAAGGGGCGCCGCATGGCCATCGACCTGATCGGCGAATTCGACCCCGCGGTCGTCGTCGGCTTCGGCGGCTACCCATCGCTTCCCAGCCTGCTCGCGGCGGGTGCGACCAGCCGCCCGCGCGTCATCCACGAACAGAATGCAGTGCTCGGCCGCGTCAACCGGTTGATGGCGCCGCGCGTCGATGCGGTGGCGGTTGCCTATCGCCATATCCAGCGCTTTCCGGCGGGGCATGAGCTCAAGAAGCATATCACCGGCAACCCGGTGCGCGACGAAATCATCGCGATCCGCGACGACGGCTTCCCGCCGCTGCCCGAGGACGGCATCGTCCGCCTGCTCGTCGTCGGCGGCAGCCTGGGGGCGACCGTGCTGAGCGATGTTGTCCCCGCGGCAATCGCGATGCTGCCGCGCGCGCTGCTCGACCGGCTGCAGGTCGTCCAGCAATGCCGCGAGGACGATATCGAAACCGTGCGCGCCAAATATGCCGAACTCGGCGTCGCTGCCGAATGCGCACCCTACATCAGGGATTTTCCTGAGCGGCTGCGCTGGGCGCATCTGGTGATCGCCCGCGCGGGCGCATCGACCGTCGCCGAGCTCGCCTGCGCCGGGCGCCCCGCGATCTTCGTTCCCTATCCGCACGCGATGGACAATCACCAGACCTATAATGTCGTCGATCTGGTCGAGGCAGGCGGGGCGATTTCGTTTCAGCAGCCCGATTTTACCGCCGCCGGGGTCGCGAAGCATATCCAGCGCATGGCGCTCGAACCCGGCGCGCTCGAAGAGGCGGCCGAGCGCGCCGCGAGCTGCGGCCTGCCGAATGCGACGCGCGACCTTGCCGATCTGGTGGAATCGCTCGCGGCGCCGCCGATGATGGACGTGATCCGCGTCGGATCGCCTTCGCGCGGCGCTGCGGTTGCGTCCGGCGTCGCCGCGACGCGGGCGGGAGAACGCTGATGCGCGGCGTTGCGACCGATATCGGCGTCATCCACTTCATCGGCATCGGCGGCATTGGCATGTCGGGGATCGCCGAGGTGATGCACAATCTCGGCTATCAGGTGCAGGGCAGCGACATCGCCGACTCCTATGTCGTCGAGGGTCTGCGCAAACGCGGGATCAAGGTCGCGATCGGCCACGATGCGTCGAACGTCGACGGCGTCGCGGTCGTCGTCACCTCCACCGCGGTCAAGCGCGGCAACCCGGAGGTCGAGGCGGCGCTCGCGCACCGCATCCCCATCGTCCGCCGCGCCGAAATGCTCGCCGAGCTGATGCGTCTGAAGTCGACCGTCGCGATCGCCGGCACGCACGGCAAGACGACGACGACCAGCCTCGTCGCGGCGCTGCTCGATGCGGGCGGGATCGACCCGACGGTGATCAACGGCGGCATCATCAACAATTATGGTTCGAACGCGCGCCTCGGGGCGAGCGACTGGATGGTGGTCGAGGCCGACGAGAGCGACGGCAGCTTCCTGCGCCTCGACGGCACGATCGCGGTCGTCACCAATATCGATCCCGAACATCTCGACCATTATGGCAGCTTCGACGCGATCAAGGACGCCTTCGTCGAGTTTATCGAGAATGTGCCCTTTTACGGCGCGGCGATGCTCTGTCTCGACCACCCCGAGGTGCAGGCGATCATCCCGCGCATCCGCGACCGCCGCATCGTGACCTACGGCTTTTCGGCGCAGGCCGACGTGCGCGGCACCAATGTGACGCCCGGCCCCGACGGCAATCGCTTCGACGTCGTCGTGCGCGACCGCGACGGCAACAGCCGGACGATCGAGGGCATCCACCTGCCGATGTCGGGCCGCCACAATGTCCAGAATGCCCTCGCCGCTGTTGCGGTCGCGCTGCACATGGGCGTCAGCGACGACAAGATCGCCTCGGGCTTCAACGGCTTTGCCGGGGTCAAGCGCCGCTTCACCAAGGTCGGCGAGATCGCGGCCGAAGGCGGCGTCGTAACGGTGATCGACGATTACGCCCACCACCCGGTCGAGATCCGCGCCGTGCTCTCGGCCGCGCGCGAGGGGGCCGGGGCCGGGCGCGTCGTCGCGGTCGTCCAGCCACACCGTTTCACGCGGCTGCGCGATCATATGGACGATTTCCAGCAGGCGTTTAACGACGCCGACATGGTGCTCGCGCTCCCCGTCTATGCGGCGGGCGAAAGCCCGATCGAGGGTGTCTCGTCCGATGCATTGGTCGCGGGCCTGCGCGATCGCGGCCATCGCCATGCCTCGACCGTTGCCGACGCGACCGCACTCGCAGCGAATGTCGCGGGGGGGGTCAAGGCGGGCAGCCTGCGCGGCGGCGACATGGTCATCTGCCTCGGCGCGGGCGACATCACCAAAATGGCGGCAGGTTTGGCCAGCGCGGTGGAGGCGGTATGAGTGCCGCCGAAACCCTTCCCGCGGTGCGCGGCAAGCTGACGCCGAAGGCACCGCTCGCCCCGCTCGTCTGGTTCAAGTCGGGCGGCCCCGCCGACTGGCTGTTCGAACCCAAGGACGCCGACGACCTTGCCGGTTTCCTCGGCGACCTCGATCCGGCCATCCCGGTGATGGCGCTCGGCCTCGGTTCGAATCTCATCGTCCGCGACGGCGGTTTTCCGGGCGTTGTCGTCCGGCTCGGCAAGGCCTTTGCCAAGGTCGAGGTGATCGACGCGACGACCTTGCGCTGCGGCGGCGGTGCATCGGGCATCCTCGTTTCCTCGACCGCGCGCGATGCGGGGATCGCGGGCATGGAATTTCTCCGTTCGATCCCCGGCACCGTCGGCGGTTTTGTTCGGATGAACGGCGGCGCCTATGGCGGCGAGGTCAAGGATATCCTGACCGAGTGCGACGTCGTGCTCCGTTCGGGCGAGCGCCGCACGCTTGCGCTTGCCGACCTCGGCTACACCTACCGCCACAGCGAGCTGCCCGACGGCGCCGTCGTCATCGGCGCGACCTTCCGCGGCCGTCCCGGCGAGACGCAAGCCATCCAGGCCGAGATGGACCGCATCTCGGCAAGCCGCGAGGCGTCGCAGCCGCTGCGCTCGAAGACCGGCGGCTCGACCTTCAAGAACCCCGAGGGGCACAAGGCTTGGCAGCTTGTCGACGCGGCCGGGTGTCGCGGCCTCACCGTCGGCGGCGCGCAGGTCAGCGAGAAGCACACCAATTTCCTCATCAACACCGGTGAGGCGACGAGCGCCGATATCGAGGCGCTCGGCGAGGAAGTCCGCCGCCGTGTCAAGGACAAGAGCGGCATCGAATTGCAATGGGAGATTCAACGCGTGGGTAAGCCCGTATGAGCCGGGGTCCGTGGCATGTCGCCGTCCTGATGGGCGGCTGGTCCGCCGAACGCGAAGTGTCGCTGATGAGCGGCAATGGGGTCGCCGACGCGCTGGAATCGCGCGGGCACAAGGTGACGCGCATCGACATGGGCCGCGACGTCGCGCTGCGGCTGGCCGAGACGAAGCCCGACGTCGTGTTCAACGCGCTCCACGGCGTCCCCGGCGAGGACGGCACCGTGCAGGGGATGCTCGACCTGATGGGCCTCAAATATACCCACAGCGGCCTCGTCACCTCGGTGATCGCGATCGACAAGGAATTGACGAAGCAGGCGCTGGTGCCGCATGGTATTCCCATGCCGACGGGGACGATGGTCGACAGCGAAAACCTGTTTTCAGTCGACCCCCTGCCGCGCCCTTACGTGCTGAAACCCGTCAACGAAGGCTCGTCGGTCGGCGTCGCGATCGTCAAGGACGACAGCAATTATGGCAATCCGATTGCGCGCGATGCGGTCGGTCCCTGGCAGGAGTTCGACCGGCTGCTCGCCGAGCCCTTCATCAAGGGACGCGAACTGACTGTCGCGGTGCTCGGCGACCGGGCGCTCGGCGTCACCGAACTGCGTGTGAAGTCGGGTTTCTACGACTATGACGCCAAATATACCGAGGGGCTGACCGAGCATGTCTGTCCCGCCGAGGTGCCGGGCGACATCGCGCAGCGGATGAAGGATCTGGCGGTGCAGGCGCACCGCCTGCTCGGTTGCAAGGGGGCGTCGCGCTCCGATTTCCGGTGGGACGACGAGCATGGCCTCGCGGGCATCTTCCTGCTCGAGGTCAACACCCAGCCCGGCATGACGCCACTCAGCCTCGTGCCCGAGCAGGCGCGCGCCATCGGCATGGACTACGCCGAACTCGTCGAACGCATCGTGGGGGAAGCCCTGTCATGAGACTGAAGTCATGAGCAGTACGAAGATCAAGCGCGGCAAGGCACCGCCGCGGCGCCCCGCGCGCACGACGAAGAAGCGGCGCTCGGTCCGGACGTCGCGCCTCAACGCGGTGATCAATGCGCTGCCCGTATCGCCGCAGCAGCTTCAGCGTGTCGCCAACTGGACGATCGGCCTCGGCCTCGCCGCGATGGTCGCGCTCGTTGCCCATGCGACCGGCGTCACCGCGAAAATTCACGAGGAATATGCGCAGGCGGTCGGCCGGGCGGGTTTCATGGTCAAGAAGGTCGAGGTTGTCGGCGCCGACCGCATCGACCGGCTCAAGGTCTATGATATCGCGCTCGCGCAGAAAGACCGCTCGATGGCGGCGGTCGATCTGGAGGATGTGCGTCACGACCTGATGCAATATGGCTGGATCAAGGACGCGCGTGTCTCGCGCCGTCTGCCTGACACGCTCGTCGTCGACATCGTCGAACGCTCGCCTGCCGCGATCTGGCAGCATAATAATCGCCTGTCGCTGATCGACGAAAAGGGCGTCGTGCTCGAACCCGTCAGCGTCGCGACGATGCCCGATCTGCCGCTCGTCATCGGGCCGCGCGCGAACCAGCGCGCACAGGACCTCGAACGCCTGCTCGCCGAGGCAAGCAGCCTCAAGGAACTGCTCGCGGGGGCGACCTGGGTCGGCAACCGCCGCTGGGATCTGCGCTTCCGCAGCGGTGAGACGCTGTCGCTTCCCGAGGGCGAGAGCGAGGCCAAAGCCGCGCTTGCCCGGTTCGCCCATATGGACGGCGCCAACCGGTTGCTCGGGCGCGGCATATTGCGCTTCGACATGCGCGACCCGTCGCGTTTCGTGCTACGCTTGCCGCACGAAGGGCAGGTGGCGCCGACAAAGCTCGAAGACGCGCGGGACGCGGTCGACGCCGTTGCCGCGGCCAGCTCGGCGGAGAAAGGATAAGCCATGGCGCCGCCGCGCATCGAAAAGATCATCACCGCGCTCGACGTCGGGTCGTGGAAGGTCTGCGCGCTGATCGCGGGGCAGACGGCGGATGGTGCGCTCCATGTCCTCGGCACCGGCCAGCGCGAGAGCCGGGGCGTCCAGCGCGGCTATGTCGCCGACATGGAACAGACCGAGCATATCGTGCGCGAGGCGATCGAGCAGGCCGAACGCATTGCAGGGCTAAACATCGACGACGTCTGGGTCAGCTTCTCGGCGGGCAGCCTGCTGAGCGATGTCGCGCCGATCGAGAGCGAGCTGGGCGGCCACCGCATCGAGCAGGAGGATATCGACGACCTGCTCGCCGCGGGACGCGCCGGCATCGACCCCGAGGGACGGATGATCCTGCACGCGCAGCCCGCGCTCTACACGCTCGATGGCCTCACCGGGGTCAAGAATCCGATCGGCCTTCACGCCGATCGGCTCGGCGTCGACATCCACATCATCATGGCCGACGGCGCGCCGGTGCGGAACCTCGAGGCTGCGGTGCGGCAGGCGCATCTCGACGTCAACGCGGTCGTGGCGTCGCCGATCGCCGCAGGGCTCGCCTGCCTGTCGGACGAGGAGCGCGACCTGGGCGTCGCGCTCGTCGAGCTTGGTGCGGCGGTCACCACCGTCTCGCTCTACGCGGGGGGGATGCTGGTCGAAATGGCGTCGCTGCCCTTCGGCGCCAGCGACATCACCGACGATATCGCCTCGGCCTTCGGTATCCGGCGCAGTCAGGCGCAGCGGCTCCAGAGCTTCTATGGCTCGGCTTCGGCCAGTCCGCGCGACAATAACGAGATCATCGAACTCGACCCTTCCGCCCCCGCGGGGTCGGACTCGCCGCGCATCACGCGTGCGCAGCTCGTTGCGGTCATCCGCCAGCGCCTCGACGCGATGATGGGCGACGTCGGCAGGACGCTGAAAGACCTGCATTTCGTCGGCCCGGTCGGCCGCCAGGTCGTGCTCGTCGGCGGCGGCGCCGATCTGAAAGGGATCGCCGACTATACCCAGAGCGCGCTCGGCCGCGCCGCGCGCATCGGTCGGCCGCGCGGTCTGCACGGCCTGCCCGATGCGCATTCGGGGCCCGCTTTCGCGACGCTCGCGGGACTGGTTCTCTACGCCGCGTCCGACCCGGTGGACCTTCGCGACCTGCCGATGATGGCGCAGGATGTGTACCGGCCGAAGAGCACCGGGATCATCAACCGTTTGATGGCCGCTCTCAAGAGCAGTTTTTGATGTCCAGTAGGCGAAAAGGTTAATTTTTTGGGTGATTCCGAGGTCACAATAGTGCAATGCAATACCAGAATGCCGGACGGTGGGACTGACGTCCGGATGGGTCGCAAGGTGAGGGAAGCGGCGCAGGTCCGCCGCTGCAGGGAGATTAGTGGATGAGCATCAATATTGGCCCGCCGCAGGTCGATGAACTGAAGCCGCGCATCGCGGTCATCGGGGTCGGCGGCGCCGGGGGCAATGCCATCGCCAACATGATCGCCTCGCGCGTCGAGGGCGTCGATTTCGTCGTCGCCAACACCGACGCGCAGGCGCTGAACGCATCGCCGGCCGAGCGCCGCATCCAGCTGGGGACGCAGATCACCCAGGGTCTGGGCGCGGGGTCGCGTCCCGAGGTCGGCCGCGCGGCCGCCGAGGAAAGCATCGCCCAGGTCGAAGAGGCGCTGAACGGCGCGCATATGTGCTTCATCGCGGCGGGCATGGGCGGCGGCACCGGCACCGGTGCGGCGCCGGTGATCGCCAAGGCGGCGCGCGACCGCGGCATCCTGACCGTCGGTGTCGTGACCAAGCCCTTCACCTTCGAGGGTAATCGCCGGATGCGCTCGGCCGAGGCCGGCATTGCCGAGCTCCAGGATCATGTCGACACGCTGATCGTCATTCCGAACCAGAATCTCTTCCTCGTCGCCAACCCGAACACGACCTTCAAGGAAGCGTTCACGATGGCCGACGAGGTGCTCCAGCAGGGCGTGCGCGGCATCACCGACCTGATGGTCATGCCCGGCCTCATCAACCTCGACTTCGCCGACGTGCGCAGCGTGATGCGCGAGATGGGCAAGGCGATGATGGGCACCGGCGAGGCCGAAGGCGATGGCCGCGCGCTCGAGGCGGCGCAAAAGGCGATTGCCAACCCGCTGCTCGACGGCGTGTCGATGGCGGGCGCGAAGGGCGTCATCATCTCGATCACCGGCGGCGAGGACATGCGCCTGATGGAGGTCGACGAGGCGGCGAACCACATCCGCGAGCTGGTCGACCCCGATGCGAACATCATCTGGGGCAGCGCCTTCAACGAGGGGCTTGAGGGCAAGATTCGCGTGTCGGTCGTCGCGACCGGCATCGACGGCACCGGCGACGTCGCGGCCCCCGCGGCGGCGATGACGCGCGGTTTCTCGTTCCAGCCCGCGCGTGCCGCGGCGCCTGCGCCGGTCGCCGAGGAAGTGCTCGTCGAACCCGAGGCCGAAGAAACGCCGGTCGAGACGGCCCCCGGGGAATTCGCCAGCGATCCTGCGCCCGGCTTCTCGCTCGGCGAAGCGCCCGAGGTTCGTGCTGCCGAGGTGGCAGAGGAGGAGCCGATGGAATTGTCGCAGGTCGCGGCGACCTATGACGATACCGCCGACGAACTGGTACTGAGCGAACCCGAGGCTCCGGCTGGCGACGCCGGCCCGGAATCGACGGTTCCTGCCGAAGAGGCGCCGACGCACTCGCTTGGCGGCGGTACGCTGTTCGAACGCATGTCGCGCCTCTCGCGCGGCGGCGGCGCGGCCGAACGGGACGAGGACAAGGACGACGCGGTCGACCTGCCGCGTTTCCTCGGCCGCCAGAACAACCAGTAACAGGGCAGCGATCGGCCGCCCGTCAGGGCAAGGCAGGCCGACAAGCGGGATGATCTGACTTGCCCCTGCGGCACAAGACACGGAAGACCGGGCCCCGGCGGACGCGGCGCTTCGCTGCCATGGTCGGGGCTCTTTTGCTTGGCACCGGAATCGCGGCGCCGATCGCGGCGATGCAGGCGGCGACGCCCGACGCGGCGACGCGCGCCGCGCTGGAAAAGCGCACCGCGGCGCGGACGATGCTGTCCTCGGCGGTCAGCCGCCTCGCGACCAACGCCAACGACACGGCGGCGCTCCTCGACGCGGGTAGCGCCTCGATCGAGCTCGAGGATTATCGCGCGGCGATCACCTTTCTGACCCGCGCCGAACAGGCCAGCCCGCGCGACGGCGCGATCAAGGCGGCGCTTGGTTCGGCGATGGTCCATATGGAAACGCCGACGCGCGCGCTCGACTATTTCGGGGAAGCCCAGCTTCTCGGCGCACCCGAACGGCTGTTCCTTGCCGATCGCGGGCTCGCGCGTGACCTGCTCGGGCAGCAGGATGCGGCGCAGCGCGATTACCAGCTCGCTTTGTCGATCGCGCCGAACGAAGAAACCGTCCGCCGCTATGCGCTGTCGCTGGCAATCAGCGGCGAACCCGATCGCGCCATCCAGTTCCTGACGCCGCAGCTCAAGGCGCAGGATCGCGCGGCGTGGCGCCTGCGCGCGATGATCCTTGCGATCAACGGCCGCAACGACGAAGCGACCGAGATCGTCAACGCAACAATGCCCGCCGCGCTCGCGCAGAATATCATCCCCTATCTGGTCCAGCTAGATCGGCTCAACCCCGCGCAGCAAGCGGCGGCCGCCCATTTCGGCCGGTTCCCGAGCGGCCAGCTCGGCCCGCCGCGCAAACCGGTGCAGGTCGCCGCCGCGACCCCGCCGCCGACCCCGGCGCCAGCGGCAACGGGAAAGCGCGGAAAGCCGCCCGCCGCGACACCAAAGCCGACCCCGAAAGCGGCGCCGACGGCGACGCGCCAGCCGGTTCTCGCGAGCGCCGAGCCGCTTCCTCCCGGTTTTTCGCCGACGCCGAAACCCGCGGCCGCGTCGCCGGTCCCCGTCCGCGCCGAGCCCGATCCGCCGGGCTTTTCGCCCACGCCCAGGCCGGCGCCGACCTCGACGGCGGCGCGTCAGCCGCCTCTCGCGAGCGCCGAGCCCAATACCCCGGGATTCTCGCCGACGCCGAAGCCGGCGCCCGCGCCGGCACCGGCCGAAACGCAGCCTGCAGCGACCCCTTCGCCGCCGCGCCCGGCCGCGGCCGTCATCGCCCCGGCGCCGGCATCGACGGTTCCGCCCGCGACTACGACCGACCCGGCGAAGAGTCCGGTTGGCCCGGGTTTCTCGATCAACGATCTCGGCAAGCCCGCTGCCGCCGTCGAAACGGCCGCCGCCCCGCCGCCACCCGCGCCGCCTCCGTCGCCCGCGGCGAGCGTCGATCCGGCGCCGCTGGCTTCGCTGGCGGCGATCGCCAGTTCGATCGAGATTCCGACCGAGGAGCTTGCGCAGGCCGACAATGCGATCGGCGCCGACACGCTCGCGAAGCTGCGCGAAGAGAAACGACGCGCCGATGCCGCCGAGGCCGCGAAGCGCGAGAAGGACGAGGCAGCGGCGAAGGCCAAGGCGGAAGCCGATGCGAAGGCCAAGGCCGAAGCCGCGGAAAAGAAGGCGAATCCCGCTCGTCTCTGGGTCCAGATCGCGACCGGCGCCAACCCGAAGGCGCTGGCGACCGACTTCGGAAAGTTCGCGAAGAAGAGCCCCGATCTGTTCAAGGGCAAGGCGGGCGCGACGACCGAATGGGGCAAGACGCGCCGCCTGCTCGTCGGCCCGTTCAAGGACAAGAAGGCCGCGCAGGACTGGCTGGCGAGCTACAAGAAGGCGGGCGGCGACGGCTTCCTCTTCAACAGCGAAGCCGGCCAAGACGTCGATCCGATCAAATGAGCGTTGCCGCCTGCGCCAGCGACCCGGCGCGCAGCCGCGGGCGATGGCATGACGAACCGGGCCGCGTGGTGCGCGGGCCGCGCGATATGTTCCAGCGCGACCGCGACCGCATCATCCACTCGATCGCCTTTCGCCGTTTGCGACACAAGACGCAGGTCTTCGTCGCGCCCGACGGCGACCATTACCGCGTCCGCCTGACCCACAGTATCGAGGTCGCACAGATCGGGCGCGGCATCGCGCGCGCGCTCGGCCTCAACGAGGATCTGACCGAGGCGCTGTGCCTCGCCCACGACATCGGGCATCCGCCCTTCGGCCATGCCGGAGAGGATGCGCTGAAGGCGGCGATGCGCGATCATGGCGGCTTCGACCACAATGGTCACACGCTGCGCACGCTCGCGCGGCTCGAATGCCCCTATCCCTCGTTCGACGGGATCAACCTGACGTGGGAAACGCTGGAGGGGCTTGCGAAGCACAACGGCCCGGTCCGCCATCCGGGCTGGGCGCTCGCCGACATCGACGGCGCGTTTCCGCTCGACCTTGCGAGCCACGCCAGCCTCGAGGCACAGATCGCGGCGGTCGCCGACGATATTGCCTATGACAATCACGATATCGACGACGGGCTGCGCGCCGGGCTTCTCGACCTCGACCAACTCATGGACCAGCCGTTCGTCGCCGCCAATTTCCGGGCGGTCGAGGGGCGTTTTCCCGGTGCGCCGCGCGACCGGCTGCTCCGCGAGCTGGTGCGCGACCAGATCGGCGTCATGGTCAACGACGTGATCGCCGCGACCGAAGCCAATGTCGCAGCGGCAGGGGTGGATAATGTCGACGAGGTGCGCGCGGCGGGCCGCATGCTGGGCCGTTTCTCGCCCGATCTGGCGCGGCAGGAGCGCGACCTCAAGCGTTTCATGTACGCCAACCTTTATCACCATCCGTCGCAACTCGCGGCGGCGGCGGGCGCGAAACAGGTGATCGCGCGGCTGTTCGAGGCCTATGCGAATGACCCTTCGTTGATGGGCGACGATTGGTCGTCGCGCCTCCCCCGCGAAGAATGCGCGACAATCCGCCATATCGGCGACTATATTGCGGGCATGACCGACCGCTTCGCTATCGACCGTTACGCCGCGATTTTCGGCCGCGACGCAGTGCCCGACGCGCTGGCGCATGTCTGACGCGCTGCTCGTCGGTGCCACGGGGATGGTCGGCGGTGCGGTTATCGCCAACGCCGACGCGCTTCAATTGACGATTCTCGCGCGGCGCGAAACGGCCGGACTCCTGCCGCAGCACAAGCTGCTGGTGGCGCCGCCCGCACAGTGGGGCGAGCTTGTCGCCGCCGAACGACCGGCGATCTTCATCTCCTGCCTTGGCACGACGATCCGGCAGGCCGGGTCGCGGGCGGCGTTCCGCGCCGTCGACCACGATCTCGTCCTCGCGGCGGCGCGCGCCGCGAAAAAGGGCAGCGCGCGGCAGGCGATCGTCGTCAGTTCGGTCGGCGCATCGGCGAAGGCAGGCAATTTCTATCTGCGCACCAAGGGCGAAACCGAGGATGGGCTGCGTGCGCTCGGCTTCGAGCGGCTCGATATTCTGCGCCCCGGACTGCTCACCGGCGAGCGGCAGGGACCGGCGCGGGTCGGTGAGGGGATCGCGATGCTCGCGGCACCGCTGACCAACGCGCTGCTGCATGGATCCTTGCGCCGCTACCGCTCGATTCCGGGCGAAACGGTCGCGCGCGCGATCGTCGCGCTGGCCGGGCGGAGCGATTCCGGCGTGCAAATCCACGAAAACGACGCAATCCGCGCGCTCGCCGATTGACTCCGTAAAGGGCCAGCGCCAAGGCTGACCTGTCTGTCGAACCCCGCGAAGGGATTCGACCGGCCGCGCGGGAGAGCGCGGGGCAGGGCAACCTGACCCGCCACCGAAGGAGCAACCGCCCCGGAAACTCTCAGGTCAAACGGACCGCGCTGGCTGGAACGGACACTCTGGAAAGCGTTCCGGCCGCCCAATCGGGTGACGATCGGAACCACCGAAGGGGTAACTCCATCGTCCGATGGAGGAAAACTCTCAGGTTCCCGTGACAGAGGGGGCATGGCGACAGGACGGCACCGGGCCGCGCCTCGTCATGTCAACCGCGGGAGACTGATATGAGCGAAACCGAACAGGCGGGCGAGGAAGCGGTCGGGACCGAGACCCTGCCGCTCGACGCCTGGCACCGTGCGAAGGGGGGCCGCATGGTCGAATTCGCCGGTTATTGGATGCCGATCCAGTATGAAGGCATCATGGCCGAGCATCTGTGGACGCGCGAGAATGCGGGTCTGTTCGACGTCAGCCACATGGGGCAGCTCGCGCTGAGCGGTGAGGGCGCCGCCCAAGCGCTCGAAGCGCTGGTGCCAGGCGATATTTCGGCCCTGAAACCCGGCCGGATGCGCTATTCGCTGCTGCTGAACGAAGAGGGTGGCATCCTCGATGACCTGATGGTCACCAACGAGGGCGACCAGCTCGGCATCGTCGTCAACGGCGCGGTGAAGTGGGAGGATATCGGCCACCTGCGCGAATATCTGCCCGACGATATCACCCTCAACCACAGGGACGATCACGGCCTGCTCGCCTTGCAGGGGCCAAAGGCGGTCGATGCGCTCGCGCGGCTGGTGCCCGAGGCGGCGGGGCTTGTGTTCATGCAATACACGCGCGCAGCATGGAACGGCCATGCGATCGGCATCAGCCGGTCGGGCTACACAGGCGAGGACGGCTTCGAAATCTCGCTCCCGAACGAAGCGCTGGCCGCCTTCGCCGACGCGCTGTGCGCGATGGACGAAGTGAAGCCGATCGGCCTCGGCGCGCGCGATTCGCTGCGCCTCGAAGCCGGGCTTCCGCTCTACGGCCACGACCTCGATGAAGAGATCGATCCGGTCGAAGGCGATCTGGGCTTTGCGATCAGCAAGCGCCGCCGCGAGGAAGGCGGCTTTCCCGGCGCGGCGCGCATACTCGGCCATCTGGAGGGCGGCGCGCCGCGCAAGCGCGTCGGCCTGCTCGTCGATGGCAAGCTGCCCGTCCGCGAGGGCGCGAAGCTGTTCGACGGCAACACCGAAATCGGCGTCGTGACGTCGGGCGGCTTCGCCCCCAGCGTCGGCGCGCCCATCGCCATGGGCTATGTGCCGCGCGACCACGCCGTGCCGGGAACCGCGATCGCCGCCGAGGTTCGCGGCAAGCGCGTGCATTGCACCGTCGCCGCGATGCCCTTCGTTCCACACCGCTATGTCCGCAAACAGGGAGGCTGACCGATGCCGCGTTATTATACCGAAGAGCATGAATGGATCGACGTCGACGGCGACGTGGCGACCGTCGGGATCACCGACTTCGCGCAGAGCCAGCTTGGCGACATCGTTTTCGTCGAGGTTCCCGACACCGGCGCCGAACTCAGCGCGGGCGGCGACGCTGCGGTCGTCGAATCGGTGAAGGCGGCGAGCGACGTCTATGCGCCGGTCGACGGTACCGTGACCGATGGCAACGGCCAGCTCGAGGAAGACCCGGCGCTGGTGAACAGCGACCCCGAGGGTGAAGGCTGGTTCTTCCGCATGACGCTGAGCGACAAGAGCCAGCTCGACGGGCTGATGAACGCCGACGCGTACAAGGCCTTCATCGCCGATCTGTGACGCCATGGTCCCTCCCGCGCGGGAGGGTGGAGGATGTGTGAGTAGCGACGCCGCGCTTGCCGACTGCCGCCTGATGGTGGCGACGCCGATCTATGACGGCGCGCAGGGCAGCTATGTCCGCGCGGCGCTCGATTTGGCGCTGCGTGCGCAGGCGGCGGGCATCGCGGTGCGCTTCGAATTCATCCTCTACCAACCGGCGATCGGCCGCGCGCGTGACCTGCTCACCGCCATGTTTCTGGCCAGCGATTGCACCCATCTGCTGTTCGTCGATGCGGATATCGATTTTTCGGTCGACGATGTCTTTTCGCTGATCGGGGCGATGGCGGCGAACCCCGACGTCGGCGTGATCGGCGGTGCTTGTCCGCGCCGGATGATCAACTGGAGCAATGTCGCGCGCGCGGTCGAGGCGGGGCTCGCCAAGGACGATCCTGCCGATCTTGCGCGCTATGCGGGCGATTTCGCGCTGCATTTCCTGAATGAAGGGGTGAGCTTCAGGCTCACCGAGCTTGTCGAGTTGTCGCGGCTCGGCACCGCGATGATGCTGATCCGCCGCGCGGTGCTCGAAGCCATGCGCGGCGCGCTGCCCGACGTCGTCTTTCGTCCCGATCCCGGCGAGCGCCAGGCGCACGGGCTCGGCGAAACCGAACCGTCCTTCTTCTCCCCGCTCATCGATCCCGAAACCCGCGCCCTGCTGTCGGACGACTA
The DNA here is from genome assembly GCF_018682675.1 of Sphingopyxis soli. GTDB lineage: Bacteria > Pseudomonadota > Alphaproteobacteria > Sphingomonadales > Sphingomonadaceae > Sphingopyxis > Sphingopyxis soli. Next base: position 23,485 of record NZ_JAFMTR010000105.1, read on the forward strand.
TGCCTTTTGCCGCCGCGTTCGCGACGCGGGTTTCCGGATATGGCTCGCACCCTGGATTCGCACGACCCACGCCGGCCCCGCCGTCTTTTCGGGGACGCTTGCCGATACCGCCCGTCTTTTTTCAACGAAACCCGCTTCTTCTCCGGAGTAGTTCATGCGCTATCTTCCTCTCACCAGCGGCGACCGGTCGGCGATGCTCGCCGCCGTCGGCGCCTCGTCGATCGACGATCTGTTCGTCGACGTTCCCGCCGAGGCGCGGCTCGACGGCCCGATCCCCGGCCTGCCGAACCACGCCAGCGAGCTCGCGGTCGAACGCCATATGGCGGCGCTGGCGCGGCAGAATCGTGCGGCGGGCGACGGACCCTTCTTCCTCGGCGCTGGCGCGTACCGCCACCATGTGCCGTCGAGCGTCGACCATCTGATCCAGCGCGGCGAGTTCCTGACCGCCTACACGCCGTACCAGCCCGAAATCGCGCAGGGCACGCTGCAGATGCTGTTCGAATTCCAGAGCCAGGTCGCGCGCCTGCTCGGCACCGACGTCGCGAATGCGTCGATGTACGACGGCTCGACCGCCTGCTGGGAAGCGATCGTGATGGCGCGGCGCGTCACCCGGCGCGGCAAGGCTTTGCTTTCGACCGGCCTTCACCCCCATTACCGCAGCGTCGCGCGGACGATGGCGAAATATACCGGCGACGTGCTCGTCGACGGCGATCCCGGTCTCGAAGCCGCAACGGACTGGGCGGCGCTGACGCAGGCGATCGACAAGGACACCAGCTGTGTCGTCGTCCAATATCCCGACATCCTTGGCCGCATCGATGATATGTCCGCGCTGGCCGCCGCGTGCCAGGCGGCGGGTGCGCTGCTGGTCGCGGTCGTCACCGAACCCGTCGCGCTCGGCGCGATCAAGGCGCCGGGCGAGATGGGCGCCGATATCGTCGTGGGAGAGGGGCAGTCGATCGGCGTCGGATTGCAGTTCGGCGGGCCCTATCTCGGGCTGTTCGGTTGCAAGGCGAAATATGTTCGCCAGATGCCCGGGCGCCTGTGCGGCGAGACGGTCGACGCCAATGGCAAGCGCGGCTTCGTGCTGACGCTCTCGACGCGCGAGCAGCATATCCGCCGCGAGAAGGCGACGAGCAATATCTGCACGAACTCGGGGCTTTGCGCGCTGGCGTTCAGCATTCACATGACGCTGCTCGGCGAGGCGGGGCTGCGTCAGCTCGCCGCGATCAACCATGGACGGGCTACGGCCGCCGCGGCGGAACTGGCGAAGGTGCCCGGCGTGTCGGTGATGAACAGCGGCTTCTTCAACGAATTCACCCTGCTGTTGCCGACGGCGGCGCGACCGGTCGTTCACCGGCTGGCGGAGAAGGGCGTGCTCGGCGGCGTGTCGCTCGGCCGCCTTTACCCCGACAATGCCGCGCTGGCGAACGGGCTCGTCGTTGCGGTGACCGAGACCGTGACCGAAGAGGATATTGCCGCCTTTGCCGCGGCGCTGAAGGAGGTGCTGGCATGACCGCGCTCAACCGCGCCGGCTGGCGCCCCGAAATGACCGCCGGCGGCGCCGACGACAATGTGACCTTCACCGGCAACCGCGCGCTGATGCTCGAAGAGCCGCTGATCTTCGAGATCGGCTCGAACGCGACCACCGGCGTCGATTTCGACGAGACCGCGCCTTCGGGCAACCTCGGCGCGCTCGCGCGTACGGCGCCGATCGGCCTGCCGGGCCTCAGCGAGTCCGAAACGGTGCGCCACTACACGCGCCTGTCGCGCCAGAATTATGCGATCGACCTCGGCCTCTTCCCGCTCGGCAGCTGTACGATGAAGCACAACCCGCGCCTCAACGAAAAGGTCGCGCGCTTGCCGGGCTTCGCCGACGCGCACCCGCTGCAGCCGCAGGAGACGGTGCAGGGCGCCTATGCCGTGATCCACGAGCTCGCCGAATGGCTGGTGACGCTGACCGGCATGCACAGCGTCGCCATGTCGCCCAAGGCGGGCGCGCATGGCGAGCTTTGCGGCATCCTCTGCATCAAGGCAGCGCTCGAAGCGCGCGGCGACGACCGCCGCGTGCTGCTCGTTCCCGAAAGCGCGCACGGCACCAACCCCGCGACCGCGGCCTTTGCGGGCTTCACCGTCGAGGATATTCCGGCGACCGCCGAAGGCCGCGTCGACCTGGCGGCGCTGAAGGCGCGCCTCGGCCCCGATGTCGCAGGGGTGATGGTCACCAACCCCAACACCTGCGGCCTGTTCGAGCGCGACATGCGCGCGATCTCGGACGCCGTCCATGCGGCGGGCGGCTATGTCTATTGCGACGGCGCGAACTTCAACGCGATCGTCGGCCGCGTGCGCCCCGGCGACCTCGGCGTCGATGCGATGCACATCAACCTGCACAAGACCTTCTCGACCCCGCACGGCGGCGGCGGCCCCGGTTCGGGCCCGGTCGTGCTGTCCGAAGCGCTCGCGCCCTTCGCGCCGCTGCCCTTCGTCACGAAGCAGGCCGACGGCGGTTTCCGCCTGATCGAGGAGGAAAGCGCGGGCGAGGATCATCCCGCGACCTTCGGCCGCATGACCGCCTTCCACGGCCAGATGGGCATGTTCACCCGCGCGCTGGCCTATATCCTCAGCCACGGCGCCGACGGGCTCCGGCAGGTCGCCGAGGATGCCGTGCTCAACGCCAATTACATCCTGCGCAATCTCGACGATGTGCTCGACGCGCCGTTCGGCCCCTCGGGTCCGTGCATGCACGAGGCGCTGTTCAGCGACAAAGGCCTCGCCGAGGGCTTCTCGACCCTCGACGTCGCCAAGGGGCTGATCGACGAGGGCTATCACCCGATGACGGTCTATTTCCCGCTCGTTGTCCACGGCGCGATGCTGGTCGAACCGACCGAGACCGAGTCGAAGGCGGTGCTCGACCAGTTCATCGGCGCGCTGCGCAGCATCGCGCTGCGCGCGAAGAACGGCGATCCGGCGCTGAAGTCGGCGCCGCACTTCGCCCCGCGCGCGCGGCTCGACGAGACGAAGGCCGCGCGCAGCCCGGTGCTGGCGTGGAGCGAACCAGCGGTTGCGCCGGGCGCGCCGTCGCTGAGCGAGATCGGCGGCAGTTGAGCGAGGCGCCCGACCGCGCGGCGAAACGCACCGCTGCAGGCTGCCTCGCCGCCGGCGCGCTGTTCGCGGTGGTTTTCATCGCGGTGTGGCTCGCCGCGATCACGCTCTACGGGCTTGTCGTCGAGCAGTGGGAGATGGTGAGCGTCCGCCGCGAGTTCGGCTATGAATGGGCGTTCCTCTATGCACCGCTGATCGCGTTCGGGCTCGCCACCGCCGCGGCGTTCGTCGCGACGCGGCGTCTGCCTGCCGCGCGCCTCACTCTGCTGATTGTGACCGTCGGTCTGGTTGCGCTGTTCGTGGGCATCCTGCTCTTCGGACTCGGCGGCTTGCTTTAGAGCGCGATGAAAAGGGGGACATCATGAGCTGGAACACCATCTATTTGCTGGCAAACTATTGGGCGTTCGCGGGCTGGGCGCTGCTCGCCTTCGCGCCGCGCAGCCCGCGTATCCTGTCGTTCGTCATGTATGCCGGGGTGTTCCTGCTCTGCCTTCTCTACGTCGTCCTGATCGCCGGCTTCCTGTCGGGCGGGATCGATCCGGGCGGGCAGGGCAGCGGCGGCGATTTCTCGTCGCTCGCGGGGGTGATGAAATTGTTCGACACGCCCGGCGGGACCACGATGGGGTGGGTGCATTATCTCGCCTTCGACCTGTTCACCGGCATGTGGATCGCGCGCGATGCCGATGCCAAGGGCTTCAGCCGCATCGTGCAATTCCCGTTCCTGTTCCTGACCCTGATGGTCGGTCCGGTCGGCCTGTTCCTGTGGCTGATCGTGCGCGAACGCCGCGCGCGGGCGCAGGCGAAGGCGTGACGTCGCTGCCCTGGACACCGGGTGAGGGCGGGACCGAAGCCAGGCGCCACGCGCCCGCGACGCTGCGCAACCGGGACGCCATCGTGGCGGTGCTGGCCGATTGGCTGCCGTCCGCGGGCGCCGTGCTGGAGGTCGCGAGCGGGTCGGGCGAGCATATCGTCCATTTCGCCGCCGCCTTTCCGCATCTGGACTGGCAGCCGAGCGATCCCGATCCCGACGCCCTGACGTCGATCGCCGCCTGGAGCGCCGAGGCCGGGCTGGCCAACCTCGCCCCGCCGCTGATGATCGACGCGGCTTCGCCCGACTGGCCGCTCGACAGCGCCGATGCGCTCCTGTGCATCAACATGGTCCATATCAGCCCCTGGGCCGCGACGCCCGGCCTGTTCGCGGGCGCTGCGCGGCTGCTTCCTGTCGGCGCGCCGCTGGTCTTGTACGGACCCTATGTGGAGGCTGATGTCGCGACCGCAGAGAGCAACCTCGCCTTCGACGCCAGCCTCCGCGCGCGCAATCCCGAGTGGGGTCTGCGCGACACCGCCGATGTCAAGGCGGCCGCCACCGAAGCCGGCTTCGCTTTCGCCGAACGTCGCGCGATGCCCGCCAACAATCTGATGCTGCTGTTCCGCCGCGACTGACCGGCCGTCGTGGCAGGTCGGCCAATCGCGGCTTTACGTCGGCGCGCGAGCCGTTAGCCTCTTCGTAACCGCGCAAAACGACGCGATTCGATGGAGAGCGACAGATGGCCCGCGACGTCTCGGACCTTTTTACATTCGACGAATTCCTGACCCATTGGGCGGCGGATCGGCCCGACCGGCCGGCGATGCGCGAAGAGGATCGCCTGTTCACCTATGGCGAACTGGAAGAGCGCACCGCGCGCGTCGCGACCGCACTGCTCGCGGCGGGGCTGCAAAAGGGCGACCGCATCGCCTGGATCGGCAAGAACAGCGACCTCTATTTCACCCTCTTCTACGGCGCCGCGCGCGCGGGCATCGTGATGGCGCCGATCGGCTGGCGCCTGTCGCCGACCGAATGGGCCTATGTCGTCAACGACACCAAGGCCAAGATCGTCTTCACCGGCCCCGGCTTCGACGCGGTGCCCGACCAGCTCGCGGGCAAGCTCGAGCATGGTCCGCGCATCATCGGCGCCGACGAGGCGCGTACCTTGATCGCGAACACCGCCCGCGCGTCGTTCGCCCCCTCGGGACAGGACGATGCGGTGCTTCAGCTCTACACCTCGGGCACCACCGGCAATCCCAAGGGCGCGGTACTGTCGAACCGTAACCTCTTCGCGCTGCGCAAGCATTCGAACGAAGCCGACATGCCCTATACCAAGTGGGAGGATGACGAGGCGGTGCTCGTCGCGATGCCGTGCGCGCATATCGGCGGCACCGGGCTCGGCATCATGGCGCTCGCCGCGGGGCTTCCGGGCATCATCCTGGCCGAGTTCAACCCCGACGGCGTGTTCGACGCGGTCGAGCATCATGGCGTCACACGCTTCTTCATGGTTCCCGCGGCGCTGCAGATGCTGCTGATGCACCCGCGCTGCGCCAGCGTCGATTACAGCCGCCTCAAATATATCCTCTACGGCGCGGCGCCGATCCCGCTCGAGCTGCTGCGCCAGTGCATCAAGATGTTCGGCGCGCAGTTCATCCAGGCTTACGGGATGACCGAGACGACGGGCACGATCTGCATGCTGCCGCCCGAAGACCATGATCCGGAAGGCAACGCGCGGATGCGCTCGGCGGGCAAGGCGCTGCCCGGCGTCGAGATCCGCATCCTCGGTCCCGACGGCCAGGGCGTCCCGACCGGCGAGGTCGGCGAGGTCGTCACCCGCTCGTCGAACAATATGATCGGTTACTGGAACCTGCCCGAGGCGACCGCGAAGACGATGACCGCCGACGGCTGGATCCACACCGGCGACGCCGGCTATCTCGACGAGGACGGCTATCTGTTCATCCACGACCGGATGAAGGACATGATCATCTCGGGCGGCGAGAATGTCTATCCGGCAGAGGTCGAGAGCGCGATCTTCGGTCACCCCGCGGTGCAGGAGGTCGCGGTGATCGGCATCCCCGACCAGAAATGGGGCGAGACGGTGAAGGCGGTTGTCGTGCCCAAGCCCGGCATGAGCGTCGAGGAGGCCGACATCATCGCCTGGGCGCGCGAACGCATCGCGGCGTTCAAAGCGCCGCGCAGCGTCGACGTGATCGAAGCGCTGCCCCGCAACGCCAGCGGCAAAATCCTGCGCAAGGACCTGCGCGCGCCCTATTGGGAGGGCTATGAGCGGATGGTGAATTGAGAAGAGGCAGCAAACGACCGGTTGTTGCCACGGAATTCCTCCCTGTGGCGTAGCCATGGGGAGGTGGCAGCGCGAAGCGCTGACGGAG
>NZ_JAFMTR010000106.1 GCF_018682675.1 Sphingopyxis soli
GCCGTTGCACTTCAAATGTGAATCCACACCCGGATCAAGTCCGGGGTGACGAGACAAGGAAGGACAACCTGCGGTCCCTTCCCGCCGTCCGCTTAAGCGGCGGCCGCGGCCAGTTCGGGCGCCGACGACTGCGCCGTCAACACGGCATCGGCATAGTCGCTTTCATATTTGCCGATCAGCGCGCGGTCGTCGTGGTTCCACGGGTGGAAGCCCGGCATGAAATAGGCGAGCCAGGGGAAGAAGCTGCGGCGCAAGATGCCGGGGCTGCCGAGGAGATACCACCAGATCCGCGCGCTGACCCGCCAGCCGGTGAGACCGTCCTGCCGGAGCAGCGCCTTCATCCCCTTGACGCGGCGCGGCCAGAAGCGCGTCGTGACGAGCAGCATCATCAGCGACTTGGCGCGCCAGCGGCGAAAGCGGCTCCAGTCTTTCGTCGCGTGGAGCCAGGTGTCGTAGGCGACGCCCTTATGCTCGATCTCCTCGATCGCATGCCATTTCCACAAGGCGGCCCATTCCTCCTCGGCGCCCTCGTACATCCTGGGGTCCTTGAGCATCACCGCCGCCATCATCGCGGTGTAATGTTCGAGCGCGATCGTCGCCATCAGGTTGACGATCGGCGGGCGCGCCTTGATGAGCCCCATCACCTGGTCGACGTCGGCTTCGAGTTCCGACAGGTCGTATCCGGCTTCGGCAGCCTTCCGGTTGAAGACGACATGCTCGCGGCTGTGGATGACTTCCTGCTGGGTGAAGGCGCGGATCTCGCGCGCCAGCTTGTCGGGCACGCCCTCGCGGTGCGCCTTCACCGCCTCGATGAACATCGCCTCGCCCTTCGGAAAGGTCACCGACAGCGCGGTGTGGAACGCCGAGGCGATCGGGTCGCCGTTCAACCACCAGCGGCCCTGCCTGTCCTCGCGCCCGAAGCGGACGTCGCGCGGCGTTATCGTAAGGTCATTCGGGGTCGGGGAGTGCGAAAGGCTGGACATATGATCCTCACCGTCGGAAAGGGGTCTCAAGGACGTGGGGACGTCCCGTGGGGCGAATGATAGAGGTTACTTACAGTGGTGTCAATAGCAGTCAAGAAGCGCCTGAGTCCCGAGGAGAGCCGCGCGGCCGCGCTCGACGCCGCCCGCCAGATTCTGATCGAGAGCGGACCGCAGGCGGTGACGCTGAAAGCCGTCGCGGCGCGTATCGACCGCACGCACGCGAACCTGCTGCATCATTTCGGCAGCGCAGCGGGGCTGCACCAGGCGCTGATCGAAAGCATGGCGGAGTTCGTGACGACGACGATCCGCGAAACGGTGTTCCGCCAGCGCGCGAACGAGCAGAATCCGCGCGAAGTCGTCGACCTTGCCTTCGACGCTTTCGACACCGGCGGCGCCGGGGCGCTTGCAAGCTGGATGATCCTGTCGGGCAACGAGGATGCGCTCACCCCGATCCTGCAGGCGATCCACGACCTCGTCGAGGAATTGCGCGAGGAGCATAGCGAGGACGAGGCGCCGATCGAGGACGAGACGCTGCATCTGGTGCTGATGGCGCTCGGCGACGCGCTGTTCGGCGCCCCGCTCGCCCGCGCCCTCGGCCTGCCGCGCACCCGCGCCCGCGAGATCGCCTATGAATCGATGATCAACAGCGGGATCGGCAAGCGCGGGTGATGGCCTAGCCAAATCGCGCCTTTCCCACTAAAGGCGCCCGATGCATTTCCTCGACCAAGCAAAGATTTTCGTGAAGTCCGGCGACGGCGGCCCCGGCGCCGTGTCGTTCCGGCGCGAGAAATATATCGAATATGGCGGCCCCGACGGCGGCAACGGCGGCAAGGGCGGCGACATCGTGTTCGAAGCCGTCGCCGGCCTCAACACACTGATCGACTTTCGTTATACCCAGCATTTCAAGGCGCGCCGCGGCGCTCCCGGCGCGGGCCGCGACCGCACGGGCGCGGGCGGCGACGATCTGGTGATCCAGGTCCCGATCGGCACGCAGGTCCTGGCCGACGACGACGATCGCACCCTGCTGCTCGACCTCACCAAGGAGGGCGAGCGCGTCCGCTTCCTGCGCGGCGGCGACGGCGGCCGCGGCAACGCCAGCTACAAGACCTCGACCAACCGCGCGCCGCGCCAGCATGGCCCCGGCTGGCCGGGCGAAGAGGCGTGGGTCTGGCTGCGTTTGAAGCTGCTCGCCGACGCGGGGCTCGTCGGGCTGCCCAACGCGGGCAAGTCGACCTTCATCAACGCCGTCTCCAATGCACAGGCGAAGGTCGGCGCCTATGCTTTCACGACGACGCGCCCGCAGCTCGGCGTGGTCAGCCACAAGGGGCATGAATTCGTCGTCGCCGACATTCCGGGGCTGATCGAGGGCGCCGCCGACGGCGCGGGGATCGGCGACCGTTTCCTTGGCCATATCGAACGCTGCCGCGTCCTCCTCCACCTCGTCGACGCGAACGACGAGGATGTCGCGACCAGCTATCGCATCGTGCGCGACGAGCTCGAAGCCTATGGCGAAGGCCTGACCGACAAGCCGGTGGTGGTCGCGCTCAACAAGGTCGACACGCTCGACGACGAGCTGATCGCAGCGCTCTCGGCCGAACTGGAAGCCGAAAGCGGCTATCCGGTGATGGCGCTGTCGGGCGCCAGCGGCGCGGGCATCGAGGCGGTGCTCGACAAGCTGCTCGAAGCCGTCGGCCAACCCGAACCAGGCGCCGATCCCGACGAGGACGACGCATCGGGCGACTGGTCGCCGATCTGATCACCGCGCCTCCAGCACCATGTTGAACGGCCCTTCGGTCGCGCGGCGGATGCTCGCAAAGCCGCCATCGCGAACGACATCGGACAGTCGCGCCTCGCCCGCCTGCGCGCCCAGTCCCTCGCCGACCTCCTGATCGAGCGAGGTCGGCACGCAGATCATCGTCGACGCGTTGTAATAGAGGCGGCCGACCGGGGTCATATTGTCGGCGGGCGCATCGCCCGCGACCGGCTCGACGATCATCCATGTCCCGCCGGGCGCCAATATGCGGCGCATTTGCGCCGCGCAGCCGCGCGGGTCGCCCATGTCGTGCAGACAGTCGTACATGGTGATCAGGTCGAACCCCTCCTCGGCGATCTCCTTTGCCGCCGCGACCTCGAAGCGCACGCGATCGCCATAGCCATGACCTGCGGCGTGGCGGCGCGCCTCCTCGATCGACGGCGCGTGGAAATCGAAGCCGACGAACCGGCTTTCGGGATATGCGTCGGCCATCAGCAGGGTCGAGAAGCCGACCCCGCAGCCGACGTCGGCGACCGCCGCACCTCTCCGCAGTTTCGCCTCGACGCCATCGAGCGCGGGAATCCAGTTCTGGACGATGTTGTTGACATAGCCGGGACGAAAGAAGGCGCCCGTCGCGCAGAAGAGGCAACCGGCGTGGTCGCCCCAGCGCACTCCCGTGCCGTGGCGGAAACAGTCCTCGACCTTCGGCTGCGCCTCGATCATCGCGGCAATCAGGTCGAAGGCGCCGGCAAGATAGACCGGGCTGTCGCGATGGACGAACACCATCGCCTGTTCGGGCGAAAGGCTGAACCGCTCGCTTGCCGGATCATAGTCGACATAGCCGCTCGCTGCCTGCGCCAACGCCCATTCGCGGACATAGCGTTCGTGGAGATTGCCGGCGCGCGCCGCGAGATCGGCCGCGGTCGCGGACCCCTCCGCCAGCGCGTCGAACAGCCCGAGGCCGAACCCCAGCCGCACCGTCGGCACGCTCATTCCGCCGCCAAGGTCGCCGAGCATCTTGCCGACGAACGCGTGCAGTCTCTCTTCGTCCAAAGCGGTCGCCATCGCATCGCTCCTCACCCGATTGGCTTGCGACTCTCCAGAAGGGCTCGATGCAGCACGCGCTGCATAGCATAGCCGCGCGAAGCCCGCGATATTCGCATTGGCACCCCTGCCCGCGCACGCTATCGGCGGCGCATGTTGTTCGCGCCCGCCTCCTGCCCCAGGCTGATCGTCAAGATCGGATCGGCGCTGCTCGTCGACGAGGGCGGGGCGGTGCGGCGCGACTGGCTCAAGGGGATCGCCGCCGATATCGCGGAGCGGACACGCGCGGGCCAGCAGGTCGCGGTCGTCTCGTCGGGGGCGATCGCCCTCGGCGCGCGGCGGCTGGGGCTGGCCAAGGGCGGCCGCGCCAGCCTCGAGGATGCGCAGGCGGCGGCGGCGACCGGGCAGATCGCGCTCAGCCATGTCTGGGCCGAGGTGCTGGGCGCCGAGGGGCTCACCGCGGCGCAGATGCTGGTGACGCTCGACGACCTCGAGGATCGCCGCCGCTATCTCAACGCCTCGGCGACGCTCGACCGGCTTTTGAACCTCGGCGTCGTGCCGGTGATCAACGAAAATGACAGCGTCGCGACCGAGGAAATCCGCTTCGGCGACAACGACCGGCTCGCCGCGCGCGTCGCGCAGGCGGCGGCGGCGGGCGGCGTGATCCTGCTGTCCGATATCGACGGCCTCTACGACCGAAACCCCGCCCTCCCCGGCGCGACCCATATCGCGCGCATCGAACGCATCGACAGCGCGATCGAGGCGATGGCCGATGCCGGATCGGCGTCGGGCATGGGGTCGGGCGGGATGGTGTCGAAGATTGCGGCGGCGCGTATCGCCAACGCCGCGGGGGCGCATCTGGCGATCGCGTCGGGGCACATCGACCGGCCGCTCTCGACCGAGGCGCGGCACAGCCTGTTCGTCGCCGAAAAGGGCGCGAGCGCCCGCAAGGCATGGCTCGCGGGCGGACTGACCGCGAAGGGCCGGCTGACCATCGACGCCGGCGCGGCGAAGGCGCTGCGCGGCGGCGCGAGCCTGCTCGCCGCCGGGGTGACCGACGCGCGCGGCAGCTTCGCGCGCGGCGACATCCTCGACATCGCGGGCCCGGACGGCCGCGTGATCGCGCGCGGGCTTTCGGAATATCCCGCAGCTGACGCGGCGGCGATCCTCGGCCTCGGCCGCGACGCGCAGGAGGCCGCGCTCGGCTATGCCCCGCGCGCGGCGATCGTCCACCGCGACCATATGGTGCTGCTGTGACGAACCGTACGCTCGCGATGACCGGCGCGACCGGCTTCGTGGGCGGTGCAACCGTGCGGCAGGCGGTCGAAGCAGGCTGGCACGTCCGCGCGCTCACCCGCCGCGCGCAGGAACCACGCGAGGGGGTGACGTGGATTGCAGGCGCCCTCGATGACCCGCAAAGCCTGGCCGACATGGCGACCGGCGCCGATGCCGTGATGCATATCGCGGGCGTCGTGAACGTGCCCACCCGCGCCGCGTTCGAAGCGGGCAACGCCATCGCGACCGCCAATGTCGTCGACGCGGCGCGCGGCGCCGGGGTGCGGCGCTTCATCCATGTCTCCTCGCTCGCCGCACGCGAACCCGGGCTGTCGAATTACGGCTGGTCGAAGGAGCGCGCCGAACGCGTCGTCCTCGCCAGCGGGCTCGACTGGACGATCGTCCGCCCGCCCGCGGTGTTCGGCCCCGGCGACATCGAGATGCTCGACCTGTTCCGCATGGCGCGGCGCGGCGTAATGGTGCTGCCCCCGCGCGGGCGGATGTCGGCAATCTATGTCGAGGAACTCGCGCGCCTGCTCGTCGCGCTGGCGAGCGACGACGCGACGAGCATCGGCCAGACTTACGAGCCCGACGACGGCACCGCCGGCGGCTGGTCGCACAAGGACTTCGCGCAGGCGATCGGTGGCGCGGTCGGACGCGACCGCGTCGCGACGCTCGCGATCCCGGCGCCCCTGGTCAAGGCGGGCGGGCGGCTCGACAGGTTCGTGCGCGGCGACCGCGCGAAACTGACCCCCGACCGCGCGCGCTATATTTCGCATCCCGACTGGGCGGCGAGCGAGGGCGCGCACCCGCCCGCCGACCTGTGGCGACCATCGCTCCCGACGGCCGACGCGCTCGCCGAAACGGTGCGCTGGTATCGCGCCGAAGGCTGGCTCTGACGGCGCTCGTGGCCCACGGCGGCACACCGGTCGAAGCGTGCATTGCCAAGGACGGGGCGCAGCCCTAGGTTCCGGCGCATGACAGACAGTAGCGCGACGCCTCCGACCGACCCCGCCGGCCCCTGGGCCATCCCCGTCCGCCGCCCGCTGCCGGGCGAGGACAAGCGCAAGAGCGGCACCAGCTTCCCGCGCAAGGTCTGGAACCTGCTCGTCGGGATCAAGGACGCGCTGGCGCTGATCTTCCTCCTGATGTTCTTTGCGCTCCTTTTCGGGCTGCTCGCCGGGCGACCGAACGCCGCCTTGCCGGTCAGCGAGGGCGCGCTGCTGATCGATTTCAACGGTGTCGTGTCCGAACAGCCGTCCGACGTCGATCCGCTCGCGGCGCTGTCGGGCGGCAATCAGCTGAGGGAACTTCGCACCCGCGACGTCGTCCACGCGCTCGAAACCGCGGCGACCGACAGCCGCGTGACCTCGGTCGTGCTCGACCTCGACCGATTCCTCGGCGGCGGGCAGGTCTCGCTCGCCGAGATCGGCGCCGCGGTCGACAAGGTGCGCGCGAAGAACAAGCCCGTGCTCGCCTTTGCGACCGCCTACACCACCGACAGCTACCAGATCGCCGCCCATGCGAGCGAAATCTGGGCCGACGGCATCGGCGGCGTCGCGATCGCGGGGCCGGGCGGATCGCGCCTTTACTACAAGGGGCTGATGGACAAGCTCGGCGTCACCGCGCACATCTATCGCGTCGGCACCTTCAAGAGCGCGGTCGAACCCTATCTGCGCAGCGACCAGTCGCCCGAAGCGAAGGAGGCTGACCTCGCCTATGCCGGCGCCTTGTGGGAAAACTGGCTCACCGACGTCAAGAAGGCCCGCCCGAAAGCCAAGATCGACGCCTTCGTCGCCGACACCGCGGGCGCCGTGAAGGCCGCGGGCAACGACTTGTCGAAGGCCGGCGTCGATGCCGGCCTGATCGACAAGGTCGGCAGCCGCATGGCGTTCAGCGCGCGCGTCGCCGAAATCAGCGGCACCAGCGACGACAACCGGCCGTGGGAGTTCGCCGCGATCCCGCTCGAAAACTGGGTCGCCGCCAATCCGGTGAGCGAGGCGGGCGCCGCGATCGCGGTCGTCCCCGTGGTCGGCGAAATCGTCGATGGCGAGGCGCCGAACGGCAGCGCCGGCGGCGACACCGTCGCGCAGCACATCCTCGATGCGGTCGCCGACAGCGGCACGAAAGCCATTGTCCTGCGCGTCGACTCCCCCGGCGGGTCGGTGCTGGCGTCCGAGCAGATTCGCCAGGCGCTGCTGCAGGCGAAGGCGAAGAAACTGCCTGTCGTCGTTTCGATGGCAAATGTCGCCGCATCGGGCGGCTATTGGGTCTCGACCCCCGCCGACCGCATCTTCGCCGAGCCGGAGACGATCACCGGATCGATCGGGGTCTTCGGCATCATCCCGAGCTTCGACCAGGCGCTCGCGAAGATCGGCGTCAACGCCGACGGCATCGCGACGACGCCGCTGTCGGGCCAGCCCGACGTATTCGGCGGCGTGAACGACGAGTTCAACGCGCTCGCGCAGGCAAGCGTCGAGGACATCTATGCGCGCTTCACCGGCCTGGTCGCGAAGAGCCGCAAGCAGCCGATCGAGAAAATCCGTGCGATCGCCGAGGGCCGCGTCTGGGCCGGCGGCACCGCGCGCCAGATCGGCCTTGTCGACCAGTTCGGCGGGCTGCCCGATGCGCTGGCGGCCGCAGCGAAGCTGGCGAAGATCGACGGCGCCTTCCACGCCAAATATTATGAGGAAGAGCCGACCGAATTTTCGAAGATGATCGCAAGCCTGACCGGCGGCGAGCAGGAGCAGGAAGCGGCCGCGCCGCGCGGCTGGTTCGGCATCGCGGCGATGAACCGCGATCTCGTCCAGCGCCGGCTGGTGCAGGACCTGTCGCTGCTCGCGAAGACCGGGTCGGTGCAGGCCGCGTGCCTCGATTGCCGCGCCTTCCTGCCCGCCGTGCCGCGTACGGGCGGCCGCGAAGCGCAGGGGTTCCTCGCGACGCTGGCGTCGCTGCTGAAATAGACCGAAGCGGGAATTGCCTGGTCCCCCGCGAAGGCGGGGTCCATCACCCATCGGTGCTATTTCGAGCCGTCGGGAGATGGGTCCCCGCCTTCGCGGGGACGCACAGCGTTTTCAATGCTCCCGCCCGCTACGCCGCCAGCGCGACGCCCCGCGCGTGGTCGGCGATCGCCCCGGACAGCGTGTCGACGAGCGCGAGCGGCAGGTCGTGCCCCATGCCGGGGATCGTCATCAGCCGCGCGCGGGGAATATGCTCCGCCGTGTCGCGCCCGCCCGCGAGCGGGACGAGCGGGTCGGCCTCGCCATGGATCACCAGGGTCGGCGCCGTGATCGACTTCAGCATCGGCCGCCGGTCGCCGTCGGCGACGATCGCCGCCATCTGCCGCGCGACGCCCTGCGGATACCAGCCGCGCTCATAGTCGCCCCGGACGCGGCGTTGCAGCCGTTCCTCCTCGGCGGGATAATCGGGGCTGCCGATCACGCGCGCAGCGTTGACCGAGTAAGCGATCATCGCCTCGGGATCGCCGCTCATCGGGCGGTTGGCGAGCACGCGCATCGCCTCCTTCTGCGCGCGCGGCAGCCGCGGATTGCCGGTGGTCGACATGATCGACGTCAGCGACAGCACGCGCCCCGGATAGCGCGCCGCGATATGCTGCGCGATCATCCCCCCCATCGATGCCCCGACGACATGCGCCCGCTCGATGCCGAGATGGTCGAGCAGCGCCACACCGTCGGCCGCCATGTCGGCAAGCGTATAGGCGCTGCGCACCGGCAGCTTGAGCGCCGCCTTGACGAACATCCATTTGAGGTTGGGAACGCCCGCGGCATCGAAGCGCGTCGACAGGCCGACGTCGCGGTTGTCGTAGCGGATGACGCGAAAGCCGCGCGCGACGAGCGCGTCGACGAACTCGTCGGGCCATAAAGTCAGCTGTCCGCCCAACCCCATCACCAGCAGGATCGCGGGCGCATCCCTCGGCCCCTTGTCCTCATAGGTGATGCTGATCCCGTTCGCCGTCGCCTGTTCGGTCGCCATTCCGCCTTGATCCTCTGCCGTTAGCCGACCAACATGCCGCGAAGCGCGGCGCGGTCAAGCCGTCGCGGGACGATAATGCGCGGCGTCGGACTGAAACTCGGCGCGGCCATAGCCCGCGAGCTGGCGATTGATGCGCCGGACGAGGCGGCGGTCGGCAAGGTGACGCAGCACCGGCAGGCGCGAGGCAACGCGGTACGCCGTCATCCGTCCCGCGAGCGCAAGCATCGTCGCGCCATAGATCAGATGGTCGCGGCGGCCGACGGGCACCCCGACGCCGACGGCGCGTTCGGCATCGCCATTCAGGAACGCTTTCACGAAGAAGACCCGGCTGACCGACCGTTCGAGGCGGCGCTTGACCCGGCCCGCGGGCGACGGATCGGTCGACAGTTCGGCCTCCATCGTCGCGCGAAGCAGCCCGCCACAAATCGGGTCGTCATATTCGTAGCGCAGGGTCGCGCTGCGCGTGCGCCAGATGCGGACGATCTCTTGCGGCGTGTCGGCGAGCAGATCCTCGGGCAGGCCGAGCAGGAAGCAGCGATAACGCGCCAGTTCGACGCGCCCGCGCTCGATCCGGTTGAACGACGTGCGCCCGCTTTTGAGCACATCCTGCGACAGGAAATAGATCGGGATCAGCCCCGCGGGCATCTGGTCGAGCTGCGGGATCGGCACGCCATAGGTGTCGGCGTCCCACATCCCCGGCCGCGACAGCACATTGACGCGCACCATCGAATGCATCAGCCGCACCATCGCCGCCGCCTTGAAGCCCGGCCCGAAGCGGCGCAGCGCACCCGGCAGCGCGGTGGTCGCGAAAAAGGTTGCGGTCTCCTTCACCCGCCGCGCCGCAGTGGCGTGGCCGAGCGTACCGGTAAGCGCCATCGGCAGCGCCGAATATTTGTTGAGAAAGGTCGCGATGAAGGCGCCGCGGATCAGAAACGGCGCAAGGTTTGCGGTCGCGTTGCGCTCATAGGCCGCGCCTTCCTCGACCAGTTCCATATCGACCCAGTCGGGTTTCGCCTCCATTTCGCGGATCAGCGCCACGAGTTCGGGGGGCGCATCCTCGACCGCCTCGACCCCCTTGTCGCACGCCTCGACCAGCATCGCGACGCTGCGCTGGAACCCCAGTTTCGGCATCAGCGCGGCATAGGCATCGCCGGCGCGGTCGCCGAGCATCGTATATTCGCGGATGCGCGCGACGAGGTCGGCATCGCCCAGATAGGCTGCGCGATCGATCCCCTTCACGCGGCCAAGCTCGCTCACCGCCTCTGCTTCGGCCGCCCAGCGTTCGGGGGGACGGTCGAAATCGAAACGCCCGAACAGGTCGGGCAAGGCGGTGGCCTGGTCGCGGACCCGGCGGGCGATGGTGTCGAGCGCAGCGGTCATGGCACAAACAGTGCCACATTATTTGCCCTGTTGTCAGCCCGTCAATCGCGACCGGATCGACCGGCGCGGTCGCGACCGCGGTTTACGACGGGTTACCGGTGTCACGAGTCGGCGCAAAAAGCGGCGCACCGGGGGCGCGGCGGCGAAGGGCAGAATGAAGATGACCAGCGACAGCCCGACGATCCAGCGCCCGGTCGACACCGGATCGCTGCACGCGCTCGCGCAGCCGGGCGCCTCGACCCCGGCGCCGAAAAGGATCAACAATGTCGACAAAATTCGGCCAGTCCCCACGACGCGCTCCCCTGCGCGCCAGCCGCGATCCTATCGGATCAAAGTTAAACGGAGCGTTGCGGCTCGATTAGGCCGCTGTTTACCGCGATTCGCGGGGGCCCCTATAGGCCGGAAGCGCCAAAGACCAGCGAATTGCGAGCCCGCGCAGAATAAATCCGGCGACCGCACCGGCGACGGCGGCGAGCGGAGTGCCCGCACCGAGCCACAGCAGGGTGAGGAACAGTCCCGCCGCGAGCGCCGCCGCGGTGACATAGATTTCGGGCCGCATGATGATCGACGGCACCCCGGCCAGGATGTCGCGGATCGTTCCTCCGACGCAGCCGGTGATCACCCCCATCATCAGCGCCGGCACCGGCGGCACGCCCCAGGCAAGCGCCTTCGCCGTGCCGAATACGGCGTAAGCGGCCAGCCCGACCGCATCGGCCCACTCTAGGAGTTGCCCCTGCCACCAGCGTTCGGGGGTCAGCCAGACGACCAGCGCGATCGCGATGCACACGGCGGCGATCGCGCCGTCCTGCACCCAGAAGACCGGCGCGCCGATCAGCAGGTCGCGCACGCTGCCGCCACCGACGCCGGTCACCAGCGCAAAGAAACAGGCCGTGACGAGCGTCTGCCGCAGGCGCACCGCCATCAGTGCGCCCGACAGCGCGAAGACGCCGATGCCTGCAAGGTCGAGCAGGCGGATGAGGGTTTGGGTGTCCACAAGCAGCGGCATATCATTCTCGCCGACGTTACACGATCCTCCCTGTCGCGGAGCGATGGGAAGGGGACATCCGAAGGACGGTGGAGGGGCTGATACGTCTCGGCCCCTCCGTCAGCCCTGCGGGCCGCCACCTCCCCCTGGCTTCGCCACAGGGAGGATTCAGAGGTCAGATGTGGATCGGCTTCCCCGTCACCGCCATGGCGGCTTCCTTGATCGCCTCGCTGTGCGTCGGGTGGGCGTGACAGGTATAGGCGATGTCCTCGCTCGTCGCGCCGAATTCCATCGCCTGCGCCGCCTGCGCGATCATCGTGCCAGCGACGCTGGCGATGCACCAGACGCCGAGGACGCGGTCGCTCTTGGCGTCGGCGATCACCTTCACGAAGCCGTCGGGCTCGTGGTTGGTCTTGGCGCGGCTGTTCGCCAGCATCGGGAATTTGCCGACCTTGACCTCGCCGCGCTCCTTCGCCTGCTCTTCGGTCAGGCCGACGCCGGCGATTTCGGGCCAGGTGTACACGACCGACGGGATGACATCGTGGTTCACGATCCCGGTCAGTCCGGCGATATTCTCGGCGCAGGCGATGCCTTCGTCTTCGGCCTTGTGCGCGAGCATCGGGCCAGGGATGACGTCGCCGATCGCCCAGATGCCGGGAACGCTTGTGCGGAAATCATGGTCGGTTTCGATCTGGCCGCGCTGGTTGGTGGTCAGGCCCGCCTTGTCGAGACCAAGCCCTTCGGTGTTCGGACGGCGCCCGATCGACACGAGGACGACATCGGCTTCGAGCGTTTCGGCATCGCCGCCCGCCGCGGGTTCGAGCGTCAGCACCGCCTTCTTGCCCTTCACTTCGGCCTTGGTGACCTTGGTCTTGAGCTTGAATTCGATGCCCTGCTTCTTGAAGATCCTGTTCGCTTCCTTGCGGACGTCGCCGTCCATGCCGGGCAGGATCTGGTCGAGGAATTCGACGCAGGTGACCTTCGCGCCGAGGCGGCGCCACACGCTGCCGAGTTCCAGCCCGATCACGCCGCCGCCGATCACGACCATATGGCCGGGCACCTTCGCAAGCTCGAGCGCGCCGGTCGAATCGACGATGATCTGCTTGTCGTTATCGACCGCGACGCCCGGCAGCGGAGTGACCGACGAGCCGGTGGCGACGATGATGTTCTTCGCGCGGACGCTCTTGCCTGCCACCTCGACGGTGTCGGCCGACGTGAACTGCGCATAGCCCTTCAGCCAGTCGACCTTGTTCTTCTTGAACAGGAACTCGATGCCGCCGGTCAGGCCCTTCACCGCATCCTTGCGCTGGCCGTGCATGGCGCCGAGGTCGAGCTCGGGCTTAACCTTGATGCCCATCGCCGCCATCGCGCCGCCCGCCGCCGCCTCGAAATATTCCGACGCGTGGAGCATCGCCTTCGAGGGGATGCAGCCGACGTTGAGGCAGGTGCCGCCCAGCGTCTCGCGCCCTTCGGCGCACGCGGTCTTGAGGCCGAGCTGCGCCGCGCGGATCGCCGCGACATAACCGCCGGGGCCCGAACCGATAACAAGGACGTCGTAGTCGTAATCAGCCATAACTCACTCCATATGTGTTCCTGCGAACGCAGGAACCCAGGGTATCAAAGCGATAAGCTGTCGAACAAATCCAGCCACTGCGGATTATCGCGTTCGATCAGTTCAACCTTCCACGCCCGTTTCCATTTCTTCATCTGCAGTTCGCGCTGACGCGCCTGCTGGATGTCATCAAACGCTTCATACCAGACCAGCAGCGTACAACCATATTTCTTGCTGAAGCTGTCGATCACCCCATTGCGGTGCTGCCAAACCCGCTTCAGCAGATCGGCGGTAACACCCAAATATGTCGTCCCGTTGCGGCCACTGGCCATCAGGTAGAGATATCCGGGTTTGTGCACCTGCGCCTCCCGTGTTCCTGCGAACGCAGGAACCCAAGGTCAGATTGCACCGATATTGCAATCCCGCCCTGGGCTCCTGCGTTCGCAGGAGCACAAACATCAAAGATCGATGAGCAGCCGCGTCGGATCCTCGATCGCTTCCTTGATCGTCTTGAGGAAGGTCACGGCCTCGCGTCCGTCGATCAGCCGGTGGTCATAGCTCATCGCCAGATACATCATCGGGCGGATCACGATCTCGCCATTACGGACGACCGGGCGATCCTCGATGCGGTGGAGGCCGAGGACCGCCGACTGCGGCGGGTTGATGATCGGGGTCGACATCAGGCCGCCGAACACGCCGCCGTTCGAAATGGTGAAGGTGCCGCCGGTCATGTCGTCGATCGTCAGCGTGCCGTCCTTGGCGCGCTTGCCGAGGTCGGCGATGGCCTTCTCGATCTCGGCGAAGCTCATGCTGTCGGCGTTGCGGACGACGGGCACGACGAGGCCGTTCGGCGCGCTGACCGCGACCGAGACGTCGAGATAATTGTGATAGACGATCTCGTCGCCCTCGATCCGGGCGTTGACCGCCGGAATGTCATGCGCGGCGAGCGCGACGGCCTTGGTGAAGAAGCTCATGAAGCCGAGACGCACGCCATGCTTCTTCTCGAAGCTTTCACGGTAGCGGTCGCGCGTCGCGATCACGGCCGACATGTCGACGTCGTTGAACGTCGTCAGCATCGCCGCGGTCTCCTGCGCCGACTTCAGCCGCTTGGCGATCGTCTGGCGCAGGCGCGTCATCTTGACGCGCTCTTCCTGACGGCCCGGCGCACCGCTCGCAACGGGGGCCGCAGCAGGCGCCGGTGCCGGAGCGGCTTCGGCGGCCGGCGCGGCGCTGGCGGCGGCGAGCACATCTTCCTTGGTCAGGCGGCCGTCCTTGCCGGTGCCCTGGATCTTCGTCGGGTCGACGCCATGTTCCAGCACGAGGCGGCGCACGGCGGGCGACAGCGTCGTGACGCCGTCTTCGCTCGCGGTCGCCGGAGCAGGCGCTGCCGGGGCCGCCTGCGCCGGCGCGGGAGCCGCGGCG
>NZ_JAFMTR010000107.1 GCF_018682675.1 Sphingopyxis soli
GCGGCGCCTGCCGCCACCGCAGCGGCGACTCCGGCACCGACGGCGCCCGACGCGGCCGCGCCGACCGCCGCCCCGGCTGCGGCCGAAGCCGCGAAAGCCGCCGTGCCGGCAGGCGATGCGACCTATGTCCCGATGAAGCCGACCCCCGGGATCGGCCAGCCGGTCGACGCGGGGATCAATTTCCAGCCGCAGGTCACCCCGATCGGTGAACAGGCTTACTGGTTCAACCATGTGATCCTGCTGCCGGTGATCACGGTGATCTCGCTCTTCGTTCTCGGCTTGCTGCTCTGGGTTGTCGCGCGCTACCGCGCCAAGGCGAACCCGGTGCCGTCGAAGACCACCCACAACACGTTCATCGAAGTGATCTGGACCGCGATCCCGGTGCTGATCCTCGCGGTGATCGCCGTCCCGTCGATCCGCCTGCTCGCCGCCCAGTACGAACCGCCGAAGAAGGACGCGCTGACGATCAAGGTCACCGGTTATCAATGGTATTGGGGTTATGCCTATCCCGACCAGGGCATCGCCGAATATGTGTCCAAGATCCTGCCCGAAGATAAGGCGAAGGCTGCGGGCGAGCCCTATCACCTCGCCGTCGACAACCGCATGGTCGTTCCCGTCGGCCGTCAGGTGAAGCTGATTATCACCGGCGCCGACGTCATCCACAGCTTCGCGGTCCCGGCCTTCTGGACCAAGATGGACGCGGTCCCCGGCCGCGCCAACGAAACGACCTTCACCCCGACCAAGGTCGGCGTCTATTACGGCCAGTGTTCGGAGCTTTGCGGCGTCGACCACGGCTATATGCCGATCGCGGTCGAAGTGCTGCCGGTCGACAAGTGGGAAGCCTGGGTCCGCTCGAAGGGCGGCAATCCCAATCCGGCACCCGCGGCTCCGGCCGCTGCGGCGCCCGCCGCCGCGCCAGCGGCGGCTCCTGCTGCAACCGCACCCGAAGCAGCGCCGGCTGCGGCTCCCGCCGCTGCTCCGGCTGCCAAGAAATAAGTTAAGGGGTCCGACAGATGACCGATATCGCAGCGACTGCACCCGCGCACGGCGCCGAACATTCTCATGCCCATGCGCACGATCACGACCATGACACGCCGGGCTTTTTCGTCCGCTGGTTCATGTCGACGAACCACAAGGACATCGGCACCCTCTACCTGATCTTTGCGATCATCGCCGGCATCGTCGGCGGCGCGATTTCGGGCATGATGCGCCTCGAACTCGCCGAACCCGGCATCCAGTATCTGACGGGCTGGGCCCAGTGGCTCGACCCGGCGGCGACCGAGGTGCAGGGCAAGCATATGTGGAACGTGCTGATCACCGCGCACGGCCTGATCATGGTCTTCTTCATGGTCATGCCCGCGATGATCGGCGGCTTCGGCAACTGGTTCGTGCCGCTGATGATCGGCGCGCCCGACATGGCGTTCCCGCGCATGAACAATGTCAGCTTCTGGCTGACCGCGGTCGCTTTTGTCATGCTGGTGGGGTCGAGCTTCGTGCCCGGCGGCAGCGGCCATGGCGCCGGCACCGGCTGGACGGTCTATGCGCCGCTCTCGACCAGCGGGTCGGCCGGGCCGGCGGTCGATATGGCGATCTTCTCGCTCCACCTCGCCGGTGCGGCGTCGATCCTGGGGGCGATCAACTTCATCACCACCATCTTCAACATGCGCGCGCCGGGCATGACGCTGCACAAGATGCCGCTGTTCGTGTGGTCGGTGCTGGTCACCGCCTTCCTGCTGCTGCTCGCGCTGCCGGTTCTCGCCGCGGCGATCACGATGCTGCTGACCGACCGCAACTTCGGCACGACCTTCTATGATGCGACGGGCGGCGGCGATCCGGTGCTCTATCAGCATCTTTTCTGGTTCTTCGGTCACCCCGAAGTGTACATCATGATCCTGCCGGGCTTCGGCATCGTCAGCCAGATCATCTCGACCTTCAGCAAGAAGCCGGTGTTCGGCTATCTCGGCATGGCTTACGCCATGGTCGCGATCGGCGTCGTCGGCTTCATCGTGTGGGCGCACCACATGTTCACCGTCGGCATGAGCGTGAACCTGAAAATGTACTTCACCGCCGCGACGATGGTCATCGCGGTCCCGACCGGCATCAAGATCTTCAGCTGGATCGCGACGATGTGGGGCGGTTCGCTGAGCTTCAAGACCCCGATGGTCTGGGCGCTCGGCTTCATCTTCATGTTCACCGTGGGCGGCGTGACCGGCGTTGTGCTCGCCAACGGCGGCGTCGACACCAACCTGCACGACACCTATTATGTCGTTGCGCACTTCCACTATGTGCTGTCGCTGGGCGCGGTCTTCTCGCTCTTCGCGGGCTTCTACTACTGGTTCCCGAAGATGTCGGGCCGGATGTACAACGAATTCCTCGGCCAGCTGCACTTCTGGGTGTTCTTCATCGGCGTGAACGTCATGTTCTTCCCCCAGCATTTCCTGGGCCAGCAGGGTATGCCGCGCCGTTACCCCGACTATGCGGAAGCCTATGCCTATTGGCACCACATCTCGTCGCTCGGCTATGTGATCATGGCTGTCGGCATGCTCTTCTTCTTCGTGAACGTCATTTACTCACTGTTCGCGGGCAAGCAGGCGGCCGACAATCCGTGGGGCGAAGGCGCGACGACGCTCGAATGGACGCTGTCGAGCCCGCCGCCGTTCCACCAGTTCAACGAACTGCCCCGGATCGCGTGACGTTTATCGCCTGACCGGCTTCGCCCTCCGCTGACATTCGGCAGGGGGCGTCGCCCGACAGGCCGGAGTATGCATGGCGCAGAGCCTGACCCACGGCGCAACGACGCTACCCGCCGACTGGCGCGACCTGTTCGCGCTGACCAAGCCGCGCGTGATGTCGCTTGTCGTCTTCACCGCGCTGTGCGGCCTGCTCGCGGCGCCGGGCAGCGTCCACCCGGTGCTCGCCTTTTCGTCGATCCTCGCGATCGCGCTGGGCGCAGGGGCGTCGGGCGCGCTCAACCAATGGTATGAGGCGGGCCTCGACGCCAAGATGAAGCGCACCGCCGGGCGGCCGCTTCCCGCCGGGCGTCTCGATCCGCAGACGGCCTTGCAGTTCGGGGTCGGGCTGGCCGCTTTCTCGGTCTTCCTGATGCTGTTCGCCGCCAACTGGCAGGCGGCGGCGCTGCTGACCGTCTCGATCCTCTTCTACGTTTTCGTCTATACGATGTGGCTGAAGCCGCGGACGCCGCAGAATATCGTTATCGGCGGCGCGGCGGGCGCTTTTCCGCCGCTGATCGGCTGGGTCGCCGCGACGGGCGGTGTCGCGCCGCTGCCGGTGCTGCTGTTCCTGCTCATCTTTCTCTGGACCCCGCCGCATTTCTGGGCGCTCGCGCTGTTCGTGCGCTCGGACTATGCCGCCGCGGGCATTCCGATGATGCCGGTCGTGGCGGGCGAGACCTCGACGCGGCGCCAGATCCTGTTCTACGCGGTGATTATGGCGATCGGCGCGATCGCGCCCTGGCCGCTTGGGCTTACCGGCGCGCTCTATGGCTGGACCGCCGCGATCCTGTCGGCGGTCTTCGTCGCGCTCTCGGCGCAGGTCGGGACTCGGACGACAGGCGAGGGCGATTTGATGCTGCCCGAAAAGCGCCTCTTCGCTTTTTCGATCGCCTATCTCTTCATCCTGTTCGGCGCGGTCGTCGCCGACCATTGGTTCCCGCTATGACCGACGAACCCCCCACCGGAACGCCCCCCGAACCGCAGCCCTTCGACGAGGCCGAATATCGCCGCCGCCAGCGCAGCCGCGCGAACCTGATGGGCTGGCTGCTCGGCGGGCTCGCCTTCCTCTTCTTCTTTATCACCATCGCGCGTATGGTCGGTCCGAAATGAAGACGATGTCGGCCAATGCGAAGACCGCCTCGCTTGCGGCTCTGGTCGCCGTCGCGATGGTCGGGCTGGGTTTCGCCGCGGTGCCGCTCTACAATCTCTTCTGCCGGGTGACCGGCTTCGGCGGCACGACGCAGCGTTACGATCCGGTCGCCGCAGCCGAGACGCCGAAAATTCTCAGCGATACCATCTCGGTGCGGTTCGACGCCAATGTATCGCCGAAGCTGCCGTGGAAATTCTATCCCGAGCATCCGACCGACACGGTCAGCATCGGCGCGCGCGACATGGCGATCTTCATCGCCGAGAACCAGTCGCCGCACGAGGTGGTCGGGACAGCCAGCTTCAACGTCACCCCCGACGCGGCGGGCAAATATTTCACCAAGATCCAGTGCTTCTGCTTCACCCAGCAGACGCTGAGACCGGGTGAACAGATCCGTATGCCGGTGTTGTTCTTCGTCGATCCCAAGATCAAGGACGATCCCGACGCGCGAGACATTCAGGAAATCACGCTCAGCTACACCTTTCACCCTGTAGACGGGGGCAAAAAGGCGAGCTAAGGCCGCGATCAAAGAGTCTTACCAAGGACCGGCGGGCGGTTGGGGAATCGCCACGCTGGGGCAAAAAACGGGAACTGCGACATGGCCGGTGCCAAACATCATGACTATCACCTCGTAAATCCCAGCGTCTGGCCGCTCATCGGGTCGGTCGCCGCGCTGGTGATGTTCTTCGGCCTCGTGATGTTCATGCATGCCGACTATTTCGGCGGCGCGGGCAAATGGGTTCTCGGCCTCGGGATCATGGGCGTGATCGCGACCTTCTTCAGCTGGTGGTCGGACGTCATCAACGAAGCGCATGCCGGCGACCATACGCCGGTCGTCCAGCTCCACCTGCGCTATGGCATGATCCTGTTCATCGCGTCGGAAGTGATGTTCTTCGTCGGCTGGTTCTGGGCCTGGTTCGATTTCTCGCTCTTCCCGGTGCCGGTCGAGATCGTCGACGGGGCGGTCAGCAACCTGTTCGGGCAGGATGGCGCGGCTGCGGCGACGATCTGGCCGCCGAAGGGCATCCATGTCATCGACGCCTTCTCGCTGCCGCTGCTCAACACGCTGATCCTGCTCTGCTCGGGCACGACGATCACCTGGGCGCACCACGCGCTGATCCACGGCGACCGCGAAGGCCTGAAAAAAGGTCTGTGGGCGACGATCATCCTCGGCCTGCTGTTCAGCTGCATCCAGGCCTATGAATATGCCGAGGCGCCGTTCCCCTTCGGCACGATCAACTATACCTCCGCCTTCTTCATGGCGACCGGCTTCCACGGCTTCCACGTGCTGGTCGGGACGATCTTCCTGATCGTCTGCCTCGTCCGCGCCTATAAGGGCCACTTTACGCCGCAGCAGCATTTCGGCTTCGAGGCGGCCGCCTGGTACTGGCACTTCGTCGACGTGGTGTGGCTGTTCCTCTTCATCATCGTCTATGTCTGGGGCGGCTGGGGCGCGCCGGTCGCTGCGCACTAACTTGCCGCAGAACAACCAGACACCAAAGGGGCGGCCGCCGATCGCGCGCGCTGCCCTTTTTGGCCTCTGCCCGCAGTGCGGGGCGCAGACGCTGTTCGAAGGACCGGCGAAGTTCGCGTCGCATTGCCGCGTCTGCTCGCTCGATTTCCAGAGCTACAACGTCGGTGACGGTCCCGCCGCCTTCCTGACGCTGATCGTCGGCGCGTTGATCGTTGTCGCGGCGCTGGTCGTCGATTCCGCGTTCGCGCCGCCGTTCTGGCTGCACATCATTCTCTGGGTGCCGCTAACAGTCGGCGCGGTGGTCTATGGCCTTCGCGTCGGCAAAGCCGCGCTGCTCGCCAGCGAGCATCAGCGCAAGGCGGCCGAAGGGAGGCTGAGCGATGACTGAGCCCGCGCCGTCGGTCGCGCCCCGGTCGTCCGGGCGCCGCTGGCCGCTGATTCCGACGATCTTCGTCCTGTGCGCGGTCGCGGTGATGGTCGCGCTCGGCGTCTGGCAACTCCAGCGCAAGACCGAGAAGGAAGCGCTGATCGCCCTCTATGAGCGCAACCGGGCGATGTCGGCGCTCGTGACCTATCCCGAACTGCCCCCGGTTCCCGATGCGATGCTGTTCCGCAAATCGAGCGTCGTCTGCCTTGAAGTGGTGCGCTGGGACCAGCGCGGCGGCACCGATCGCACGGGAAAGTCCGGCATCCGTATGGTTGCCGATTGCCGGACCGGCGCCGAGGGGCCGGGCGTGCTCGTCGATGTCGGTATCGCCGACGATTTCACGCCGCCAAAATGGACCGGCGGTACCGTGCAGGGGACGATCGTGCCGGGCCCCGAACAGCCGACGCTGGTCGACCGGCTGACGGGCCGTGCAGCTCCGGCGCGCGCCATGCTGGTGGCCGATGCGCCGGTCGCCGGGCTCCGCGCCAGCGCCGTGCCCTCGGGTGCCGACGTACCCAACAATCACCTCGCCTATGCCGTGCAGTGGTTCATTTTCGCGGCTGCGGCGCTGACAATCTACGCGCTTGCGGTGCGCCGCCGCTTGCAGCGGTGACGGCGCGCCGTTAGGGCGCATGTCCGTCATGCAATATATCAGCACTCGCGGCTCTGCGCCGACCCTCGACTTTCGCGCCGCCACGCTTGCCGGCCTCGCCAGCGACGGCGGGCTCTATGTGCCGGCGGTATGGCCGCAGATGTCGGCCGCCGATATCCGCGCGCTGGCGGGGCTCGATTATGTCGAAACCGCAGTGCGGGTAATGACTCCCTTCGTCGCGGGTGTCCTGTCGGAAGATGAGCTGCGCGCGCTCTGTCAGGCCGCCTACGGCCGCTTCAGCCACGATGCGGTGACCCCGCTCGTCCAGCTCGATCACCGCCACTGGCTGCTTGAGCTCTTTCATGGTCCGACGCTGGCGTTCAAGGACGTCGCGCTGCAATTGCTTGGTCAGCTCTTCGAAAAGTTCCTCGGCGGCGGCGGGACCGACCTGACGATCGTCGGTGCGACCTCGGGCGACACGGGTTCGGCGGCGATCGAGGCGGTCGCGGGGCGTGAACATATCCGCATCTTCATGCTCCATCCCGAGGGCCGGGTCAGCGACGTCCAGCGCCGCCAGATGACCACCGTGCTGGCGCCCAACGTCCATAACATCGCGATCGACGGCAGCTTCGACGATGCGCAGGCGATGGTGAAGCGGCTGTTCGGCGATGCCGAGGCGCGCAGCGCGCTGACCCTCTCGGCGGTGAACAGCATCAACTGGGCGCGACTGATGGCGCAGATCGTCTATTATTTCTATGCCGCCGTCCGTCTTGGAGCGCCCGGGCGGCAGGTCGCGTTCAGCGTGCCCACGGGCAATTTCGGCGACGTGTTCGCCGGCTATGTCGCCGCGCGCATGGGGCTTCCCGTCGCGCGGCTCATCGTTGCGACCAACGTCAACGACATCCTCCACCGCGCGCTGTCGTCGGGCGACTATAGCGCAGGCAGCGTCACGCCGACCGCGACCCCCAGCATGGACATCCAGGTCAGCAGCAATTTCGAACGGTTGCTGTTCGACCTCGCGGGCCGCGATGGCGCGGCGATCGCCGGCATGATGGACGCGTTCGATCGGGATCGGGCGATGAGCATTCCTGCCGACATGCTCACCGAGGCGCGCGGGCTTTTTTCGAGCGCGCGCATCGACGGCGACGCCATGTCGCTCGCGCTGCGCTGGGCCCAGGAGAAGGGCGGGCAGATCATCGACCCGCACAGCGCCGTCGGCCTTGCCGCGGCGCGCGCGCTCGAGATCGATGCCGATATTCCGGTCGTCACGCTCGCCACCGCGCATCCCGCCAAGTTCCGCGATGCGGTCGAGCGCGCGACGGGTGTCCGCCCGGCGCTTCCCGCGCGCCTCGGCAATCTGTTCGACCGCGAGGAGCGCTATGAAAGGCTTCCCGGCGATTATGATGCGGTGAAGGCCTATATCCTGTCGGAAGTGGCGCGTGGCTGAGCTTGCGCCGCTGGTCACGCTTGTCGGCGAGGCCTGGGATGATTACGGGCTGGTCGACAGCGGCGGCGGGCGCAAGCTCGAACGCTATGGCCCTTACCGCTTCATCCGCCCCGAACCGCAGGCGATGTGGCAGCCTGCGCTTCCGCAGGGCGAATGGGACAAGGCCGACGGAGAGTTCATTCCCGCATCGGACGATGACGGCGGCGGGCGCTGGTATTACAACAGGCCCGTTCCTGCCGGGGGCTGGCCGCTCGGCTGGCGCGAGACGCGCTTCACGGCAAGCTGCACACCCTTCCGACATCTCGGTTTCTTTCCGGACATGGCGCCCGTATGGGACTGGTTGCGGGCGCAGGTTGCGTGCAAGGCCGACCCCGCCTTCCTGAACCTTTTCGGCTACACCGGCGTCGGTAGCCAGGCGCTCGCGGCCGCGGGCGCGTCGGTGACGCATGTCGACGCCTCGAAAAAGTCGGTCGCGCAGGCGCGCGACAACGCCGCTCTCGCCGGTATGGCCGAAAAGCCGATCCGCTGGATCGTCGACGATGCGGGCAAATTCACCGCGCGCGAGGTTCGGCGCCAAAGGCGCTACGATGCGATCCTGCTCGACCCCCCCAAATTCGGACGCGGGCCGGGAGGCGAGCGCTGGCAGCTGGAAGAGGGGCTTGCACCCCTGCTCGCCGATTGCCGGCAGCTCCTCGATGCCGACAGCCGCGCGCTGTTCCTTACCGTTTATGCGGTCCGCATGTCGGCACTGGCGATCGGCGAACTGCTCGCGCAGCTTTTCGCCGACCTGCCCGGCACGGTCGAATGCGGCGAGCTGGCGGTGCGTGAAGAGGCGCGGGGGCTCTTGCTCCCGACCGCGATCTTCGCACGGTGGAGCAACTAGTCGAGCGGCGTGGCCAGCTCGATCCGGTTCCGTCCGTTTTCCTTGGCGCGGTAAAGCGCCTCGTCGGCGGCTTTGAGCGCCGCGCGGGCGTCGCCGAAGCCGAACACGTCGGCCACCCCGCCCGAGAAGGTGATCTTGCCGAACGGCTGGTCGGTCTTGCGGTTGATCAGCCGCCGCTCGGCCAAGCCTTCGCGCGCCTCGTCGAGCCGCGCCGCCGCCTCGCTCGGCGGCAGGCCGCGGAACAGCATCACAAATTCCTCGCCGCCGTGCCGTGCGACGTGGCAATGGTCGTTCGAAATCTTCGCGAGCGTGTCGGCGATCAGCTTGATGACGCGGTCGCCGGCCTCATGACCGTGGATGTCGTTCACCTTCTTGAACTCGTCGATGTCGCAGAAGGCAACCGACAGCGGTTCGCACGCGGCGCGCGCTTCCTCGTAATGGCGTTCGAGCAGCGCCTCGAAGGCGCGGCGGTTGGGGAGGCCGGTCAGATAATCGACCTCTGCGTCGCGCTTGGCGCGGGCAAGGCTCTTGCGCAGCGCCTTCGCCTCGTCCTCGCTCTTGCGCATTTCCTCTTCGGCGTGCCGCGTGCGCTCCAGCATCACCTTCGCAATGTCGGCGAGGTGCGAGACAAGCTCGCCCGTCTTTTGCACCTGTTCGAGGTCGCTGACATGCTCTTCCAGTTTCGAACCATATTCGCTCGTCGCGTTGCGTGCGGCCTTGGTGCTGCTCTGGAAGGTCTCGAGGTTCGTTTCGAGCCGCGCGACCATCCGGTCGAGGTCGGCGCGATCGGCGAGCGTGGGGTCATTCTCCATCAGCTCGTCGAGCCATTGCTGCGTCACGCCTTCGCTCGTCATCGAGCGCGCCGCGATCTGTCGCGCCAGCCGCGGGTTGATCCCCGAAAAGGCGCTGTGCGCGATCAGCAGGTTCGCCGCCGAAATATCGAGATCATGGTCGATCAGGAAAGCCCCGATCGCGCCGACCAGCTGCTGCCGCGCCTCCCGCACCAGGCTGCGCGAGCCGCGCGCTCCCGAGGATGCCTGTTCCTCTTCATGGACCCCGTTCTTCGCGCGGAGCCCTAGCCAGCCCAGGAGCCGCCCGACCGGCTCGTTCGATGGAGTTGCTTGTGTGGTCATGCGCAAATTAACGGGCGCCCCGAAACAAGGTTAAGGCGCGGGGGGAAAAATTTCAGGGGTCGATCCGTCCCTCGTCGCGCGCGGGCATCGGAGCGAGGAATGGCAGCAACAATGCCGTCAGACCAAGCCATCCGGCCGAGAGCAATATGGCATTGGGAAGCGACCAGATATCGGCCGCGAGGCCCAGCAAATAGGCGCCGAGGGCCATCGCCCCAAAGGTCACCGCCTGATAGATCGACAGGCAGCGGCCGAGGATCGCTTCGGGGGACCGAAGCTGCATCGCGACGTTGAGCGTGGTCAGCGTCGAGACCCACGCCATCCCGGCGACAAAGGTCGCGGCGATGACGACCGCGATCGATCCCGTCAGCGCCACGGGCACGGTTGCGGCGGCAAAGACGATTGCGGACGCGCTGACAATCCGGTCGCTCCCCCAGCGGCGGCGCAGATCCCCTACCCAGAGCGCCGCGAAGATCGACCCCGCGCCGAAGGCGGCGAGGCACAGTCCATAGACGGTCTCGGTGCCGTGCAGCCGGTCGCGGACGAGCGCGGGCATCAGCGCCTGGACACCGATCGCCGCGATGCCGAAGGCAAACCCGCGGACCAGGATGCGCCGAACCGGGTCCGACTGGACGCAGAAGCGGATGCCGGTCGTGATGGCCGCGAGCATCGGCGCGCGCTGCGGCTGCGACACTTCGGGATGCCAGCGCAGCAGCACGATGATCAGCGCGAGATAGCTGATCGCGTTGAGCCCGAAAGCGAGCGCGGGGCCGGTCAGCGAGATCAGCAGGCCGCCGAGGGCGGGGCCGGCGCTGCGGGCGAGATTGAAGGCGATGCTGTTGAGCGCGATCGCCTGCGGCAAATCCTTCGGCCCGACCTGCAGCCGCACCGAGGCCTGCCACGCCGGGCCGTTGAGCGCCGTGCCGCAGCCGACCGAAAGGGTGAAAAAGAGCAGCAGGGCGGGCGTGATCGCCCCCAGCCATGTCGTGAGGGACAGCGCGGCGGAGACGAGCAGCATGCCGGTCTGCGCGGCGAGCATCACGCGCCGCCGGTCGAAATTGTCGGCGATCGCGCCGGCGATGACGCCGAGCAGCAGGATCGGGATCGTCGCGCTCGCCTGCACCAGCGCGATCAGCTGATGCGAATTGGTGATCTCGGTCATCAGCCACGCGGCGCCGACCGACTGGATCATCGATCCCATGTTCGACGCGAGATTGGCGATCCAGATGGCGCGGAAGGCGGGATATCGAAACGGTGCGAGGGGGGAGGAAGGGGAGGATTGCGTCGCGTTCACGTCCCTCCGCCTAATCGCCGCGCCGACGGGGCGCAAGGCTGCTTGCGGCGCGGTTCGTCCGGGCGGGAAATATTCGTATTCGCCCCACTGGCGCGCGTGGGCCCGACTGGTTACATGGGCCGCCACCGAACGATTCGCGTGTGTCGCCCCGAGGCGCGGGGCCGGCGCCGCCCGCATGAGAAAGTGGCACCCATGGAAATCATCACCGGCCTGACCTTCGACGACGTGCTGCTGGTGCCCGGCGCGTCGGACATTCTGCCGTCTGACGCCAATCTTTCGACCCATCTCACCAGCGACATCACGCTCAACATTCCGATCCTCTCGTCGGCGATGGATACGGTGACCGAGGCCGACATGGCGATCCTGATGGCGCAGATCGGCGGCATCGGCGTGCTCCACCGCAATCTCACGATCGAGGAACAGGCCGCTGCGGTGCGGCAGGTCAAGCGCTTCGAAAGCGGCATGATCGTCAACCCGATCACCATCACCCCCGACGCGCCGCTGTCGTACGCGACCGCACTGATGGCGCAGCACAAGATTTCGGGCATTCCGGTGGTCGAACCCGGCGGCAAGCTCGTCGGCATCCTGACGCACCGCGACGTGCGCTTCGCCGATAATCCCGGTCAGCCGGTGCGCGAGCTGATGACCGCCGAGAATCTCGCCACCGTGCGTCCCGGCGTCGGGCAGGACGAGGCGCGCAAGCTGCTCCACCAGCGCCGCATCGAAAAGCTGCTGGTGGTCGATGACGACTATCATTGCATCGGGCTGATCACCGTCAAGGATATGGAGAAGGCGGTGAACTTCCCCGATGCCACGAAGGACGGCAGCGGCCGCCTGCGCGTCGCCGCGGCGACCAACACCGGCGACAGCGGGATCGAACGCGCCGAGGCGCTGCTCGACGCCGAATGCGACCTGATCGTCGTCGACACCGCGCACGGCCACAGCAAGGGCGTCGGGGCGACGGTCGAGAGGATCAAGAAGCTGTCGAACCGCGTCCAGGTGCTCGCGGGCAACGTCGCGACGGGAGATGCGACGAAGGCGCTGATCGACGCGGGCGCCGACGGCGTGAAGGTCGGGATCGGCCCCGGCTCGATCTGCACGACGCGCGTCGTCGCGGGCGTCGGCGTGCCGCAGCTCACCGCGATCCTCGACAGCGTGGAGGCGGCGTCAAAGCTCGGCGTCCCGGTGATCGCCGACGGCGGCCTTCGCACCTCGGGCGATATCGCCAAGGCGCTCGCGGCGGGCGCGTCGAGCGTGATGGTCGGCTCGCTGCTCGCGGGCACGGCCGAAGCGCCAGGCGAGACCTTCCTGTTCCAGGGGCGCACCTACAAAAGCTATCGCGGCATGGGGAGCGTCGGTGCGATGGCGCGCGGCTCGGCCGACCGCTATTTCCAGCAGGACATCAAGGACCAGATGAAGCTGGTTCCCGAGGGTATCGAGGGACAGGTGCCGTTCAAGGGTCCGGCGAAGGATGTCATCCACCAGCTGGTAGGCGGCGTGAAGGCGGCGATGGGCTATACCGGCAGCCGTACCCTCAAGGACTTGCGCGAGCGCGCCAAGTTCGTGCGCATCACCAACGCGGGCCTGCGCGAAAGCCATGTCCACGACGTTGCGATTACCCGCGAGGCGCCGAATTATCCGGTTGGCTGAGATGGCGAAACGCGTGTTCGCGCATCGTCCCCTCCCGCTCGCGGGAGGGGCAGCGAGACTTGCGAGCTTGCTCGCCAGTCGCAGCGGGGTGGGCGATTGCGACGCCGCAGGCCCACCCCAAACCCCTCCCGCAAGCGGGTGGGGCTTCAGGCCATGACCCCCGCTGCCCGCCTTCAGACCGCGATCGAAATCCTTGACGTCATCGCCGCCGCCGCGCGCGAAGGCGGGGCGCCGGCGGATTCGATCTTTGCCGAAGCGATGCGCGCCCGCCGCTATGCGGGGTCGAAGGACCGCCGTGCAATCCGCGGCCACGTCTATGACGCGATCCGGCTCGTGCGATCGGCCCCGGTATCCGGCCGTGCCGCAATGCTCGCGCTGGCCGACGACGATCCCGCGATGGCTGATCTCTTCGACGGATCGCCCTACGGTCCGATGCCGATCGCGGCCGACGAGCCACGCGCAGAGAAGGGACTGGCTGCACAGGCTCTGATCGATCTGTTCGACCCGCTAGTGGAAGCGGGCGAGGGCGAAGCCATGCTTGCCCGCGCCCCGCTCGACCTCCGCGCCAATCGCATCAAATCGAGCGCCGCCGATCTCGCTAAGCTCTTCCCCGAGGGCGAAGCGATTGCTGGTGCAGTCGACGGCTGGCGCCTGCCGCCCGAAACCGCGGCGGCGCAGCATCCCGCCTATGCCGATGGCATCTTCGAGGTGCAGGACGCCGCCAGCCAATATGCCTCGGCCGCGCTCGATGCATCGCCGGGGCAGGCGATCGTCGATCTTTGCGCGGGGGGCGGCGGCAAGACGCTCGCCATCGCTTCGCTGACCGGTGGCGACGCCGAGATCCTTGCCTGCGACACCAACCGTGCGCGGCTGCAGCAGCTCTCGCCGCGCGCCGAGCGCGCGGGCGCGACGCGCATCGAGACACGATTGCTGAACCCCGACCAGGAACCGGAGATGCTCGCCGACCGGCAAGGGCGCGCCGACCGCGTGTTTGTCGACGCCCCCTGCTCGGGCAGCGGCACCTGGCGGCGCAGCCCCGAATTGCGCTGGCGGCTCACCCCCTCGCGGCTCGACCGGCATCTCGCCGATCAGGCGAAGCTGATCGACATCGGTGCCGATCTGGTGGCGCCGGGCGGCAAACTTCTTTATGCTGTCTGCTCGATAATCGCGCGCGAGGGGCGGGTCCAGGTGGACGGGTTTTTGAACAGGCATCCGGGCTGGACGGCCGACAGCGGTTATCTGCCGCAAGGTATCGGGCGCGCCGCAGGCCACGGTTTTCTGCTAACTCCGGCGCACGACGGATGCGACGGATTTTTTCTCGCGCGGCTGACACGGCCATGTTAGCATCCCCCGAAATGACGAAATGGGAGAATGCGATGCGCGTCAGTTTCCTGGCTCTCGGTGCCGGCCTCATTCTTGCCTCCATGCCCGTAGCCTCGGATGCGCAGCGCGCCGACAATGATATCCTGCCGCGCTCGGTGGCGCTCCAGCATCAGGGGGCCGAGGCGCAGGCGAAGGGCGACCTGACGGCTGCGGTCGATTTCTATGAATCGGCGCTCGCCGCCGATCCGCGCAACCGGTCGGCGATCGTTGCGCTGGCACAGGTCGCACGGGCGCAGGGCTTGCCGGGCAAGGCGATCGGCTTCTACCGCGAGGCGCTGCTGCTTGAGCCCAACGATGTCGTCGCGCTGACCGGGCAGGGCGAGGCGCTCGCCGACAAGGGCGCGCTCGAACTCGCGCGCGAAAAGCTTGCCGATGCGAAACGTGTGTGCAAGGCGAACTGCCCGCAGGTCGCGGCGCTCGAAAAGGCGATCGCGGCGGGCAGCGAAAAGCGCGTCGTCGCCGCCGAGGCGATCGCCCCGAAACCCGTCGTCGCGACGGTCGGCACCAGCCAGAACTGATCTTCGCAGATTCGAGACGCCGAGCGTTGGAGTAGGGGTGGATTCCAGCCTTTCAATTCTCGTCATGCTGAACTTGTTTCAGCATCCATGGCCGGGCCTTGCATC
>NZ_JAFMTR010000108.1 GCF_018682675.1 Sphingopyxis soli
CTTCCTCGCACTGAACAAAATCGCTTCAAACCTCGAACGTGGAATTAATGGGTCCTGACCCTAAGCCCGCGGATGCGCGCTGCGGTAGATATCGAGCAGATGCGCCGCGTCGACCGCCGTATAGACCTGCGTCGAGGCGAGGCTGGCATGGCCGAGCAATTCCTGCAGGCTGCGAAGGTCGGCGCCGCCGGCAAGCAGGTGCGTCGCGAAGCTGTGGCGCAGCGCGTGCGGCGTCGTGCGTTCGGGCAGGCCGAGCGCTCGGCGCGCCGAGCGGACGCTCGCGCGAATCACGCCGGGCTGGAGCGGTCCGCCGC
This sequence comes from Sphingopyxis soli, assembly GCF_018682675.1. Lineage (GTDB taxonomy): Bacteria > Pseudomonadota > Alphaproteobacteria > Sphingomonadales > Sphingomonadaceae > Sphingopyxis > Sphingopyxis soli. The sequence goes on from NZ_JAFMTR010000108.1 coordinate 315, forward strand.
GGGCGCCGAGGAACAGCGGCGTTTCCTTGCCGATCGGCCATGGGCAGGCCGCGACATAGCGCGTGACCGCGCTCGCGACGGCGGGCAGGATCGGGACGATGCGCGTCTTGTTCCGCTTGCCGGTCACGCGCAGCGTGTCGCCTAGTGGCAGCGCCGCACCGGTCAGGCCCAGCGCCTCGCCAATGCGCAATCCCGCACCATAGAGCAGCAGCAGCAGCGCGAAATCGCGCGCTCCGACCCAGCCTTCGCGGGCGCTATCCTCGACATCTTGCGCGAGTTGGAGCGCTTCGGCAGGCGCGACGGGGCGTGGCAGGCCCTTCTTGACGCGCGGCCCGCGCATTTGCGGGACGCTGGCGTTCGAGCTGCCGACGAAGCGAAGGAAGGTGCGTAGCGCGCTGAGTTCGCGCGCGGCCGAAGCATTGCCCAGCCCCTCGGCACGACGATCGGCAAGGTACGAGCGAAGATCGTTCGCCGTCAGCGATTTGAGCAAAGTCGCATCGACCGCAGCGCCGCGATGATGGGACAGAAAGGCGCAAAACCGTTCCGCGGTCGCGATGTAAGCGCGGCGCGTATGCTCAGACCGGCGCTTTTCATCCGCCAGATGGGCGTCCCAGTCGCGGATCAGTCCGTCAGCCAACATCAATTCCGTTCGCCCTGAGCCTGTCGAAGCCCCGTTCTTCTTCCAGCCGGGCAAAGGAAGAACGGCCCTTCGACAGGCTCAGGGCGAACGGGCTTTGGGAGACCTTAGCTTGTGCGCACCGCCTCGGAAAGGATCGAGTCGAGCAGCAATATGCCGTCGTCAGTCACCGCGAGCCGGTCGCCATTCCGGACGAGCAATCCCTGCCCCGACAGCCGTTCGACCGCGCCCTCATCGACGAAAGCCTCTCGACCCAGCCCGCTGCGCGCCTCGACGCGCGCCAGATCGACTCCTTCGGTGAGCCGCAGCCCCATCAACATCGCTTCGGTCGCGCGTTCGTGCGCGGGTAAATCGGCTTCGACCTTCAGCCCGTGTCCGTTTCGGCCGACCGCGGAGATGAAATTTTCGGGCTTTCTATGTCGTTCGGTCGCCTGCGCAAGGCGGCGCCCATGTGCGCCGGGTCCGATCCCTGCATAATCGCCATAGCGCCAATAGGTCAGATTGTGCCGGCTCTCCTCCCCCGGCTTCGCGTGGTTGGATACTTCGTAGCGCGGCAGTCCCGCCGCGCGGGTGACCGCCTGCGTCGCGTCGAACAAATCGGCGGCGGTATCGCCATCGGGGATAAGAAGATCGCCCTTCGCGGCGAGCGTCGCAAAGCGCGTGCCGGGTTCGATGGTGAGTTGGTAGAGCGAGAGATGTCCCGTCCCGAACGCCAGCGCCTCGTTCAGTTCGGCTTCCCATTGGCCGAGCGCCTGTCCCGGCCGCGCATAGATCAGGTCAAAGCTGACCCGGGCGAAATGCTCCTGCGCCGCCGCGATCGCGCGCCGCGCCTCGTCGCCGCTGTGCGCGCGGCCAAGAAATTCAAGTATTTGCGCATCGAAGCTCTGGACGCCGATCGACACACGATTCACGCCGGCACTCGCAAGCGCGGCGAAGTTCGCGACCTCGACCGAATTGGGGTTCGCCTCCAGCGTGATCTCGCAATCGTCCGTCAGTCCCCACGCTTCCTGCGCCGCCGCGATCACCGCCGCTACGGTTGCCGGCGGCATCAGGCTGGGCGTACCGCCGCCGAAGAAGATCGACGAGACGAGCCGGTCCGGCAGCAGCAGCGCCTCATGCCGCAGATCGGCAAGCAGGGCAGCGCGCCACGCCACCTGATCGACACGCTCGCGCACATGGCTGTTGAAGTCGCAATAGGGGCATTTGCTGACGCAGAACGGCCAATGGACATAGAGGGCGAGCGGTTCGGCCATGCGGAGGCGATATAGTGATATTATTCCCAGTTCGTCATGCTGAACTTGTTTCAGCATCCATAGCTGGCCCTCGAATTCGATGCCGCGCCGAAGGAACCGGCGAGCCATGGACCCTGAAATAAGTTCAGGGTGACGAGGTTTTAAAGGCGCCTTCTTGGAACACGCCCGCCACCAGCTTGGCAAAAGCATCGGCACGATGACTGATCGCATGTTTCTCGGCCGGATCGATTTCGGCGAAAGTCAGCGTGTTGCCCGCCGGAACGAACACCGGATCATAACCAAAGCCCAGCGTTCCGCGCGGGGGCCAGGTCAAGCTGCCCTCTGCCCTGCCCTCGAACACTTCGGCATGACCATCGGGCCAGGCCAGCGCCAGCGTGCAGACGAAGCGCGCGCTGCGGTCGACATCCGCGCCTTGCTCGGCGAGCAGGCCTTCGACCTTGCCCATCGCCAGATACCAGTCGCGGCCCTCTTCGCCCTCGAACCACTGCCGTTCGGCCCAGTCCGCGGTATAGACGCCGGGCCGCCCGCCGAGCGCCGCCACTTCGAGGCCGCTATCGTCCGCGAGCGCGGGCAGGCCGGCGGCCGACGCGCTCGCATGCGCCTTCAGGAGCGCATTTTCGACGAAGGTCGTGCCCGTCTCCTCGGGCTCGGGAAGGCCGAGGTCGCCGGCCGACACCGGCTCGATCCCGAAGGGTTCGAGCAGCGCGCGAATTTCGCGCACCTTGCCCGCATTGTGGCTCGCGATGACGAGCTTGCCGGGAGCGAGCTTGCGCGTCACCTCAGCGGCCCGCCGCCTTCGCCTGCGCGGCGAAGATGTCGGTGCAGCCGATGCGCGCGAGGCGCAGGAGGCGCAGCAGGCCTTCCTCGTCATAGGTCGCCCCCTCGGCGCTTGCCTGCACCTCGACGATCCGGCCCTTGCCCGTCAGCACGAAATTGCCGTCGGCCTCGGCGACCGAGTCCTCGTCATAATCGAGGTCGAGCACCGGCGTGCCCTGGTAGATGCCGCACGAGATCGCCGCGACGCTGTCCTCGATCGGATCCTCGGTCAGCGAGCCCGCCGCGATCAGCTTGTCGACTGCGAGGCGCAGCGCGACCCACGCGCCCGAGATCGACGCGGTGCGGGTGCCGCCGTCGGCCTGGATGACATCGCAGTCGATGACGATCTGGCGCTCGCCGAGCTTCGCCATATCGACGACTGCGCGTAAACTGCGGCCGATAAGACGCTGAATTTCCTGCGTTCGTCCCGACTGCTTGCCCTTCGCGGCTTCGCGGCTGCCGCGCGTGTGCGTCGCGCGGGGCAGCATCCCATATTCGGCGGTGACCCAGCCCTGCCCCTTGCCGCGCAGGAAGGGCGGCACCTTCTCCTCGACGCTGGCGGTGACGAGCACCTTGGTGTTGCCGAAGCTGACAAGGACGCTGCCTTCGGCGTGGATGGTGAAGTTGGTTTCGATGGCGATCGACCGCATCTGGTCGGGCGCGCGGCCGGAGGGGCGCATGGAATGTCCTTTCGATCTTTGATTGCCGAGGCCCTTAGGCCGTGGCTCTCAACCGCTCAAGCGCATCCTGAAGAAATCGAGGATTTCATCGCGCGCCTGCACGGTCGGCTGGCCGGCCTCGTCGATCAGGTGGATGGTGACGACGCTGTGCGGGTTTTTCATCGGGCTGTCGGGGTTCGCCGCCTCGTCGGGCAGCACGCGGCCGATGAAGCGGTCGCCGAGCGCATTTTCGAACGCCTCGAACCGGGCGGCCTTGCAGAATTTGTCGCCCTCGAAGCGATAGGCGAGCACGGTCAGATCCTCGGCCTCCATCCGCGCTTTGACCGCGGCAAGCTCGTCGGGGTGGATGTGCATGCCCGCCGCATCGTTCAGCGGCAGCGAGGGCTGCGACAGCACCGGTGCGAGCACCGCGGGCTCCAGCATCATCGACAGCGCAAAATTGCCGGTGAAACACATGCCGATCGCACCGACGCCCTTGCCGCCGCATTCCTTGTGCGCCAGCGCCGCAAGCGCACGCAGCCACTGTGTCGCGGGCGAGCTTTCGTTGGCCTGGAAGGCGCGGAACTGACGACTGATGCAGCCGCCGAGGATTGAGAACAGCGCGCCCGGCATCCGCGGCACGGCGCCATCTTTCCCGAAGATGTGCGGCATATAGACGGTGAAGCCGGCGTCGCGCACCCAGCGTGCAAAGCGCGCGACATGCGGGCTGATCCCCGGCATTTCGGTCATCACGATCACGGCGGGGCCGCTGCCCATTGTATAGGCGCGGTGCGTGCGGCCGAGCAGGTCGATGTCGCGATGCTCGAAATCGTCGAGCGGGTCGTCCTGGTTAAGCGGGCGTGTTATCATGACTGCCTCCCCGGGCAGGAAGCTAAGCGGGCGTGCATCGAATTACACCCCCTTTTTCCGTCATCCCCGCGAAGGCGGGGACCCGGCTTTCTTCTTTGTCTCTTCTTCGTGCCTTCGCGCCTTTGCGTGAAACCATAAAAATCTCGCGCAAAGGCGCAAAGGCGCGAAGAAGGAATAAGCTGGATCCCCGCCTTCGCGGGGAAGACGAGGAGGAAAACCAGGCGCGGGCTTTGTTGCGCTTCTTCCTCCCCATCCCTAAATCCTGCCCATGACCACTCCGCCGATCACCGAACTGACGACGCGCGCGCGCGATGTGTTCCGGCTGGTCGTCGACGCGTACCTCGAAACCGGGCAGCCGGTGGGCTCGCGCACGCTGTCGAAGCTCGCGACGCTCAATCTTTCCCCTGCCTCGATCCGCAACGTCATGCAGGACCTGGAGGAATTCGGCCTGCTCGCCAGCCCGCACACCAGCGCGGGACGCTTGCCGACCGAGCAAGGCCTGCGCCTGTTCGTCGACGGCATGATGCAGGTCGCCGAACCCAGCGCCGAGGACCGTGCGCAGATCGAGGCGAGCCTGGTCGAAGGCGGCCCGATCGAAAGCGCGCTGGCGCAGGCGACCGCGGCGCTTTCGGGCCTGTCGGCGTGCGCGGGCCTCGTCCTCGTTCCCAAGCACGAGCGCGTGCTGAAACAGCTTGCCTTCGTGCCGCTGTCGGCGAACCAGTCTCTCGTCGTGCTGGTCGCGGGCGACGGGACGGTCGAGAATCGCGTCATCGACATTCCGGCCGGACTCAACCCGTCGGCGCTCGTCGAGGCGGGCAATTATATCAGCGCAACCTTGTCGGGCCTGACCCTCACCGAAGCGATGGCGCGCGTCCGGCGCGAGATCGAGGCCGAGCGAATCGCCATCGACCGTGCGGCGCAGGATCTTGTCAGCCGCGGCCTCGCGGTCTGGTCGTCCGACGGCGCCGACCGCCCGGTGCTGATCGTGCGCGGGCAGGCGAACCTGCTCGACGAAAGCGCGGTCGGCGATCTCGACCGGGTGCGCCAGCTCCTCGATGAACTCGAAACCAAACAGGACATCGCGCAGCTTCTCGACAGCGCGCGCGAAGGCAGCGCGACGCGCATTTTCATCGGGTCGGAGAATAAATTATTCTCGCTGTCGGGCTCGTCCGTGATAGCGGCGCCCTATCGCGGATCGGACGGGCGCGTGGTGGGCGTGGTGGGCGTAATCGGCCCGACGCGCTTGAACTATGCCCGGATCGTACCCATGGTGGATTTCACCGCACAATCGCTCTCAAGACTGATACGATAGGTTTATGACGAATATCGAAAATGACACGCCCGTCGACGACGGCGCGACCGAAGAAACCGCAGCCCCCGAAGCCGTCGCAGCTGAACCGCAGGATGAAACGGCGAAGCTCGCCGAACAGATCGCCGCGCTGCAGCAGGATCTGCTCTATGCGCGCGCCGAGACGCAGAATGTCACGCGCCGCAAGGACAAGGAAATCGCCGACGCGCACGCCTATGCATCGACCAAATTCGCCCGCGACATCTTGTCGGTCGCCGACAATCTCGGCCGCGCGCTGGCCGCACTGACGCCGGAACAGCGCGAGGATGCGGCGATCAAGCCATTGATCACCGGCCTCGAAGCGACCGAGCGCGAATTGCTGAGCGTCTTCGAACGCAACGGCATCACCCGCATCGCGGCGATCGGCCTGCCGCTCGATCCGAACCAGCATCAGGCGATGCTCGAAATCCCGAGCGACAAGGAGCCGGGCACGATCGTGCAGGAAATGCAGGCCGGCTATATGATGAAGGACCGGCTGCTGCGCCCCGCGATGGTGGGCGTGGCGAAGAAGGCGGAATAGCCCCATTCTCCCCTCCCTTTACGGGAGGGGATACAGGGGTGGGTGCCGCGGCGCGTCTGCGCCGCATAAGAATTTGAGAACTAGAGGTTGGGGACAGAGTCACTTGGCGCACAAGGCGCCAGCCCCCTCACCCGCTGCGACTAGCCAGCAAGCTGGCAAGTCTCGCTGCCCTCTCCCGCAAGGGGAGAGGGGTGAGCCAATCACGCCGCCTTGCGCAGCTTCGCCAATTTCTTCAGCACCATCTCGCGCTTCAACCGCGACAGATGGTCGATAAAGAGAATGCCCTCCAGATGGTCGTGCTCGTGCTGGATGCACGTCGCCATCAGCCCGCTCATCCGTTCGCGGTGAGGCTTGCCATCCTCGTCCTGCCAGTCGACGGTGACTTCGGCGGGGCGCGTCACATCGGCATATTGCTCGGGGACCGACAGGCAGCCCTCCTGATAGACGCTATGCTCCTCGCTCTCGTCGGAGAAGACGGGGTTGATGAAGACGCGCGGGGTGCGGATGATCCGCTTGCCCTCTTCATCCTCGGGATCGATTTCCTGCAGGTCGATCACCAGGATACGCTTCGGCACCCCCACCTGTATCGCGGCAAGCCCGATACCGGGGGCGTCGTACATCGTCTCGAACATGTCGGCGACAAGCTGCTTTAGCTCGGCGTCGAAGGTTTCGACGGGCTTGGAAATGACGCGCAGCCGGGGATCCGGGGTCTCGATGATGGGTAGGATGGCCATAGTTGCGAGGTATGAATTCGAACGCCCCGCGTCAACCCATCGGCCGCCGCGCGCGCAGTGCCTGCGCCAGCGTCCCTTCGTCGAGATAATCGAGTTCGCCCCCCACCGGCAAACCATGCGCCAGCTGCGTCAGCCGTACCGGATAACCCTCCAGCCGCTCCGCGAGATAATGCGCGGTCGTCTGGCCCTCCAGCGTCGCATTCATCGCCAGCACCACCTCGTCGATCCCGCCTGCCGCGACGCGCGCGACGAGGGCATCGATGCTGAGGTCCTGCGGCCGCACCCCCTCCAGCGCCGACAACCGCCCGCCGAGGACGTGATATTTGCCCGGAAAGAGCCGCGACTTGTCGAGCGCCCAGAGATCCGACACCTCCTCGACGACGCACAGCGAGCGCGCATCGCGGCGCGGGTCGGCGCAGATCGCGCACGGATCTTGCGTATCGATATTGCCGCAAATGCCGCAGGTGACGAGCCGTTCGGACACCGTCTGGAGCGCGGCGAGCAGCGGCGCAAAGCTGCTTTCGCGCTTCTTCATCAAGTGCAGCACCGCGCGCCGCGCCGACCGCGGGCCGAGGCCCGGCAGGCGGGCGAGTTGCTGGACGAGCGCTTCGATTTCGGTGGAGGCCATGATGAGCACCTAACGCGCCGCACGACCCCATACAATCCTCTCCCCTTGCGGGAGAGGATGCCGGAGCTTGGCGCAACGCGCCTAGCGGAGGCTGGAGTGGGGTTGCGCTGCCGTCGGCAGCG
>NZ_JAFMTR010000109.1 GCF_018682675.1 Sphingopyxis soli
CCGGAAAACACTGAATCAGAACTCAAGCCGCTTGGGAATCCTGTTTATGGGTATGTGACCTAGGGTCGGAACCCTAGATCGCGGCGTAGATCGCCTTGCCGAACGCCGCGCCCTTGTCGGGCGCGTGGTGCAGGAACAGCGAGGGTTCGATCAGCTCCAGTTCCATGATGTGGAGCTTGCCCGTCGCATCGCCGACCATGTCGACGCGCGCATAGACGGGCGGCGCGGGTGCGGCGGCGAGCGCAGCGGCGGCGAGCGCCTGCGCCTCCGCGCTTGCATGCCAGTCGCTCTCGCGCCCGCCGAACTGTTCCTGCACGCGAAAGTCGCCCGAGGCGGGGCGCTTGACGATCGCGTGGCTGAACTTGCCGTCGAAGAAGAAGAGCGAAAATTCGCCCTCGGTCAGGATGCCGGGCATCAGGGGCTGGACGAGCCGGCGCTGTCCGAGCGCGTCGGCGGGAACGGCCGCGCCCGCCGCGATGCGGTGGGTGCCGTCGGCGCCGCCCGAGATCGCGGGCTTGATCACGACCTCTTCGGCATCGAGCTCGGCGCGCGCGGCGGCGAGAACTGCCTCGCCGAGCGCGGCGACCTCGATCGTCGGCACCACCGTGACGCCTTTCGCGCCCAGTTCGGCGAGATAGGCCTTGTCGCTGTTCCAGCGCAGCACCGGTACCGGATTGACCACCGGCAGGGCTTCGGATTCCAATCGGTCGAGCAGCGCGTACCAGACCGCCACATCGCGCTGATAGCCCCACGCGAAGAGCGGCAGGATCAGGTAGTATCCCGACAGGTCGCCCGGATCGGTCCACACACGCTGTTCGACGATCAGTCCGGCCGCGGTCAGCGCCGCCGCCTTGCGCGCAAAGGCGGGCTGCCATTGCTCGTAATAATCCGGTGCCGGGACGAGGATCGCGACGCGGGGCTGGAACGGCATTACCGCCCCAGCAGCCCGCGCGCCTGTCCCGCGATGTGCGACAGCATCGCGCCGTTCGGATTCGGGATCATCCGCGCGCGATCGACGGTGGCCCGGAATTGCGCGACGCGCTGGCTATTGTCGGCGAGCCATTTGATCACCGCCGCGTCGAGGTCGCCCTTCGGCAACCCGGCAAGGAAGGTCAGGCGCATCTGCTGGAAATCGCGCGCGAGGCTGTTGACGAGCAGGCGTTCCCACGGATCGGCGGGGCTCATATGCGCCGCGAGCGTTTGCGCCCAGTCGAGACCAAGCGCTTCGCCGAGGTGGGTGAAGGCGTGCGTCACGGCCACCTCGTCGTCGCCGCGCCGTGCCGCGAGATCGACGATCCCGATGGCGCCGTCGGTCTTGAACAGCCGCACGACCGCCGAGGTCAATGTCTCCGGCGCGCCCGCGTCGAGCAATTGCTGCGCCAGCATGTCCCACTGGCGCCGCACCGATGGACTGAGCAGGCTGTCGACGCCGCTCATCAGGCGCTCGACGCCGGGTTCGAGCCGCGCAACGACCGGTCCCGGCTGTGCGAGCGTCGATGTCACGCGCAGCAGGTCGGCCATCTGCGAGGTCATCGCCGACGCCGCCTGGCTGAAGAGCGAGAGGCGGATGCTTTCGTCGATCTTTGCACTGTCGAGCGCCGACCAGATTTCGTCCATCCCGAGCAGCCGTTCGACCGCGACGAACGCCGCCGCGACGTCGCCGAGCGAACAGCCTTCCTCTTCGACGAGCTCGAAGGGATGGGCAATCCCCATGCGGTTGATCATCCGGTTCGCGAGCTTGGTCGCGATGATCTCGCGGCGCAGCTGGTGATCGGCGATCGCCTGCGGAAAATCCCTCTGCATTTCGGCCGGGAAGGCCGACGCCAGATCGCTGCCGAGCGCGGGATCGTCAGGCAATTCGCTATCCTCGATCGCATCCTGCAGCGCAAGCTTCGCGGTCGAGAGCAGCACCGCGAGCTCGGGCCGCGTGAAGCCGCGTCCTTCTGCCGAGCGGCGGAGCAGTTCGTCGTTCGCGGCGAGCCCTTCGACCTTGCGGTCGAGGCGGCCCGTCGCTTCGAAATTCTCCATGATCCGCACGAGCGATGGCACCGCCGCGGCGCCGCCCTTTTCGGCGATCGACAGCGCGAGCGCCTGCAAGCGGTTGTCCTCGAGCACCAGCGCCGACACATCGTCGGTCATCCGCACGAGCAGCGCGTCGCGCGCTTCCTGCGGCAGACGCCCTTCGGCCATCTCGCGGTTCAGCGCGATCTTGATGTTGACCTCGTTATCCGAGCAGTCGACGCCCGCGCTGTTGTCGATGAAGTCGGTGTTGATCCGCCCGCCCCTCGCCGAGAAGGCGATGCGTGCAGCCTGCGTGACACCGAGGTTCGCGCCCTCGCCCACCGCGCGAACACGCAGATCCTCGGCATCGACGCGGAGCGCATCGTTTGCAGGATCGCCGACCTCGGCATTGTTCTGGCTCGCCGCCTTCACATAGGTGCCGATGCCGCCGAACCAGAGGAGGTCGGCGGGCGCCTTCAGGATCGCGGAGATCAGCGCGCCCGGCTCGATCTCCGCCTGCGACAGGCCGAGCACCGCCTGCACCTCGGGGGTCAGCGGGATGCTCTTCTGGCTGCGCGGGAAAACACCGCCGCCCTTCGAGATCAGCTTTTTGTCATAATCTTCCCAGCTCGACCGCGGGAGATTGAACATGCGTTCGCGTTCCTTCCAGCTTTTCGCCGGATCGGGATCGGGGTCGAGGAAGATGTGGCGGTGGTCGAACGCCGCGACGAGCTGGATCGCCTTCGACAGCAGCATGCCGTTGCCGAACACGTCGCCCGACATGTCGCCGCAGCCGACGACGCGGATGCTGTCGGTCTGCACGTCGACGCCCAATTCGGCAAAGTGGCGCTGGACCGAAACCCACGCACCCTTCGCGGTGATCCCCATCGCCTTGTGGTCATAGCCTTTCGACCCCCCGCTCGCGAAGGCGTCGCCAAGCCAGAAGTCACGCTCCATCGCGAGCGCATTGGCGACGTCGGAGAAGGTCGCGGTGCCCTTGTCCGCGGCTACGACGAAATAGGGATCCTCGCCGTCGCGGACAACGACGCCCTTCGGATGCACGACCTTGCCGCCGACAAGGTTGTCGGTAATCGACAGGAGCGAGCGGATGAAGATGCGATAGCATTCGGTGCCTTCGGCGAACCACGCATCGCGGTCTTCGGCCGGGCTCGGCAAGGCCTTAGGATAGAAGCCGCCCTTCGCGCCGGTCGGCACGATCACCGCGTTCTTCACGCGCTGCGCTTTCATCAGCCCGAGAATCTCGGTGCGGAAGTCGTCGCGGCGATCGGACCAGCGCAGCCCGCCGCGCGCGACCGGTCCGGCGCGCAGGTGGATGCCCTCGACGCGCGGGCTGTAAACCCAGATTTCGCGCCACGGCAGCGGTTTGGGGAGGCCGGGAACAAGGGCGCTGTCGATCTTGAATGCCAGCGCCTCGGCCGCAGCGGGTGCGAAAGCGTTGGTACGCAGCGTCGCGCCGATCACGGCATGGAACAGGCGCAGGATGCGGTCGTCGTCGATCGACTGGATGTCGGCGAAACCCGCAACGATATCGGCTTCGAGCGCCTCGGCGCGCGCGGCGTCCTTCGCTTTCGGATCGTGAAGCGCCCGGAAGCGGTCGATCAGCGCCGACGTGAGCGCCGGCGCATGACGGAGCGCCGCAACGACGGTGTCCATGCCGTAGCTCGCGCCGCCCTGACGCAGATAACGGAACCAGGCGCGCAGCCACACGATCGCCTGCGGATCGGTCTGGCTGACCAGGACGAGCTGGTTGAACGCGTCATTCTCTGCCTTGCCGTCGAGCACCGCGGCGATCGCCGTTTCGATGACCTCGGCAAAGGGAATCAGCCCGAGTTCGTCGACCGACGACGGCAGGCGCAACGAGAAATCGTGGATGAAGGCCGACCGGCCATCGTCGCCTTCGCCTTGCGCGCGCGCGACCTCGGTCGGGATTTCCTCGAGCACTTCGAAGCCGAAATGTTCGAGCGCGGGCACGACATCCGATAGCGCGAGCGGTCCCGCGGCGCTGTACACCTTCAGCCGCAGCTCGTCGTCGCCGTCCAGAGTCTGACGGACGATCCGGACCCCGCGTGGGCGATCCGCGTCGAGATCGCGAAGCTGGAGGATGTCGAGCGCCGCCTCCTCGGGGCTGTAGCTGTTGCGATAGTTCGCGGGGAACAGCGGCGCAAAGCGCGCGGCGAGCGCCGCCGCGCGGCCCGCGTCGCCATGGCGCGCGAGCGCAGCCTCGACCTCGGGCAGCCAGCCGCGGACCATCTGTTCGAGCTGCGCGTTGAGCGCGTCGATATCGGGAACGACGCCCTCGCCGCGCAGGTCGAGCGTGAAGCGCATCAGCGCCGCGCCCCCGTCTTCCAGCACCATCGTCCAGTTGATCACGCCGGCCTTCGCCGCGCGCACCAGCATCGCCTCGACATCCTTGCGGCGGCCGGTCGATACCTCGTCGCGCGGCAACCAGACGAAAACGAACAGGTGACGGCCGAGCGCACTTCGCACCGCGACAATCTTTGGCCGCGGGCGATCGGTGATCGACATCGAGGTGAGCACCAGATCCTCGAGCGCGGCGCTATCGAAGGCGATCAGCAGGTCATGCGGCAACGCGGTCAGCGCATGCGCGAGCGCCTTGCCCGCGTGCCCCGCCGGATCGAAGCCGAATTTCGCCATCAGCGCGTCGAGCTGCGCGCGCAGCATCGGCACTTTCGCCGGCGGGGTCGACAGCGCGGCGCTGGTCCACAGGCCCGCATGGATCGACAGGCGCTCGACCTTCTTGCCCTTGAATTCCGGGACGATGACGAGGTCGAGCAACACGCGGCGGTGAACCGACGACAGGCGGTTCGACTTGATCAGCAGCGGCGAGGGATGACCCTTGTCGAAATAGTCGAAGGCGGCGTCGAGTGCGGTCTGCGACAACAGTTGCTCGGTGCGCGAGGTCGAAATACCGAGCGCGTCCTGAACCGCTCCATCGCGGGTCCGCCACTCGTGACCAAGCTGTGTCAGGGCGCCGCCCTCGAACCAGCGCAGCAGTTCGGCGGCTTCGCCGTCGGCGCGCATCGCGGCGTCGGCAAGCATCGCGGCGCGCATCGCTTTCCAGTCGGTCACCGCGGCGCGCACGTCGGCGAGCGCGGCTTCGAGCGCATCGAGCAAGCGGCGGCGCGCGCGCGCATCGCCGCGTTCGAGTTCCATATAGATGACCGATTCCCGATCATCGCCCGTCCCCACGCCGGTCAGCTTGCCCTTCGCATCGCGGTCGACCGAGACGACGGGGTGAAGGATGCGGTGGATCGCAAGGCCTTGCGCGCCGACGATCTGCGAGGTCGAATCGACCAGGAAAGGCATGTCGTCGTTGACGACGACAAGGCGCATCCGCCGGTCGGTGCCGTCGGCGACCAAAGGCTCGAGCAGCAGCGAGGGCTTGCCTTCGCTCCGTTCCAGCGCCGCTCGCCCCGCAAATTCGCCCGCCGCCGCCAGCGCCCTGGTATCGAGGTCTTCGCCCTCGCCGGGAAGCGCACTCCCGTGCAGCGCGGCGGCGAAAGCCTTGGAAAATTTTGCCGGCACTTGCAGGGCCGGCGAGGCTTCGGCTTCGGCGGCGTGGGACAGGGTGGAAGTCATAGGGGGCAGCATCCCGAACCAAGAAAGGCGGGCCTCTGCGGGGGATTCGGCCAGCCCGTTTGCAGGGCTCTCCTATGCGCCTGTGGCGCGCGCGGCTCAAGACCCCGCGCAGCATTCACGTAAAATAATTTCAATTTTCAGTTTGACTATTACGCAGGGTCGCGGCGACGGGCCGGAGGCGACCGGCCCTCGCAGGAAGAACGCGCGCGCCGCACGCCCCATTCGACCTCACAGCACAATCTTTACGGCGTAATGGCAATCGCCTTTTTGGCCAGCTTGGCGATCAGCGCCGGATCGTCGGCCGCCTTGGCGACGATGCCGATATGTCCGCCGGGCATCGCGCGCGCGATCAGCACGACGAATTCGGCCTCGCCCGCATCATGTTCGAGAATCAGGGCGGGATGCGCATGGCGCAGCGCCTCGACCGCCTCCTCGCCCTTGCCGACGCCCTCGCCATCGGGTTTGCGACGTGCGCGCGCGTCCTTGACCAGTCCCTTGAGGCCGCCCGGATAGCGGTCGAGATAGGCGGCGAGTTCGCCGCGCGCCACGCCCTCTTGCCTCGCATGGCTCAGAACGCAGGCATATTCGGCAAGCCGCGTCTTGTCGTAATTCGCCCCGAACACGAGCTTGACGACGGGGGTCATCGGCGCGCGGTCCTGCGCCTGCAGCCCGGCGTCCTCCAGCATTTCGGCAAAGGCTTCGGGCTGGGCCTCGGCCGCGAGCGCGAAGTCCCACGCCTTGCCCACCGCCTGATAGAGCGCGGAGCGGCTGCGGCTGTCGGCGGCGATCGCACGCTCGGCCGTCTCGCGCGCCAGCGCCAGCCAGTCGGCGAGTTCGGCGTCGGTGCCCGGATCGGCCGAGACGGGCATGTCTTCGTCGGCGGTCTCGGTCAGCAGCATTTCGTCCTCGTCGCCAAGCGCCGCGAAGCCGGGCGCCGCGCCATCGTCGATATGCTCGGAATCGGGACCATCGGCCCATACCGGAACCGGCGCGGTCAGCGGCGCGGCGGTGCGCAGCGCCTGCTCGACCGAAAGCTGCAGTTCGGCCTCCTGCTCGGCGGGAACGCCTTCCTTCCAGTTGATCACGCCCATGATGAAATCGATCGTGTCGTCGTCGGACGAGAAGGGCAGCAGGATGCCGCGATACATGATCGTCACCCCGCGATCGTTGACGAATTCGGCCTCGAAGCCGATCGGCGCACGGTTGGCGATGATCTGCAGATAATGGTCGGTCAGCCGCGACAGCAGCGAGCGGCCGGGGATCTGGTTGATATAGTGGACGTCCTCGCCGATCTCCGACTCCTCGCGCAGTTTTTCGCCAAGGAAGGAAATGCCCGGATTCTCGATGCCGGTGGTGAAGTCGAGCAACACCGCGTGCGGCCCGAAATCGGCGCCCTCGAGGTCGACATCCTCGACCGACGGATAGGCGCGGTCGGCCAGCAGCGAAGCCCAGTAATTATAGGCCCTGACCTGCATCCGCCGTTCGTCGACCCCGACCACCGGCGGCGCGTCGATCGCGCCATCGTCCTGGTCGTGGCTGCCCGAAAGCAGTCCGCGCAAGCTGTCCATCACATGTCCCCAGTCGCAAACATCGCCCGATGTCATGCAACAAGAGTGGTAAAGGCCGCGTAAACGATGCCTTGCGGACCGCCCGCCGCGCTAGGGCCGGTCAGGCGAGGCGGGTCTCGATCGGCAGGCCGTTCTTGAGCGTCAGCGTCACCGGCGTGCGCTCGGCAATGTCGGCCATCCGCGCGCGCTGCTCGTCGTCGAGACCGACGATGGTCAGCGTGCGATCGATCTTCTTCTCCTCGATCCCGTGCAGCCGCAGCCCGACCTCGAGCGACTCCATCGGCCAGCCCTTGCGGTCGGCATACATGCGCAGCGTGATCGCGGTGCAGGCGCCAAGGCTGGCGAGCAGCAGATCATATGGCGCGAACCCCGCGCCCTGCCCGCCGAGAGCGGGCGGCTCGTCGGCGACGATGTCGCGGCCGCCGACGCTGATCTGGGTCCGATATTTGTCCTTGCCGATACGGGCGGTGCCTTGAGCCATGGCGTGTCTCCTTCGTGCGCGCCGGCCCTGATAGCAAAGCGCGGCACGGAAAGGAGGTTAATCTGCGCCCCGCCGCGGCATGGTCGAGCCGACGGAAACGGATCGCCGCGCCCCGAAACCCGCCCCCCTTGCGGGCGGGCGGGTCCCCCTTTTCGGGTCAGGCGAAGTGATCGACCGGGTCGGGCGCCGGCCGGCGGGCGTAGACGCCGAAGGCAGCAATAACCGCATAGCAGGCGGCCGGCAGCAACAGCGCGAGGCCGAGGTGCCCCGTAAGGTCGGCCAGCGCACCGGTAGCGAGCGGAACGACCGCGCCGCCGAAGATCGCGACATTGATGATCCCCGACCCGTCGGCCGCGCGCGGTCCGAGCTTTTCGGACGCGAGGCTGAAGATCGTCGGGAACATGATCGAGTTCATCAGGCCGATGGCAAGCAGGCTGTAGCCCGACACGCTTCCCGTCGTGCCGATCGAGACCAGGATCAGCGTGATCGCTCCAACCGCGACGCACGCAAGCAGCCTGCCGGGGCTGATGACGCGCATGGCCGCCGAACCGATGAAGCGGCCGATCATTGCGCCACCCCAATAAAGGCCGATCAACTTGCCAGCCGCCTGTTCCTGCAGCCCCATCACGCCCGGCTGCATGAGATAGCTGACGATCAGCGAGCCGATCGACACTTCGGCGCCGACATAAAGAAAGATGCAGAGCGCCCCGAAACCGAAGCGCGGGCGCCCCAGCAGGTCGAAGCCGGCCAGCCCGGCGCTCGCCTCATGCCTCTCGCCCTGCAGGCGGTTGCGGAACAGCCATACCGCGCCCGCCACCACCGCCAGCGCGACCGCGATGCCAAGATAGCCATGAACGATCGCCTGGCTCTCGGCCGTGCGATAGGCATCGAGTTCGGCGCCCGACAGCTGGTCGGCGCTCACTTTTGCCAGGCTGCCCAGGATCAGCGCCGACCCCGCGATCGGGAAGATCGTCGTGCCGAGCGAATTGAATGCCTGCGCAAAGGTCAGGCGGCTGTGCGCCGTCTCGGGCTTGCCGAGCATCGAAATGAGCGGATTGGCCACGACCTGCACAACGACCACACCGCTTGCCAAGACGAAGAGCGCGAGCAGGAACAGGCCGTAGGTCGCGGTCTGCGACGCCGGGATGAAGAGCAGGCAGCCGATCATCATCGTCAAAAGGCCTGCGACCGCTCCACGCATATATCCGATCTTCTTGACCAGCTTCGCACCGGGAATCCCGATCAGAAGATAGGCGGTGAAGAAACAGAACTGCACGAGCATCGCCTGCGTGTAGTTCAGCGTGAACAGTTCCTTCAGCTTCGGAATGATCACATCGTTGAGCGAGGTGATGCCGCCGAAGATGAAGAACAGCCCCATGACGAACAGACGCAGCTCGGGGGCATCGACATGCTGCCCGGCGCCCCCGCGGGCCATGGAATCATTATTGGTCAGATCTGGCGTGACGGCCACGATATCTCTCCCCGGAGAAGCTGCTCCGCCAACCCGTGCGCGGGTTTGGCTATTTCACGGTCGGCGGGCAAGCAAGATTTTCGCCTACCGCCTCGATCCGCGCCGACAGCAACGTCAGCGCGAGTCCCTTGTCGCCGTGCACCGTCGTCGCGTAGCCGACCTTGGTGAGGTCGGCACCCGCGTCGGCGAAGCAGCGCAGCGGAATCTTGATCGTCGAAACCTGCCCGGCCGGCGCGGCCATGACCCAGCCGCTGACGTCGAAGGGCTTGCCGCCAAGTTCGACTTGGGTCGGGCCGCTGCCGACGGCATCGATCCGCCAGTCGATGCGCAACGCGAAGCTGTTGTTCAGCTGGCGCGACATGTCGGCATTGGGGCCGGTCAGATGGAACGACGCCGGCCCGCTCCACACGAAGCTCTTGCCGTCCTCCTGCGCCGCGACATCGACCGAACGCGTCTTGAGCAGGCCATAGCTGCTCTCGACCGGCGCCGATTCGACCTGCCGCGACCCGCCCGCGTCGGTGACCGACAACAGCCACGGCGCGCGCGCACGGCCGCCCGAAAAGAAATTCTCGACGTTGAGAATTCCCTTGAGGTCGAGGCCGAGCTTTTCGGAAAGCGGCGGAACCTTCGTCTTGTCGCCATAGGCGAGGCCGTAGCCGACCGGGAACTGCGCCTTCTCGACCGGCGAGCGCGCGTCCGAGGGCCAGGGGAAGGGCAGCTTGCCGGTGAAGCCGCGCGCCGTCTTGCCGTCCTTGCCCGCAACCAGCACGTCGGCGACCCCGGCGCCCTGCGACCCCGGCAGCCACGCCGCGACGAAGGCGTCGGCGGCGTTGATCTCGGGGTTGGTAAACATCGGGCGCCCCGACAGGAAGACCGCGACGACCGGAATGCCCGCCGCCTTCAGCTTCTTGAGCGTCGCGAGGTCTTTCGCCTCGGCCGGCTGGTAGTCGAGCGTCGGGACGTCGCCCTGAAATTCGGCATAGGGTTGCTCGCCGAACACCACGACCGCGACGTCGGGCTTCTCCTTGTAAAAGCCGTCGTCGGACAGCGTCGCGATGCCGCCTGCTTCGCGCACCGCCTTGTCCATTCCCTCCCAG
Source organism: Sphingopyxis soli (assembly GCF_018682675.1). Taxonomy (GTDB): domain Bacteria; phylum Pseudomonadota; class Alphaproteobacteria; order Sphingomonadales; family Sphingomonadaceae; genus Sphingopyxis; species Sphingopyxis soli. The sequence continues at coordinate 10,240 of NZ_JAFMTR010000109.1, forward strand.
ATCGTCTGACCGTTCGGGAAATCGGCGTGAGTCACATCGGTGCCCTGCCAGCTGATCGTCCAGCCGCCCGACTGGATCGCCATGCTGTTCGCGCCGGGACCGGTGACGAGTACGCGCGCGCCTGCCTTGATCGGCAGAACGCTGCCGTTGTTCTTGAGGAGGACGAGCGACTTCGCCACCGCTTCGCGCGCGACGGCAAGATGGTCGGGGGCGCCGACGGCGGCAAAATTGCCGCGATCGACATGCTCGACGTCGAACAGGCCGAGCTTGTATTTGACGCGCAGGATGCGGCGCACCGCGTCGTCGAGACGCGCGGCAGATATCGTTCCGTCTTTCGCCTGACGAACGGTGGTTTCGTAAAGACCCTTCCAGCTGTCGGGCGCCATGAACATGTCGAGCCCGGCGTTGATCGACTGCGGACAGTCGGTGACGGTGCAGCCCGCGACCTGTCCGTGGCCGTTCCAGTCGCCGACGACGAAGCCCTCGAAGCCCATCTTGCCCTTGAGCGCGTCGGTGAGCAGCCCCTTGTTGCCGTGGTTCTTCACCCCGTTCCAGCTCGAAAAGCTGGCCATCACGGTCAGCGCACCGGCGTCGATCGCGGCGGGATAGCCCTGGGCATGCCTGGCGACCAGTTCGGCCTCGCCGATCTTCGCATCGCCCTGGTCCTTGCCCTCGAAAGTGCCGCCGTCGGCAAGGAAATGCTTCGCGGTCGCGGCGACGTGGGTCGCATCGACCGAGCGGCCTGCGACGAGCACCCCCTGCAGGCCGATGACCATCGCCTTCGCATAGGCGGCGACGAGCGCCGGATCCGACGAATAGCCTTCGTAGCTGCGGCCCCAGCGCAGATCCTGCGGAACCGCGAGCGTCGGGGCGAAGGTCCATTCGATCCCGCTACCCGCAATCTCGGCCGCGGTGACCGCACCGATCCGTTGGATCAGCTCGGGATCGCGCGCCGCGCCGAGCCCGATATTGTGCGGGAACAGCGTCGCGCCCGGAATATTGTTATGGCCATGGACCGCATCGACGCCGAAGATGATCGGAATCGCGACGCCGTTCGCCTGCGGGCGCTGCGACACGGCGCGAAATTCGCCGACCAGCCTCGCCCAATCGGCAGCGCTCGACCGTTCGTTGCCGTTCGGGCCGCTGTTGCCGCCGGCAAGGATCGATCCGAGCGGATAGGTTTCGAGATCCTTCGGCGTGATCGTGCTGATGTCGGCCTGGACGATCTGGCCGACCTTCTGCTCGACCGTCATTTTCGCCAGCATCGCATCGATGCGCGCCTCGGTCGCCGGGTCGGTGATCGCGGCGGGACTCTTCGCGGCGGGCCAGAGATCGGGGTGGACGGCAGCAGACGCCGCCTCGTCCGGGGCCTGCGCAATTGCGGTCGCGGCGGTTCCTGCCAGCAGCAGCGCGGTCGCCATCGCTATCGCCTGTCGACGCATCTTCACTCCCATCCCATTTTTATGTGAACGTTATCAATCCATCTGTCGCACACGCCCCTCACGAAATCAAGGGGCCACGACGGAATTGCGATCAGGCGCGGCGCGGCAAGGTTGCGAGCAGCAGCACCGCGCACCCTGCGAGCCCCGCAAGCAACAGGAAAAGCGTACCGAATCCGAAGCTGGGGACGAGCGAGATCGTCAACCAGGGCATGATCAGCGACGGGATGGTGTTGGTGAGGTTGAAGAAGCCAAGATCGCGCCCGCGCCGTTCGGGACGCGGCAGGACGCGGAGCATCTGCCCAGAATGGAGCGACAGGAAAGCGGTGGTCGCGATCCCGAAGCCCAGATAGGCGGCCTTTGCCGATGCCGCGTCGCCCGCGACCGCCATGCCGAAGAGGCCGACCGAGGACAGGGCGGCGGCAAGGATGAGGGGCGCGAACGGCCGGTTGTTGCGGTCTGCCCAGCGTCCGGCGAGCAGCGCGACAGGGACCGCGATCGTCAGCGCGAGACTGAAGATGCCGGCCTTTTCATTATCTCCCATCGCGGGATCGATCGAGCGGAACCAGAAATAGAGATAGGCGAAGAGAGCGGCCTCGGCGATCTGGACGAGCAACCGGGCGAGCCACATGCGCACCGCGGGCTGGACCGGCCGTCGAGCCACTTCGCCGTCCGCCTCGCGTCGCATCAGTTCGGGAAAGGGCTGCGGACGCCCGGCCAGCAGCGCGGGCAGGATCGCAAGCGCCATCAGCGCGGCGATGAGAACGAGCCGCTGCTCGAGCGACGCGACCGCCGGCAGCGTCACCAGCGCTCCCGACCAGGCGCCGAGTGCGGGCGAGAAGGCAAGCAGCCCGCCGAGCAGGCCTTTCTGCCCGTCGGGCACGAGGTCGCCGCCCCACGCCGCAAGCGGGCCGAGCATCATGTTGAGCGCCAATTGCCACGCAACGATGATCGCGACCAGCGCCGTAACATCCTTCGCCAGCGGCACCGCGAGCAGCAGCAGGATGGCGAGCAGCAATCCCGCCGCGATCCAGCCGCGCCGGCCGCCCGTCCGGTCGCTGAGCCAGCCGAAGACGATGCCGCCGACGCTCGCCGCGACCGCGCCGAGGAAGGTCGAATAGCCGAGCCATTCGACATCGGCGGCGCCCGCGAGCTCGGCCATGCGCGCGGGCAGCAGCAGGGTCAGGAAGGGAACATAGGCGATCGCGCCGCCCGCCGAAGCGAGCGCATAGAGCAGCAGGAAGCGGGTCGACTGGCGCCGCGACGCCGCTTCGTCAGCCGCCATGCGGAGCCGTCGATCCGCGTTCGACCAGGCTGCCGCTGACCACCGTCGGACCATCGGGCTGCTTCTCGCCGCGCTGCGCGGCGATGATCAGTTCGACCGCGCGCGCGACCGTCGCCGCCACCGGCTGGTCGACTGCGGTCAGCGGCGGTTGGCTGAAATGGACGATCGGCGTGTTGTCGAAGCTGACGATCGACAGGTCGCGCGGCACGTCGAGCCCCAGTTCGCGCGCGACCTCGAGCGTCGCGAGCGACATCTGGTCGTTGCTGGCGATGATCGCGCTCGGCGGGTTCGGTCCGGCAAGCAGCGCGCGTGCGCCCGCCTCGCCCGAGGCATAGCTGAAATCGCCCTCGGCGAGCAGGCCGTCCACAGGCAGCCCGGCCGCCGCCATCTCGCCCCTCCAGCCGTCGATGCGCCAGTGGCTGAGGTCATATTCGACCGAGCCCGAGATGAAGCCGATGCGCCGGTGACCGAGGTCGATCAGGTGGCGCGTCGCGCGCGCCGCCGACCCCTCGTCGTCCATCGTCAGCGCGATCCCCGCCTCACCGCCGTGCGAGCCGATGCGCGCGAAGGGGATGCGCTGGTGATGAAGCAGGTTCACGATCAGCGGATTGTCCGAATGCGGCGGAGTCAGGATCACGCCATCGGGCTGCAGCGCGGCGATCGTCGCGCGCAGTTCGCGCTCGACATGGTCGCTGTGCGTGTCGACCAGCTCGAAGATCATGCGATAGCCATATTCGGCGCATTTCAGCATCCCGCCGAACAGCATCTGGTCGACCCAGTCGGTACCCTGCCGCGCCTTCCAGTCGGCGATCGTGCGCTCGCGGTCGTTGATTGCCAGGATCAGGTAGGATCGCGATCCGCTCATCCGCTGCGCGGCGATCGACGGGACATAGCCCAGCTTGTCGATCGACGCCTGCACCCGCTCCTTCATCTCCGCGCGAACATTGGGTTCGTTGTTGATGACACGGCTTACCGTCTGCAGCGACACGCCCGCGTCGGCCGCCACATGTTTGATCGTCACCGACTGCCGCCGCCGCCCCATCAGTCCTGCTGGCCCCTCGCTTCGCTGCATCGCAAACCGCTAGCGCTCCCGTCGGCGCATTGCCAGACGCGAACCCGATCAATTTCCATCTTTTTCATCGCGGGGAACCCGATCACGCCGCCTGCGGCTCCTCGGCGCCGCAATAGCGCGCGACATAGAGGTGATGCTCGGGCAGCGTCGCGGCGGTGCGCGCGACATTTTCGCGCAGGCCCGCCATGAATTTCTCGAGCTCGTCGTCGCCGAACTTCTCGGCGATCGGGTGCCAGCTTTGGGGGTCGACCCCCTGCCCCATCATCACCTGCACCCAGCTGTTCTCGGCGAACAATTCCTCATTCTTGCGAAAGGTGCGGCCGGTTTCGCGGAACAGCTCGATCTTCTGTTGCAGGCTGTCGGGGACTGGCATCGCTGCGACGTGGCGCCAGAAGGGGCTGTCGCGGCGCTCGGTCGCCTTGTAATGCAGGATCACGAAGTCGCGGATCTGTTCGATATCCTGGCGCTGCTGCTCGTTGAACTCGATCGCGTCGCGCTCGCTCACGCGCCCGTTCGGCATCAGGCGGATGAAGCGCAGCACCGCGCGCTGGATGAGGTGGACCGTGGTCGCCTCGAGCGGCTCGACGAAGCCGCCCGCCAGCCCGACCGCGACGCAGTTGCGATACCATTGCTTGCGCCGCACCCCACCCTTGAACTTGATGTCGAAGGGTTCGATCCGCGGCGTCCCGACGCTCGACATCAGGCGGTTGAGCGCCTCGTCGCGCGACAGATAGCCGCTCGAATAGACGATCCCCGCGCCCATCCGGTGCTGGAGCGGAATGCGCCATTGCCAGCCGGCATCGTGCGCGATCGCCTGCGTATAGGGCATCGGCGGGCCGAGATGGTCCGACTGCACCGCGATCGCGCTGTCGTTGGGCAGCCAGTGCGACCAGTCCTCGAACCCCGCATGCAGCGCGCCGTCGATCAGTAGCCCGCGAAAGCCGGTGCAGTCGACGAACATGTCGCCCTCGATCCGGCGGTCGCCGTCCAGCAGCAGCGCGGCGATATTGCCGGTCTCGCCGTCGAGTTCGACCTTCTCGATCCTGCCCTCGACGCGCTTCGCGCCATCGGCCTCGGCGAGCTTGCGCAGGTAGCGGCCATAGAGCGTTGCATCGACGTGATAAGCGTAATTCATCCGGTCTTCGGGCAGATGCGCGAACTTGCCCTGCAGCCCGGCGACGAGCTCGAGACAATAGTCGTCGTAGCTGTGCGGACAGCCCTTCGCGCGCGCCGCGAGCCAGAAATGCTGGAAACCTGCCGACCAATGGTCCTTCCCGCTGAGGCCGAAGCTGTGGAAATAGCTGTGTCCGTCATATTTCCAATTGTCGAACAGGATGCCGAGCTTGAAGGTCGCCTGCGCCGCGCGCATGAATTCGGGCTCGGCTATGCCGAGGATGCGATTGAAATTGACCAGCGGCGGGATGGTCGATTCGCCGACGCCGATCGTGCCGATCTGTTCGGACTCGACCAGCGTCAGGTCGACGGTGTGCCCCAGCGTGCGCGCGATCGCCGCCGCCATCATCCAGCCCGATGTTCCCCCGCCCGCGATCACGACGCGGCGGAGCGGCTTGGTATCGTTCATCGGCTGAGTGTCCTTAACAAGAAAGCGCGCAGCCGGCCCGCCGTCTCGGGGGTGAGCGGGGCGAGAATGCTGCGCGCGGATTCGGGAATATGGTCGGTCACGCCGCCATCATTTTCGAAGACATAATGGTCGAACAGGTCGCGCCAGATCGCCTTGTCCTCGGGCGGCAGATCGCGGATCGCGAGGATCGCGTGGTTGAGCGCCTCCTGCGGCTGGCCGAGCCAGGCCGGTGTGCGCCGCCACCAGTAATTGACGAGGATGTTGAAGTCGGCGAGCCCCTCGACATGGTGCCACCACATCGACGGGATGAAGATCGCATCGCCCGGCTCGAGCTCGACCGTCAGCGCGTGCGCCATCGCGAGGGCGAAGCGCGGATGGGCGGCGAGATCGGGGGTCGCGAAATCGACCATGCTGACCACGCGGCCCGCGGGGGTATGGTCGATCGGCCCGAGATAGAGGTTGCGGAACTGGTCGGGCGGGAAGAGCGTGAAGCGCCGTCGTCCCGCCGCGCAGCAGGCGAGATTGTCGGGGAAGTCATTGTGCGCGGCGATCCGCGTGCGCGTCCCGATCCAGATGCTCTTCAGCGGATCGCGCGCGCCGAGATCGAGCGGATTGGCCTCGTCGAGCCCGTCGAAATGCGTCGGGATGTCGATCGAGGCGAGATAGACGGTCCGAATGTCGCCAAGCTGTTCGCCCTTGTCGATTCCGGCGAAGATGTCGGCGAGCTTGCCCGTCCCGGACCGGAAATTCATCGCCATATCGTGGTCGTAGAACAGCCGCCCGTCGTGTCCGGGCGGCCCGATCGACACCATGAACGGACGGTCGCGCGCATGGTCGACCAGATAGCCGCGCACGTCGCGCGCCGAACGTCTCGCCGCCGCGACGAGCGGCCAGTCGGCGACGAGTCCGCGCAGCACGAAGGGTTCGCGCGCATCGTCGAGCAGCGAATCGAGCCCGGCGCCGCGCCATTCGCGCTCGGGTACGCGGGCTAGGCGGTCGTAGATCGGGCCGTCGCGGTCAGCCATGGCGCCGCCTGCGGTTCTTGCGGTCGACGAGCGGACGAATCTGCGACAGCGAGGCGAGCGCCATGAAGATCGGCATCAAATGGCCGTCTTCGTGGAGCTTGCCGACCGCCGCTGCGTCGAGCGCGCGCAGCTTCGGCTCGTTGATGATGTGAAAGCCGACGAGCGAATTGACCGACCCGTCGTCGAGCGTCACCTCGAGCGTGAAGGGTTCGAGCAGCTCATGCGCGGCGAGCGCGTCGAAGAAAGCGGCGCTCTGGCGATAGCCGAGGTCGAGGTCGCCGAGCTTGCCCGCGATCTCCTCCAGATACGGCGTCGCGAGCCCCGCCGTGTCGAACAGCCGCACCCCCTCGTCGCCCGACGCGATGCGCGGGTGGGCAAGGTCGACATGCACCTGCGCGGGGCCGTCGCCGCCCGCGGGCCGGCCGACGAGGAAGGGCTGGATCGCGAGCGACAGCGGCCGGTATCCGGCATCCCAGCGCGCGCCGTCGAGGAACAGATTCTCGCCCGATTCGAAACCGAGCAGCGCGACCGCGAAAAACTGGTCCTGTCCGGCCTCGCGGCGGAACAGAATCGGGAAATGGCCCTGAATGTTGCGGAATTCGGACGGCACGGTCAGCGTCGCCATCACCCCGTCGCCAAGGTCGGCCCCTGCATCGACACGCACTCGCAGATCCTGGTGGACAGTCTGGTCGAGGATGGCGTGGTTGGTCATGCGGGTCTTTCTATTCGGCGGCAGCTTCTGCTGCGGCGGGGCGCTCGGCGGCGAGCGCGTCGAGATAGGCGCGGTTGGTCGGCAGACCGGCGGCGAGCGTGCGGGCGCGCTGGCGCATCTCGGCAAGCGCGGCCACCGCGCCGTCGCTGGCGGGCCAGCCCGCGGGCGGCGGGAAGCCCATGCCGTAGAGGATATATTGATGGCTCTGCGCCGAGAAAATCTCGTCGATGTAGGGGAAATCCGACGATGACGGCGGCTGGTCGCGCCACAGCGTCAAAAGATCGGCGAGGTGCGGCGGAATATGGTCGGGGTCGCGGTGGGCGCGCCAATAGGGCTCCTCGCGGCGGCTCAGCACATAGTGGAGCTTCAGAAACTCGATGATGCGATCCCAGCGATAGCGGAACAGCTTGTTGAAGCGCCCGGCATGGATATCCATCGCGGCGCGGTCGGCCGGGAAATTGTCGGTCAGCGCGCGCAGCGACAGTTCGATCAGGACGATCGCCGAGGCTTCGAGCGGTTCGATGAACCCCGCCGCCAACCCGATCGACAGGCAGTTCTTTTCCCAGAAGCGCGCGCGGTGTCCGGTGCGAAAGCTGATATGCTTGAACGGCACGCCGAACGCCTTGGTCTCCGGAACCGCACCGGGCAGTTCGCGCGCGATATAGTCGCGCAGGATCGTCTCGGCGCGTTCGTCATCGATGAAGCGGCTCGAATAGACGCAGCCGATGCCACGCCGCGACGGCAGCCCGATGTCCCAGATCCATCCCGCCTCGTGCGCGGTCGCGATCGTCTGCGAGGCGATCGGGCTGCCCGGTGGCACCGGCACTTGCGATGCGATCGCGCGGTCGTTGAAGGCATGATCGCTGCGGTCGACCCACTCGACCCCCAGCGCACCGTCGATCAGCAGCCCCTTGAAGCCGCTACAGTCGATGAACAGATCGCCTTCGATCTCGCGGCCGCTGCGTGTCGTCAGGGCTGCGATATCGCCATTTTCGGCGTGCCGGACGCCGGTCACATGGTCGAGGATATGGGTAATCAGCGGGTTCCGCTTCGCATGGGCGCCGAGCAGCGCGCCGAATTTCTCGGTCGCGAAATGATAGGCATAGTTGGTCGCGCCCTGATAGCCGGGCATCGCGCGCTGGCGCGGCGCGAGGTGGAGGTCGCAGACCGCGGCCTGCGCGCTCATCGCCGCCGCGAAGGGCTGGTCGGGCGCGGTCGCCTGCCAGGCCGCGAGCAGTTCGCCCATCGGCAGCGGCGGCGGGGTGGTGAAGGGATGGAGATAGCTGTCACCCACCGAGCCGTCGACCCAGCCGTCGAAGCGCGACGCCTGCTTGAACGCCCCGTCGCACGCCGCCAGAAATTCGGCCTCGTCGAGCCCGATGGTCTGGAGCGTCGTGCGCATCGTCGGCCAGGTGCCTTCGCCGACCCCGACGATCGGCACATCGGGCGCCTCGACCACCGTCACCGACAGCGGCGCGGCCTTGGCGCGGCGCGACGTCGCGATCAGCGACGCCGCCAGCCACCCGGCGGTGCCGCCGCCCACGATCACAACCCTCTCGACCTTTTGCGTCATTGGGAACGTTCCTAAGCCACTCGCGGCGATCCGTCACGCAAAAGAGCCGCACCCCGTGGGAGGCGCGGCTCTCTCGCCAACGGGCGGACGGGGGACGCCGCGCCTAGAAGGTGAACCGGACCCCGGCGGCGTAGCGGGCGTAGCCCGGCGACACGAAGCTCACGTTGTTCTTGCTGCGGAGATGCCCGCGGCGTCCTTCGCCCGTCAGGTTGATCGCCTCGACGAAGCCCGTAAGGCCGGGGATGAACTCGTAGCTCGCACTGGCGTCGATCTGCCAATAATCCTCCACATAGAAGGGGTTGGGACCGGTGCCCGAGAGATATTCGTCGCGCCAGTTCCACGCCACACGGCCCTGGAGCGGCCCCTTGTCGTAGAAGAGCACGGCGTTCGCGCTGTCGCTGAGCCCGGTCAGCGCGAACTGCGGAACCGACGATGGCTGCGTATTGTCGTAGGTCGCATCGCCGTTGACGATCGTATAGTTCAGGATGACGCCGAAGCCGGTGTCCCAGAAACTGTGCTGGAGCGCGAATTCCCAGCCGTTCAGCGACGCGGTCTGGTCGCTGTTGATCGGGGTCGTGATCTCGAAATTCAGCAACGGATCGCCAGGGGCGCTGTTGATGATGTTTCCGGTCACCGTGCTCGGGAAGTTGGTGATGATATATTGGCGGATCTGCGCCACCGTCGCGTTGGCGCCGAGCGCGGCGATCGCCGCGTTCCAGCGCGGGCCGCCGACCGGGGTCGTCAGTCCGAACGCATTGGTGTCGATCCGCGTCGACGAGATGAAATTGCTGACATCCTTGTGGAAATAACCGACCGACAGATAGCTTGCCGGGGCGTAATACCATTCCGCCGACAGGTCGATATTCTTCGACTTGTACGGGATCAGGCCCGGGTTACCCTGCGCGCCGGTGCCGCCGCCGACGCGGAACAGCGTATCGATGGTGCGGCCGCCCTGCATACTGGCATAGTCGGGACGCGTGATCGTGTGGCTGTACGACGCGCGCAGCTTCACATTCTCCATCGGCGAGACGTCGAGGTCGAACGCCGGCAGCCAATTGTCATACGAGCCCTTGAAGCGCGTGAACTGGCTGTCGCCCGAATAGACGACGTTGAACTCGTTGTCGCCGACCCAGCGCGTGTCGACCGGGACCGGAACAAGCGCCGCCGACGAAATGTCGGTCGTCTCGTAGCGGATGCCGGCGACGAAGTGACCGGGGTTGCCAAACAGGTCGAACACCGCCGCAGCCTGCAAATAGGGCGCCAGCGTCTTCTCGGTGATACGGCGATCGGTGTTGAACTTCGCAAGGCAGGTGCCGGGCACGCCCTGCGCCCCCGTCTGCGGGCTGCTGCAGGTGCCGTAGAGTCCCTCGATCAGGTCGACCATCCGCTCGAAATCGAACTTGTAGAAGCTCTGGATCATCCCCGGCTGCGCCAGACCCGGGAATTTGTCGGGAAGGGTTTCGAGCTCGAAGATGTCGTCGGGAATGTCCGACGCCGGACCCGCGCCGCCCCAGGTGTCGTTCTGGATCGTGCCGAATGCCGAGCGGACCTTGTTCTCGACATAGGAGACGCCGAAGTCGATGCTGTCGAGCAGACCATTGTCATGATCGTAGCGGCCGCGCAGCTGGACCTGGTTGATCTCGTCCCGGAAATAGGCGTTGCGGAAGGCGTTGCCCGTCGGGGTGATCAACGCACGGTTCAGCGGGTCGATTCCGGGATGCATGTTGTACGAGATGACCGGCAGGTCATTCTCGAAATTGACCGTCTGGTTGGCGACGCCGAACACCGCATTGCCGACCGAGATGCTCGACCCATAGTCGTTGACCGGCTTCACCGTCGCGGTCGAATGATGCGCGTCGAGCTCGAAGCTGACGCCATCGGGACCTTCCCAGTTCACATTGAAACCAAGCGACTTGTTCTCGGCGCGCGTCTCGGTGAGCGCGCCGCTGTACGACAGATCCTTGCCGATCGCGCACTGGTTCGGCGGCGGCGGCGACGGCGCGGCGCAGCCCGGTCCCGGGGGACCGAAGCGTTCGGTGTAGAAGATCGGGCCCGCCACCGGACCATCGGTCCACGCGCTCGACGTATCCTCATGGTTGAACCAGACGCCGACGTTGCTGTTGCGGGTCTGAACCGTGTTGCGCGAATAGGTATAGTCGATCGTCGCGGTCAGCCCGTCGGTCGGGCGGAATTGCAACACGGCCTGGCCGTTGATACGCTCGCGATCGATATCGTTGAGGTCGTAGGACGCGTTCTGCGGCACCTGATAGACGTCGGTCGCGTCGGGACGATTGGTGATGTTCGGGAAGCGCGGATCGCCCGGCTGGGCGAGCGAACCCCAGTTGTTTTCGCTGCCCAGATAGCCGTCGCGCCAGCCGACGTTCGCGGTGTTCGTGCTCGACTTGCGCTTCTGGTAGGAACCGCTGATCGCGAAACCGATGGTGTCATCGGCAAAGGTCGTGCTGAAGATGCCCGACACTTCGGGGGTGACCGAATCGCCGCTGTTGCGGGAGGAATCGACCACCGCCTTCGCCGACAGGCTGCCGTACATGCCCGGCTTGTCGAGCGGGCGCGGTGTGCGGATGTTGATCGACGAGCCGATGCCGCCCGATTCGATCGTCGCGCGGCCGCTCTTGTAGACCTCGACCCCCGAGATCGATTCCGAGGCGAGGTTGGCGAAGTCGAACGAACGCGACGAAGGCGCGCTGCCGCCGTCGCCGATGAAGGCGGTCGGCATCTGGCGCCCGTTGAGCGTCACGAGGTTGAATTCGGGTCCGAAGCCGCGAACGGTGACCAGCGAGCCTTCGCCGTTCGACCGGTCGATCGAGACACCGGTGATGCGCTGAAGCGATTCGGCGAGGTTGGTGTCGGGGAATTTGCCGATGTCTTCGGCCGAGATCGCGTCGACCACGCCCTGCGCATTGCGCTTGATATCGGCCGACGCCTCGAGGCTGGCGCGAATACCGGTGACGACGATCTCGTCGCCCACGCTGTCGCTGCTGTCCGCCGGAGCTTCCTGCGCCATAGCTGCCTGGGCCGCGCCCATCAGCGACAGCGCCGACGTGCCGACCAAAAATTTGGCGAGCCAATGCTTATGCGAAGCCTGCATCCCGTAACCCTCCCAAATGCGCCGTTCTGGTGACGGCATTCGAAAAATGTGAACGTTCACCTAGATGATAACGTTCTCTTTGTCAATGCACATGCGGGCATTTCTTCTGTTCGACACCGATCCCGACAAGAGGGTTCCGCAGCGACGCCCCGCCCGGTTTCCGGCCGGAAACAGCGGGAAATGCGATGGGCCGGAGCAGCGGGAGATACCGGCTGCTCTCGGGTGCGAAGCTCCATTGACTACGAATTCCATCCCGCCCGTGCACCACTGCCGCCCGGCATTCGCAAGACGCGATCGCAGGGTCCATTAAGCCAATCCTTACCTTGTTCGGGCACCTGTCGCAGCATGATGAGCCGGCTTCTCTCATCCTGCCCGACGCTGACTCGCGCCGCAATCGCGGCGGCGGCAATGCTCGCGGCGACCGCCGCGCAAGCCGCGATCGACACCGACGTCGCGAAAACCGGCAACCGAAAACCGGTCTGGTTCGAAGCCACGGCATGCGGCGACCTCGCCAATGCCGCCATCCCGGCGTCGATCGCTCGGCCGGCCGGCGAGCCCTACCGGCAATTGAGCGCGCTCGACCGGATGCGCCTGCGCCAGGAGGGCGCCTTGCTGGAGCCCGCCGCGGCAGACCGCGCTTCGTCGACCGGCCCGACGCTGGCGATGTCGCCGGCAAGTCCGGCCACCTGCTCCGGGCGTTCGGCCGTACCCGGTCGGCTCTCGGACTCCGCGACCTTCGAACCCGCTGCGAACGACCGGGAGTCCGAACTCGGCACGGTGGCGCTCCCGGTCGCTCATACCCGCTTCGACGCCCGCTGGGACCGCGTCCGGCGGGCGGCCCCGGCGCCGCTGATGCGCGCCGAACTGCGCAAGGCCGGAGTGACCGCCGGGATCGACGAGCGCGATTTGCTCCAGCGTGTGAACCAGGGAGTCAATCGCAGCCTCACCTATGTCGAGGACGAGCGCAATTACGGCCAGCGTGATTTCTGGGCGACCGCCGGGGAAACGATCGCGCGCCGCCGCGGCGATTGCGAGGATTTCGCGATCCTGAAAATGCAGATGCTGCGCGCCGCCGGGATCGACGACGCCCACATGAAACTCGTCCTGCTGCGCGATCTCGCGCTGGGCGCCGACCATGCGGTGTTGCTCGTCCGGTCGAAGGATGGCTGGTTGGCACTCGATAATATGACCGACCGTCTCTATGGCGGCCCGCAAGCCGACGAGATGCGGCCGATGCTGTCGTTCAGCGGCGCGCAGCGCTGGGTCCACGGCTATGCCGACCGCCAGCCCGCGCCAGCGCGGCTCGCTGTTCCGGGACATTCCGATGCCGCGTCGGCGCGGATAGGAAATTGGACGATGGCGAGGCTTGACCGACGGCCCGAAAAGACCGCAGCAACGCGCGACGCCGCGACCGGCTTCGTGCTGGCCAGCCTCACGGCCGCGCGGACCGTGCGCGACATGGTCGGTCGGCGGCGGCTGTTCGAAACGCGATAGCAAGGCACGCGGCCACCCTAACGATACGGGCCGCAATATCGTGCCAGTTCGGCAGTATCGCGCGCGACGCGACTCGCCGCGTATCGACTCTGCGCGCGACTCGGGCCATGGCCTAAATGATTAAGGATTGCGCCCGAACCGATCATATTCTGGGACACTTAGCCCGCACGTCGGCGGCGGGCGTTCTATCCATAGGGGTAGCACCGCATTGCTCGGTCCCGCACCCATGCATCATTTAACATTCTGCATTTCATGTGTTAAGCAGAGCCCACTCGCCGGAAGGGCCGGCAGGGGAGAAGGGGAGCGGGAACCGGCGCTACCTCTTTGGGGGTAGAGGGCTGAATCCCGATGGAATCCCTAAGCAAATTGTATAACCATATTTGCAGTAAATCGATCACGAATCGAAAAAGTTAACGCGATTTAACAAAACAAACGATCCGGGTTTGATGATCGTCGGGGACATGCGGTTCGAGTGAGGTTGAAAAACAAAATGGGTTGCCTTGACTGAACTTTCAGGGAGGCGGGTGATGTTGGAGGTGGTTCAAATTTCGCTGGTGGCGAAAAACGAAATCGCAAGGGAGGGTTTGCGAAACATACTTTCGAGTGACAATTTTCGGATCGAAGCCTCGGTGTCGGATGTATCGGCGCTTCTCGATCCGGACGGGAATATCGAACGCGACGACGACCATCATGTGATCGTCATCGACAGTGGAAACGCAGGTTTCGGGCTCGACGCGTGCCGCAGGCTCGCCGCGAAGCGAAGCAGGACGCGGCTGGCGCTGCTCATGGACCATTATTCCTTCGAGGACGTGGTCGAAGCGTTCCAGATCGGCGCCGACGGCGTCATCATCAAGGAAATTTCCTGCGCGCCGCTCACCGAATCGATCCGGCTGGTGGCGCTTGGCGAAAAGGTTTTCCCGTCGCAGCTGGTCAACAATCTGACGAGCTGGATTCCGACCGCGATGGCGGGCGACTGGAAGGTCAGCGCGGCGTCGGTCGGCCTTTCCGACCGCGAGATCGAGATTCTCGAAAGCATCATGGCGGGCATGGCGAACAAGGTCATCGCGCGGCAGTTCGGGATCTGCGAAGCCACGGTGAAGGTGCATGTGAAGGCGATCCTCCGCAAGCTGGGGGTCGAGAACCGCACCCAGGCCGCGACGTGGGGAGTGAAAAACGGTTTAGGTGAACCGGTGCAGCTCAATTTGCGGGAGGTACGGCCGGCGCGGGCTCTCCCCAAGCTGTCACCGGTCACGGGACGGTCGGCCTGATCGCCCCGAAAAGCCGAACGGGACGACGCGCAGCCTCCCGTAGCTTGCGACAAGCACAACAAAAGCGGGCTCCGGATCGAAATCCGGAGCCCGCTTTCATTCCGGTCCCGACCGGCGGCGATCAGCGTTCGGTAAAGGCTTCCGAGCGCGCCCGCAGGAAAGGCTTGAACAAGTAGCTGAGCACGCTCTTCTTGCCCGTGATCACCTCGACGTCGCAGATCATGCCGGGGCTGATCGGCAGCTTGCGCTGCCCGCTCTTGAGATAAGCGACGTCGGTCTCGACGACGACGGTGAAATAGGCCTCCTTCGCGACCTCGTCATAGATGCTGTCGGCCGAGACCTGCACGACGCGGCCCGACAAGGCGCCATAGATGGCGAAGTCATAGGCCGTGACCTTCACGTTCGCGCGGTCGCCGACCTTGATGAACGCGATGTCGCGCGGCGCGACGCGCGCCTCGACGAGCAATTTGTCGCCGACGGGCACGACCTGCATGATCTTCTGCCCTGCCTGGACGAAGCCGCCGACCGTCGTGACCTGCACGTCGTTGACGATCCCGTTGACCGGCGAGCGGATTTCGCTGCGATCCCGGCGCCCGGCGGCCCCGCGCAGCGATTCCGAATTCACCGCCATCTTGGCGATCAGCTGGTTGCGTTCGTTGAGCGCCTCCTGCCGGAACTGCAGTCCCGCCTCGGACATCTGCGCGCGCGCCTCGCTGATCGCCGCCGAGGCGCGCGAGGCCGCCTGTTCGGCGGCGGCGAGCTTGCCGCGGATTTCGGTCGCCTCGCGCCGGGCGTTGAGCAATTCGGTCTGCGGAACGATCGATTTGGCCGCGAGCGGTTCGAGCAGGTCGACCTGATTCTGCGCAAGGCCGAGGCTGGACTTCAGCGACGCGATCGTCGCCTGCGCCTCGTCATAATCGCGGCGGCGCTGCTCGACCGCGGCCGCAAGCGCGGCCTGCCGGCTCTTCAGCGCCGCAGCGCGCACCGATTGCAGGTCGGCCTCCTGGCTGCATTCGGCCTGGCTTTGCCCGGGGCCGCAAGCGGCGCCCGCGCCGCTGCCGCTCCCCTCGCGCCCCAGCCGCGCCGCGCGCGCGGCAAGCGAGCGGTTCTCGGCCTCGATCTGGCCGAGCTGCGACGAGGATTCGGTGTCGTCGAGCCGGACCAGCAACTGGCCCCGGCGCACCGGCTGACCCGGCCGGACGACGATGTCGAGGATCGTCGCCGGTTCCGACGACTGGACGACCTGCGCCTTGCTGGAGGGGATGACGCGGCCCTGTCCGCGCGTCACCTCCTCGACCTTGGCGAAGCTCGCCCAACTCACGAAAACGAACAGCCCGACAGCCGACGCCAGGATCACCCGGCGGGTTCCCACATAGGAGCGCGCCCTGATCACAAACCGCTCTCCTTCAATCCGATGTCATAGTCGCCGCCCTGTTGCGCCGCGATCATCCGCGACGCGCGGCTCGCTTCCTCGGGCGCCGGGATCGCGAGCTCCCAGCCCTTGGCGGTGTCGAGACGGCCGCCATTGTCGTTTTCGGCGCGCCGGTCCTGCAGCGCGGCGGTCGGGTCGCCCGCCGCCGCGAGCGTCCGCCCGTCGCCACCTGCGCCCCCGCCGTCCTTCGCCAGCGACGCGCGCGGCAGGATTGCCGGGATCGCCTCCATTCCGCTGTAGCGGCCCGAAAAGGCGCCCGGCGTGCCCCAGCGGCCCGGCCAGCGATAGAAGATATGCGCGCCGATCTGCGCGAGCTTGACCAGCTTGGGCGCCCAATAGGGCGACACATAATTGGCGTGATAATGGGTCGCATAGCCGACCGCGGGCTCGACATAGCCGTTGAGGGCGGCAAGCGCGACCTCCTCGGCTTCCTTCCACGCCTCGGCATTGGGGCGCCGCTTCAGCGAGCCGTCGCAGGTGAAGCTGAACTGGCACACCGGCCGGTTCACGCCCTGATAGACGACGCCGCACACCGATTTCGGGAAAGCGGGATGCATCATGCGATTGAGCACGACCTGCGCGACCGCGCGCCGTCCCTTGACCGGTTCGAACCCGGCCTCGAAATAGACCGCCTGCGTCAGGCATTTGAGCGCGGTCAGCCGCGCGATCTGGTCGGCGGCCACCGGCTCGAAGGGCCGCGCCTTCACGACCGGGCCGTGGGCGAAGGGAATCGCCTCGTTGCGCGTGATCGCGGTTTCGGGCGCCTCGACGATCATCTGCGCGGGGTCTTCGGTCAGCTTGATCAGCTCGACCATCTCGCGATCGAGCTTGGGCGGCGGCGCCGCGTCCTGCGCATGATAGTCGGCATCGCCGACGCCAAACAGATCACCGAGCTGCGCCCACAGCGCGTTCGAAGTCAGCAGCGACACGACGACGACGATCCCGACGAGCCATAACGCCGTGCGACGATTGTCGTCGGCAGCGACGGTGCCATAGCGGCGGGGGGCGACGACTGCGCTCATGGCAGCGTCCGCTGTGCGAGGATTTCGTCGCGCGGGCCGTCGGCGACGATCCGGCCATTGTCCATCACGATCAGCCGGTCGACGAGGTTCAGCACCGCCATCCGGTGCGTCGCGAGGATCAGTGTCTGGCCGGCGGGGATCGCGGTCCGCAACCGGTCGACGAACATTTGCTCGGTCTGGCTGTCCATTGCCCCGGTCGGCTCGTCGAGGAAGAGCAGATGCGCCGGGGTCACCAGCGCACGCGCCAGCACCAGAAAGCTGCGCTGGCCGCCCGACAGGCGCGAGCCGCGTTCGCCGATGTGGAAATCGAACCCGGTGGCGTCGCGGCCGATGAAAGCATCGGCGCCCGACCGCTTCACCGCCTCGATGATCGCGGCGTCGTTCGCTTCGTTCGCGCCGACGAGCAGATTCTCCCGCACCGTGCCGCTGAACAGCTCGGCGTCCTGCCCGACGAAGCGCAGCGTTTCGCGAAGGTCGTGCGGATCATATTGTCGGCTTTCGAGGCCGTCGATGCGATAGCTGCCGGCGGTGGGGTCATAGAGACCGCAAAGCAGGCGGCCGAGCGTCGATTTGCCCGACGCGACGCGGCCGATCAGCCCGATGCGCTCGCCGGGCTCGATCGTCAGGCTGATGTCGGCGAGCGCCTCGCGCTCGGTCTCGGGATAGCAGAACCCCGCATGGTCGAGCTGCAGGCGCCCGTCGCGAATTGCCGGCGTGATCGAGCGGCTGCCTTTCTCGCGCTCGTCCTCCTGGTCCATCAGCAATTGCAGGCTGTTCAGCGTGACGAAGGCTTGCCGCCCGCGCGTCATCAGGAAGGCGAGCTGTCCGACCGGCGCGAGCGAGCGGCTGGCGAGCATGACGATGGCGATGATCGCGCCCATCGAGATGATGCCGGCGTTGAACAGATAGAAGCCGCCGATGATCAGCGCGATGCTCGTTCCCTGCTGACAGAGCGTGGCGAGGTTGACCGCGGTCGCGGTCAGCTTGCGCATCTCCTCCTGCGTATAGGCGTTCGAGGCCGAGAGCCGCCGCCACTTGCCGAGCATTCGCCCTTCGGCGCGGCACGCCTTCACCGTTTCGAGGCTGCCGATCGATTCGATCAGCGTCGTCTGGAGCAGGCTGGCGTCGACCTGCGCGTCGGCGACCGCAAGGCTCATCCGCCGCTGGAGCACCCAGCCCATGACGAGCATGATCGCCATCGAAACGATCGGAATCACCGCCAGCCAGCCGCCCAGCAGCGCGATCAGGCCGACGAAGACGAAGAGGAAGAGGATGTCGGTGACCAGCACCACGGTGGTCGAGGCGAAGAAATCGCGCACCTGCTCATATTCGGTCACGCGCCGCGCGAGCGCGCCGGTGCTGCCGCGCTGTGTCGCGAGCGGCAGGTTCAATACCTTGTCGAGCAGGCGCTGCGACAGCCGCGCGTCGATCCCGCGTCCGACCTCGTCGATCAGCCCGGTGCGGGCGAGCCGCAACCCATATTCGACCGCGATCGCGAACATCGCGCCGAGCGCGAGCACCCACAGGCTCGACGCCGCCTTGTTCGGGATGATGCGGTCATAGACGTTCATCGTGAACAGCGGCATCGCGAAGGCGAGCAGGCTGATCAGGAACGACGCGAGCATGACATAGGCATATTGCCCGC
Organism: Sphingopyxis soli; assembly: GCF_018682675.1. Classification (GTDB taxonomy): domain Bacteria; phylum Pseudomonadota; class Alphaproteobacteria; order Sphingomonadales; family Sphingomonadaceae; genus Sphingopyxis; species Sphingopyxis soli. The sequence continues at coordinate 28,898 of NZ_JAFMTR010000109.1, forward strand.
GCTCCTTCCACACCTCGCTCCAGAACCAGTGGTGCTTCGCCGCCTCGTCCCACGGCCGCTCGCGCGCCGCCTCGCTCGACGGATCGTGGCGCACGATCACGCCCTGCCCCGAATAGGCGGCCTCGAGCTGCGCCCGGTCGACGCCGATATCGACGCTTGCCCCCGGCAGGCGCACCGAACAGGCATCGCCATCGAGATCGGTGAGGATCAGCGGCCGTTCGCCATCGACGAGCAGAATCGCGGGCACGTCCTGCGTGTTCCAGCCCGCCAGCGGCCGGCGCACGAGATGGCAGCGCAGCCCGACGGCGTCGAGCGCATGGTCGATCTGGTCGAGCGGGACGAACCCGTCCTCGTCGAGCGCCAGCCCCTTCTTGACGCGTCCCTCGGCGAAGGGGCGCTCGAACATCGCCGCGATGCCGGCGACCGTATCGAGCAGCTCGTCACCCGCGGCAGATTCCGCCCGCCAGCTTTCGAACCCCGTCATCAGCGAAACGTCGCGAAGGCGGCGGGCTCCACGCATATGACCCGGAAAATTCACCGCGGTTCCCGCATCGACGCCGGGTCGGTCTGCGGCGCGGTCCGGACCTTGAAACGCTCGCGCGCGTTCGCAGTCGCGGCCTTCGGCGGCGCGACCTCCATCGCGGCGAGCAGGTCATTGAGCGCCGCCAGCAATTTGAACTCGGCATAGAATTGCGCGAATTTGGCGGTCTCGGCGCGCACCTGGACATTGTAGCGCGTGTTTTGCGCATCCAGCACGTCGAGCAGCGAGCGGCGGCCGACGTTGAACTGGGCGCGGTACGACCGCAGCAGTTCGTCCGAGACGCGGCTCTGCTCCTCCAGCTCCTTGACCAGCCTGCCCTGCGCGTCCCACGTATTCCAAGCGACGCGCACATCCTCCTCGGCCTCGCGCACCATCTGGTCGACGCGGAAGCGCGCTTCGCGCTCGCGGCGGTACATCTCCTGCACCTTCGCCTTCTTGATCCCGCCGTTGAATATGTCCCAGCGCATCACGACGCCCGCCTGCAGGTCGTTGGTTTCGCCGCGGAAGCCGTCGATATCGTCGCCGATCCGCGCATTGCCCTCGAGCGCGAGCGTCGGCATCTGCTCGGCCTTCGCCTTGCCGACCATCGCGTGCGCTGCGTCGAGATCGGCCTGCGCCTCGCGCACCCGGGGGTTGCGTTCGCGCGCGCGGGCGAGCGCTTCTTCGAGCGAGGCGGGGATATTGCCCGCGAGCGACGGCGGCAACGAGGCACCGTCGACGAGTTCGAGCCCGGTCAGCGTGCGAAACGACGCCCCGGTGTTGACGAGGTCGAGGTTGGACTCGGTCAATCGCGCCTGCGCCGCCTGCTGGCGCTCCTCGGCCTGCTGCTGGTCGGCGATGCTGAGCGAGCCCTTGGCGACACCCTCACGCAGGTCTGCCACGAGCCTGGAGTGGAAATCGATATTGTCCTGCGACGCCGCGACGATGCGTTGCTGCAGCAGATAGTCGAGATATTGGCGCGTCACCTGCAGCGCGATGAACTGCGAGCGTTCCTCGACGCGAAAGGCGGCGCCGTCGGTGCGCGATGCCTGGCGCTTCACCTCCTTGCTCCGCACGCCGCCGTCGAACAGCATCTGTTCGATGCGCAGGCTGCCCTCGACCGGATAAAGCTTGTCGTCGGCGATGCCGAGGTTGCGCCGGGTGCCGTTTTCAAGCCGGCGGATTCCCGCCGATCCCTCGACCGAAACGCGCGGCAGGAACAGGCCTTGCGCCTGTTCGCGCTCGAACTCGATCGCGGTGCGGTTTTCGACCGCCTGGTTGATCTCGGGGTTGGTCTGCATCGCCGTTTCGACCGCGGTCTTGAGCTCGACACGCTGCGCGCGCGCTGGTCCCGATATCGCGACGACAGCGACGGCGGTGAGCAACAAGGCTGCTGTACGGATGTTCGGCATCTTACTTCCCCTGCATTTCCCTCGGCTGTCTTCGGAGGATCGCGGTGCCTGCCCTTTCGGCCTGCGTTGCTTCCCCCATTGCGCCCTTTTTCTTTTGGTCCGTCTTCCCTTTGGTCACGCGTGAACCGCCGCCGCCTGTTCAAGCTGCGCGGCGATATGCTGTTCGGCGAGACCCGCCATGAAACCGTGCCCCGTGCCGATCATGCCGCCGTCGCCGAGCAGCCCCTCGGTTGCGCTCGCGAGCACGGGCACCTGCGGGAGCGCCTGGTTCGACGCCGGCGCCGCGCCAAGCAGCGCGTCGAGATCGACCTGCGCCCCTTCGAGCGCCCCGGCGACGATCGCCTTGACGTCGTGGGCTCCCGCGTCGGGCGCGACGGCCTGCGCGGGCAGCGCCATCTGGACCTGATCGACCGACGGCGCCGCATCGGCCCTGGGCGCCGCAGCCTCGGCGCGGTCGACCTGCGTCTCCTCGAGCAGGCTTGCATAGCTGCGCTCGGGCGCCGGATCGGCGGCATGGCTCGCCGGCGCGCCGTCCTCACCGCCACGATCGATCGCCTGCCGCGTCGGGGCGTCATCATGGTGGCGGTCGCTGTCCGCTTCATCCGACGCGAGATGCGTGGAGAGGTCGGCCTTGCTCGCCGGTTCGATGTCCCGCTGATACGGCGCGGCACCGACGGGTGCCTCGCCATCGAGGCTGGCCGCGAGCGGTTGCTCGGCCGGTGCCGGCGCCGGCTCTTCGGCGGCGAGCGGGGTCGCCGCGGCGAGCCCAGCGACGAGCATCGCGGTCGACAGGCCCGCCGCGCTCCGCTGCTGGTCGGCGGCGAAATTCGTCGCGAAGGCGGCGTCGGCGAGCTTGCCGGTGCTGCCGTCGGCGCGGGTATAGGTCGCCTCCCCGCGCACGACGACCTGGCCGTCCGCAGCCGTGTAGCCACGATTGTCGGAGGCCAGCGCTATGCTGACGATCCCGGCATCGATCAGCGAGCGATACTCGCCGGGGTCGGTGACACCATTGCCGTTGGCGTCCTGCCAGACGCCGAACTTCGCGAAATCCTTGTCGGCCGCGTCGAGCTTGCCGTCGCCATTGCTGTCGTAGGCCGCGGCGAGTCCCTGCAGGTCGGACAATCCCTTGCCGCCGAAAACGAGCTCGGACCCGTCATTGACCTTCCCGTCGCCATTCTTGTCGATCGCGAGCAGTGCGTCGTCGCGGCCGACCCATGCGGTCGTCTCCGCCACCCCGTCGCCGTCATAGTCGAAGCGGACCGCCGCATCGGACGACACGAACTCGACCCCGTCGCCATCGAGATCGAGCGCGATCGGCGGCGCGAGCGCGTTGATCGTGACCGACAGGTTCGCGGTCGCAGTGTCGCCGTCGCGGTCGGTCAGCACATAGGAGAAGACTTCGGTTGCGGTGACGGTGATCGGCGTCGGCGGCTGGTAGGTATATTGGCCGGTCGCAAAGTCGAGTGTCAGCGTGCCGCCCATCGGGGTGGCCACGGCGTTGAGACTGGTGCCCGCGATCGACCCGCCGGTGGACACCGATATGCTCGATGCGCCGTCCCAGCTGTAGGTGGTCGTCCCGATCGTGATCGACAGCAAGCGGCCGCCGTCGGCACCGAACGCATCGTTGACGTCGAGATCGCCGACCACCGCCGACGGCACGATGACCGACAGCAAGGTACCGACCAGATCCTGGAAATCGTCGACGAGGATCGGCTGGTTGTTGGGCGCGTCATTGACGTCGACGTCGCGCAGCCGCTGGATATTGAGCGGCTGAAGCGGGTTGTTGTCGATCCCGATCGCCGTGACGTTGACGTGGTTGCTGTCGACGAAGCTGTTCCACGCCGCCGCGGTGGACGCGGCCAGCGAATTGACGACCTGCGGCGGGATGCCGCCGAACTGCACGCCCTGGTTCGGGTTGCCGTCGCTCAGGAAGAAGACCTGGTTGCTGGCGCCCGAAATCGCCGTGAAATTGGCGAGCGCAGTCTGGATCGCGCCGGTATAGTTGGTGTTGAGCCCGATCTCCTCGTTCGACGGACGTTCGCCGCCCGCCGCCGGGTTGAGCGAGTCGAGATAGGCGTTCGCATCGGCGGCGCTCGCAAAGGACGGCGAGGCGAAGGAGCCCGACGAGAAGATCACGAAGCGGATCGTCATCACGCCCGACGCCGCGTTGTCGAGCTGGCTGAGCGCGCCCTGCACCGCGCTTATCATCGTGTTCAGCTCGCCATTGTCGATGCTGTCGCTGAAATCGAGGATGAAGAGCGTGTTCACATCCTGCGTCGGCTGCGAGGTCGATCCGGCTTCGCCGACCGCGTTCGGCGCATCATCCTCGATCACGACCTGGATCGCCGAGGCGTTGGTTGTCGTCGTCGTCCCGTCGGAGACCGAAACGGGAACCGAGAAGCTCTTGAGATCCTCGATCGCGACGGTCGGGTGGTCGACCGCGTGCGACAGCGTCACCGTATAGGCGCCGTTCGGCGCCAGCGTGACGCGGATGACTTCCGCACCCGCCGCCGAACCGATCAACGTTCCGGTGCCGACGCCTGTCCAGGTCACCGGCACCCCGCCCGCCGTCAGCACGGCGCCGGGATCGCCCAGCATCGCGGTCAGCGTCTCGCCGGCGTCGGCATCGCCGATCGCAAGCGTGCCGCTGGCCATGGTGCTGTTCGTGGTATCGAGCGTCGCGTCGGGCAGCGCATCGGGGATCCCGCCGACCAATCCCTCTTCCGACACGCGCGCGATCGCCGTGCCGATTGTCGGCGCGTCGTTGGTCCCGAACACGGTGACCGACAATGTCGAGGCGACCGAAAGCGCGCCGTCGCTGATCATGTAGGGGAAGGTGTCGACCAGCGTCTGGCCCGCGTCGAGCGCGTTGACCGCCGCCTTGTCCTCGTCGAGCGTATAGGTGTAGCTGCCGTCGGCGGCGATCACCAGCGTGCCGTAGAGGCCGACATAGGTGCCGGCCGAGGTGACGGTAATCGGCTCGAGGTCGGGGTCATTGTCGGCGACATCGGCGAAGAGCCCGAAGGGCGCGCCGGGGTGCGCGATATCCTGCAGCACATTGCCGCTCGCGCTCGGGTCCGACCCGCTCGGACCGTCGATCACCCAGTTGGTGTCGGCGCGCGCGACGGGGAAGTCGTTGGCGCCGGTGATCGTGATCGTGATCGTCGCGGTCGCGCTGTCGCCGTCGGCGTCCTGCACGGTGTAATGGAAGGTCTCGGTCAGCGTCTCGTTCGCGCCGAGCGCGATGACCGCCGGGTCGGCCGGGTCGAGGTCATAACGATAGCTGCCGTCGGCGGCGATGGTGATCGCACCATAGTCGCCTGCCAGCGCCGCGCCGATCGAGCCCGTCGTCGCGCCGAAGGCGACGCCCGTGACGTGCAGCCCGCCGTCGGCGCCCCCGTTGTCGGCCGATCCGTCCATGCCGTTCTCGTCGGTGCCGCCAATACCGGTGAGCAGGTTGCCATCGGCAAAGTTCTGGCCGTCGCGTGCGACATTGTCATCGTCATGGACGGCAAGCGGAGCGTCGTCGCGGATCGCGAACCGGCCGGTAATGTCGGCGGTTGTCCGCGCGGTATCGCCGTCGCCGTCGGTGACGATCGCGGTCAGCGTGATCAGATTGCTGCCCTGAAGGAACAGCGTCTGGTCGGGTCCGCTGTCGGGCGTATGAAGCACCGCGCGCGACTGGTCGAAGGTGACGAGGCCGCCGGCGTCGACGGAAATGCGGAACACCTCGTGCGTCGCGGTGCGGCCATAGACCACGCCGCCGACGATCGAGAGGATCACCGGCTCGCCCGTCAGCGAGTCGATCAGCCCGCTCGGTCCGGCGGTCACCCCCAGCTCATAGGCGGTGGCGCCGGGGCCGTCGGCGCCGAAATCGGTCGTTGGCGCAAACAGGCTCGACAGGTCGGCCGTCGCATCCACCGCGAGATTGCTCTCGTCGAGCACCAGCACCGGTGCGCTGCCGCCTGCCGATACGGTCGGACCATCGTCGGCAAAGCGGATGTTGCCGCCCAGATCGACGGCGACCGTGTCCGATGCGCTGTCGCCATCGCGGTCGGTGATCGTCGCGGTGCCGCGCAGCTCGATCAGGTTCGCACCCAGTTCGACGAGCTGCGCCGCATAATTGGCCGGAGACCCGGGCAACGGATGGTCGATCTCGGCGAACTGGGTGAGCGTGACGATCCCCGTCGCCGCATTCACCGCCACCGAAAAGACCGGCGTGCCGCCCGCGCTGCCTACAATCTGTCCGGATACAAGGGCAAGCGTGACCGGCACGCCATTGCTGGTCAAGGCGGTGGTCGCAGCCGCCGTGCCCAGCGCAAGCGCATAACTCCATGTGACCTGACCCGCACCGGCGGGGCCGTCGGCGCCGAATTGCACCGATGCCGCCGAGAAGGCCGATGACAGGTCTGCGGTCGCGGTGTCGAAGGCCGCGCCGCGCGTGTCGGCATCCTGTGTGGTGAGCAGGACGCTGTTGGTGTCGACGTTCGTCGCGTCGATCGCCGGGCCGTCGTCCCGGAACGCCAGCGTGTTGCCGACGAACGCGATCGCCGTCGCCTGGTCGCCATCGCCGTCGGTGATGGTCGCGACGAGACGGATCAGCGTCGACGACAGCGTTGCAATGTCATCGGGATTGGTCGCATCGCCATGTTTGATCGCGCGCATCTGGTCGAGCGTCGCCTGCCCGTTGGCGTCGATCGTCAGCCGGAAGGCAACGGTCGAGAGCGAGTCCTGCAGCCGGCCTTCGACGACATTGCCGTTCGCCTGGAGGATGATCTTCGATCCCGTCGCGACGTCGACCAGCCCCGAAGCCGTAGTGACCTCGAAGGCATAGCTGACCTTGCTCCCCGAGGCGTCGGCCCCGGTGACGACGTGGAAGAAGGTCGCGAAATCGGCTGTCGCATCGACCGCGAGATTGGTCTCGTCGACCATCAGCGCGCCGGTGGAAGAGGTCACGGCCATGATCGAGGGAACATCGTCGGACACCGAAAGATCGACCGTGCCCGACACCTTGTCGCCGTCGGCGTCGGTCGCAATCACCTCGACCGAGCCCAGTTCGGCAAGGTCGTCGGCGAGCGTGTCGGGGTGCATGCCATAGTTGGACTCGAGCGTCATCGTGACGGTCGCGACATTCCCCGCGACGCTGAGGTCGAGGATGACGACGACAGTGTCGTCGGCATCGCGGCCGATGATCTGCGTGTCCGACTCGAGCGTCCAGATCAGCCCGCCGTCGAGGCCCGAGGGATCGCCGAAGCCGATCGACGCGATCGCATCGGACCCCGGCGTGAAGGCGATCTGGCCGCTCGCGGTGACCGGCTGGAAGATCGACGGCGTCGATCCGCTCGCCAGATGCTGGTCGTCGACGGTCAGGCTGATCGGCGCGCCGGCCTTTGGCTCCGTGCCGTCGGCCAGCCGGATCTGCTGCAGCGCCGAGGACTGGTCGCCGTCGCCATCGGTGATCGTGTAGGTGAAATCGGCCGCAATGGGGAACTGGCTGGTCTGGGTCACGGGATCGAAGGTCCACGCGCCATCGGCCCTGAACGTATAGGTGCCGTTCGCGTTGGTATAGCTCGTCGTTCCGCTCGCCGCGACCGTCACCGCCACGCCGCCGATCGTCACCCCGGTCACCACCGCGCCATCGGCGCCGCGCGTGTCGTTCGCGAGCAGATTGCCCGAAATCGGCGGCGCATCCTCGGCGACGGTAATCGACGGCGCCGACCGCGCGACCGGATTGTCGTCGAGAACGCGAACATCGAGGCTGGCCGTCGACGTCGTTCCGTCGCTGTCGGTGATCGCCACGGCGAAGCTATCGGTCAGCGACGCCCCGTTGGCGCCGCTGTGCAACAGGCTGTTGTCGACCAGTTCGTAACTGTAGCCGATCGTCCCGCCGACGATGTCGCCGGCATTGTCATAGACGGGTTCGAAATCGGTGATCGTCAGGATACCGAGCGCCGTGGCGATCGACGTGCCGACGATGATGTCGCCGTCGAAGAGCGGCTCGCCCCCGACGGTCAACCCCGCGATGCCGTCGGGTGCGTCGAAGCTGAAGCTGCCGGTGCGGACGAGCGCGTCGCTGTTCGGGTCCGACCCGTCGGCAAGATTCGCCTCCGACACGGTGACTTCGCCGCCGTCGGCATTCAGGCCGGTGAAGGTGATCCCGTCGTCGCGGCCGCGAATCGTGATCGTCAGCGTCGCCGTCGCCTCGTCGCCGTCGCCGTCGGTGACGACATAATCGAAGCTCTCGGTCAGTTCCTCGTTGCCGTTGAGCCCGATCACATCGGCGTTCTCGGGATCGACGACATAAAGATAGCTGCCGTCGGACGCGATCTCCAGCGTGCCATAGGCGCCGAGCGTCTGGCCATCGACGTGGCCCTCCTGGCCCGCGAAGGATACCGCCGTGACGGTCGCGCCATCGGCGCCCTGCACGTCGGCGGCGCCGTCGGTCGCATTCGCATCGTCGCCGCCGCTGCCCGTCAGCACATTGCCGTCCGCGCCCTGTTCGCTGCCCGCGTCGACCGAATCGACATCGTCGGTCGCGGTCGGGACATCGTCGACGATCGCGATTTCGAGCGACGCATTCGCGCTGTCGCCGTCGCTGTCGCTGACCGTGATGCCGAAGCTGTCGGTCGCATCGTCGCCATAGCTCGCCGTGGTCAGTACATAGGAGTAGCCGATCGCGGTCGGGCTGAGGCTGGTGATGGTCAGCGTCCCGAAGCTGCCCTCGATCGCCTGGCCGACACCCGTGACCTCGACACCGTTGATCCGGATTGACCCCAGCCCGTCGGGGGCCGAGATCGCAATCGAGCCGCTGGTCGCGGCGCCGCCGCTTTCGGGCGCCGAACCGCCGGGCAGCCCGGCCTCCGCGACCGTAACGCCGTCATCAGAGCCGCTCGGCACGCGAATCCGGACCCCGCTGTCGGCGATATTGATCGTCAGCGTCGCGGTCGCGCTGTCACCGTCGCCGTCGGTCAGGCGATAGGTGAAGACATCGGCGACACCGCCCGGCGCCTCGGGATCGCGGACATAGCTGTAGCTGCCATCGGCCTTGAGCGTCAGGATGCCATAGAGACCCGCGACCGGCGTTCCCGCGGGGACCGGATCGCCGGTGCCGGTCACGAACGACACCAGCGCGCCATCGGCGCCGACGGTGTCCCGGCCGCCGTCATTTTCGGCGTCGGTGATCACATTGCCCGTCGCGGTGTCACTGCCGCTGACGATCGTGTCGAAATCGGCGATCGCGACCGGCGCATCGTCGATGATGTCGATTTCGAAACTGGCGGAGACCGCATCGCCGTCGATGTCGGTGATCCCGACCGTGATCGTCTGCGACGCCGGATCGCCGATCACATTGTCCTCAAGCGCGAAGGCATATTCGATCGAATCGGGGTTGATTGCGACAATGTAGAAGGTGCCCGTCGGCAGCGCGATCGCCTGCCCCTCTTCGGTCACCAGTATCCCGTTGATCGTGATCGCCGCCGGCCCGTCGGCCGCGCCGAACTGGATCGTGCCGAAGCTGAAATAGGAATCGTCGCCGGTGCTCGATCCGGCCGGTTCGCCGGGCCGTTCGGGAAGCCCCGCCTCGTTGACGAAAGTGCCCTCGCCGCCCGCGACCGGAACCGCCAGCGTCGGTGTGCTGTCGGCGATGTTGATCGTCAGCGTCGCGGTCGATGTGTCGCCGTCGCCATCGGTCAGGCGATAGACGAATGTGTCGGAGACGCCGCCCGGCGTCCCCGGGTTCCGGACATAGACATAGCGGCCATCGGTGGTGATCAACAGTCGGCCATATTGGCCGTCGATCGGCGCGCCCGGCGCCACGAAGTCCGTTCCCGCCCCGGTGCGGAAGCCGGTGACGAGCGCCCCGTCGGCGCCCAGCGTGTCGGCGCCGGCTGCGCCGCTGGTCGTACCCTCTCCGGTGATGACATTACCGGCGGCCGGATTGCGGGTGCCGGCTTCGGTATCGTCGACGTCGGGACGCGCCGTCGCGACATCGTCGGCGATCGTCAAGGTCAGCGTTGCCGTATCGACGTCGCCGTCGGCATCGGTCACCGTCACCGTCACGACATCGCGCGCATCGGGGACGGTCGCATTGTCGGTCAGCACATAGCTGTAGCCGATCGCATCGGGCGTGATGCTGGTGATGGTGATCTGGCCGTAAGTCGTCGCGACGGTCTGGCCGACCGCGGTGATCACCGTGCCGTTGACCGATACACTGCTCGGCTGGTCGAGGGCGGTGATCCGGATCGCGCCGGTGATCGTTTCCTGGCCCGACGCCTCGTTCGATCCCGGCGGTTCGGTACCGCGCGCCGGCAGCGCAGCCTCCGACACCGTGGCGGTCGCGTCGGCGGCACCGGCAGGCTGATCGGGGGTAATGATGACGATGTCGGGCTTGTTGTCGACCGCATCGGGAATGATTTCGCGCGCCTCGCGGTCGGGCAGGCCGAAATCGGTCGGCGGCAGCAGGTCGCCGATCGCGAAGGGGTCGCCGATGTCGCCGGGCGTCTGGGCGAAATTTCCGCCCGAGCTTTGCAGCGTTCCCGCCGCGGGCTCGGGCTCCTGCGTCGCGATGAGTGCCGCGATCGTCGGCGCGGGAATATTGATCGGGCCGATCCGGAACTGGGGAATATGGAGCGCCCCGTCGACGATGACGAGCACTTGTCCGTCGGGTAGCGTGATGACGAGATCGTTTCCCGACAGTTTGATGGCGTCGAGACGCGTTCCCGGCGGCAGCTGTACAACGTCGTTCGCCGGCACGATGCGCGTCGCACCCGCCGGGACGGCTCTTGCCATGCCAGCCACCTCCCCGGGTCGCTGAATTGCCTGTCGCTCCATCGCCTTTCGGCCCCCCTGCACTTCATCCCCCGCCCCGACGTCCGGCGAAGACCTGTACGGAGGTCACACCGGACTAAGGCGAGCGGCATCGCGTTCGCGCCAGATGGCCGTCCGAATGCGCAATGTTCGCTTTGTGATCTGCTAGGTTCTCTTTGGCGACCGATGCCCGCGCGTCATCACTGACCCCGGAAATACAGACCCAGGTCACTGATTCTGCAATGGCAATTTCCGGTATGCGGCCCTATACTTTGGGGTAGATCGAATAACTTAAGGGTTAAGATTTCCTTAAATTTCACGGATGCGGAGATACAAATCAATAAAAATAGGGACCGTTCGCCTGCAAATCAAAATTTCCCGGATAATATCGGCCCAATCGGCGAAGTTTTTATGGTTTATTTTTCAATCCGATGAAGGCGATACTTGATCTGTCAAGTACGACGCCATCTTATTCGATGACGCCTTCCGCCTCGAACGTTGCGACGATATCCGGCCCGCGCCGCAGAATATAGCGCCCGGTATAATGTCCTGTCGTCCAGCCGCCGGGCGGCGCGCGCTTGCCGCTGTATGCGAACCAGCTGAGGCCGCCTCCGGCCACGACGCCCTCCTGGCTGTGCACGATCGCGCCGTCGGGACCCGCGATCGCGAACGACTGGCGGTCGCCCGCCTTCGCACCCATGGCGTCGACCCACAGGATCAGCGGAGCGTCGCGGCCCGCGAGCCGCGGGGGCGGATCCCGCTCGGTGACGGCCTTTGCCGGCACGGCGGAGGCAAGGCCTGCGGCGATGACGGCCGTCGGCCGGTAACCGAGCTGCAGCGCGGCGGCGGGCGCCCAGAGGCCGGAGGGCGCGCCCGTAGCGATGCAGGATGCGTCCGCCGCCCCGCCGGTGAAGGGATCGATCGCCTGACCGCGATGGCGGACCGCGAAATGCAGGTGCGGAAACTCGCTGTTGCCCGACAAACCGATCAGGCCGATGCGTTCGCCCGCCGCGACGCGCTGCCCCGGACGGACGGCGACGCTGCCGCGCTGCAAATGGCTGTACTGTGTTTCCCATCCGTCGCCATGGTCGATCACCACGGCATTGCCCGCCTGCTTGTCGGGTGGCGCGGCGCGCTCGGTCACGCTGATGTCGGGCTCGCCATCGCGGGTGCGCAGCACCAGTCCGTCGCGCGCCGCGAGCACGGCATGGCCCGCCCGCATGTCGGCCATCGTCCGCAGCCGGATGTCGATCCCGTCGTGGCCGTCGGTCGTCAGTGTTCCGCAACGATAATCGCTCCGTCCCGGCCCCGGATCATGGTCGACGAGTTTCTGGATCAGGCACGTATCGCCCACGCGGCAGTCGGCGGGAAACATGAAAGTCGGCTCCCCGGCCGGGACCGACACCGCGAGCAGCGCCATGGCGAAGGGAAAGGAAAGCAGGGTCGCGATCATCGGGATGGGGCGTGCCTCGCGGCTATGCTTCGAGGTCCGTCACCGAACGGCTCCGCGGCCCGACGCCGGCCGCCGCCCGGGGGGTCTGGGCGGCGGACACGGCTAGCCGGCCGAGGGACCGACTGAACTCGGGAACCTGCCAGAAGCCAGAGAATGGTACGGAATTCCCTCGATTTGCCGGCAGAAATGCCGTTGACGTTTGCTCTGCAAGCCCGCTTGGCCAAAGCGAGCGTCGTGTGGATGATTCTGTCCGCCACCCTGCAACCGGAATGGCGGAAACCCACGTTTCCCGCCATTCCCAGATGGGGACATTGGCAAATTCGAGGAAAAAAAGATGGCGCCGGCGCCTCGCGAGAGGGGTCGTCGCCACGCATAAAAAGGAGGGCAGGCCGCGGCCTGCCCTCCAGTCTGCAGAGGTCCGTCGAGGAAACGGGCTCCCCGTACGAAGCCTTGTCCTCAGACGAACGTGATCATGTCATAGGACGCATTGCCCTGGCTGTACGCGTTGATCGCGGCAACCGAGTCATAGGCGCCCAGTGCAGCGAGAGCCTGGATCGGAGCCGAGGCGCCTTCCCAGAAGTCTTCGATCAGCACCGCACCGGCCGAGGTGAAGACAAAGACATCGAGTCCGTCGCCCTGGCCATCCCAGTCGCCGGTGATGACGCCCATGTCGTTCGCCGGGTCGAAGCCCGCGTCGACATCGAACACCAGCGTGTCACGGTTCGCGAGGTTGAAGTCGCGGCCGTCACCCAGGTTGAACGGAGCACCGATCACGTCGTTGCCAAATCCCGGCGAGTTGTCGGTCGAGTCGAACTTGAACAGGTCCTTGCCTGCGCCGCCCGACATATGATCGTCGCCTTCGCCGCCGGTGATGGTGTCGTTGCCCGATTCACCTTCGAGGTTGTCATCGCCCACGCCACCATTGATGGTGTCGTTGCCGGTGTCGCCGCGAATGGTGTCGTCGCCTTCATCGCCGTTCATGTTGTCGTTGCCGAAGCCGCCCGACATATAGTCGTTGCCATCGCCACCGAACATGGTGTCGTTGCCGCCACCCGGGTTACCCAGGTTTTCGTACAGCGTGTCACCATACATGATGTCGTCGCCGTCACCACCGTACATGGTATCGTTGCCGGCATCACCGGCGAGCTGGTCGTCCCCGTCGTTGCCGCTGACGACATCGTTGCCGGCACCACCATAGATCAGGTCGTTGCCGTCATCGCCCGACAGATTGTCGGCGCCGTTGTTGCCCTGGATCAGGTCGTCGTCGTCGCCACCCGAAACAACGTCGTTGCCGTTGCCGCCGGTGATGTTGTCGAAGCCCGAGCCGCCCGAGATGACGTCGTTGCCGTCGTCGCCCGACAGGGTGTCGTTGTCGTCATTACCTTCGATGACGTCGTCGCCTTCGTCACCGTTGATGATGTCGTCGCCGCTGCCGCCCGAGATGAAGTCGGCATCGGTGTTCGACGGATCGAGCGGATCGAAGAAGGGATCCCCGTTGCCGCGGATCACGTCGTCGCCGGCATCGCCATACAGGTCGTCGTCGCCGCCTTCGCCCCAGATCACGTCGTTGCCGCCGTCACCATGGACCAGGTCGTTGCCGTCGTTGCCGTTCAGCGTGTCATCGTCGGCTCCGCCGCCGATGTCGTCGTCGTCGGCGCCGCCCTGGACGAAGTCGAGACCCGCGCCACCACGGATGTAGTCGGCCCCGGCATCGCCGTCGATTTCATCGTCGCCGTCTTCACCGAGCAGGACGTCGTCGCCTTCTCCGCCGTCGAGCTGGTCGAAGCCGGTGCCGCCCAAAACGGTGTCGTTGCCGTCATCGCCCCAGAGCAGGTCGTCGCCCGAGCCGCCGAGGATGGTGTCGCCGCCGCCCTGGCCGAAGACCTGGTCGTCGCCTGCGCCGCCCTCGATGTAATCGGCATGGCCGTTACCCGGGTTGTAGCCGCTCTGGTTGTAGGCAAAGTCCGGATCGGCCTTGCGGTTGACACCATTGTCGCCGAAAATGACGTCGTTGCCGTCGCCACCATACAGCTGGTCGACACCGTTGCTGTTGGTGCCGCCTTCAATATAGTCGTCGCCCGTGCCGCCGAGGACCACGTCGGTTTCGGTGCCGCCATAGAGGTTGTCCTGGCCGCTGCCGCCGTCGATAAAGTCGTTGCCGGCATTGCCTTCGACACGGTCATCGCCCGACTGACCATAGAGCGTGTCGTTGCCTGCATCGCCTCGGATATAGTCGTTGCCGCCACCGCCGTAGCCGGTGTCGTCGCCCGCGCCGCCGAGCAGCGTGTCGTTGCCGTCGGCCGCGCCATTGTCGATGCCGACATATTGGACGTTTCCGGGGCCGATGACGACGAAATCGGCCTGGTCGCCGACCAGCGTGTCGTTGCCGGTTCCGCCATCGATACGGTCGTTGCCATAACGACCGATGACGGCGTCATTGCCGGCGTCGCCGTACAGGTCGTTGTCGAGGTTGTTGCCGTAGACGGTGTCGGCACCGCCGTTGCCACGCGCATTGTACGGCAGCGTGGCGGTGGAAACGATTGCGTTCAGATCGATGAAGTCGACCGCATTCGTTCCCAGAACCTGACCGCGAGCGGTCGGATTCTTCGCCGCATTCGGTGCGTTCGAAGGAGTCACAGTTGGCATTTCGCTATCCTCTTCATTGTTGGGTCGCAAAGATGCGGTTTCACCGAGTCGGGCAAAATCACACCCCCATGGCCCGATCGGACGCCGGGCCATGAACCTTGGATATGGCGGGGGTAGAGGGGGGCATATTCCTGCTTGGGGACATGGCCGAAGATTTTCCGAACTGCTTCATTTTGGAGCAGTTCTTGTCTTGAAACAGCAAAGCGCGCGGCGGCGACCGGACCACCGCGAAGGGCGGCCCGACCTGCCATTTCGACGAGGTCGTGGCGCTATTTCGACCGGCGTCCGAGGGCCGATGCGGACGGCCGTCCCCCGACCGATGCGGCGGACGTCGAGGCTTCCCCGCCCGCCGGCCCGGCGGCAGGACTCGCCGCGGCGGGCGCGCTCCCGAGGGCGGACCGCTCGGGCCGGGCAGCGCCGGCGGGAAGCGCCGCAGCCGCATCTGCGCGCGCAATCGTTTCGCCCACCGCCACCGCCGGACGGCCGAGCAGCGACGCGCCCGGACGCAGCGCTGCCGCGCTGGCGGTACAACACCGCCCCTCGAGAATTGCATTTGCGTCGAGCCGACCGATCGCCGCGAGAAGTCCCGCGCGCGCCACGAACTCGTTGCGATTGGCGCGTTCGAGCGTGACCCGCGCGGTCAGCAACTCGTTCTGCGCGTCGAGAACATCGGTCAGCGTCCGGTTCCCGCCGAGCGCCTCCTTCTTCAGCCCTTCGGCCGCCTGCTCGATCGCGGCTACCGCCGCCGTCGCGGTGACGATCGTGCTCTTCGCCGATTGCCACCTTGTCCAGTAACTCGCGACCTCCTCGCCGACGGTACGGGCGGCGATGTCGGTCTGCGACAGGCGCTGGTCGCGGACAGCGCGTGCGCGGCCGATTTCGGCATGGTCGCGCGGCACGAAAATCGGCACGCGAACCTCGAGCCCGCCATAGAGCGAGGAGCGATCGTCGGGCAGCTTGCCGGTGAACAGGTTCGCCACCCCGCCGGCCAGATATTCATAGCCGCCGACCGCATCGACCTGCGGAAACAGCGCGCCCGCCGCGAACTGCACGCCGGCCTTTCCGGCCTCGGCATTAAGCCGCGCGGCGCGCAGTCGCGGCGCGTTCTCGAGCGCGATCTTCTGGGCCGAGGCAAGCGAGTCGGGCACGGGCGCAAGCGCGGGAAGCGCGGGAAGCGTCGTCGCCGACTGCCCGCTCACGGTCCGGAACTCGTAGCCGTTGACGTTGAGCTCCTCGGTCGCGGCGAGGACGCCGGCCTGCGCCGTGGCGAACCGGGCCTTCGCCAGCTCCTCATCGGTGCGGGTCGCCTCGCCGAATTCCAGCTTGCGCGACGTCGCGCGCAGCTGTTCGCCGATCGCGTCGCTTTGCTGCTGCGAATATTCCAGCACCTTGCGCTGGAGATGAACGTCGGCGGCGGCGGTGAGCAGTTCGAGCAGCGTGTCCGAAATGGTCGCATCGAGTCCCGCTTCGGCCGCCGCCATCTCGGCGGTTGCGATCTGCACCGAATTATAGGTGCGATTGCCATCGTAGAAGCGCAGACGCGCCTCGACCGCTCCGTTGGCCGACGTATATTTCGCATCGCCGCGGCCGCCATTCTTGACGTCGATCTCGCGCCGCTGGACGGTTCCGGTCGCCTCGACCGTCGGGAAATAGCCGGCCTCCGCGGTGGCGAGTCGCGCCTTGGTGATTCGCACCTGCTGGCGCTGCGCTTCGATGTCGGGATTGGTTTCGATGACGGTCCTGGCAAGCGAGGCCATCGTGCTCGACGGCGCGCGTCCCGGGGCCGGAGCCTGCGCCTGCAAAAGCGCGGGAATCGCCGCTATCGCGAGTGCGCCGGACGCGCATAGCAGGCGCGCGCTTCTGGTCGATGGTCCCTGCATTTGCCCCCTCCTGAGACATCGTCGATGCGAGCGGCGACCCCGGCGATCTCGATGGCCGAAGGATAAGCCGCGGGGGGAAGGCGGGAAACTACCCAAACGGATATGTCCGAGTGGATAATAGACTCGGTCCGCCGAATCGAAATAGACAAGGCTCGTCACCTGCCGCCGTCACGGCAGGGGCGCTGCCCGCGGATGTCCGTCCGTCGGCGGCAAAGTCAAATGCTTAAGGCATATCGGCAAGGCGCGTCGTCCCATCCGTACCGGGACAGCGCGCCGGACATCATGGTCGCGCGTGCATTTCCTGTTGCGGGATTCTTACCCCCGCTACGGGTCCAATGTTTCATGGGGGGCCATAATGTCTTCGGATGCCGAACTTTCGACCCTTTTCGCCGAGGCGGGCGGCGACGTCTTCTACCCCGCCGGGCCCAGTTTCGAACCCGACCGTGGCGAGCCGATCGCCGGGCAGCAGCGCGACGCCGACATCATGGCGAACACGCGCAAGGTGTGGCACGATTTTCTGGGCCAGTTCGAGATCAGTTCGGCGATCCTGACGGTCGCATTCGCGGCGGGCGGTGCGCAGCGGCACGCTTTCCTGCTCGGTTTCGACCATGTTCGCGGCGACGCGCAGGCGACGCAGCGGCTGCTCGCGATGATGGACGACCTGTGGTCGCGCATCGGCGAACAGCCGGTCCATCATTTCCAGATCGCCGGAACGGGCTTCGGCGCCGAACTCGGCGCACATGACGCGCGCGACGATACGGCGGCGGCGCTTTATGATTGCGGCATCGCGCTGCAGATGAAGCGCGGCGGCGCCAGCATCCGCGCGCTCTTTTTCCGGCAGGGCGGATCGGCGCGGTTCAGCGAGCGCGATGTCGCCTCGCTGCAGATGGTCGCGCCGCTGCTCGCCGATTCGGCGACCCACGCCGCACAGCTCGCGCGCCAGTCGCGCCGCTCGGCCATGCTCGAGGCAATGTTCGACCGCGTCTCGCTGTCGATGGCGCTGCTTTCGGCGGACGGACGCCCGCTGTTCATGAACAGCGCGGCGACCGCGCTCGTCGGCCAGCGCAAATGGCTGATCCGGTCCGCCGACGGCGCGATCGTCGCCGCCAATCCGCAGCAGGCGAAGGAACTGCGCGAAAGCATCCGCCGCGCCGCGACCGCACCGCAGCCGGTCGAGGATGTGTTCCGGCTCGACTGCAGCACCGGCGAATGGCGCCTCGCCTACGTCGTCTCGGCGAAGTCGCGCTCGGGCGATGTCACCGCGCGTTGCGCGATGCTGATCCTGATGGGTCCGGGCAAGGTCGACGCACCGAGCTCGCTGCTCGAAGCGCTGGGGCTGCTGCCGTCCGAACAGCGCTTCCTGGGCCAGTTCCTGAAATCTAGCAGCCTCGGCAACGCCGCCGAAGGGTGCGGACTGTCGGAAGAGACCGCGCGCACCTACCTCAAGCGCGTCCGCGCCAAGCTGGGCGTGCATCGCCAGATGGAGCTGGCGGGCCTGATCTCGGGTCTCGTCCTGCCGCTCCACACGGGCGACGGCCCGGCGCTGCGGGATCGCTGACATGGCGTTCAATGCCCTGACTGCCGCCTTCGGCCGCGAGCGGACCGGCAACATCCTGACCGACAGCCTGCTTCCGCAGCGCGCGATCGCCGGCAAGCTCATCTTCTTCTCGATGATCACCAACCTGGCGGCCCTCGCCATGTCGTTGTTCATGATGCAGATTTTCGATCGCGTGCTGTCGAGCCAGAGCAAGGACACCCTGTTCTTCCTCGTCCTCGCGGTGACGATGGTGATCGGGCTCGGTTCGATGCTCGACGGCATCCGGCAGCAGGTCGCGAACCGGGTCGGGACCTGGCTCGCGCAGCGGCTCGGCCCGTCGCTTCTCGTCCGTTCGCTCGAACAGCGGCTGATCGCCCCGAACACGCGGCTCGAGGCGCTTCGCGAACTGGCGCAGGTCAAGAATTTCATCTCGACCCCGACGGTCTTCAGCGTCGTCGATATGCTGTGGGTGCCGCTCTACCTGTTCATCGTCTTCCTGCTCCATCCGCTTTTCGGCCTGATATCCGCGGTCGGTGCAGTGACCCTGTTCGGGCTGACCTGGTATAACGAGCGCATCACCCGGGCTGCGATCAGCGAGGCGCAGGCGCTTGGCGCGCGCAACATGCAATATGCCGAATCGCTCGTCCGCAACAGCGAGGCGATCGACGCGATGGGGATGGCCGACGACACCGTCGCGCACTGGGCGAACCGATATTATGAAGAGACCAATTCGGTCGACCGCACCCAGTTCCAGTCGAGCAAGATCCTCGCCTGGATGAAGTTCATCCGCAATTTCGTCCAGATCGCTCTGCTGGGCACCGGCGCGCTGCTCGTGCTCGACCAGCAGATCACCGGCGGCGCGATGATCGCCGGCTCGATCCTCATCGCGCGGCTGCTCGCGCCGATCGAAGCCGCGATGAGCTATTGGAAGCAGTTCGTCCTCGCACGCGAGAGCCTGCGCCGCCTGTCGCGCTTCTGCGACCTGCCGCGCCCGCGTCCCTCGCAGATGTCGCTTCCGAAGCCGACCGGAGCGATGGCGGTCGAACGGTTGAGCTATGCCGCGCCCGGAATGAAGGGCGCGATCCTGAAGAATGTCAGCTTCGCGATCGATGCAGGCACCGCGCTGGCGATCGTCGGTCCGTCGGCGTCGGGCAAGACGACGCTGTCGCGGCTCCTTGTCGGCGTCCTCAAGCCGAGCGCGGGGCATGTCCGCCTCGACGGGGCCGACACGTTCGACTGGATGCGCAGCGACTTCGGCCCGAACGTCGGCTATCTGCCGCAGGACGTCGAGCTGCTGCCCGGCAGCATCCGCCAGAACATCGCGCGCTTCCGTCCCGGCGCGAGCGACGCCGATGTGATCGCAGCAGCGAAGCTGGCCGATTGTCACGACATGATCCTTCAGCTCGACGGCGGCTATGACTGCGTGCTGACCGACGGCGGCCACCAGCTTTCGGGTGGGCAACGCCAGCGCGTCGGCCTGGCCCGGGCGCTGTTCGGCATGCCGCCGCTCGTCGTGCTCGACGAACCCAACGCCAGCCTCGACGCGCGCGGCGACGCAGCGCTGCTCGGCACGATCAAGAAGCTGAAGGCGATGAACGTGACGACGATCATCGTCTCGCACCGATCGAACCTGCTCGAGCTTGCCGACAAGATCCTGCTGATGATCGACGGGCAGGCCGCGAAATTCGGCGACGCGCGCACCGTGGTCGAGGAGATGGCCGGGAAGCGGCGGGTGATCCAGCCGGGCGGCGCGCCGGGCGGTCCGAAGACGCCTCCGGCAATGGCGAACGAAAAGGGGATGGGGGCGTGAACATTCCGGTGCGTCTCGACGCCGGCAGCGAGGCCGGTCCGCTCGCCCTCCCTGCACCGGCGGCGGATTTCACCGCGCCAAAGGTCGGGGGGTCGATGCGACTCGCGATGGTCGCGATCGGGCTGTTCGCCGTCGCCTTCGGTATCTGGAGCTGGGCGGCACCGCTCAACAGCGCCGCCATCGCCTCGGGCTTCCTCGAAGCGGCGGGCGGCGGGCGCCGCACCGTGCAGCATCTGGAAGGCGGCATCGTCAGCAAATTCCTGGTCGTCGAGGGGCAGCAGGTCCGCGCCGGCCAGCCGCTGGTGCTGCTCGACGCGACGCAGAACGACGCATCCGACGCCGCGCTGCGCTCCAGCTATTATGGCCTCCTCGCGCAGGACGCGCGGCTCACCGCCGAACGGCTGCGGCTCGACCGGATCAGTTACCCGGCCGAACTGCTCGCGGCCGCAAGCGATCCCGAGGTCAAGGAAATCATCGCCGCATCGAACGCCGAATTCATTTCGCGCCGCCGCGGGCTGTCCGAACAGTCGGCGATCCTGTCGCAGCGGATCAGTCAGGCGAACGCCGACATTCGCAGTGCGGGCGCGCAGATCGTGGCGCTCGGCGACCAGGCCAAATTGCTCGACGAAGAGGAAATGGGCGTAAACATGCTCGTCGACGAGGGGCTGGAGCGCAAGTCGCGCTTGCTCGCGCTGCAACGTCAGAAATCGGCGGTTGCCGGCGAACGCGGCAAGCTGACCAACAATATGGACCGGCTGCGCGACGCGATCGGCGAAACGCAGGCGCAGATGACGTCGCTGCGCGGACAGATGGTGCTCGACGCGGCGCAGCAGCAGCGCGAGGTTCAGCTCAAGATCGCCGAGGCGCGCGAGCAGCTCAAGGTCAGCACCGACGTCCGCAACCGCAAGCAGATCCTGGCCCCGATCGACGGACGAGTCGCGAACCTGCGGCTGATCACGCCGGGCGGCGTGCTGGGATCGGGGCAGCCGATCCTCGACATCGTCCCGACGTCGGAAAAAATCGTCGTATCGGCGCGGCTGCGTCCCACCGACATCGACATGGTCCATGCGGGACTGAAAGCGGAAGTGAAGCTGACGCCCTACAAGGCGCGGGTGATCCCGAACCTGATCGGCACGGTGCGCGAGGTGAGCCCCGATGCGATCTACGACCAGGACGCGCACCAGCTATATTACAAGGTGATCGTCGAAATCTCTCCCGAGCAGCTCAAGCGCTATCCCGACGTGCGGCTCATGTCGGGGATGCCCGCCGAAGTGTTCATCGATCTCGGGTCCAGCTCGCTACTGCAATATCTCTTCCAGCCGATGATCGACAGCTTCAACCGATCGTTCCGGGAATCATGACCCGGGCGGCGGCAGCGGCCGGTGGCTAGCCGGCCGCGAAAGGGGGGAAAAACAGTTGTACGGTTACGGAATTCTGTTCCGGGGCGTCGGCTACGCCGTGCAGGGAACTGCACTGGGCGTCGCGGCCGCGATCGGGATCGGCGATTCCGCACCGCTGGACCCGCCGCCGCGGTTCACGCCCGACCTTCCGCGTCCGTCGCCGGCGATCGATCGGCCCTCTGTCGATCCGTCCGATACGGGTGGGCCGGGCGCGATTGCACTGTCGGCGACGCCGACGCGCGTCGGCCCGTTCCTGTTCGAACCGGTCGGCGCATTGCAGCCGCCACATCGCTGGCGGACTTCGGCGTCGCCCAGCCCGCCCGCGGATGCCCCGGCTGCGGTCGCAGCGGCGTCCGAAACGCTGGTCCACGCCGCGCCTCCGGCTGCGCCGGCCTTTGCGGCACCCGATCTGCCGCAGCCTCCGCCCCCGGCCGCCACATCCCCCGAGCTCCCCGTCCCGGCCCTCCTCCCCGCTGCTCTCCCACTTCCCGCCGCCATCGTCCTTGCCGCTCCGGCGGCGGACAGCGCGCCTTCGGGCGCGGTGCCCCTGGCCGATGCCCCCTTTGCAGCCGAACAGGAAGCGCACGCCATGGACGCGGGATTTCCGGCTTTTGACGCCGATATATCCGCCGTGTCCTGGCTCGGCGATCAGGGGACACAGCGACAGGCGCTCGCCGCGCCGCCCGACCTGGAGCGGCCCGGCGGCGAAGCCTGCCCCGAAACAGCCTGCGGGCCCGACGGCGGCAATGGCCCAAGCTCGCTGATCCCCGACAGCGCGGGCGGCGTCTCCCCGATGCATGCGCCGCTTCTCGATCTGCCGGCGGGGCATGGCGAGGGGGGCGTGACGCTCGCCGCGGCAGCGCCGCGGCCCGAGGCGTCCGAACTCGGTCAAAGCGCCCCTGCCGCCGAGGCGCCGCCGCCCGAAATCGGCCCCGAGGGCAGCACGGTAGAAGGCGAGGCACAGGCCAAGGAAGTCGACCTGCTGAGCCCCGAACCGCTACCGCGCGGCGGGCTGGCGCTGTCGGGCGGCTATTCGTCGATCGAGGGGCCGGTCGGATCGATCAAGCTGTCGCGCACCAATATCAGTGGCCCCGGCCGCGACATCACCGCACTGTTCCGCTATTCGGACATCCAGACACAGGCCGAGGTCGGTTATTCCGACGCCAATTTCATGGGCAGCCGCTTCGCCTTCGCGCCGACCCTGTTCTGGTCGCGCTCGTCGGCGATCGGGTTCGGCAGCGACAAGCAATCCTCCGAATTCCGGCAGGATGCGCGCGGCGCGAATATATTGATCGGCAAGGCGATCAAGGGCGGCTTTCGTGCGACCGCGAACTATCGCTTCGCGAAAGAGAATTTCCGCATCAAGGACAAGGATACCGTCTGCGATCCGGCACTGCTCGGCGGCGCCTTCTGCAACGCGCTCGGCCGCTCGCGCAGCTCGATCCTCAGCCTCGCGCTCAGCCTCGACCGGCGCAACAGCGCGGTCGATCCGACGCGCGGTTTCCAGGTCCGCATCGTGCAGGATCTCGCCGGACCGGGCGGCACATCGCGCTATGCCAAATGGCGGATCGGCGGCACCGCCTACGCAGGCCTCGGCAGCGACCTCGTCCTCTCGCTCGGGGTCGAGGGCGGGTTCCTGACCTCGCTCGGCGGGCGCGAGGTGCCGCTGTTCGACCGCTTCTACATCGGCGGCAATGCGATGCGGGGTTTCGATCTGCGCGGCCTCGGCCCCAAGGTCGTGCCGACCGCCGCGGCGCCGGGCGAAACCACCGCGATCGGCGGTCGCGCATACTATGTCGCGCGTTTCGAGGTGTCGGTCCGGCCGGGCGCAGGGACGAACCGCTTCGGCATCACCCCCAGCCTGTTCGTCGACGCCGGATCGGTGTTCGGCGCGCGCAAGTCCGACCTCGCGCCCGGCGAAATGCTGATCGGCAATTCAGCCAAGCCGCGGGTCGCGGTCGGCATCGGCGTGTCGCTCAACACGCCGGGCGGCAAGTTCCGCATCAATTTCGCCGAACCGGTCGTGCGGCAGGAAGGCGACCGCTCGAAGCGCTTCTCGATTTCCTTCGGTACGGCTTTTTAGCGTCGCGACGGGCAAAGGTACGGCTGTTCGCGCAGAGCGAGGTCGTTGCGCCAGGCCACCGCTATCATTAGCAAGGCGACCCAACGGACAGGAGACCGGGATGCCCACCGCCAAACTTGCCGCCATGCTGCTGCTGACGCTGCAGGCCGGATCGACGCCCGCCCCGCCCGCGGCGGTACCCGACCCCCGCCGCCCGGCGCCGACCTTCGACACCGTCGCGCCGGCGCTGCCCGAACTGAAACACCCCGCGGTGCTGATCGTCAGCAAGACCAACGGCTATCGCCACGACAGCATTGCCCAGGCGGTGCCCGCGATCGAAAAACTGGTGAAGGCGCGCGGCTGGAGCAGCTTCGCGACCGAGAACGCCGCGGTGTTCAATCCAGAGAGCCTGGCCAAGTTCGACGTCATCGTCTTCGCCAATGCCAGCGGCGACATCTATACCCCCGAGCAGCGCGCCGCCCTTCGGGCGTTCATCGCGCGCGGCGGCGGTTTCGTCGGCCTCCACAGCGCGGGTGACGGCAGCCACCCCGACTGGTTCGTCCGGATGCGCGGCAACGGCAATTTCATCGGCCACCCGGGCGGCGCCGACCAGTTCCAGGCGGCGTGGCTGAGCGTCAAGGGGCGCGGCCATCCCGCGACCCGGCACCTGCCCGAACGCTGGCGCTGGACCGACGAATATTACAGCTGGGACGCCCCGCCCGCCGCCGACGCGCATGTGGTAGCGTGGCTCGACGAGGGCACGCTGCGGCTCGATCCGAAACTGCGGATGGGCGACGGCCATGCGCTGATCTGGTGGCGCTGCGAGGGCCGTGCGCGCATCTTCTACTCGGCGCTCGGCCACCGCGCCGAGGCATGGCGCGACGCGACGCACCTGCAGATGGTCAACGGCGCGATCGGCTGGGCGGCGCGCAAGGAAGGAACGGGCTGCAACTAGGGTCCTGACCCTAGGCGACGACCTCCGCCGTCGCCGCGCGCTCGATGACCCGGCGCCAGCCCGGTTCGGGGATCAGCAGAAAGATCTCGCGCAGCGCCGCCTCGATCGCATCGGCCGACAGGTGGCGTTGATCGATGCCGCCGTCGGCGCGGCGGATCGTCAGCCGGTTGTCGCGCAGGCCGTACCGCGCCTCGTCCGTCGTCCGTGCCGCAATTAGCTGGTGGCGGAAATGCGAGGCGGGATGCTGCGATGTGTACCAGTTGCCGACCTCGTAATCGATCGCGGGCGCGGGCGCATCTTCAAGGTCGTACAGCACCCGCCACTCGTCCGCGACCGCGGCCTCGACGCGGTGGCCGCCGCCGTGCGGCGTGACGCGATAGGTTTCGTGCCGCGTCGGCTGCGCCGCGCCGGGCAGGTCCATGGCCAGCGGCTGCGGCGGCACCGTCGCGCCGAAGCCGACGTCGACCAGCCACGGCCGTCCGTCGAGCCTGACGCGGATGGTCATGTGGGTGCGCGGGGTCGCCGGAGCGTCGTCGGGCAGCATCCAGCGCACCCGCCCGATCAACCCCTCGGCGTCGAAACCCAGTTCGGAGAGGACGCGAAGGAACAGCGCATTCTGCTCGAAGCAATAGCCGCCGCGCCCACGGTCGACCAGCTTCGCCTCGATCGCCTCGGGGGCAATGTCGACCCCCGCGCCGGTGAGCGCGTCGAAGGATTCGAACGGAATCGCGGCCTGGTGCGCGGCCTGGAGCCATGCAAGCCCCTCCTGCGTCGGCGCAGGCCGTCTGGCGAGCCCGATGCGCGCCAGATAGCGCGACAGGAAGGATGGCCGTCCCGCACCGTCTTCGGGGCGATCTTCGGCCGGAAGCGGCGGCTGGCTGTGGTGCAACATCGGCAAAGGCTCCTCGAAACGAATCATCTGCCGACCCTTGTGAAAGCTCAACCAAGGTTGAGATCAAGACAAAGAGGAGGATTCCCCCGATCGCCTAATCCATCATTATATGAGGGGGTTACTCATTGCCATCGCGCATCGGCTGGGGCACATTGTCCGCTGCAACATAAACGTCAGGAGACCCCATGACCGCCCTACGCCTTGCCGCTGCGTTCGCCCCCGTTGCCCTGCTGCTCACCGCCACGCCCGTCCGCGCCGCGACCTGCGAGGAAGCCTTTGTGAAAAAGGGCAATGCGATCACCGGGCTTCGCTTCACGGCCGCGGTAACCGTCGCCGACCTGCCGCCCGCGGTCGCGATCGGCCAGATGCGCGGAATCGCCGCGGGCAAGGGCTATGACATCATGGCCGATGAGGCCGAGTTCGGGTCGATGCTGATCGAACAGCCGATGACCGGCGGCGCGCGCGCCTTTCCGATCCAGATCACCGCCACGCAGACCGGCGGTATCGGCACGGTCGTGATGGAGGCCAAGCTGCGCGCCGGCCAGTCGACGAAGACCGAGCTGGCGATGGCCGAAATGTGCGGCATGCTGAACGCGATCAAGGGCGGAAAGGCGGGTGCAGCCGCCGCGAAGAAGGGCGCGACCGCGACGACCGTCGCCGCCGCCCCGGTCAAGATCAGCGCGCTCGGCCTGTCGCAGCAAGTGTCGAAGGACACCGAGCGCAACGCCGCGGGCGTGTTGACGCGGTACAAGGGCAAGCAGTTCACCGTCGACGGCACCGTCGCCTATGTCACCAAGGACGGCAATGCCTTCCGCATCGGCTACAAGGTTCCGAACCCTTGGGAACAGGCGATCCGCCTGCCCAACCAGGCGCCGTTCAAGACCGACATCGTCTGCTATATGGCACCGGGCCAGGCCGCCTATTCGCTCCAGCTCAAGCCCGACAAGGCGATCAAGCTGACGGGCACCGTCGAGGATTTCGACGAGTATAAGCATGTCCTCTGGCTCAAGGATTGCCGACCGGCCCAATAGCGCGGCGGAGGGAGCGTCCGATGCGGGGCGCCCCGCAGCGACGCGGGGCGATCGAACGTTACGACTTGGTGCGTGCAGGCTTCGCAAGATTCGCTTCGACCGCGCCGCGAACAAGCGCCCTGAACGCCGCGGCATCGACCCCGTCGCCTTCGAACAGATCGATCGCACGCCGGACATTGCCGTCGAGGCTCGCATTGAACAGGCGCGCCGGATCGTCGATCGCCGCCCCCTTGGCGAAGGTCAGCTTGACCTTGTCCTTGTAGGTTTCGCCGGTGCACAGCACCCCCGCATGCTCCCATGTCGGCACCCCGCCGGGATTGGTCGGCTTGCGCCACTTGACCGTTTCGACGACGTCGGGATCGGCCTCGCGGATCAGGGCGCGGAGCTTCGCCAGCGTCGCGCCGCGCCAGTCGCCAAGCGACGCGATCTTGGCATCGATCAGCGCCGAGGGATCTTCGTCAGACATCCAAATCTCTCCTCACATCTGCTCGCCCGACAGCAATGGTACCTTTTCCGTCATCGCCTCGGCCCGGTAGCGTCGTGCCGACGATGACATGGCGGGCGCAACGATGCTAGGCTGCGATTCGCGCACCGCCGTGTCCGCTATCGGAAATTCGTGTTTCAGGGGGAAAGCCATGACCATCCGCCGTTTGACGATATGCCTGCCCGCCGTGGCGCTGATGCTCGCCGCCTGCGGCGAAAAGGCCGGGGAGATGCCCGCGGGCGCCGCCACGACGACAGCTCAGGCCGCCCCGCAACCGACGCCTGCCCCCGCGCCCGCAACCGCCGCCGCAAAACCGGCCGAGACGCCCTCGCCGCTGCCACCGACGGCCGGGTCGAAGCTCGCCTCCTATGTTGGGAAATATCCGTTCGACAAGGTCGACGGCGTCGCGTGGAACGACCATGCGCTCGTCAAGGCGGGCATCGCAGCCAGCGTCAAGGACAAGGCGGCGCTGAAAGCGATCACCACGCTCGATGGTCCGGCGGGCCCGATCGAGATGCGCGGCGGCAAGGTCATGTCGTGGGCGTGCGAGGCGCATAATTGCGGCCCGCATCAATGGGCGGTGCTGGTCGACCCGCGCACCGGCGCGACCGACGTCTGCTATTATGACGAGGAAGCCGACGCCGCGAAATCGCGCTGGTTCCTGTCGACGGGCCAGGAGGAAAAACGCGACGGCAACTGCCAGTAGCGCGCGCTCCCGCGATGATTCGACTCTTACGCCCAATGAGAACATAATAGGAACATTGCCCGATTCGGAGGAAAACCGATGACGCCGATGTTCCGCTATTTCCCGGGCTTTCAGGTTCCGGCCGACCGCGCCGGCTGGCTCGCGCGCCAATTGCCGCCGGTGGCGGGAGACCTGTTCGCCGGATTGAAGCCGCAGAATTACCACCTCACGCTCTGCACCATCGACGAAACCGCGGCGCCGCATCCCTTCCTGCGCCAGCGCGTCGCCAAGGCGTTCGAGGCCGGGCTGCCCGCCGCAGCGGCGATCCCCTTCGGCCGCATCGTCAGCAAGGACGCCGGCGCCGAACTAACCACCGTCGGAAGCATCGCCGGCATCCGCCAGCTTTACGAGGCGATCGTCGCGCTGCTCGCGCCGGAGGGGATCGAGCCCCGGTATCGTCAGTCGGGCCTGCGCCCGCACGTCACGCTGGGCGTTGGCCGACACCCGTTCGATCCGGTCCAGGTCGCCTGGCACTGGATCCCGCGCGAGCTCGCCCTGATCGAAAGCCATGTCGGCCACAGCCGCCATCGCGTCCTCCAAAGCTGGTCGCTGCTTGCTCCGGCGCAGGGCGCGTTCGACTTCATGGCCGACGAACTGCCGTCGCCGCTTCGCCGCGCGGCCTAGCTTTCGAGCGTGTGTTCGAGCGTGATCTCGCAATCGAGCAGCTTCGACACCGGGCAGTTCATCTCGGCCTCCTTCGCGATCGCCGCGAACTCGTCGGCCGATATCCCCGGCACCTTGCCGGTCAGCGTCAGCGCCGATTTGGAAATTTCGAACCCGCCGTCGACCTGATCGAGCGTCACCTCGGCGCTCGTCTCGAGCGAACCACCGCTATAGCCCGCGCGCGCGAGCCCGAAGGACAGCGCCATCGTGAAACAGGCCGCATGTGCCGCGGCGATCAGCTCCTCGGGGTTCGTCCCCGGCTGCCCCTCGAAGCGCGTCCCGAAGCCATAGGGCTGCGCGTTCAGCACCCCCGATCTGGTCGTGATCGCCCCCTTGCCTTCCTTGCCGAAGCCTTCGTAGCGGGCGGATGCGCGATTGACGGTCATGCGGAATCTCCTTCGGTTGAAAAGGCGGGACTCGGGAAAGGGCGCTCAGGCCGCAAGCAGCCTACGCCCGGCCCCGGCCCGCTTCCACGCCTTTTCATGGAAGAAGAATGCGACGGCATTGATACAGGGCTCGACGATCGCGATCCCGCCCGCGAGCGCGACCGATCCGGTCATCACATAGGCGACGCTGAACCCGATGGTCAGATGGAGCGACAGATAGGTGAAGGTTTTGGCGAGGTCGGTCGGCATGGCGGGTCTCCAATAGGAACCCGCAAATTAAGAATCATTCGCAATAGCCGCCAACGCAGCCTCTCGCTAACTCTGATCGATTTGTCGGCGCGAACCCCGCTCGACCCCCGCGCGGTCGAGTTCGGGACCCAGCCTCCCGGTCAGCCACAGCGCCCACATCCGGAAGTCGGCGGCGAGGCTCCACAGCGGATAGGTGAAGGTCGCCGGCCGGTTCTTCTCGACCCCGAAATGCGCGAGCCACGCGAAGAAATAACCCGCAACCGGCAAAGCGACGAGCCAGCCCCACCGCGCCGTCAGCAACGCCGCCACCGCGATCAGCACGACAAGGCTGGTCCCGACATAGTGGAGCGCCCGCGTCCACGGCTTGCTGTGCTCGCGCAGGTAAAAGGGCCAGAATTCGGAGAAGTTCGTGTAGAGCCGTGACATGGCGCCAAGGATGCGCTGCCGATGGCGGCTGGTCAAACGAAAGACATCCTGCCGTCGCGGCGCCCGATATTTCGGTATTCTGCGACCCTATGATAGAATCGCGTCCGCGTCGGACAGGGGAGGCGGTCATGAAGAAATCGGTTCGTGCGCTCGTCGGGCTGGTCCTGCTCGACGCGATCATCATCGGCGGCGCC
The DNA here is from genome assembly GCF_018682675.1 of Sphingopyxis soli. Classification (GTDB taxonomy): domain Bacteria; phylum Pseudomonadota; class Alphaproteobacteria; order Sphingomonadales; family Sphingomonadaceae; genus Sphingopyxis; species Sphingopyxis soli. The sequence goes on from NZ_JAFMTR010000109.1 coordinate 58,448, forward strand.
TGGTGGATGATCGGGCAGACGCAAAGCGGGGCATGGCATTCGAACGACCCGGCCGAATCGATCCGGCTGGTCACGACCTTTGCAGGCGCGATGGTCGGCATCGTCACCGTCGTGTTGCTGCTGGCTTTCTTCCGTCATCGCAGCGCCGGCAACTGAACGAAGCCGCCCGACCGTCACCTTTCGGGAGGTCGGGCGGCGCCGGCGGTTCCGTCCGGTCCCCCTTCGCCGGTCCCCCTTCGGATAAGCCGCCGCAATGCTGTGCGGGGAAATTGTGCCCTCCCGCCGGGGTCCTGCGTGGCGGGAGGGCTGGCCCCGTGCCGGCGTACGGGCCAGCACGGAACGGGAGGCTTATCAGCGCGCCGCCTCGCGGACCTTCTGCACCGCGGGAAGAAGAAGGCCGATCAGGATCTGGATCGGACCGCTGCTGATCGTCATGCCGCCCTGCGCGGGCTGCGCCGACTGCGCCATCGCGGGGGTCGCCGACAGGGCGATCGTCAGGGCCAACACGGGGGCGATCATCTTCCTGGTCATCGTCTCTTCCTCTCGATCTGTCCGCCGGGGGGGGCGGTTGATGTTTCGATGAAGAGTTTTTGCCGCATGACGTCACATCTCGCGGTGATCGCGGTCACTCGCGCGAAGAAAAATGACAAGAGACCGAAAAGAAAGCGAAGAAACCTATCCTGCTCGCTTCAGCCGGACCAAAGCCGCGTCGAGCGCCTGCAGAAATTGCGACCGGTCGGCCTTCGAGAAGGGCGGTGGCCCGCCGACTCCCTCGCCCATCCCGGCGCGCAGGTCGGCCATGATCGCGCGCGTCGCGATCGCGGGGCCGATCGACGCCGTGGTGAAGGGCTTGCCGGTCGGCGCGAGAACGGTTGCGCCTGCCTTGAGCGCGCGATCGGCGAGCAGGATGTCTGCGGTCACGACGATGCTCGTCGCGTCCGCCGCCTCGGCGATCCAGTCGTCGGCGGCGTCGAAGCCGTCGGAGACCAGGATGCGCTCGATCAAGGGATGATCTGGCACGCGCAGCCGGCTGTTGCTGACGATCTTCACCGCAACCTCGTGCCGCCAGGCGACCTTGTATATTTCGTCCTTCACCGGACAGGCGTCGGCATCGACGAGGATTTGCGGGACGATGACCATGCGGGAAACGGGTCAGCCGACCGCGACCCCCTTCCAGAACGCGATGCGGCCCGCGATCGCCGCTGCCGCTTCCTTGGGATCGGGATAATACCAGGCCGCGTCCTCGTTCACCTGCCCATCGGCGGTGACATTATGATAATGCGCCACGCCCTTCCACGGGCAAAAGCTGGTCGTCGCGCTGTCGGACAATAGCGCCGCATCGACCGCCGCGCGCGGGAAATAATGATTGCCCTCGACGACGATCGTATCGTCGCTGTCCGCAATCACCTTCCCGTTCCAGACCGCCTGCACCATCGTTCGCCTTCCCTAGCCCGAGAGCCCGTCCCACAGCAGCTTCGCGCCGAGCGCGACCATCAACAGATAGATGATACCATAGAAACGCGCCCCGTCGATGCGCCGCAGCCAGCGCACGGTGAGCAAGGTCGAGACGATCGCGAGCGGCATCAGCAGCAGCGCCGCGACGATCACCTCGTGCGGAAAGGCGCCGAGCGCGAGATAGGCGGGCACCTTCAGCCAGTTGACCACGGCGAACAGGATCGCGCTCGTCCCGATGAAGGTCAGGTGCGGCAGCTTGCGCGGGGTCACCCACATCTGGAACGGCGGTCCGCCGGCGTGCGCGATCTGGCTGGTCAGCCCCATGAACGCGCCGAAGATCGTCCCGACCCAGCCCGGTGACGTCGAGGCGGCGACGACGCGTCCGCCGCGTTCGATCCACAGCCGGTAGAGCCCGAAGGCGAGCGTGATCGCGCCCAACGCCGCCATCAGCTGCGCTTCGTTCACGCGCTCGGCATAGAACCAGCCCGCGAAGATGCCGGCCGCCGCGCCGGGGAGCATCCAGCCGATGATCCAGCCGTCCCATGTCTTGCGGAACGACCAGACGCTGATCACGTCCTGCACGATCAGGATCGGCAGCAGCACCGCCGCCGCGGTCGCGGGCGGCAGGACGAGCGCCGCGAGCGGCGTCGCGAGCGCACCGACGCCGGCGAGCCCGCCCTTCGCCATGCCGAGCAGGATCACCGCCACGACGAGCGCCGCGAGCGTTACCGGGTCGGCCAATATACTCATGCCTCGGGATTGTCCGGGAGGCGCCAGTCGATCGCCCCGCGCCCGTACATCTCCAGGAAAGCATTCGCCTGGCTGAAGGGCTTCGATCCGAAGAAACCGTTATGCGCCGACAGCGGCGAGGGGTGCGGCGCGCGCAGGATCAGGTGCGGGCTGCCCGCGCCGAGTCCCGGCACATTCGCCGCCTTCTTCTGCGCATGGCTGCCCCACAGGATGAAGACCTTGGGCGCCGGATCGGCCGCAACCGCAGCGACCGCGGCGTCGGTGAATGTCTCCCACCCCCTGCCCTGATGCGACGCCGCCATCCCCGCCTCGACCGTCAGGCAATTGTTGAGGAGGAGCACGCCCTGCTCGGCCCAATGCTTAAGATAGCCGTGCGAGGCGGGCGGAATGCCGAGGTCGGCCTTCATTTCCTTATAGATATTGACGAGGCTCGGCGGGGTGCGGACGCCGGGCTGGACCGAGAAGCAAAGCCCGTGCGCCTGCCCCGGCCCGTGATAGGGGTCCTGTCCCAATATCACGACGCGCACATCCTGCGGCGCCGTCGCGTCGAGCGCGGCGAACCAGTCGCGCGGCCGCGGATAGATCGTCTTGCCTTTGGCGCGCTCCTCGGCAAGGAACGCCTTGAGCGCAGCCATATAGGGCTGCTCGAACTCGCTGCCGATGCGGGCGAGCCAGTCGGGATGCAGTTTGACCTCGGCCATGCCCGCGCTTCACCAGAGGGATCGCGGCTTGTCCAGCCGCTATTGGCAAGCTACCCCCTCCCCGCTTGTGCCGAGCTTGTCAAAGCACCGTTCTTCTTGCGACATCGCAAGGAAAGAACGGCCCTTCGACAAGCTCAGGGCAAACGGCTTATTAACGGGCAAGGGATTTGACATGGCGATCGGCGAAGCATTGGCGCGGCTCGAAACGGTCGTGAAAGACCGGCTCGCCGCGGGCGACGGGGGCACCTCCTATGTCGCGAGCCTCGCCGCCAAAGGCCGCGGCAAGATCGCGCAGAAGCTTGGCGAGGAAGCGACCGAAACCGTCATCGCCGCGCTCACCGAGGACGATGCCGCGCTGACCGGCGAAGCGGCCGATCTGGTCTTCCACCTCACCATCCTGCTCGCCGACCGCGGCCTCGGCTGGGACGCCGTCGCCGCCGAACTGGCGCGCCGCCACGGCATCTCGGGCCACGCCGAAAAAGCCAGCCGTCCCCAATAGGAGCCTTCCATGCCGATCGACGCGACGCTTCCCTATGACGACAACAATGTCTTCGCGCGCATCCTGCGCGGCGAATTGCCGTCGAAGACCGTCTATGAGGACGAGTTCGCGCTCGCCTTCCACGATATCAATCCGCAGGCGCCGTTGCATATCCTCGTGATCCCCAAGGGCTCTTACGTCAGCTGGGACGATTTTTCGGAGCGCGGCAGCGACGCCGAAATCGCGGGCTTCGTCCGTGCGGTCGGCAAGGTCGCACGCGATCAGGGGCTCGTCGCACCCGGCTATCGCCTGCTCGCCAATGTCGGCCTCGACAGCCATCAGGAGGTGCCGCACCTCCACGTCCATATTTTCGCCGGCAAGCCCCTCGGACCGATGCTCGCAAGGTGAGCGGGCACATATAGTTCCACCCTCGTCGTTCCGGACTTGATCCGGGACGACGAATATCGGGGAGCGCCGGGTCCCAAACTCGCCAATTTTCGAATCTGTCTATGACCGCCGTCACAGCGCATTGGCCGCCTGCGGTTAACCGTGCGCGATGCGCGGCGACGGGTGGACTCAAGCCCCCGTTTCCAGCAGGATAGCATTTTGGGTCAGACCGGGGAGACAGGGTAATGCGGCACGGATGGCGGGCGCTGGCGAAGAGCTGTGCCGGTAAGGTCAAGCTGGCCCTCATCGTCCCTCTCGGTCTCGCGCTCGCCGCTGCGGGCGGGGACACCGTCCCGCAGGTCACCCTCGCGACGCCGGGGTCGTCGGGCACCGGCGACGGCACCATAAGCCGCTTCACCCTGCGCTTTTCGGAGGACATGGTCGCGCTCGGCGACCCGCGCGCCAGGGCGCCCGCGACCCATGACTGCAAGGTCGATGCAACGAGCCGCTGGGTCGACACGCGCACCTGGGTACTCGAATTCGAAAAATCGCTTCCCGGCGGCGTCAGCTGCCACGTCGATCTCCGCTCCGGCCTCACCACCGCGCGCGGCGTGAGCGTCGTCGGCAACAGCCGGTTCGAGATCGACACCGGCGGTCCTTCGGCACGCGCGGTGCTGGCGGGGGGAATGTACGACGGGATCGAGGAGGACCAGATCTTCCTCGTCGCGACCAACGTCGCCGCCGATCGCGCCTCGGTCGGCCGCTTCGCCTATTGCGCGGTCGACGGCATCGGCGAGAAAATTCCCGTCGACGTGCTGCCGCGCGACACCGCGGTGCAAATCCTCGAAGGTCTGGGCAGCGACTGGTCGGCGCAATCCTTCGCTTATGACGCGGGCCTGCCGCTGCGCCTGCCCGCCGCGGGCGGCGACCGCGATGCGCTGCTCGACCGCGTCGTTCCGGTCAAATGCCGGCGCCCGCTGCCGCCGGGGCGCGAGATGGCGCTCGTCTGGGACGCCCGCATTTCGCAGGCCGGGGTGCCGAGCCGCACCGCCGGCCGCGACCAGCGTTTCGACCATGACGTGCGCCCCGCCTTCACCGCCAAAATGTCGTGTAGCCGTGTCAATCCGCAGGCGGGCTGCAACCCGCTGAAGGACGTCAACGTGGTTTTCGCCGCGCCGGTGCTGCGCGAGACCGCGCTCGCCGCGACGCTGAGGACCGCCGACGGCAAGAGCTACACGGCGAAGGTCGACGACGACGACAAGAACGACAAATATCTCGAGCGCGTCCATTTCTCGGGCCCGCTGTCGCAGAATGTCGATGCGACGCTCGTCCTGCCCGCCGACATCACCGACCAGAGCGGCCGGCGCCTGCAGAACCAGTCGAATTTCCCCCTGAAATTCCACATCGACCGCGCCCCGCCGCTGGTCAAATTCGCCGCCGAGTTCGGCATCCTCGAGGCATCGGAAGGCGGCGTCCTGCCCGTCACCGTGCGCGGGGTCGAGGCGTCGATGGTCAGCAGGAATCTGAAAATGCCCGCGACGACGCTGAAGGTCGGCGACGACGATGCCGCGATCGCGCGCTGGCTGAAGCGCGTCGCCGACGCCGACGACACCGACTATCGCGAGGAAAAGAACGCGAATGGCGAGGATGTCACCGTCAACTACACCGGCACCAAATCGGTGTTCGAGGACGCTCCCGCGGGCGGCGAACGCCGCGACATGCAGCTTTCGCCCGCCGCCGGCGGCAAGGAGTTCGAGGTCGTCGGCATCCCCTTGGCCGAAAAGGGCTTCCACGTCGTCGAGATCGCCAGCCCCGAGCTCGGCGCGGTGCTGCTCGGCCGCAAGGCGACGCGCTATGTCACGACCGCGGCGCTCGTCACCAACATGGCTGTGCATTTCAAATGGGGCCGCGAGAGCTCGCTCGCGTGGGTGACCGCGCTCGACACCGGCCTGCCCGTGGCGGGCGCCGAAATCCGCGTCACCGACAGCTGTACCGGCCGCCTGCTCGCGCGCGGCACCGCCGACAAGGCCGGCCGCCTCGCCTTCCCGAACGGCCTGCCCGAACCCGAAACCTATTCGAGCTGCGAGGAAGACCCCGATCCCGCGAGCAGCGACGGCCACGCGCTGATGGTCAGCGCGCGCTCGGGCGACGATTTCAGCTTCACGCTAACCGACTGGGGCAACGGCATCCGTCCCTATGACTTCGACCTGCCCTATGGCTGGTCGGAGCGCGACGACATCCTGCACACGCTCTTCGACCGCGCGCTCGTCAAGGCGGGCGAAACGGTGCACATGAAGCATATCCTCCGCCGTCAGGTCGGCACCGGCTTTTCGACGCCGAAGCCGCTCGCGGGCAAGCTCCGCCTCGTCCATCGCGGCTCGGACACCGAGTTTGAAATGCCGTTCGCCATCGACGCGAACGGCAGCGGCGAGACGACATGGAACGTCCCCGCGACCGCGCCGATGGGCGATTATGAGCTCGTCTTCGTCACCAAGGACAAGAAGGGCGAGGACAAGACGATCTGGTCGGCCCAGACGGTCCGGGTCGACGAATATCGCCTGCCGACGATGAAGGCGACGGTGACGGGGCCGAAGGAGCCCCCGGTGCGTCCGACGGCGGTGCCGCTGTCCTTCTTCGTCGGCTATCTCTCGGGAGGCCCCGCGCCAAACCTGCCGGTCGAGATCCGCACCAATTTCCGTGCCAGCTGGAACGCGCCCGAGGATTATCAGGACTGGGACTTCGACGGCCAGCCGGTCAGGGAAGGCGTGATCCAGCTCGACGACAGCGGCGAGGAACCCGCAGCCGACCTGCCGCTCGCGCGCTCGGTTCCGCTCAAGCTCGACGCCAATGGCAGCGCGACGACCAGCATCGCGGTCGACCAGCCGATCACCCAGCCGACGCAGATGGCGGTCGAGATGGATTATGAGGACGCGAACGGCGAGACGCTGACGTCGAGCCGCCGTGTCATGCTCTTCCCGTCGGCGGTGCGCCTCGGCGTCAAGACGGACGGCTGGCTGATGCGCGACAAGGATCTGCGCCTCAACTTCGTCGCGCTCGACTTGGGCGGCCGCCCGATCGCGGGCCAGCGCGTCCAGGTCGCGCTCTACAATCGCGAAATCATCACCGCGCGGCGCCGCCTGATCGGGGGCTTCTACGCCTATGACAACCAGATGCGCACGACCAGGCTCGACGCGACGTGCAGCGCGACGACCGACAAGCTCGGCCGCGCGCGCTGCGCGATGGCACCCGGCGTCTCGGGCGAAGTCACCGTCGTCGCGACGACAGTCGACGCCGACGGCAACGAGGCGCGCGCGGTGCGCTCGGTCTGGCTCGCGGGCGACGACGACTGGTGGTTCGGCGGCGACAATGGCGACCGCATGGACGTGATCGCCGAAAAACCGCGCTATGCCGCGGGCGACACCGCGCGCTTCCAGGTCCGCATGCCGTTCCGCGAAGCGACCGCTCTCGTCACCGTCGAGCGCGAGGGCGTGCTCTCCAGCTTTGTCGTCCCGCTGAAGGGCACCAACCCCGTCGTGCAGGTCAAGCTGCCCGCGACTTACGCGCCCGACGTCTACGTCTCGGTGATGGCGGTGCGCGGCCGCGTCACCGGCAACGAAAGCTGGTTCCGCCAGATGAAACGCGCGGTCGGCTTCAAGATCGAAAATAGCGAGGGCGCGCCGCCCACCGCGCTCGTCGATCTCGCCAAGCCGAGCTACCGCCTCGGCATCGCGAAGATCAAGGTCGGTTGGGAAGGCCATCAGCTCGGCGTCAAGGTGAAGGCCGACAAGGAAAAATACGCGATCCGCGAGACCGCCAAGGTCGGGATCGAGGTGAAAAATCCTTCGGGCAAGCCAGCCAGCGGCGCCGATGTCGCCTTCGTCGCGGTCGACGAGGCGCTGCTCCAGCTCGCGCCGAACGAAAGCTGGAAGCTGATCGACGCGATGATGGGCGAGCGTACGCTCGACGTCCTCACCTCGACCGCGCAGATGCAGGTCGTCGGCAAACGCCACTACGGCCGCAAGGCGCTCGAACCCGGCGGCGGCGGCGGCGGCGACCTTTCGGGGCTGACCCGCGAGGACTTCCGCCCCGTTCTGCTGTGGCAGGGGCATGTCCCGCTCGACGGCAAGGGCCGCGCCACGGTCGATGTGCCGATGTCCGACAATCTCTCGGGCTTCCGCCTCGTCGCGATCGCGACCGACGGCTCGCAATATTTCGGCACCGGCGAGACGAGCGTGCGCACCGTACAGGATCTCGGCGTCTATGCCGGGCTGCCCGAACTGGTCCGCACCGGCGACGTCTTCGACGCGCGCTTCACGCTCCGCAACGGCACCGACAAGCCGATGACGGTCACCGCGACCCCCGCGCTGTCGCCCGCCGTCGCGACCGCGCCGCCGCTCACCGTGACGATCCCCGCGGGCGGCGCGGTGCCGGTCAGCTGGCAGGTGACCGCACCCGAGGCCACCGGACCGATCCAGTGGACCGTCGATGCGGTGTCGAAGGACGGCAAGGCGCGCGACCGCCTCGTCTTCGATCAGCTCGTCGAGCCGGCGATCCCGGTCGAGACCTGGGCCGCCAGCCTGTTCCGCGTCGGTCCCAACACGACGCTGCCGATCGCGATCCCAGCGGGCGCGCTGCCCGGCGGCTATGTCGACGTCGCGCTCGCGGGCACGCTCGCGCCGCCGCTCTCGGGCGTGCGCGACTATATGGCGATCTATCCGTACAATTGCTTCGAACAGTCGACCTCGCGCGCGATCGCGCTTGGCGATCTCGGCCGCTGGCAGGCGCTGGCGGGGGCGATGCCGACCTATCTCGATAAGGATGGCCTGCTCCGCTATTGGCCGAACGAGCGGATGGACGGCTCGATCGAGCTGACCGCCTATGTCATGTCGATCACCGCCGCGAACGGCTTCGCCATCCCCGACGCCTCGAAGGCGAAGATGGTGAAGGCGCTGCAGGCGGTCGTCGAAGGACGCCTGACCCGCAAGGGCTATGGCCCATACGACCTGCGCCCGATCCGCATCGCCGCGCTCGCGGCGCTCGCGCGCAACAATGCCTCGACCCCCGCGCTCGTCGCATCGATCGATACCAAGCCGATCGACATGGCGACCGGCACGCTCGCCGACTGGCTCGTCGCGATCGAGCGCACCCCGGGGGTCCGGGGCGCCGCGGCGCTGCGCGTCGCGGCGGAGGCCGAGCTGCGCAAGCGGCTCGTCTATGAAGGCACGCGCCTCGACCTCGTCGACGACGGCAATGCGCCGTGGTGGATGATGACGAGCGGCGACGAAATGGCGATCAAGGCGCTCGAAGCCGTGCTCGGCCGCAAGGGCTGGGAGGATGACGCGGGCAAGCTGATGGTCGGGGTCGCCCAGCGCCAGCGAAAGGGCCATTGGGACACCACCCCGGCGAACGCCTGGGGCGCGGTCACCGTCCGCCGCTTCGCGGAGCTCTACCCGGCGAGTGCGATCACCGGGGTCACCAACATCAGCCTTGCGGGCAATAGCGCCTCGCAAAGCTGGCCGCTTCCGGCCGAGACGCCCTCGCCGCTCCGCATCGCGCTCAACGCCGCGACGATGAGCCTCCAGCATCAGGGCACCGGCGCGCCATGGGCGACGGTCAGCGTCAAGGCCGCGGTGCCGCTCAAGGAACCGCTCAACGCCGGCTACCGCATCAAGCGCTCGGTCAGCCTCGTGAAGGCCGCCAACAAGGACCGGCTGACGCGCGGCGACGTGATCAAGGTGCGGATCGAGGTCATCGCCGCCGCGGGCCGCACCTGGGTCGTGATCAACGATCCGGTCCCGCCCGGCGCGACGATCGTCGGCAACCTCGGCGGCCAGTCGGAGATGCTCGGCGCGCAGGCGGGCGGGTCAAACTGGCAGCCCTCCTACGTCGAACGCGGCAAGGATAGCTGGCGCGGCTATTATGGCTGGATGCCCGCGGGCACCCACGCGGTCGAATATGTCGTCCGGTTGAACGGCTCGGGCAAATTCACCCTGCCCCCGACGCGCGTCGAGGCGATGTACTCGCCCGCCATCCGCGGCCAGTGGCCGAACGCGCCGGTGACGGTGGCGGCTTCGGCGGAGTGATGCCGTCGCGGGCTAATACATCCTCCCTGTCGCGCAGCGATGGGGAGGTGGCGGCGCGAAGCGCTGACGGAGGGGCCTTGGCACTGCCGTCGCAGCCCCTCCACCATCCTGCGGATGGTCCCCCTCCCCATGCCTGTGGCACGGGGAGGATTGCTTAGGCTGCCAATCCATGCCCGCCAAACGCCGCTGGAAGGACATTCTTGCCTGGCTCGCCCTCGCCGCGCTCATCCTCGCCACCGCCGCCCACCTCCTCACCCGCCCGCCAACCATGCCCGCCTACGAAACGGTGCGCGCCGGCTGGAAGCCCAGCGAAGCCTGGCTCTACGACCGCGACGGCCGGCTCCTCGACAGCGAGCGCGTCGATTTCGAGCGCCGCCGCCTCGCGTGGGTGCCGCTGAAAGACATCAGCCCCGATGTCCGCAACACGGTTGTTGCAGCCGAGGACCATCGCTTCTGGTCGCACGGCGGGGTCGACTGGCTCGCGATCGCCAGCGCCACGAAAGCGCGCTGGACCGGCGGCCGCTCGCGCGGCGCCTCGACCTTGCCGATGCAGCTCGCCGCCTTCCTCGCCCCCGAGCTCGCGCAGCCCGGCCAGCGCGGCTGGCTCGCCAAGATCCGCCAGATGCGCGCCGCGCAAGCGCTCGCGGGCGAGTGGACGCACGAGCAGATGCTCGAGGCCTATTTCAATCTCCTGCCGCTGCGCGGCGAGGCACAGGGCATCGGCGCCGGCGCGCAGAGCCTGTTCGGCAAAACCCCCGCCGAGATGAACCGCACCGACGCAGCGCTCTTCGCCGGCCTCCTCCCCAACCCCGCCGCGAGCGCCGAGATGCTTGGCAAGCGCGCCTGCCGCATCGCGAAGGCGGCCGACTGCACCGCGATCGACGCCGCCGCCGCGACGCTCGTATCGGGCGAGCGCGCGACCCGTTTCGATCCCGGCCTCGCCCCGCACCTCGCGACGCGCATGCTCGACAAGCCCGGCAAGCGCGTCACGACGACGATCGACCGCCGCATCCAGACCGCAGCGATCGTCGCGCTGCGCCGCCAGCTCGCGGGGCTCGGCGCAACCCGTGTCCGCGACGGCGCGGTCGTCGTGCTCGACAATGCGACCGGCGAGGTGCTCGCCTATGTCGGCGGCGTCGGGCTCAAATCGACCGCGGCTGAGGTCGACGGCGCCAACGCGCCGCGGCAGGCGGGCTCGACCTTGAAGCCGCATCTCTATGCGCAGGTAATCGAACATGGCTGGCTGACCGCTGCCTCGATCCTCGACGACAGCCCGGTCCAGCTCGACACCGCTTCGGGGCTCTATGTCCCCAGGAATTACGATCACAGCTTCAAGGGGCCGGTCAGCGTTCGCCATGCGCTCGCTTCGTCGCTCAACGTCCCCGCCGTGCGTGCGCTCGTCATCGACGATGTCCAGGAGTTCCGCGACCGCCTGTGGGTCTTGGGCTATCACAGCCTTGTCGAGGACGGCGAATATTACGGCTTCAGCCTTGCGCTCGGATCCGCCGAGGTCTCGCTGGTCGAACAGGCCAATGCCTTTCGCACCCTCGCCAATCAGGGCCGCTGGACCCCGGTGCATTTCCGCAAGGGCGAACCGGCCGGCGAGCCGCGCCAGATCGTCCGGCCCGCCGCCGCCTTCATCGTCGGCGACATCCTCGCCGATGCGTCGGCGCGCGCCGACGCCTTCGGCGCCGACAGCGCGCTCCGCCTGCCCTTCTGGGCGGCGGCGAAGACCGGCACATCGAAGGGCATGCGCGACAACTGGTGCGTCGGCTTCACCGACCGCTACACCGTCGCGGTCTGGGTCGGCAATCTCGAGGGCGATTCGATGCGCGCCGTCTCGGGCACCTCGGGCGCCGCGCCCGTCTGGCGCGACGTGATGATGGCGCTCCACGCGGGCAACCCCGGCAAGCCGCCGAAGATGCCCGAAGGCGTCGAGGCGCGCCGGATCAGCCTGCCCGGCACCCGCGAGCCGCCGCGCCGCGAATATTTCCTGACCGGCACTGCGCAGAGCGAAATGGCGGCCGCGCCGCAGGCTGCGCGCCGCCCGCGCATCACCAGCCCGGTCAGCGGCAGCGTCTATGCTCTCGATCCCGACATCCCGATCGACCGCCAGCGCCTTGCGGTGATCGTCAGCGGCGACGTTCCCGGCTACCGGCTGATCCTCGACAAGCGCGTGCTCGGCGACGCCGACGGCGGGCAGCAGATATTGCCGCGCCCCGGCATCCATATGCTGACCCTCGTCGATCCGGGCGGCAAGCCGATCGACCGCGTCCGCTTCACGGTGCGCTGAACTGCGACGAAGCCCCTGTCACACGCCTGAAATTAAGTTGCGCTGACGCGCAGAGCCTTTAGTCTGCGCCGCCAGGAGAAGGCCCGTTCCGGGCCCCAAAGGGGAATTTTGGATGATATTTGGTCGCGTCAAATCGCTCGACGCCATCTTGGCCACCGCCGAGAAAAAGTCGCTGCACCGATCGCTCGGTGCCTTCCAGCTCACCATGCTCGGTATCGGCGCCGTCATCGGCACCGGCATCTTCGTGCTGACCGCCGAGGCCGCCCAGAAAGCGGGTCCGGGCATGATGATCAGCTTCATCATCGCCGGCGTCGTCTGCGCCTTCGCGGCGCTCTGCTATGCCGAAATGGCGGCGATGGTGCCCGTCTCGGGTTCGGCCTACACCTATAGCTACGCCGTGATGGGCGAGTTGATCGCATGGATGGTCGGCTGGGCGCTGATCCTCGAATATGCGGTCGCCGCGGGTGCGGTTTCGGTCGGCTGGTCCGGATATGTTGTTGGTTTGCTTGAGAATCTTCTGAGCATCGACATACCCGACACCCTTGTCGCGGGGCCGTTCGACGGCGGCGCGATCAACCTGCCCGCGATGTTCATCGCCGGGCTCGTGACCTGGCTGCTCGTCATCGGCACCAAGGAAAGCGCAACCGTCAACGCGATCCTCGTCGCGATCAAGGTCACCGCGCTCACCGTCTTCATCGTCCTGGCGGTTCCGGTCATGAACAGCGAGCAATTCTCGCCCTTCGCACCGACCGGCTTCATCGGCATCTCGATGGCGGCAGCGTCGATCTTCTTCGCCTATGTGGGTTTCGATGCGGTCTCGACCGCGGCCGAGGAAACCAAGAATCCCCAGCGCAACATGCCGATCGGCCTGATCGGCAGCCTCGCGATCTGCACCATCTTCTATCTGCTCGTCGCCGCTGGCGTGATCGGCGCGCCGGGCCTCAGCTCGCAGCCGGTGACCGGCGCAGCGGGGGCAGTCCTCGATCCCGGCAGCCGCGAACTCGCCGCACAGTGCGCAACGCGCGCCGCCGAAGGGTTCAAGGATGTCGTCTGCTCGAAGGAAGCGCTGGCCTTCACACTGCGCGAAATCGGCTGGCCGCAGATCGGCAATCTGCTCGGCCTCGCCGCGGGTCTCGCGCTGCCATCGGTTATCCTGATGATGATGTTCGGCCAGACCCGCATCTTCTTCGTGATGAGCCGCGACGGCCTGCTTCCGGCAGCTTTCTCGAAAATCCACCCGAAGTTCAACACGCCGCACGTCATCACGATCATCACCGGCATCGCGGTCGCGCTGTTCGCCGCCTTCTTCCCGGTGGGGCAGCTCGCGAACATCTCGAACTCGGGGACGCTCTTCGCCTTTGCCGCCGTGTCGATCGCAGTGATGGTGATCCGCAGGACCGAGCCGAACCGCCACCGGCCCTTCCGCACGCCGCTGGTGTGGATCACCGCGCCGATCGCAATCCTCGGTTGCGTCTATCTGTTTGTCAGCCTCGATCACAAGAGCATCATCCTCTTCCTGATCTGGGCGGCGGTCGGGCTGCTCGTCTATTTCGGCTACAGCCGCTCGCGCAGCCATGTCGGGCTCGGCCATGTCGACGAGGTCCACGAAGAGGACCCCGACGCGCCGCCGCAACCGGTCCCGCCGGTCGCCTGAGGAACCATCGAGTAAGGGAAAGGGGGCTTCGGCCCCCTTTCTTTTGCGCCTTCAGAAAGGCGTCTTGGGCGCGGTTCCCGGCCGCGTGAACAGCTTGCCGCGCTCGGCCCAGAAGACGAGCGTCAGCCCGACCGCACCCGAAATCAGGAAGGCATAGGCGAGCGGCAGGGTCGTGCCATCATATTGCTGTCCGATCAGCGCGCCGACCGCCGCCGCGAGCAAGGTCTTGGCAAAGCTCTGATACGACGACGCCACCCCGGCCATATGGCCGAAGTCCTCCATCGCGATCGATCCGAAATTGCTGCCGATGAAGCCGATCAGCCCGACGTTGACCATCATCAGCACGGTGAACATCCACAGCGTCTCGGCGCCGCTCAACGCGACGCCGATCTGGACGATCGAGGTCGCCATGAAGGCGAATGTCGCGCTTTGCGAGACGCGCCGCGCCCCGAAGCGCTCGACGATCGCGGCGTTCGAGAAATTGGCGGTCGCGATGCCGAGCGCGACGCAAGCGAAGACCAGCGGGAACCAGCTGCGCGCATCGAAGATATCGGCGATGATCTGCTCGCTGCTGTTGAGATAGCCGTAGAGCGCGCCCTGCATCATGCCCGACGCGATCATATAGCCGGCGGCGCGGCGGTGCCGCGTCACCGTCGCCCAGCCCGCGATCATCGTCCTGAGATCGAGCGGACGGACGTCCTCCGCTCGAAGCGTCTCGGGCAGGCGACGCAGCCACAGGATCATCACGACGCCCATCACCGCGAGCACGATGAAGATTGCGCGCCAGCTCGCGAAGAGGGTTATGCCCGCACCCATCGTCGGGGCGATCGCCGGGACAATCATGAAGACGAGGAAGATCATCGACAGCCGCTTCGCCATCGCGTCGCCCGAGAAAAGGTCGCGGATGACCGCGACGACGATCACGCCGAGCGCGGCGCTGACGAGGCCGTGGCCGAAGCGCAGCGCGAGCAGGATCGGAAAGCTCGTCGCGAGCCCGCAGCCGATCGAGAAGGCAACATAGGCGAAGAGCGCGGGGACGAGCACGCCCTTGCGCCCGAAGCGGTCCGACAATGGCCCATAGACCAGCGAACCCGCGCCGATGCCGAAGAGATAGGTCGAAATGACATATTGCCGGTCGTTCGGCGTCACGACGCCCAGCCCCTCGCCGATCGCCGGAAGCGCGGGCAGCATCGAATCGATGGCGAGCGCGTTGAGCGCCATCACCATCGCCATCATGAACACCATTTCGCGGTCGCCGGGCATGCGGGACCGCTGGGAGGATTCGGTCATTTTGTGCATTGCAGCGGCGCTATGCGCCTCCGATGCCGCTTTGGATAGCCCCCGACCGAGGAAAAGCTATGCAAAGCAAAAGGGCCGCCCCATCCGGGACGGCCCTTTCCGTTTCCGGACGACCCGAAAATCAGGCCTGACGCGTGCCGGTCATCGCCATCGAGCCGAACGCACCGGCCTTGATCGTGCCGGTCAGCGCGTCGCCGTCGATCGTCGCTTCGCATTCGAGCGTCATCGGCATCGGCACCTTCATGTTCATGGTCCAGGTCAGCTTGTTGCCGTCGACCTTGCCATTCTCGACATCGAGCGAACCCATCGCGCCGGCGTTCTGGCCGGTGAAGCTGTCGCCGTCGCTCTTCACGGTGAAAACCGACTTCTGGTCGCCCATCGGCGACTTGGTTACGCAATCATAGCTGCCATCGACACCGGACATAGACTCTCTCCTACTGAAACTGATGTTAGTTAGCGGGTGTCGCTATTTCCACCGGCAGGCCCAGCCCGTCAAGCTGCGGTTTGACCACGGCCGCGTCGCCGACGACGACATAGACGAGATCGCCGGTGCTGAGCGCCTTGCGCGCCGCGGCGTCGATTTCCGCGGTCGTCATCGCCTCATAGGTCGCGGGCAGCTTCTCGTAATAATCGTCGGGGCGGCCGAACTTCACGATCTGGCGAATCCCGCCGAGCACGTCGCCCGAGGTTTCGAAGCTGCCGGGCAGTTCGCGGACGCTGCCGTTCACCGTCCGCTCCAGTTCCTCCTGCGTCGTGCCCTTGTCGCCGAGATAGGCCTGGATGTCGCTCTGGAACTCCCTGATCGAATCGCCGGTGCGGTCGGCCTGCACCGGCGCCACCGCGACCCAGGTCAAACGGTCGCTGTCGTTCGAGATGCGCGAGCGCACGCCATAGGACCAGCCCCTGGTCTCGCGCAGGTTCATGTTGAAACGCGACAGGAAATTGCCGCCGAAGATATCGTTCGCAGCGCGCAGCGGTTCGATCTCGTCGCTACCCTTCACGGTCAGCACCTTGCCCGCCATGATCACCGACTGCGGCGACTTCGGCCGGTCGAAGAGCAGGATGCGCGGCTTCGGCGTCGGCACCGGCGTTTCGAAATGCTTGGCGCCCTTCGCGGTCGCCGCCGGCGCCTTCCAGTTGCCGAAGGCGGCATCGAGCTGCTTCGTTACCTCTTTCAGCGTGGTGTCGCCGACGACGAAGATGCGCGCATTGTCGGGGCGGATCCATGCCGCATGGAAGGCCGCGAGCTGGTCGCGCGTCGCCGCGGTCACCGCACTCGTCGTGCCCAGCCCCGACGGCGGAATGCCATAGGGATGATCGGCGCCGTACAGCACCGGCATCAGCACGCGGCTGGCGATCGCGTTGGGATTGTTGAGTTCGGCCTTGAGGCGATTGAGCTGCTGCGCGCGCACCCGCTCGAGTTCCTGCGCATCGAAAGCCGGATTGCGGATATAGTCGGCAAGCAGGCCGAGCGAGGCGCTGAGATTGGGCTTCAGCGCGAACAGGCTGAACACCGTCTCGTCGGCGGTCGCGGTTCCGTCGATCTGCGCGCCGAGGCGCTCCTTCGCTTCGGCAAAGGTGATCGAATCGCGGCTCGTCGTGCCCTCGTCCATCAGGCTGAGCATCAGCGACTGGGTGCCGAGCGCATCGTGCGGATCGGCGGCATAACCCGCATCGAAGCTGACCGCGACCTGGACCGTCGGCACCGTCGCGCGGCGCGCGAAGACGACTTCGATCCCGTTCTTGAGCTTCGCGCGCTCGATCGCCGGAAAGTCGAGCGCTTTCAGGTCGGCGACGGCCGGAAGCTGCGAGCGGTCGGCGAACGAAGCCGCCGGACCCACATCGCCGAGTTCGGGGTTCCAGTAGCGGTCGGGCGCGACCGCGCTGACCTTGCCCGCCGTCACCGCGCCGCCCCGATTCTCGCCGCCCTCGGTGCGTTCGCCGGGGGTGTAGGTGAGCGAGAAGGCCGGACGCGACATCCATTTGCGCGCGACCGCCATCGTCTGCTCGGGGGTCGCCTTGGCGAGCCGGTCGAGCTCGACCTTGTAATAGGCGGGATCGTTCGAATAGAGCGCGCCTTCGGCCAGCGTCACCGCCTTGCCGCCAAAACCGCCGACCGATTCGAGCCCCGAGATCGTCCCGCCGAGATAGCTCGCCGCGGCGCGCTGCAATTCGTCGGCGGTCGGCCCGGTTTCGAGGAATTTCGCGATCTCGGCGTCGAGCTTGTCGCCGACGACCTTCGGATCGACGCCGGGCTTCACATCGGCCTGGACGATCAAGATGCCCGCATCCTCATAGGTTTGCGCGCCCGCGCCGACGCTGACCGCGACAGGATCCTTGCGCACCATCGCGTTGTCGAGCCGCGACGAGGACAGTCCGCCGAGCACCGCCGCCGCCATCTGCAGCGGCACCGCCTCGGCATCGTTAAGTCCCGGGATCGCCCACATGCGATAGATGCGCGTGGTCGGCACCAGATCCTTGACCTCCTTTGCCAGCGGGGCGGGCAGGGTCGGCACCGACGCCGGCGGCGCCTTCACCTCGGGTCCGCGCGGGATATCGCCGAACCATGTCTGCACTTTGGCCCTTGCAGTGGCGACATCGACGTCGCCCGCGAGGACGAGCACGGCGTTGTTCGGGCCGTAATTGTCGGTGAACCACTTCTTCACATCGGCCAGGCTTGCCGAATTGAGGTCGGCCATCGAACCGATCGTGCTGTGGTGATAGGGATGCCCCTTGGGGAAGAGATTCTCGAAAATCTCGTAGCGCAGCAGGCCATAGGGATTGTTGTCGCCCTGCCTTTTCTCGTTCTGGACGACGCCGCGCTGGTTATCGAGCTTTTCCTGCGTCACCGCGCCGAGCAAATGCCCCATGCGATCGCTTTCGAGGAACAACGCACGGTCGAGCGCGCCGGTCGGCACCGTCTCGAAATAATTGGTGCGGTCGAAGCTGGTCGTGCCGTTGCTGTCGGTCGCGCCGACCTGTTGCAGCGGTTCGAAGAAATCGCCCGGCGCATTTTCCGAGCCGTTGAACATCAGATGCTCGAACAGATGCGCGAAGCCCGTCTTGCCCGCGGGTTCGTGCTTCGACCCGACGCGATACCAGACCGACACCGCAACGACAGGCGCCTTGCGATCCTCGTGGACGATGACGCGCAGGCCGTTGTCGAGGGTGAAGCTCTGGTACGGAATGTCGACCGCTTTCACGAGGTCGGCGACGGGTGCGGGCTTTGCCTCCTTCGCCTTGGCGAGCGCGGGGCCCGCGGCGACGAGCGAGGTCGACAGGGCGAGGACGAAGGCGGCACGGTGGAATCGGGGCATGAACTTCCTCTTGAAGCAAGGCCGCGCGAACGCGCGATCGGGGTGCCGGACGGCACTGTATCAGCGGTTTAGGACGGTGCTTCGCGGCTTTCAAGGCCGATAGAAGCGCGCTCCGCTGGCTTTCAGCGCCGCCGGATCGAACAGCACCGGCTTGAGCTTGTGCTGGACGAACAGCTTCGCCTGGTCGTTATAGTGCGGACTGTCCGGCCGCGTCGTCGCGGCGCCGAACGGCTGGACCGATTCGGACCGCACCTTGCCCGCCGCATCCCAGGTCACGAACATGATGAAGCTGTCGCCGTGGCGCACCTTCAGCCGCCCGTCGGGTTCGACATCCCACAAGGTCGAGGCGCGCACCGTATCGTTGCCGCCGTCGAGCGGCAGGTCGATGCGATGCGCGCCCTCGCCATGCCGTAGCCGCAGCACGGTGCCGAGCTTGGGATCGAGTCCGGCAAAATGCTCCTGCAGGTGGTTCACCGTTTCGGTCAGAACCTGACGCGGATCGGGGTCGGGCTTGCGCTGATAATGGCTGCCGTTGGCGGGGCGCAGCACCATCAGCGCGAGCGCGTCGCCCTTGCCCTTGCCGTCGAGGTTCCAGTCCCACTGGCGGAGCAGGCTCTGCGCCTCGGCCAGCGCCGGATCACCCTTGGTATCGAGCGCGAGCAACCGGTCCATCCACGCCTTGGCGTAGCCGGTCTTCGCATAGGCGGTGTCATACTTGATCGCCTTCAGCCGCGCCTCGTCGATCCGGCCCGATTGCTCGAACAGGGTGATCAGCCGCGTCGCGCGGTTGGTCATGTCGTCCTCGATCCCGAGCAGCGGCGAGAAGGCGGCGGCGTCGAGCTCGTCGCCCGGCCCCGCCGCGACCCACGGCGTGTTGTTCGCGTTCATCACATAGCCCGAGCGCGGATTGACGAGCGCGGGGACGCGGTCGAACGGCAATGTCTTCGTCCAGAGGTCGGCCGAGGTGTCGCCCGGCAATATGCCGCGCCAATTGTAACCGGCGGGCCGGTCGGGGAACATCGCGTTGTAGAAAAGTCCGATATTGCCCTTCGCATCGGCGTAGATGAAATTGGTCGCGGGGACACCCTGCCCCGCCATCGCCGCGCGCCACTCGGCGAAATTCTTCGCCTTGTTCAGCCGGTAATATTGGGTGACCATATTCGCCTGATCCATCCCCGCGTACCGGATCGCGAAGGCGCCCCTGTCGTTCCGGATCACCGGCCCGTGCACCGACCGATAGATCGTCCGCGGCACCGGGATCACCAGCGGCCCATATTTGACGCGCAGCCATATGCGCTTTTCCTCGAGCGGCAGCCATTTGCCGTCGTAGCGATATTTCTCGCCGCTGTCGTCGAGCACCAGCTTGTAGATGTCGATGAGGTCGGGCCGGTTCACCGTGTTGGTCCAGCCGAGATATTTATTGTGGCCGAGGAAGGGATAGGGCGAGCCGGGGAAGTTGGCGCCCGCAAAATCCCAGCCCTCGCCGCTATGGACGACCAGCTCGTACCATGCGACCCCGCCGGTCCATGGCTGGTGCGAGTTGGAGACGAGCCGCGTCGCGCCGTCGGTGGCGCGCGACGGCGCCACCGCGATGCCGTTCGAGCCATTGGCCTCGGGATCGCGACCGACCGGAGTCAGCTCGCGCGGCACCAGCTTGCCCTTCGCATCGAGCGACGGCCCGCCCTCGCGGCCCATGGGCCTGTCGCCGGTCAGCCCGCCGAGCACCGAATCGAGCCCGAAGAAAAAGGGCGATCGCAGCACGAAGCCCGCGACGACGTCTTCGCCGGTCACCGGGAACAGCCCCGACAGCCGCACCTCGTCGGGATGCTTGTCCGCATAATGGTTGAGCCCCGCAGCATAGGCGGTGAACAGCGCCTGCACATCCTTCGGCAGCCGCGGCCAGTCGCGCGCGGTCGTCGCCCGCACATCGAGCAGCGCCGCGGCATAATCGACCTTCGCGCCATCCTCGCCCAGCATCGCGGCGGCGCGCCCGCGCGTCATCGCCAGCACTTCCTGCAAGGTCGAAAAATCATCCTCGGCGTGGGCGTAAGCGACGCCATAGGCGACGTCGGCGTCGGTCTTTCCGAAGATGTGCGGCACGCCATATCTGTCGCGCGCGATCTGCACGTCGGTCGGTTTGAAAGCCGGCGCGGTCGGCGCCTGCGCCGTCAGCGGCTCCCAAAGCGCAAGACCGGCGAGGATCGCCACGAACAGGACCAGGACGCCGACGAAAATTTTGCGCATCCGCTTTTCTGCTCCATTCGATATCGATGATGCCGATCTCATGGCCTAAATTTCACGGCGCGAAAAGCCATGGCCTTGTGTTGCAAAATGGCAACACTATCTTGATGGCGAGAAAGGGGCTTACTCCACATGAACCTCGAAAAATTCACCGATCGCGCCAAGGGCTTTTTGCAGGCGGCGCAGACGATTGCGATCCGCATGAACCACCAGCGGATCAGTCCCGAGCATATCGCCAAGGCGCTGCTCGAAGACAATGAAGGCATGGCCGCCGGCCTGATCCAGCGCGCCGGCGGCGACGTGCCGCGCGCGGTGCAGGGTATCGACGCGCTGCTCGCCAAGGTGCCCGCCGTTTCGGGCTCGGGCGCGCAAGCGACGCCGGGGCTCGACAATGACGCCGTGCGCCTGCTCGACCAGGCCGAACAGCTCGCGGCCAAGGCCGGCGACGGCTATGTCACCGTCGAGCGGTTGCTTCTGGCGATGGTGCTGGCTCCGTCGACCCCGGTCGGCAAGGCGTTCGCCGATGCGGGCGTGAAGGCCGACGCGCTCAACAATGTCATCAACGAACTGCGCCGCGGCCGCACCGCCGACAGCGCGGGCGCCGAGGACAGTTTCGAAGCGCTGAAGAAGTATGCGCGCGACCTCACCGAAGTCGCGCGCGACGGCAAGCTCGATCCGGTGATCGGCCGCGACGAGGAAATCCGCCGCACCGTCCAGATCCTTGCGCGCCGGACCAAGAACAACCCGGTCCTCATCGGCGAACCCGGCGTCGGCAAGACGGCGATCGCCGAAGGACTGGCGCTGCGGATCGCCAACGGCGACGTCCCCGACAGCCTCAAGGACCGCCGTCTGCTCGCGCTCGACATGGGCGCGCTGATCGCCGGCGCCAAATATCGCGGCGAGTTCGAGGAGCGCCTCAAGGGCGTGCTCGACGAAGTGAAGTCGGCCGAGGGCGAGATCATCCTGTTCATCGACGAGATGCACACGCTGGTCGGCGCGGGCAAGTCCGACGGCGCGATGGACGCATCGAACCTGCTCAAGCCCGCACTCGCGCGCGGCGAGCTCCACTGCATCGGCGCGACGACGCTCGACGAATATCGCAAATATGTCGAGAAGGATCCGGCGTTGCAGCGGCGTTTCCAGCCGGTGTTCGTCGGCGAGCCGACGGTCGAGGATTCGATCTCGATCCTGCGCGGGCTCAAGGAGAAATACGAGCTGCACCACGGCGTGCGGATCACCGACGGCGCGATCGTCGCCGCCGCGACGCTGTCGAACCGCTACATCTCCGACCGTTTCCTGCCCGACAAGGCGATCGACCTGATGGACGAGGCCGCCAGCCGCATACGCATGGAGGTCGAGTCGAAACCCGAGGAGATCGAAAATCTCGATCGCCGCATCATCCAGATGAAGATCGAGGAAGCCGCGCTCGGCAAGGAGACCGACGCCGCGTCGAAGGACCGGCTCGACAAGCTGCGCGCCGAACTCGCGAACCTCGAAGAACAGTCGGCGGCGCTCACGCAGAAATGGCAAGCCGAAAAGGACAAGATCCACGCCGAGGCGAAGATCAAGGAGGCGCTCGACGCCGCCCGCTCGGCGCTCGACCAGGCGCAGCGCGCCGGCGACCTCGCGAAGGCAGGCGAACTGTCATACGGCACCATCCCCAGCCTCGAAAAGCAGCTCGAGGAGGCACAGGCCGTCGCGGGCAACGCGATGCTGCGCGAGGAAGTCACCGCCGACGACATTGCCGCCGTCGTCAGCCGCTGGACCGGCATCCCGGTCGACCGGATGATGGAGGGCGAACGCGAAAAGCTGCTGGGCATGGAGGAGACGCTGGGCAAGCGCGTCATCGGCCAGGACGAGGCGGTGCGCGCCGTCTCGACTGCGGTTCGCCGCGCGCGCGCCGGGCTGCAGGATCCGAACCGGCCGCTCGGCTCATTCCTGTTCCTCGGCCCGACGGGCGTCGGCAAGACCGAGCTCACCAAGGCGCTCGCGCGCTTCCTGTTCGACGACGACAATGCGATGGTCCGCATCGACATGTCGGAGTTCATGGAAAAGCACGCCGTGTCGCGGCTGATCGGCGCCCCTCCCGGCTATGTCGGCTATGAGGAAGGCGGGGTACTCACCGAAGCCGTGCGCCGCCGCCCCTATCAGGTCGTGCTCTTCGACGAGGTCGAAAAGGCGCATGGCGACGTGTTCAACATCCTGCTCCAGGTGCTCGACGACGGGCGCCTGACCGACGGGCAGGGACGCACGGTCGACTTCACCAACACGCTGATCATCCTGACCTCTAACCTCGGCAGCCAGGCGATCGCGGCGCTGCCCGACGACGCGCCGGTCGAACAGGCCGAGCCCGCCGTCATGGAGGTGGTGCGCGCGCATTTCCGGCCCGAGTTCCTGAACCGGCTCGACGAGATCGTGCTGTTCCACCGTCTCGCGCAGCAGCATATGGGCGGGATCGTCGATATCCAGGTCGCGCGCGTGCAGAAGCTGCTCGACGAGCGCAAGGTCACGCTCGAACTCACCGATGCCGCGCGCGCGTGGCTCGGCCGGGTCGGCTATGATCCCGTCTATGGCGCACGGCCGCTGAAGCGCGCGGTGCAGAAATATCTGCAGGACCCGCTCGCCGACCTGATCCTGAAGGGCGACGTCCGCGACGGCTCGACCGTCAGGGTCGACGAAGGCGACGGTGCGCTGAAACTGACCCCGGCATAAGGCAAAGGGCGTCCTTCCGGGAGGAAGGGCGCCCTTTTTTACTGGCCGATGGCGCCGCGCTGAACCTGCACGCGCTCGATTTCGCCGCGGGTCTCGTTGCGGGCATCGGCCCATTCCGCGCGCGTCCGGCAGACGCGAACCGACTTCAGGCGGCTGCCGAGCACCTCTTGCTTGCGACAAACGACCTCATTGGGGTCGAGCGCCTTCTTGCCGTTGCTGGCGGTCGTCGACGATTCGGCGGCGCCGGCCGTGGCGGGAATGGCGAGCGCAGCACCGAGCAACCCGGCACAGAGCGACAATGATCGAACGTAGGACATGGGCTGAACCTTCTTCATCGTTCCGCCGCGCAGCTTATGCGCGGATTGTCGTCCGGCCAAGCCATTTGCGACGGGTGCCTGTGCCCTTCTTCGTACCGTTTCAGCGCGGTGGCGCCACGTCGAAGGCGACGGTGAGCCGTTCCCCTTCGACGAACGGCCTGGTCCCGTGCCACATCCACGACGGAAACAGCACCAGCCGTCCCGCGACCGGCTCGACCATCCGGGTCGGCGGCAGGTCGAGTCCCAGCGCCGCCTGCGGCTCGCCCAACGCCAGCCAGCCCGCCTCGGGCGCATCGCCGGGGCGCGTTTCGGGCAGGGCGACATAGAGCGCCGAACTGATCCACCCCTGCGGATGGACATGATTGGCGTGATAGCCGGCGCCGCGCAGCCGCACCGACCAGCTGCCGGCAAAGCGCCGCCGCCGGTCGCGCCGGACCCCGAGCAAGGGATGCGAAGGGTCGGGCGCAGGCAGCGCGGCAACATAGGCGTCGATCGCCCCGACCACCGCGGCGCGGAGCGCCTGCGTCAGCGGGTCGATGCGGCTGAACAGCGGACCGTCGGTCTGCGTCCCGCCGCGCACCGACTGGTCGAGATATTCGCTCCGCGCGACGTGCAGCGTCCGCAGGTGCGCCGCCAGCGCGTCGAGCGGCGGCAGCCGGTCGCGAAGGTCGAAGGTCCGGACGAGGCCGGGATCGCCCGCAAGCCACGCGTACCTCGGATCGTCGGTCAGCCGCCAGAGCAGCAGCGCATAGGGCCAGATTGCCGCGCGCCGCGCACCACCCGCCTCGATCTCGGCGTCGACCAGCGGTCCGGCTTGCGGGAACCGCGCGCCGCGCAGCAGGTGGCGGACCCGCCATATCCGCGTCGCGATCCGCATCGCCTCCCCCGGCAACGTCTCGAACAGCCGGTCGGCGCGATCGGCCTGCCCCAGCTCGGCGGCGGCGATCGCGGCGTGGTCGGCAACATCGGCCTCGGCGACGCCCGCCGCCACCGCGCGCGCGACCGCTTCGGCCTGCGCGGCATGGTCCTCGCGCTGGAGATGCAGGTCGAGGAGGCCGCGCCACAGCGGCAGCGATGCCGGCTCCTGCACCAGCGCGCGTTCGAACGAGGCGGTCGCCGCCTCGCGCCGCCCCATCAGCGCGCGCAGCTGCGCGAGCTGCATATGCCCCTGCAGCCACAGCGGCACCTGCGCCACGATCGCGTCGAGCGCCGCCTCCGCCGCCTCGCCCTGCCCCGCCGCCCAGCGCGCCGCCGCAAGGCCGATCAGCACGTCGCCGTTCGGCGGCCCCAGCCGCTCGGCCGCCTCGAACAGCGACACCGCGTCGAGCCCTGCCTCGAAGGCGACCCGCGCGCGGCCGTGCGCAATGCTCGCATCGTCCGGCGCCAGGCGCGCCGCCTTGGCGAAACTGTCGATCGCATCGGCGTGCGCGTCGAGCCCGCGCTGCAACAGCCCCGCCCATTGCCACAGCCGCGCGGCATCGGCTCGCGAGGCGGCAGCAAGGACGAGCGGCAACGCCTGTTCCTCCTCGCCCTCGTCGAGCGCCAGCCGCGCAAGATCGGCGATGTCGTCGGCGTCGGCCTGCCCGCGCCGCGCCGCGGCAAGCCGCGCGGCAAAGCTCACAGGCTCTCCGGTACGGCGTCGGGCGCGCTGCCGATCATCGCCGCGACCGCCGCGCGCTCGGCGGGGCGGAGATCGGGATGCCAAAGGTCGAAGATGAAGACGACGCGCAGCTGCTCGCTCGGGTTCATCGCCTCATGCTCGATCGTGTCGTCAAAGACGAACGCCTGCCCGCGCTCCCAGTCGCGCGTCTCGGCGCCGACGCGGAACCAGCAGCCCGCCGGCACGACGAGCGGCAGGTGGCAGACGAGGCGCGTGTTGTTGTAACCGACGTGCGGCGGGATCGCGGTGCCCGGCGCGAGCAGCGAAAACAGCGCATTGGGCGACGCCCCCGCGATTTCGGGCTGGTCGATCAGCCGCAGCAGTTCCATCGTCCGCGGGCAGTGGCGCGCGTTCGCCTCGATGCGGCGGCCGTTCCGCCACAGGTGGATCGCAGTCCAGTCGGGATTGTGGTTGAGCGCGCGCCACTGCGCGAGCGGCTGGTGCGCGGCATATTGGACATAGGGGACGAGCTCGGCGCGCTCGGCCGCCATCACCGCTGCCAGTTCGGCGGCGATCGTATCGGTCGCCGCCTCGATCTCGGTGAGCCAGGGGAACAGGCTGCGCGGGTGGAATTCGCGCTCGGCAAGCCCCGGAAAATGGAAATGCGTCGGTTCGCTGTGATGGACGCGCGTCCGGCGCAGCGCATTGCTGCGAAAGCGCGCGATCCGCGCACGCTCCTCGGCATCGGCACGGCTTTCGGCTTCCGCCGTCCGCGCCGCCCAATGCGCCTCCTTCGCGTCGAGCCACGCCGCATGTTTGCGCTCGCCCTCGGCCAGCACGGCGGCGAGTTGCGGCGGCAGGGCATCGGCGGGCTTCTGCGCGATCGCATGTCCCCACGCCTCGCCCGCGCCGGGATCGCCGATCCGGTCGAGCAGGCTCGCGCGCATCATCAGCGCGGTGAAGTCGAGCGGCGCGAGCGTCAGCGCGCGATGCACCGCATCGAGCGCGACGCGCGGACGTCCCGCCGCGCGGTGCGTTCCCGCGAGGCGGAGCAGCACGGGAAAATCCTCGCCCATCGCGAGCGATTGTTCAAGCAGCGCCGCCGCGCGCGCGAAATCCTGTGCCGCGAGCGCGCGATCGGCTTCGGCGACCAGCGCGGCGCGCTCGGCGCTCACAGGCTGTACCCGAATTTCTCCACCCACGGCTGCAGGACCGGCAAGATGGGTTCGAGATGCTTGCGATAGCCCTGCCACCGGCCGGCGGCGCGCTTGTAGATCGGCTCGACGACCTGCGCATAGCTTGCGGTGGTGATCAGCCCGCGCTTCTTCGCGGTCGCCTGATGGTCGAGCACCTCGTCGCGCCACTCAAGCCCCAGGAAGTCGAACAGCGGCCGCACTTCGGCGCCGACATCCTCGACCAGCCGCTCATAGACGATCGTGTGGACCTTGAGCGGGAACAGCGCGTTCGCCCGCTCCCAGTGCGAGAAAGTGAGGTCGTAGAATTCGGCCGCATCCTCGAGGCGCAGAAAGTTCGACATTGCGTTGTTGAGCCGGAAATTGCTCATGAAGCAGCTCAGCAGCACGTCGCACGGATGCCTGAGCGCGAGGATGAAGCGCGCGTTCGGGAACAGGCGCTGGATCAGCACCGCCTTGGTCAGGAACAGCGGCGACTTGTCGATCAGCATCTTGCCCGGCGCGACCGGCTCGGGCGCGACTTTGGCGATTTCGTCCCAATAGAAACGCCGTGCGTCGGCCACGGCAGCGGCGTCGAGCCCCGGGATCGCGGCCGTCCCGCCGACATGTTTTTCGGTGAGGTTCAGCGGCGGCTGTTCCTCGAGCACCACGGTGCCCGGATGCCCCATCAGGATGGTGTCGAGCAGGGTGGTCCCCGAGCGCGGGAAGCCGAGCAGGAAGACCGGATCGGGCCGCTCGCGCGCGCCATCGACAGCGGGCCAGCTTGCCGCCCATTCGGGGGTCATGAGGGCGAGGTCGTCGCGCACCTGCGCGCGAAGCTCGGCCGAGCGTTCGAGCGGATTGGTCTGCGATTCCTGATGCAGGCGGTTCGTCTCGCTGAACGCCTCGAAAGCGTCGTCGACGCGGCCGAGCCGGTCGAGAATCTGTCCGCGCAAATGCGTCGTGCGCTCGCGCTGAAGGTCGGGCGGCACCAGCGCGAGACTGGCCAGCGCCTCGTCGAAACGCTTCGCACGGCGAAGTTCGAACGCGCGCATGAAGGCAAGTGTGCCTTCGTCGATGCCATGCGCCTCGGCGCGCGCAATCAGCGGCGCGAACTCCTCCTCGCGGTTGCTGTGCTCGAACTGGACGGTCAGCCCGACATAGGCATCGACCACCGTCGGGTCGAGATCGAGCACCTTGCGAAACGCCTGCTCGGCTTGCTCGACATAGTTCAGAAAGCCGCACTCGACGCCGTATTTCAGCTGGAGATTGGCATTTTCGGGGTCGCGGACAATTGCTGCTTCGATCGCCGCCATCGCCTCGTCCTGCTTGCCCTCCTTCTTGTACTGCACATACAGCTCGTGCAGTGCGCGGGCGTCGTCGGGAAATTCCTCCGACGTCCGGCGCAGCAGCGCTTCGGCCTCTTCGGCGCGGCCGACCGAGCGGAGCGCGACGGCCAGGTTCAGGCGCGTCGGCGGGGCGTGCGGGTTGAGCGCCATCGCCTTTTCGAGCGCGGTGACGCTGCCCTCGAGGTCGCCGGTCGCCGACCGCGCATTGCCGAGATTGTTCCAGCTTTCGAAATCGCCGGGCTCGCCCGCGACGACATGCTCATAGGCCTCGACCGCGGTCGGGAAATCCTCGAGCGACTGCGCGACGAAGCCGCGATAGCGCGCGATGCGCAAGGTCGGATCGGTCCTGGCGAGGTCGGCGGTCGCCACCGCCAGCGCCGCCGCAAGGTCGCCCTTGTCGATCAGCACCGCGATCAGGTTGCACGCGATCGTCGTGTCGGTCGGGCGCGCTTCGTGCGCCGCCTGCAGATGGCGCGCCGCCGCCGCAAGGTCGCCCGACCGCGCCTGCAGCATGCCGAGAAAGGCGTTGAGCGCGGCCGTGTCGCCGCCGTCGGACAATGCGCCCTCGGCAAGCTGTTTCGCCCGCGCGACGTCGCCGGAACGGGCGGCACCCACGGCCTGTCGCAGCGCGTCGGCAGTTCTGGAATCGAGCATCTGGTCTTGTCCACCGGTTCGAATCGAAAAGGGGCGGCCGGTCCTGCGACCGGC